>NZ_MBEJ01000001.1 GCF_001953975.1 Mycobacterium sp. NS-7484
GCGTCGAGCAGATCGAACGTGGTGCGCGCCGCCTGACCCACAACCGGTACGACGCCGAAGACCTCGTGCAGGAGACACTTCTCAAGGCCTACAGCGGTTTTCACACGTTCAAGCCAGGATCGAATGCGCGCGCATGGCTGTTTCGGATCATGTACAACAACTGGATCAACAGCTATCGCGCCCGCCAACGCGCCGTGGGTGAGCAACTGTGTGAAGACATCACCGATTGGCAGGTGTCCGCCGAGGGGCGGCATACATCTTCGGGTTTGCGGTCAGCGGAAGTGGAAGCGCTCGAAGCGATGCGCGACGACGACATCGCGGACGCACTGGACGCGATCCCTGCGGCCAACCGGATGACCGTGTACTTCGCCGACGTCGAGGGCTACCACTACCGCGAAATCGCCGCCCTGATGGGCACACCCGTCGGAACCGTGATGTCCCGACTGGCCCGCGGACGAAAGCGGCTGCGGGAGTTGCTCGCCGAAACTGCGGTTGCCAGAGGGTATCTGGCCCGGAGTCAGGACAACGGCACGGCAGCCTGAACCTTACCGGCGTCGCGGCCGATGCCACGGTCCCGGGCCACGTCGGCGAGCAACTCCCGCAGCCGCTTTCGTCCGCGGGCCAGTCGGGACATCACGGTTCCGACGGGTGTGCCCATCAGGGCGGCGATTTCGCGGTAGTGGTAGCCCTCGACGTCGGCG
>NZ_MBEJ01000002.1 GCF_001953975.1 Mycobacterium sp. NS-7484
GGTCCCGGCGGTGCCGGCGGCGGTGGTCGTCCCGGTGGTGGCGGCGGCGGTAACTACCGCGGCGGCGGTGCCGGTGGCGGTGGTGGCGCCGGTGGCGCGGCCGCCGGAGGTTTCCGTGGTCGTCCCGGTGGCGGCGGTGGTCGTCCGGGTCAGCGCGGTGGCGCGGCCGGTGCGTTCGGTCGTCCCGGCGGTGCCCCCAAGCGCGGTCGCAAGTCGAAGCGGGCGAAACGCGCCGAATACGAGAACATGCAGGCCCCGGTCGTCGGTGGCGTGCGGTTGCCGCACGGCAATGGCGAGACCATCCGGCTGGCCCGTGGTGCCTCGCTGAGCGACTTCGCCGACAAGATCAATGCCAACCCGGCCTCGCTGGTGCAGGCGCTGTTCAACCTCGGTGAGATGGTCACCGCCACCCAGTCTGTCGGTGACGACACGCTGGAGCTGCTCGGCAGCGAGATGAACTACAAGGTTCAGGTCGTCTCGCCCGAGGACGAGGACCGTGAGCTGCTGGAGTCCTTCGACCTCACGTACGGCGAGGACGAGGGCGGCGAAGAGGACCTCGAACAGCGTCCGCCGGTGGTCACCGTCATGGGTCACGTCGACCACGGCAAGACCCGCCTGCTGGACACCATCCGCAACGCCACCGTTCGCGAGGGCGAGGCCGGCGGTATCACCCAGCACATCGGTGCTTACCAGGTCGAGGTCGAGCTGGACGGCACCGTCCGCCCGATCACCTTCATCGACACCCCGGGTCACGAGGCGTTCACCGCCATGCGTGCCCGTGGTGCGAAGGCCACCGACATCGCGATCCTGGTGGTCGCCGCCGACGACGGCGTCATGCCGCAGACGGTGGAAGCGATCAACCACGCGCAGGCCGCAGACGTGCCGATCGTGGTGGCGGTCAACAAGATCGACAAGGAAGGCGCCGACCCGGCCAAGATCCGGGCGCAGCTGACCGAATACAACCTGGTGGCCGAGGACTACGGCGGCGACACCATGTTCGTCGACATCTCGGCCAAGCAGGGCACCAACATCGAGGCGCTGCTGGAAGCGGTCGTGCTGACCGCCGACGCGGCCCTGGACCTGCGGGCCAACCCCGACATGGAGGCCCAGGGTGTGGCCATCGAGGCGCACCTGGACCGCGGTCGCGGCCCGGTGGCCACGGTGCTCATCCAGCGTGGCACCCTGCGGGTCGGCGACTCGGTGGTGGCCGGCGATGCCTATGGCCGCGTCCGCCGCATGGTCGACGAGCACGGCGACGACGTCGAAGAGGCGCTGCCCTCGCGTCCGGTCCAGGTCATCGGCTTCACGTCGGTGCCGGGTGCCGGTGACAACTTCC
The DNA here is from genome assembly GCF_001953975.1 of Mycobacterium sp. NS-7484. GTDB lineage: Bacteria > Actinomycetota > Actinomycetes > Mycobacteriales > Mycobacteriaceae > Mycobacterium. The sequence continues at coordinate 1,337 of NZ_MBEJ01000002.1, forward strand.
TGGTTGTCGACGAAGACCGGATCGCCCGTCAGATCGCCGACCGGCGCAGCGCGCGCAAGCGCAACGCCCTGGCCGCGCGTAGCCGCAAGCGGATCAGCCTGGAAGACCTGGATTCGGCACTGAAGGAAACCAGCCAGCTGAACCTGATCCTCAAGGGCGACAACGCCGGTACGGTCGAAGCCCTCGAGGAAGCCTTGATGGGCATCCAGATCGACGACGAAGTGGAGCTGCGGGTCATCGACCGCGGTGTCGGTGGCGTCACCGAGACCAACGTCAACCTGGCCTCGGCCTCGGACGCGATCATCATCGGGTTCAACGTCCGTGCCGAGGGCAAGGCGACCGAGCTGGCCAACCGCGAGGGTGTGGAGATCCGGTACTACTCGGTGATCTACCAGGCCATCGACGAGATCGAGGCTGCGCTCAAGGGCATGCTCAAGCCGGTGTACGAGGAGAAGGAGCTCGGCCGCGCCGAGATCCGGGCGATCTTCCGGTCGTCCAAGGTCGGCAACATCGCCGGCTGCCTGGTCACCTCCGGCATCATGCGCCGCAACGCAAAGGCCCGGCTGCTGCGTGACAACACGGTGGTCGCGCAGAACCTCACGGTGTCCTCGCTCAAGCGTGAGAAGGACGACGCCACCGAGGTGCGCGAGGGCTACGAGTGCGGTCTGACGCTGACCTACTCCGACATCAAGGAAGGCGACGTCATCGAGACGTACGAACTCGTCGAGAAGGCACGTACTTAGTGATGAGCGCTTGCGCGAAGAACAATGGTGCCTGCCATGGCTGATCCGGCACGGGCCAAGCGGCTCGCCAAACGGATCTCCACCATCGTCGCCTCGGCGATCGAGTACGAGATCAAGGATCCCCGCCTGGCGGGGGTCACCATCACCGATGCGAAGGTGTCGGGCGATCTACACGACGCCACGCTGTATTACACGGTGATGGGCTCGTCACTCGAAGACGAGCCGGACTATGCCGGTGCGGCGGCGGCCCTGGAGAAGGCCAAGGGCGTATTGCGGTCCAAGGTGGGCGCGGGGACCGGGGTGCGATTCACCCCGACCCTCGCGTTCGTCCGCGACACCGTGCCCGACGCGGCACATCGGATGGAGGAGCTGCTGGCCCGGGCCCGGGCCGCAGATGAGGATCTGGCACGAGTTCGGCAGGGTGCCAAGCACGCCGGTGAGGCCGACCCGTACCGTGTGAGCGGGGCGGAGGACACTGATGGGCTTGCCGACGGGGCAGACACAGAGGATGCCGGTGACCGCGATCGAACGGATGACTGATACGGCTCATTCGAGGGCTCCCCACGGGAGCCCCTCCGGTCTGCGCGTCGATGCACGTGCGGCCGCCGATCTCCTGTCGGCCGCCAAGAGCATCAGCGTCGTGTGCCACGTCTATCCGGACGCCGACACGATAGGCGCCGGACTGGCGCTGGCGCAGGTGCTCGACGACGCAGGGAAACAGGTCCAGGTGGCCTTCGCCGCGCCGGCCGAGCTGCCCGAATCGCTGCAGACGCTGCCGGGCGGGCATCTGCTGGTCGCGCCGGAAACCATGCGTGACGACGCGGATCTGGTTGTCACCGTGGACATTCCGAGCGTCAACCGACTCGGTGCGTTGGCCGGGCTGGCCGCGGAAGGCCGCGAGGTGCTCGTCATCGACCACCATGCATCGAATCAGTTGTTCGGTACCGCGAATTACGTCGACCCGACGGCGGATTCCACCACGATGCTGGTGGCCGAACTGCTCGATGCCTGGGACAAGCCCATCGACAAACGTGTGGCGCACTGCTTGTACGCCGGCCTGACCACCGACACGGGATCGTTCCGCTGGGCCACGGCCCGGGCGCATCGCCTGGCGGCCCGGCTGGTCGAGCTCGGGGTGGACAACGCCGCGATCAGCCGAGCGCTACTCGACACTCATCCGTTCGCCTGGTTGCCGATGTTGTCGCGGGTACTGGCCTCGGCCCGGCTCGTCCCGGAGGCCGTGGGTGGGCGAGGGCTGGTGTACGCGGTGGTGCCGCATGCCGAATGGTCCACGGCCCGGCCGGAGGAAGTGGAGAGCATCGTCGACATCGTGCGGACGACACAGCAGGCCGAGGTGGCCGCGGTGTTCAAGGAGATCGAGCCCCAGCACTGGTCGGTTTCGATGCGGGCGAAGTCGCTCAACCTGGCCACGGTCGCCAGTTCGTTCGGCGGTGGCGGGCACCCGCACGCGGCCGGATACTCCGCCGCCGGCCCGACGGACGACGTGGTGCACGCGCTTACTCAAGCGCTTGCCTGACTCCGCCGGCGGGTCGCATGGTTGAGCCCGAAGGCGACGTTCCGGTCGCACCGGCCACCACCCGTCGCATCGCCGGCCTGGCCTTCCCGGCGCTCGGGGTACTGGCGGCCGAACCCATTTATCTACTGTTCGACATCGCGATCGTCGGGCGCCTCGGCGCGCTCAGCCTGGCCGGCCTGGCCATCGGCGGCCTGATCCTGGGTCTGGTCAACTCACAGGGAACCTTCTTGTCCTATGGCACGACGGCACGATCGGCCCGTCTGTTCGGCGCGGGTGACCGGGCCTCGGCGGTCGGCGAAGGCGTGCAGGCGACCTGGCTGGCCCTCGGGCTGGGATTACTGATCATCGCGGTGGTGCAGGCCGTGGCCGAGCCGTTGTTGTCGGTGATCGCCGGGCACGCCGACATCGCCGACGCGGCACTGCCGTGGCTGCGGATCGCGATCCTGGCCGCCCCGGCGATCCTGGTGTCACTGGCCGGCAACGGGTGGATGCGCGGGGTACAGGACACGGTCCGGCCGCTGCGGTATGTGGTGTTCGGGTTCGCCGTGTCGGCCGTGCTGTGCCCGCTGCTGGTCTACGGCTGGTTGGGCTTGCCGCGGCTGGAGCTGGCCGGCTCTGCCGTCGCCAACCTGATCGGGCAATGGGTCGCGGCGCTGCTGTTCGTGCGCGCGTTGTTGATCGAGAAGGTCGGGCTGCGGGTGCAGCCCGCGGTGTTGCGCGCCCAGCTCACGATGGGCCGGGATCTGTTGCTGCGGTCGATGGCCTTCCAGGCCTGTTTCCTGTCTGCCGGCGCGGTGGCGGCCCGGTTCGGTGCGGCCGCGGTGGCCGCCCATCAAGTTGTTCTGCAGGTGTGGAGTTTCCTTGCGCTGGTGCTGGATTCCCTGGCGATTGCTGCGCAGTCGCTCGTGGGGGCGGCGCTGGGCGCGGGGCAACTGGCCCATGCCAAGAGCGTGGCTTGGCGGGTGACGTTGTTTTCCACGCTGGCCGGCGTGGTCCTGGCGCTGGTGTTCGCGGTCGGCTCGTCGGTGTTACCGCCGGTGTTCACCGACGACAAGTCGGTGCTGGCGGCCATCGATGTGCCGTGGTGGTTCCTGGTCGCCCAATTACCCGTCGCGGGAATCGTTTTCGCCCTCGACGGGGTGCTGCTGGGAGCCGGGGACGCCAAATTCATGCGCAACGCCACCCTGACCAGTGCGCTGGTCGGCTTCCTGCCGCTGATCTGGTTGTCGCTGATCTACGGCTGGGGCCTGTTCGGCATCTGGTCAGGGCTGAGCACGTTCATGGTGCTGCGGTTGATCTTCGTCGGCTGGCGGGCATTCTCCGGTCGCTGGTTGGTGGCCGGGACGGGGTGACCCTCTCAGCGCACCTGTGAGCGACCCCGCTCCATCACCGCGCTGCGATTGGCCGCGATTTCGTCACCGGTCGCCGTGGCCATCCACTCGCGGGCCGAGGCCGCCTCGATCCACAGTCCCTCGTTGGTCTGGGACTCGTCGATGCGGTGATACGAGGCCAGCAGCGCACGCACCGCGGCCTGATTGTTGGCGACGATGGAGGCGGCCACCCGACGCGCGGTGGGTAACAGCTCCTCGTGCGCGACGACCTCGGTGACCAACCCGGCCCGCAGCGCCTCGGCGGCCGAGAGGTAGTCACCGGTCAGGCTCATCCGCCGGGCCAGGCCCACCCCCACCTTCTGCGGTAGCCGCACACTCAGACCCCAGGTGGGCAGCAGCCCGACCCGGGCGTGGGTATCGGCGAACTTGGCCTGCTCTGAAGCGATCAGGATGTCGCAGTACAGCGCCAATTCCAGGCCCCCGGTGACCGCAGCGCCGTTGATCGCGCCGATCACCGGCTTGGTCATGGCCGGCCACTTGGGGGAGATGTCGGGCAGTTCGGTGGTGTCGCCGAGTTCCTTGAGGTCCAGGCCCGCGCAGAACACCGGATCGGCTCCGGTGAGGATGACCACGTCCACATCGTCGTCGGCCTGCGCGGCGCGCAGCGCACCGTAGAACTCGGTGCGCAGCTGGGTTGAGAGGGCATTGCGCGACTGAGGCCGGTTCAGCGTCAGGGTGCGAACCCGGTCGGTGGTGTCCACGAGGAGTAATGGATCGCTCATGCGCTCACGGTAACCGTCGGGCTCGTCGGGCTTATCGTGGGTCTCATGTGCCGCAATATCACCGAGTTGCGCGGGCTGGAGCCCGCGGCTACTGACGAAGAGATCGAGGCCGCCGCCCGCCAGTACGTGCGCAAGGTCAGCGGCATCACCCGTGCGACCGGAGCCAATGTCGAGGCGTTCGAGGCCGCGGTCGCCGAGGTGACGGCGACGACGACGCGGCTGCTCGACGGGTTGGCGCCGCGGCGTCAGCCTCCCAAGACCGTTCCGCCGCTGCGCCGTCCGGAGGTCCGGGCCCGGCTGGCCGCCCAGTGACCCACGCGCTCAAGGAGTGGAGTGCGGCTGTGCACGCGCTGCTGCACGGCCGTCAGACGGTGCTGCTGCGCAAGGGCGGTATTCACGAGAAGCGATTCTCGGTGGCCGCGCCGGAGTTCGTGTTGTTCCCGACGGTTGCGCACAGCCATGCCGAACGGGTGCGCCCGCAACATGCAGATCTGCTCGATGCGGCCGCGCATGACAGCACCGAGGACGCGGTGACGATCCGGGCCGCGGCGAAAGTCGTTGCCGCCGTGGAGGTGAGCCGACCCGAGGCGATCGACGACCTCGCCGATCTGCACATCTGGACCGCCGAATCGGTGCAGGCAGACCGCCTCGATTTCCGGCCCAAACACCGACTGACCGTGCTCGTGGTCCAGGTGAGCCCGCTGATCGAACCCGTGCGCCTGACCCGGATTCCCGAATACGGCGGCTGTAAGAGTTGGGTTGACCTGCCGGTGGAGCCGAACTGGGGCCGGCCGGTGCACGACGCCGCCGCCCTGCAGAACGTTGCCGAGCAGGTGCGTCGGTCAGTGGGCTGATCCCTGTCCGGTCTTTAAGTGGCGGATTGCAGTCGCTCCGTGACCGCAATCCGCCACATTGTTCGCCGTCGTCAGAACTGTCTATGCCGATGACGACGGCGGCACCGGACCCGCGGGCAGGACGACCCGGGACACCCCGCCGGAGCCGTGATGCACGGTATGCGTCGCGCGCACCAGGCGAGAACCGGAGACCGGGGGTTCGGCGGTACCGAGGTTGCGGGCGAAGCGAGGGTGTGAGCCACCGGCGATCAGTACCCGGATCCGTGAGCCGGCCTTGAACCGGTGGGCAACGGCGTCGAGCTCCAGACGCACCGGCCCGGTGTGACCGTTCAGGCGGCGGAAGCCGTCGGATACGTTGCGGGAACGGCCTTTTGCGTCCACTTCGCTGATGCGGACGAACACGTCATGGTGCGGGTTGTCGCAACTGTGTGCCAGCTCGACGACCGGAGTGCCGACCAGATATAGATCGGCCGGCAACGGGTCGCCGGTGAACGTCAACACATCGCGGCGCCGGGCCAGCCGGGTGTCGTCACGGTATCCACCGCTGGCCGCCAGCAGCCGGCCGCCGATGGTGGGGGTGGGGTCGGCGGGGTGGTAGGTGAATGTCGATGAGGGTGCTTTGTCGGTCGGCGGCGTCTCACCCAGCCGTCCCGACGGCTGCAGGAACAGTTCCTGCTCGGGCATGACCGGCGGCCAGTCGTCCAACTCGACCCAGCCGTGCCCGTTGACATGAATGCGCACCGGGCTGCGGTCGGTCTCACCGGTGCCGGCCAGATGGGTGCCGAGCCAATCCAGGGATTCCCCGACCACCGTGGTGAGACCTTTGGTCAGTAGCTGCGTGTGGGTCCACGGGCCGACCGTGAGGGCGACCGGCACGCCGCGTCGGTGTAGCTGCTCGTACTGATGCAAGGTCTGGTCGAGGAACAGGTCCTGCCATCCGCTGAGCAGGAGGATGGGCACTTCGACGTGCTGCAGGGCCTCGTCGAAACGCAGCTGCTCCCAGAATGGGTCGTCGCGGTCGGGGTGTTCGAGCCAGGACTCGTACCACGGCGCGCCGTTGCCCAACATCCGTCGCCCGGCCTCGCCCATCGGCAGACCCGCAGTGGCCTTGGCCAGTTCGGCGGGGCCGCGCAATTGCCGAGCCAGGGCCTGCACCAGGCCGGGATCCTCTTGGCGGGCCACCATCGCGCTCCAGCCCAGGAAGTCGTTGAGGGTGAACGAGCCGGAGCCCCAGGCCGATGCGCTGAAGTCGTGTGGGCCGACGGTGATGACGGCGGCCTTCATCTCCGGCGGCGGGTCGGCCAACAGCGCCCACTGGGTGAAGCCGAGATAGGACAGGCCCACCGTCGCGAACGTCCCGGTGAACCACGGCTGATCGCGCAGCCAGGCCACGGTGTCGGCGCCGTCGGTCATCTCGTGGACCATCGGGGTGAATTTTCCGCCCGAGCCGAACGTGCCGCGCACGCTCTGCAGCACGACGTGATATCCGCGCGCGGCGTACACCTGAGCGAACAACGGCGAGAAGGGGAACCGGCGACCGTACGGCCCACGAACCAGCAGGGTGCCCGCGGGTCGATCGGTGAGAGGCGCGTAGTGGTCGGCGACGAGCTCGACGCCGTCGCGCATCGGCACCCGCAGTCCGTGGTGCACGGTGTAATCGGTCTCGTGCGGCGGCAGGCCGAAGACCCGGCTGGCGACCTTACCGGCGTACCGGTGCAATGTGCTCACGCGACCAGGCTACGGATTCAGAATTTGTAGTACGGCGCCAATTCGTGGGCCCGCTGGAGGTTGACCTGCAGGCAGTCCGGACGGTCCGGGGAGTGCACCGGCGAATAGAACAGAGACTGCTGGATGACGCCGTAGCTGGTCTTGAACGCCACCATGCAGGTGACCCACCAGCGGTCGTTCCAATCGGTGGGCTTCATGATCCAGTACTGGGCGGCACGGTGCCCGTCGATGTCGAGTTCGACCGCATCGGGTGGGATCGTCTGCTCATACGTGCGCCAGACGAACGCCTCGACCGCCATCTGGTAGTTGCCCGCGTCGTAGTGGCAGCGCAGGCTGTCCTCGGGCTCGGGCGGTGTGTAGGCCAGGCCGATCCGCTGCACCACATCGAACGGGATGTCGTTGCACGGGTCGAAGGGGGAGGGGTCCGTCGTCTCGACAACCGGCCATTTGATGGTCGTGGACACATTGGTCATCGGCAGGTCGGTGACGTCGAGATGCAGGGGACCGTTGCCCGAGCCCGCGGTCGGGCTCGACTGCCACACCACGATCGCGGCCGAAACCAGCGCCGTCAAAGCCGACAGCAGGCGCAACTTGGCGGCCATCACATCCCCTCGAAGTTTGGTGGCAAAACGTTCCCCGGCTTGCGGGGAGTGTAGCGGTCGGTCACGACGGACTCGACCATAAACGAGAACCTGTTCTAATTGTCAACGGCCCGCAGTGCCGGCACACGGTTAGGCTGGTCCGTTGTGGTGGTGCAACTGTGGTGATTGATCACGAGTCGAGAGACCGGCAGCCGATCCTGTGGGCGATCAGCGATCTGCATACCGGGCACAACGGAAACAAGCCGGTCACCGAATCGCTGTATCCGGCCTCACCGGATGACTGGCTGATCGTCGCAGGCGACGTCGGCGAGCGCACCGACGAGATCCGCTGGGCCCTGGACCTGTTGCGCAAGCGGTTCGCGAAAGTCATCTGGGTACCGGGCAACCACGAGCTGTGGACCACCAACAAGGACCCGATGCAGATCTTCGGCCGATCGCGCTACGACTATCTGGTCGACATGTGCGATCAGATGGGCGTCATCACCCCGGAGCACCCGTTCCCGGTGTGGACCGAGCAGGGTGGCCCGGCCACGATCGTGCCGATGTTTCTGCTCTACGACTACACCTTTCTGCCCGAGGGGGCCTCGACCAAGGCCGAAGGGTTGGCGATCGCCCGCGACCGCAACGTCGTGGGCACCGACGAGTTCCTGCTGTCCTGCGAGCCCTACGCCACCCGCGACGCCTGGTGCCGCGACCGGGTCGAGGCGACCCGCAAGCGACTCGAGGGCCTGGACTGGATGACCCCGACGGTCCTGGTCAACCATTTCCCGCTGGTCCGCGAACCCTGCGACGCGATGTTCTATCCCGAGTTCTCGCTGTGGTGCGGCACGACCGCCACCAAGGACTGGCACACACGCTACAACGCGATCTGCTCGGTGTACGGCCATCTGCACATCCCGCGCACCACGTGGTACGACGACGTGCGTTTCGAAGAGGTGTCGGTCGGTTATCCCCGGGAATGGCGTCGCCGCAAGCCTTTCCGGTGGTTGCGGCAGATCCTGCCGGACCCCAACTACGCGCCTGGCTATCTCAACGAGTTCGGCGGTCACTTCGAGATCACCGCCGAGATGCGGGCAAATGCGCAGCGGATGCAGGAGCGGATCAAGGCCCGGCGCGCATGAGCGGCACGCTGCTGAGCCAGGTTCTGCCCGAGCGGCCCGACGCGCTGGCCTCTGCCGAGTTGTACGACGACCCACCGGGTTTGACCGCGTTGCCTGAGGAAGCGGCTTTGGTGGCGCGGGCGGTGGCCAAGCGCCGCAACGAGTTCACCACCGTGCGGTACTGCGCACGCCAGGCGCTGGGCGAACTGGGGGTGGGCCCCGTGCCGATCCTCAAGGGGGATAAGGGCGAACCGACCTGGCCCGACGGCATCGTCGGCAGCTTGACCCATTGCCAGGGGTTCCGCGGTGCGGTCGTCGCCCGCGTCGGTCAGGTGCGTTCGGTGGGCATCGATGCCGAACCGCACGACGTGCTGCCCGACGGGGTCTTGGGCGCCATCTCACTGCCGTTGGAGCGCTCCGAACTCAGCGGACTGCCCGATGGTCTGCATTGGGACCGAATCCTGTTCTGCGCCAAGGAGGCCACCTACAAGGCCTGGTACCCGCTGACGCACCGCTGGCTTGGGTTCGAGGACGCCCACATCACCTTCGGGGTGGACGACACCGGTGCCGCCGGGACGTTCCGGTCCCAGATCCTGATCGACCCCGCCGCCGAGCACGGCCCGCCGTTGACCGCGTTGGACGGTCGCTGGTCGGTGCGTGACGGTGTGACGCTGACGGCGATCGTGCTGTGAGCCGGCCGGTCCCAGATCCGGGTTTGGTGATCGTCGACAAGCCGGCGGGCATGACCAGCCATGACGTGGTGGGCCGCTGTCGGCGGCTGTTCGGAACCCGCAAGGTCGGCCACGCCGGAACGCTCGACCCGATGGCAACCGGCGTCCTCGTCGTCGGCATCGAACGCGCCACCAAGATCCTCGGCCTGCTCACCGCAACCGACAAGTCCTATTCGGCGACGATCCGCCTCGGCCAGACCACGACGACCGAAGATGCCGAAGGTGAAGTGCTGCAGTCGGTATCACCTGAGCACGTGACAGATCAGCAGATCGAGGCCGCTGTTGCGGCGCTGCGCGGGGACATCGAGCAGGTGCCCTCGGCGGTCAGTGCGATCAAGGTCGACGGTCAGCGTGCCTACAAGCTGGCCCGCGAAGGGCGGACCGTGGAGCTCGCCGCCCGGCCGGTGCGCATCGACCGGTTCGATGTGCTCGATGTCCGGCGGGCAGGCGGGTTCGTCGACGTGGACGTGGAGGTGGACTGTTCTTCGGGCACCTACATTCGCGCCCTGGCCCGCGACGTCGGCGGCACGCTCGGTGTCGGCGGCCACCTGACCGCGTTGCGCCGCACCAAGGTCGGCCGCTACGGACTCGACGAGGCCCGCACGCTCGACGACCTCGCCGAGCAAGCGCGGCTGAGCTACTCCCTCGACGAGGCCTGCCTGCTCGGATTCCCACGGCGCGACCTGAGTGCGGACGAAACCGAGGACACCAGGCACGGCAGACCGCTGAAACCGGCCGGGATCGACGGCGTCTACGCGGCGACCGCACCCGACGGCAAGGTCATCGCGCTGCTGCAGGACGGTTCGTCACGCACCAAGAACGTGGTGGTGCTGCGGCCGGCCACGCTGTAGCCCGTCGCGTCAAAGTTGGCCGTGACGAGGCGGTTTCGTTCCCGACAGCGTGTAGTTGCCGATGTGGCGGATCTTCCACCGGGTGGCGTCGTGCAGGGTGTGGGTGCGCGCGTCTCGCCAATACCGTGACAGGTTGCCCGACGCCGAAGCGCTACGGGTGCCGCCGAATTCGAACAGTGCGCTGCCGGCGTCCACCGCGGCTCGCGCTGCGGACACCTTCGCCACCGCCACCGCGATCGACGCCGCCGCGGCGCTGTCCTCGGTGAGATCGGCTCGGGCGGCATCGACGGCCCGGGCCGCCTCGGCGAGCAGAGCCGCCGCGCCCCGCACGGTCACGGTCAGCTCACCGGCCGCCTGCACCAGGGTCGGATCCTCGACGGCGCTGGACACCGCGGCCTCGAAATGCGGCCGCGCCCTGCCCGCCTGGCGCACCGCCTCTTCGAGCGCCGCGGTGGCGATACCCACGTCGAGCGCGGCATGCAGCAGCTGTGCGCGGGCGCCGTACACCGTCGGGCGGGTGAAGATCGGGCTGAACTCGAGGACGTGTGCGGCAGGCACCTCGACGGCATCGAGCATGACGGTGCCCGAGGCGGTGGTCCGCTGCCCCATACCGTCCCAGTCGTCGACGATCTCGACGCCGAAGGCATCGCGCGGGACGAACGCGATGGCCTTGGGCGTGGCTGCCGTCGGCACCTGCCCGGAACCGTCGGAGTGCGAGGCCCGCACGATCAGCCAGTCGGCGAACAACGCCCCGGTCGCGTAGTACTTGCGGCCGTCGAGCAGATAGCCGGTGTTCGTTGCCGTCAGCGTCGTGGTGTCCACGTCGATCGGATGCGGTCCCCGTTCGGACTGCGCATTGGCGAACAACACTCCGTCGCGGACCAGGCCGTAGAAGTACGCCTGTTGTGCCGGGGAGCCCTGCAGCCGTAGGGCTTCCAGGAAGGTGAAATGGGAGTGCGGGATCTGGCCGATCGACGGGTCACCGTGCGCCAGCAGCCGAATCACCTCGGCCAGCACCACCATGGGTACGTCGGGGCCGCCGTGCTCAGCGGGCACGGTGAGACCCAGCAGCCCTGATTCCTTGAGTGCCTGCACCTGTTCGTGCGGCAGGATCCGATGCGCGTCACGGGCGCCGGCGCCCTCGGCGAACAACACCGACAAGCGCGCCGCGGCAGCCAAGGCCGCCTCGGCCGAGAAGATCTCGGCCGAGGCCAGCCCGGCGGAATGGGCCAGATCCGTCATCGCGGCGCACCGACGAACGGTATGGAGGCGGGCGCACCCGATTGCGCGCCGCCGCCGAACAAGCCGCGTTCGCGCAGGATCGGCACCACGCCCTCGCCGAACCAGAACAACTCCTCCAGGTGCGGATAGCCGGAGAAGATGAACTCGTCGATGCCGATCTCGGCGTATTCGGCGATCCGGTCGGCCACCTGGGTGTGGCTGCCGACTAGTGCAGTACCCGCGCCGCCGCGCACCAGCCCGACACCCGACCACAGGTTCGGGGCGATCTCCAGGCTGCGCGCGTCGCTCCAGGTGCCGTTGGCGCGGTTGGCCTCGTGCAGGGCCAGCATGCGCTTCTGTCCTTCGGACTGGCTGCGGGCCAAACCGGCCTGCGCGGCCGCCACCGTCTCCTCGTCCAACGCGGCGACCAGGCGGTCGGCCTGGGCCCAGGCCTCCTCGGCGGTATCCCGCGAAATGGTGTGCAGGCGGATGCCGAAGCGCAGCTTGCGACCCTGCTCCTCGCCGAGCGCGCGAATCCACTCGATCTTCTCGGCCACCGCGGCCGGTGGTTCGCCCCACGTCAGGTACACGTCGGAATGCCGCGCGGCCACCGGCCCGGCCGCCTGCGAGCTGCCACCGAAATACAGCGGCGGCACCGGGGTCGGAGGCAACGCCAGCGAGGCCTCTTCGACGTCGATGTACTCACCCTTGTGGGTGACGGTCTCTCCGGCCCACAGCCGCCGGACGACGTCGAGGAACTCGTCGCACCGCGCGTAGCGCGCGTCCTTGTCCAAGTGGTCGCCGAAGGCCCGCTGCTCGTGCGCCTCGCCGCCGACGACGACGTTGAGCAGGATCCGGCCCGGTGCGTGCCGGGCGAACGTCGCGGCCATCTGGGCCGAGAGCGTCGGGCTCACCAAGCCGGGCCGGAAGGCCACCAGGAAGGCCAGCGACGTGGTTTCGCGGGCCAGCAGCGCCGCGGTGATGAACGCGTCCTCGCACCAGGCCCCGGTCGGGATCAGCGCTCCGGTGAAACCGAACCGCTCGGCCGAGCGGACGATCGAGGCCAGGTAGTCGATCGAGGCCTCACGGTCACCACCGGCCGCGCCGGCCGGAGTGCCATGGCCACCACCGACGATGAGTCGGCTGTCGCCGTAGGTGGGCAGGAACCAGTGCAGAGAGACAGTCACGAACAGGACATCTTGGTGCCGGATCGGTGAGGGCACACGGGTAAAAATCGCGGTGATCCCGACCCGAGCAGGTCAGGCAACCACCCAGATCGCCTCGGCCGCCGGATTGCCCAACTCGACCTGGACGCTGGTGTCGTCGTCGGCGGCCGCATCGGATCCACCCGGGCTCTGGACGGCCACCGAGATTACGCCAGCGAAATCACGCCGCGCCACCACCCGCACATGGGAATCCAGGCTGATGCCCACGCTGTCGAAGTAACGCAGCATCTCCGGGTCGGCATCGGAGATCCGGGCCACCGTGCCGGCCTCGCCGTCCTGGCATGCCGACAGTTGGCGGGCGGGCGGGGTTGGCACCTGACCATCGGCCGCCGGGATCGGATCGCCGTGCGGGTCACGGGTGGGGTGGCCCAGCTTGGCGTCGATGCGATCGAGCATCCGGTCCGAGACGGCGTGCTCGAGTATCTCGGCTTCGTCGTGCACCTCGTCCCAGCTGTAGCCGAGTTCCTGCACCAGGAACGTCTCCATCAGCCGGTGCCGACGGACCATCGCCAACGCCGCGCGCCGTCCCGCGTCGGTCAACGTCACCGCACCGTACTTCGCGTGGTCGACGAGACCCTGGTCGGCGAGTTTGCGAATCGATTCCGACGCCGTCGATGCCGACACGCCGATGCGCTCGGCCAGCAGTTTGGTGCTGACCTTCTCGCGAGACCACTCCTGGGCTGTCCAGATGACTTTCAGATAGTCCTGGGCAACCGTGGAGAGGTCTTGGTGGTTACCGTCGGGACTCACAGTAGGAAAGTTTAGGCAATCATCACCTGATCGGGGGATCTAGAGCAGACCGCGTCGCCGACGGGTCGTAGGCTGATCGCGTGCAGCGCTGGCGTGGGCAGGACGAGATCCCCACGGACTGGGGCAGGTGTGTGGTCACCATCGGAGTGTTCGACGGGGTACACCGCGGACACGCAGAGTTGATCAGCCATGCGGTGAAAGCAGGCCGGTCACGCGGAGTGCCGGTGGTTCTCATGACCTTCGACCCCCATCCGATGGAGGTGGTGTTTCCGGGTAGTCATCCGGCGCAGCTGACCACGCTGACGCGGCGGGCCGAGCTGGTCGAGGAACTCGGCGTCGACGTCTTCCTCGTCATGCCGTTCACCTCCGATTTCATGAAGCTCACCCCCGAGCGCTACATCCACGAGTTGTTGGTCGAAGACCTGCATGTGGTGGAGGTCGTGGTGGGGGAGAACTTCACCTTCGGCAAGAAGGCGGCCGGCAACGTGGCGATGCTGCGCGCGGCCGGCGAGCGGTTCGGGTTCGCCGTCGAGAGCATGTCGCTGGTGACCGAGAATCTCGACCCGCAGCACCGCGATGAGCGGGTCACGTTCTCCTCGACATACATCCGGTCCTGTGTCGACGCCGGCGACGTGGTGGCTGCCGCCGAGGCGCTGGGGCGCCCGCACCGGGTCGAGGGTGTGGTGGTGCGCGGCGACGGCCGGGGCCGGGTACTCGGTTTCCCGACCGCCAACGTGGCACCGCCGATGTACTCGGCGATCCCGGCCGACGGTGTGTACGCCGCGTGGTTCACGGTGCTGGGCCACGGCCCGGTGGTCGGCACCGTGACGCCCGGTGAGCGGTATCAGGCGGCGGTCTCGGTGGGCACCAATCCGACCTTCTCCGGTCGCACCCGCACCGTCGAGGCGTTCGTCCTCGACACCGAGGCCGACCTCTACGGGCAGCATGTCGCCGTCGATTTCGTGGCCCGCATCCGGGGCCAGGAGAAGTTCGAATCGGTGAAGGATCTGGTGGTGGCCATGGAGGCCGACACCGACCGGGCCCGCGCGATACTGGCTGCCCAGGCCCAAGCCTGAATTCGCGGCCCGTCGCCGAACTGCTAAACTTTCGGCCGATCCGGTGCATGCTGCAGTCCGCGGTGGCTGCGCCGAGAATATGTTCGCGGGACTGAAATGATGGAGTTGTATTCGTGGCGCTTACTGCCGAGCAGAAAAAAGAAATCCTGAGCAGCTACGGTCTGCACGAGACCGACACCGGTTCGCCGGAGGCCCAGGTCGCCCTGCTGACCAAGCGGATCTCGGACCTCACCGAGCACCTCAAGCAGCACAAGCACGATCACCACTCGCGGCGCGGCCTGCTGCTGCTCGTCGGCCGTCGGCGCCGGCTGCTGAAGTACGTCGCCCAGGTCGACGTGGCGCGTTACCGTTCGCTGATCGAGCGCCTCGGGCTGCGTCGCTGACGCGGCCCCAGTGTCACCACTTTCCGCGGCGGGCCCCGGGGGGGCCGCCGCGCTTCCTTTTGGGCGGGTGTAGGGCGGGGCCGGGGGGGGGGGCGGGGGGCGGGAGGGCGCAT
>NZ_MBEJ01000003.1 GCF_001953975.1 Mycobacterium sp. NS-7484
TCGTCGTCTACGTCCACATGATCCTCGGTGGCCTGTACTGCCTGTTCATTGCCAAGGGTGTGCCGCAGTCGGTCGGGCAGGCTATGGGGCCGTTCGTTGAGTTTCTGTGGCTGTGGCTGTTCGTCGGGATGGCGATCTGCCTGCTCGGCAAGTACCTGTCTTCGGCGCCGTACAAGACCCGGTTCTGGGTGTTCCGGCTGGGCCTGTGGTTGCAGCTCGCAGGCGACGTGTCGGCGGCTGGCGGCTTCGTCGGCTACGTGCTCGGCACGCTTCAGATGGCGTGGTGGGGCAAGGCCGTTGTGGGTGTGTTCGGGTTCGCCGCCTACGCCTGGTGCGCCACATTCCTCCTCCTGCGCGACATCCGACGCATCACCCAAGCGCGCAAGGCGCTACGCCACGCAGAATCGGTCGACCAATGAACGCGGCCATCGTCTCCATCATCGTGGCCGGCGTCGGCGTGCTCGGCGTGCTCGGCGGGGCGACCATTCAGGCGATCTCCGGTCGCGGCGGCCGCCGCGCCGAGATGACCGACAAGATCACCGCATCGTATGACCGGCGCCTGGACCGGATGGATCGCGACTACGCGAAGCTCGAAGGGCAATGTACAAAGTGCCAGGACGAACTGGCCGCGATGCGCAAGGTGGTACGCACAGTGGTGCGGGCGATGGACGCCAATGACCCGACCGCGATCGAGACCGCGATCTCCGCGGCGCGGGAGCTGCTGTGACTGATCTCATCATCGGTGGGTGCGCGATATTGCTGACCGCCGTGGCCCTGATGTAGCGATACGCTCGACTCGTACGACGAAGGCCGCCCC
>NZ_MBEJ01000004.1 GCF_001953975.1 Mycobacterium sp. NS-7484
CCTGAGCTACCTCGGCGGAGTCACTCTGGCCGCCATCATCACCTTCTACCGCGTCCGCAATTAACAGACACGACCTAGTCGCGCGTGCGCCGAACGTGAAGACATGTGCGAATTTTCGAGCTCAAGTCGACATCGTCTTCACGCTCGGCGCCGGCGTCAGCGCGCGACGATCACCGAGGAGCCGTGGCCGAACAGGCCCTGGTTGGCGGTGACGCCGACCTTCGCGCCCTCGACCTGGCGGCCGGTGGCCTGGCCCTTGAGCTGCCAGGTCAACTCGCACACCTGCGCGATGGCCTGCGCCGGGATGGCCTCACCGAAGCAGGCCAGGCCGCCCGACGGGTTGACCGGAACCCGGCCGCCGATGGTGGTGGCTCCGGAACGCAGCAGCTGCTCGCCTTCACCCTTGGCGCACAGGCCCAGGTGCTCGTACCAGTCCAACTCGAGTGCGGTGGACAGGTCGTATACCTCGGCCAGGCTGACGTCCTCGGGGCCGATCCCGGCCTCGGCGTAGGCCGCGTCGAGGATCTGGTCCTTGAACACCCGCTCCGGCGCGGGCACGACCGCGGTGGAATCTGTTGCGATGTCCGGCAATTCGGGCAGGTGCTGCGGGTACTGCGGCGTCACCGTGGAGATCGCGCGCACCGACGGCACACCCTCCAGCGAGCCGAGATGCTTCTCGGCGAACGACTTCGACGCCACGATCAGCGCGGCGGCGCCGTCGGAGGTGGCGCAGATGTCGAGTTGACGCAGTGGGTCGGAGACCACCGGGCTGGCCAGCACGTCCTCGATCGCAGATTCCTTGCGGTAGCGCGCATTCGGGTTCTGCAGGCCGTGGCGCGAGTTCTTCACCTTCACCTGGGCGAAGTCCTCGGCGGTGGCGCCGTAGAGGTCCATGCGCCGGCGGGCCAGAAGCGCGAAGTACACCGGGTTCATCGCCCCGAGCAGGTGGAAGCGCTGCCAGTCGGGATCGTTCTTGCGCTCACCGCCGACGGGGGCGAAGGCGCCCTTGGGCGTGGTGTCGGCGCCGATCACCAGTGCGACGTCGCAGAACCCGGCCAGGATGTGGGCGCGGGCACTCTGCAGCGCCTGCGAGCCCGACGCGCACGCGGCGTAGGAGGACGACACCGGCACGCCGTTCCAGCCCAGCTTCTGGGCGAAGGTGGACCCGGCGATGAAGCCCGGGTAGCCGTTGCGGATGGTGTCGGCACCGGCGACCAGCTGGATCTGGCGCCAGTCCAGGCCGGCCTCGGCCAGGCCCTCGCGGGCGGCGACGACGCCGTACTCGGTGAAGTCGCGTCCCCACTTGCCCCACGGGTGCATGCCCGCGCCGAGGATGTACAAAGGCTCCGGGCTCATCAGGGGATCCTCCAGGCGTGGGTGGTGCGCTCGACGCCCTCGTCGTCGGTGTAGAGCGTCATGGTGGTCAGCTCCATCTCCATGCCGACCTTCAGATCGGCGGCCAGCGTGCCTTCGACGACCTTGCCGAGCACGATCAAGCCCTCATCGGCCAACTCGACCGCGGCGATCGCGAACGGCTCGAACGGGTCCGACTTCGGATACGGCGCAGGTGGGAGATACCGGTTCTCGGTGTAACTCCACACCTTGCCGCGGCGTGACAGTGGGACCAGGTCGAGGGTGTCGCTGTCACACGCCGGGTTGGGGCAGTTGTTCTCGCGCGGCGGGAACACGTACGTGGCGCACTGGGTGCACTTGCCGCCGATCAGATGCGTGGCACCGGCGTCGTCGGTGGAAAACCATCCGTCGATCGCGGGTTGCGAAGATGCTGCTGGCACGCGGTCAGCCTAAACGATCCCGCACCTGAAATTGAAACGTGTTGCAGTTTTGTCCCAGTGAGTGGTGTGGCCAGTTGCCGGAGACTGTTTGTCCGGAGGATTGCAGTCACCGCTGAGCAGCTATCCCCACGGGGCCACGTCACCCCGTCGGTTGTAGGTAGCGGGCGCGGTTGAGGGCCGCTTCGGTGCCGAGTTCGGCACGTAGCTCTGGGTTTTCGACGTACGTCCGTACGTAGCTGTACAGAATGTAGGGGTCGACATCGAACTGTCGGCAGTCGAATTCGATCATCGGTGCTGGCGGTAGGCGGTCGATACGCCAGAGCCGTGTGGTGTACCGGTGGGGCCAATCGGCATTGGTATACGCGATCGCCAGGATGACCGGGTACCCGTTGGTTGCCGCCTTGAAGGCCGCAAAGGCCGACCAGTCCAGTCGTGACTCGAAGCTTCGTCCGCGTTGGGTAATTCCCTGACTCGTCAGTGTGACGCCGCCACGGCGGACGTGTCCGGAAACCACAACTGCGAGGAAGGACGCAAACATGATTCCCAGGGCACCAATCACCGCGGCGAAGCCGGGAAACCCCTCATCTTGGTAAATGAATGTCTCGACTGCAGCCGTCGCGCAAAAGAGGGTGCCGCACCCCATCAAGGCAACCAGGATGGTGAATTGCCAGCTTGAGTAACGGATTTCCGTCCCCAGGACACCATCCGGCGTCATTTCTGTCCGAATCGCGGCCGAAAGAACCACTCGCTGGTGCCGCACGACGAGGCCATAAGCGACGGTAAGAACCATCAACAGCGCGAACAGCAAGAAATATTTGAGTGCGATGACATTGCCTGCTGCTGCGACGACGATTCCGAACATGGTGGAGAAGAAGGCGATGGCACTCAGTCCGACAACGGAGAGCCAGAACCGAACGCCATCGTGCGTCTCGGTCCATCCCGTGGGAATGTCTGGTTGCTCAGAAGATCGCATCTGTGACGTAGCCCCCGAAAGTCGTCCCAGTGCCCACCCGGAACAACCTACGCGGCGGATCGCAGCCGCTATATCAAGGAGTGATCCGCCGTCCAAGCGCCCGGCCGCCCGCGGGCTGACCTAGTTGACTCGTCGCCGTCTGCACGTCGGTGACCCCGCATAGAGTGTGGGCCGTGAGCCCTGCGAAGACCGAGACGAAATCCGCGCCGACGTCGACCACCGACGACAAGCCCACGCTGATGCTGCTGGACGGCAATTCGCTGGCGTTTCGGGCGTTCTATGCGCTGCCCGCCGAGAATTTCAAGACCCAGGGCGGGCTGACCACCAACGCGGTCTACGGGTTCACCTCGATGCTGATCAACCTGCTGCGCGACGAGCAGCCCAGCCACGTGGCCGCGGCGTTCGACGTGTCGCGCCAGACCTTCCGTAAGGACAAGTACCCGGAGTACAAGGAGGGCCGGTCCGCGACGCCGGACGAGTTCCGCGGCCAGATCGACATCACCAAGGAGGTGCTCGGCGCGCTGGGCATCACGGCGATGGCCGAGCCCGGCTTCGAGGCCGACGACATCATCGCCACGCTGGCCACCCAGGCCGAGCAAGAGGGCTATCGGGTGCTGGTGGTCACCGGCGACCGTGATTCGCTGCAGTTGGTCACCGACAACATCACGGTGCTCTACCCGCGCAAGGGGGTCAGCGAGCTGACCCGGTTCACCCCGGAGGCGGTGGTGGAGAAATACGGGCTGACGCCGGCGCAGTATCCCGATTTCGCCGCCCTGCGCGGGGACCCGAGCGACAACCTGCCCGGCATCCCCGGGGTGGGTGAGAAAACCGCGACCAAGTGGATCGTCGAATATGGCTCCCTGCAGGAGCTGGTGGACAACGTCGAGAAGGTCAAGGGCAAGGTGGGTGACGCGCTGCGGGCCAACCTGTCCAGCGTCGTGCTCAACCGCGATCTCACCGAGCTGGTGCGCGACGTCCCGCTGGCCCAGACCCCGGACACCCTGCGGATGCAGCCGTGGAATCGCGACCAGATCCACCGGCTGTTCGACGATCTGGAGTTCCGGGTCCTGCGCGACCGGTTGTTCGAGACGCTGGTCGCCGCTGAGCCGGAGGTCGAGCACGGTTTCGACGTGCGTGGCCGTGCCCTGGAGCCGGGGGAGCTGGCGGCCTGGCTGGCCGAGCACAGCCTGGGCAACCGGTTCGGCCTGGCGGTGGTCGGTACTCACCTGGCCTACGACGCCGACGCCACCGCGCTGGCCATCGTGGCGGCCGACGGCGACGGCCGCTATATCGACACCGCGTCCCTCACCCCTGACGACGAGGAGGCGCTGGCGCGCTGGCTGGCCGATCCGGGTCCGCCCAAGGCTCTGCACGAGGCCAAGCTGGCGATGCACGATCTCGCCGGGCGCGGTTGGACACTGCGCGGTGTCACCTCCGACACCGCGCTGGCGGCCTACCTGGTGCGGCCGGGGCAGCGCAGCTTTGCCCTCGATGATCTCGCGGTGCGGTACCTGCGCCGCGAGTTGCGGGCGGAATCCCCTGAGCAGCAACAGCTTTCGCTTCTCGACGATTCCGAAGGGGTTGATGAGCAGGCCGTGCAGACCCTGATCCTGCGGGCTTGCGCGGTGCTGGACCTCGCCGACGCGCTCGACGAAGAACTGGCCCGCATTGATTCGTCGTCGCTGCTGGGCCGGATGGAGCTGCCGGTGCAGCGGGCACTGGCGGAGATGGAGTCAACGGGCATCGCCGTCGACCTGGACAAACTGCAGGAGCTGCAGAGCGAGTTCGCCGACCAGATCCGCGACGCCGCCGAGGCCGCCTATGCGGTGATCGGCAAGCAGATCAACCTCGGCTCGCCCAAGCAGCTGCAGGCGGTGCTGTTCGACGAGCTGGAGATGCCCAAGACCAAGCGCACCAAGACCGGATACACCACCGACGCCGATGCGCTGCAGTCCCTGTTCGACAAGACGGGCCACCCGTTCCTGCAGCACCTGTTGACCCATCGCGACGCCACCCGGCTCAAGGTGACCGTCGACGGTCTGCTCAATGCGGTGGCCTCCGACGGCCGCATCCACACCACGTTCAACCAGACGATCGCGGCCACGGGCCGGCTTTCCTCGACCGAACCGAACCTGCAGAACATCCCGATCCGCACCGAGGCGGGCCGGCGCATCCGGGACGCGTTCGTGGTCGGCAAGGGCTATGCCGAGCTGATGACGGCCGACTACAGCCAGATCGAGATGCGGATCATGGCGCATCTTTCCAAGGACGAGGGCCTGATCGAAGCCTTCAACACCGGAGAGGACCTGCACTCGTTCGTCGCATCGCGGGCGTTCTCGGTGCCGATCGACGAGGTCACCGCGGAACTGCGCCGCCGGGTCAAAGCGATGTCGTACGGCCTGGCCTATGGGCTCAGTGCGTACGGGCTGGCCAGCCAGCTCAAGATCTCCACCGAAGAGGCCAAGGTGCAGATGGAGCAGTACTTCGACCGGTTCGGCGGCATTCGCGACTACCTGCGCGACGTGGTCGACCAGGCCCGCAAGGACGGCTTCACCTCGACGGTCCTGGGCCGTCGTCGCTACCTACCCGAGCTGGACAGCAGCAACCGCAACGTGCGCGAGGCCGCCGAGCGGGCTGCGCTCAACGCACCGATCCAGGGCAGCGCTGCCGACATCATCAAGGTCGCGATGATCAATGTCGACGCGGCGATCAAGGACGCCGGGCTGAAGTCCCGGATGCTGTTGCAGGTCCACGACGAGTTGTTGTTCGAGGTGGCCGAGGGGGAGCGCGACGCCCTGGAGGCGTTGGTTCGCGAACACATGGGCAACGCGTATCCGTTGGACGTGCCGTTGGAGGTGTCGGTGGGGTACGGCCGCAGCTGGGATGCCGCCGCGCACTAGCGGCACAACCGCCGAGGACGCGCACCGAGTTGATCATGACCGAGACGTCGACCACTCAGCAGATCCGTTTCCTGGCCCGGCTGGGTGCGGCGATGGGGGCCGCGAACTATCCGGTCACCCTGGTGCGTCAGATGGTGGAACGAGCCTCCACCGCGTACGGGGTGCCCAACGACTACGTCGCCTTCCCCAACCACGTGCAGGTGATCGGTCCGACGATGGAGTCCGGGACCCCGGTGAAAGCGGCCCACCTCAAGGAGGATCTACGTTTCGACCAGACGTTCCCCTTGGCGCGCCTGGTATCCGACGCGATGACGGGCCGCGTGGCTCCGGCTGTGGGCGAGGCCCGGCTGGATCGCATCCTGGAGACGCCCAGCAGGTATCCCGGCTGGGTGACGGTCTTGGGCTACGGCGTCCAGAGCGCGGGGCTGGCGCTGGTGCTCGAGCCGTCACCGCTGAACCTTCTGGTCGCCACGGTCCTCGGGTTCATGGTGGGAATGTTCTGTGCAGTCGGGCGCCGGGTCGGCCTGCTGCAGCATCTGGTCCCAGCGGTCAGCGCGTTTGCAGTTTCGGCGATCTGCATCGCAGGTGCCCAGCGTCTGGGTCTGGACCACGTGAGTCTGCGCGCGCTGATTCCGCCGCTGGCCATGTTCCTGCCTGGAGCGGCGATCACGCTGGCGGTGGTCGAGTTGACCGCACGCGACGTCATCTCCGGGTCTTCTCGACTGATCGCAGGTTTCATGCAGATCGCCCAGTTGGCTTTCGGCATCCTGATCGCGACGCAGGTACTCGGGGTCGACGGGAGCCAGCTCAGTCCCGAGTCCATCAACAAGATCGGGCCGTGGGCGCCCTGGTTGGGGGTCGCCGTCTACTCGGTCGGTGTGATGCTCTTCCTGGCTCCTCCGCTGTCTTTCATGCCCTGGCTGCTGCTCATCACCTACACCGCGTTCGCCGCACAGTTCGTCGGTGATCTGGCGCTGGGCAGTTATGCCAGCGGGTTCTGTGGCGGACTGACGCTCACCGTGGCTGCGTTGACAATCTCGCGAAGGTCCACCGCGCCCCCGGCGATCACCTTGATCCTGCCCGGCTTCTGGCTGTTGGTTCCTGGGTCGATGGGGCTGATCGGAGTGACGGAGTTGTTCGGCGCGGACGGCGACTCCGCGTTTCCTGCCACTGTGATCTCGATGATCTCGGTGGCACTCGGTCTGCAAGCCGGGCTGGTGATCTGGCAACTCGCCAGGCGGCGAGCTGCGCATTAGCGGCTCAGTACCGGACCGGTGCCTGGTAGTGCATCATCCAGTGCAGGATGGGCGCGGCTGACCGGGCGGCAGCGACGGCATACACCTCTTCTTGTTGGAGGGCGTAGACCTGTGCGTCCCCGAAGCCGCGGTCGATGCGGTCCCGGACGAAGGCGAGTTCGACGACGGCGGCGGCGAACGCGCCGACGGCCTTTCCGGCGGGGCGGCCACCGGCCAGTGTGGCCTGCCGGATCGCGTCGTGGCGGGTCTTCAACGAGCCGAGCCAAGTGGCCTCGTTGTGCGTGATCAGTCCGGCCGCGACCATGCCGGGCAGTTTGGCCGCCACCACGTGTTGTTCGCGGCGTCGGCTGAGGACGGCGACCACGATCATCGCGATGAAGATCGGCACCATCCACACCAGGTACACGATGAAGTAGGTGCCGGCGCCCACCAGCGACGAACCATTCCACAGCCCGTGCATCAGCACCGCGCCCAGGTAGCCGGCGAGGATGCACAGCGTCTTGGCCAGGCCGCTGCGTCGTTGCAGCGCGAAGTACACCCCGATCGCGGTCATGGTGGTGAACAACGAGTGCGCGAACGGCGCCATGATCAGCCGCATCGCCGCGGTCAGCAGGGATCCGGCTAGTGAATCGGCGCTGGCGATGTACATGATGTCTTCCAGCCAGGCGAAGCCCAGCCCGACCAGGCCGGCATACACCAGGCAGTCGGTCAGCGAGTTCAGCTCGTTGCGGCGCCGGCCGGTCATCATGATCAGCAGGAACAGGCCCTTGGCGGCCTCCTCGATCAACGGCGCCCGCACGGCCACCGAGGCGAAACTGCGCGCCGATTCGGCGGAGTCCACGCCCGGTGCCAGCAGTGCGTCGGTGAACAGGCTCAACACGAGGGACAAGACGATGGCCACCGCGGCACCCCAGCCGAAGGCCAGCAGCAACAGCCGGGGTGGCTCGGGCTCCCAGCGGTCCAGCCACAGGTAGGCGAACACGGCGCCGGTCATCACGATGCTGGACAGCGTGAACCCGATGATCGCACCGACCGGGTTGAGCGCGGTGAACAGCAGGACCAGGGCGCCGATGACGACGCCACAGGCGATGATCGCCGCCAGCGGCGCCCCGACCTTGCGGACCGGTCTGGGCAGTGGTGGGGCGACCGGGAACCACGGCCGGTGCGCGGGGCCGTGCATCATCGGCCCGGGTGTCGGGTAGTACGCCACCGCAGAAGCGTAGCCGTGGGACAGTGGTCTTCCGGACATGAATTCGGTGTGAGCCCGGCGCCCGCGGGCACGGCAGTTTGTCCTGCGTGTACCTGGTCGAGTACCCTCGTTACGTATCTGTGCGTACAGCTAGTGATCGTCTAGTCATCGTCACGGATCTGCACGAACGCAATACACGCAACACAATTGTCCCTACGAGTAAACCTGTCCGGAGCAACCCACCACATGCCAAGTCCCTCCGTCACCTCGCCGCAAGTAGCCGTCAACGACATCGGCTCGGCTGAGGACTTTCTCGCCGCCATCGACAAAACCATCAAATACTTCAACGATGGCGACATCGTCGAGGGAACCATCGTCAAGGTTGACCGTGACGAGGTCCTGCTCGATATCGGTTACAAGACCGAAGGTGTCATTCCTTCCCGCGAACTCTCCATCAAGCACGACGTCGACCCCAACGAGGTCGTTTCCGTGGGCGATGAGGTCGAGGCCCTCGTTCTCACCAAGGAGGACAAGGAAGGCCGCCTGATCCTGTCCAAGAAGCGCGCTCAGTACGAGCGTGCCTGGGGCACCATCGAGGAACTCAAGGAGAAGGACGAGGCCGTCAAGGGCACCGTCATCGAGGTCGTCAAGGGCGGCCTGATCCTCGACATCGGTCTGCGTGGCTTCCTGCCGGCATCGCTGGTCGAGATGCGTCGCGTCCGCGATCTGCAGCCGTACATCGGCAAGGAGATCGAGGCCAAGATCATCGAGCTGGACAAGAACCGCAACAACGTGGTGCTTTCCCGCCGTGCCTGGCTGGAGCAGACGCAGTCTGAGGTTCGCAGCGAGTTCCTCAACCAGCTGCAAAAGGGTGCCATCCGCAAGGGTGTCGTCTCCTCGATCGTCAACTTCGGCGCGTTCGTCGATCTCGGCGGTGTCGACGGCCTGGTGCACGTCTCCGAGCTGTCCTGGAAGCACATCGATCACCCGTCCGAGGTGGTTCAGGTGGGCGACGAGGTCACCGTCGAGGTGCTCGACGTCGACATGGATCGCGAGCGGGTTTCGTTGTCGCTCAAGGCGACTCAGGAAGATCCGTGGCGCCACTTCGCCCGCACCCACGCGATCGGTCAGATCGTGCCGGGCAAGGTCACCAAGCTGGTGCCGTTCGGCGCGTTCGTCCGCGTCGAAGAGGGCATCGAGGGCCTGGTGCACATCTCGGAGCTGTCCGAGCGCCACGTCGAGGTCCCGGACCAGGTGGTCCAGGTCGGCGACGACGCGATGGTCAAGGTCATCGACATCGACCTGGAGCGTCGCCGCATCTCGCTGAGCCTCAAGCAGGCCAACGAGGACTACACCGAAGAGTTCGACCCGTCGAAGTACGGCATGGCCGACAGCTACGACGAGCAGGGCAACTACATCTTCCCCGAGGGCTTCGACGCCGAGACCAACGAATGGCTCGAAGGCTTCGACAAGCAGCGGGAGGAGTGGGAGGCCCGCTACGCCGAGGCCGAGCGCCGGCACAAGATGCACACCACGCAGATGGAGAAGTTCGCCGCGGCCGAGGCCGAGGAAGCTGCCCGTCCGGTGTCCAACGGTTCCTCGCGCTCGGAGGAGTCCACCGGTGGCACGCTGGCCAGCGACGCACAGCTGGCTGCACTGCGTGAGAAGCTCGCAGGCAACGCCTAAACAGCGCAACAACGAACGCCCCGACCCAATGGGTCGGGGCGTTCGTCGTTCTCGCCGAGAGTGAAGAAAATGGCGATGTTCGGGCGAAAACTCGCCAACTACTTCACGTTCGGGGGGACGGTATGGTGTCCCGGTGCTGCGAATTGGACTGACAGGTGGGATCGGTGCGGGCAAGTCGACGGTGTCGGCCACATTCAGCGATCTCGGCGGCATCATCGTCGACGGTGACGTCATCGCCCGGGAGGTGGTCGAGCCCGGAACGGAGGGGCTGGCCAAGCTGGTCGAAGCCTTCGGTGACGGGATCCTGCTGCCCGAGGGAGCGCTGAACCGTCCGGCACTGGCCGCCGTCGCCTTCAGCGATGACGAGAAGCGCGCCACCCTGAACGGCATCGTGCACCCACTGGTGGCGCATCGTCGTTCGGAGCTGATCGCCGCCGCCCATGACGATGCCGTGATTGTCGAGGATATCCCGCTGTTGGTGGAATCGCAGATGGCGCCGATGTTCCCGTTGGTCGTCGTGGTCAATGCCGACCCGGAGCTCCGGGTCAAGCGGCTCATCGAATACCGCGGGTTCACCGAGTCCGACGCCCGTGCCCGTATCGCCGCACAGGCCACCGAGGACCAGCGCCGCGCCGTTGCCGATGTCTGGCTGGACAACTCGGGCAGCCCCGGCGCCGTCGTCGAAGCGGCCCGCGCCCTGTGGCACGAGCGGATCCTGCCGTTCGCGCACAATGTTCAGACCCGGCAGCCGGCCCGGCGCGACACCACTGTGGTGCCCTACGACCCGACGTGGCCGGAGCAGGCCCGGCGCATCGTCGCCCGGCTCAACACGGCCTGCGGACACCGGGCGGTGCGGATCGACCACATCGGGTCGACGGCGGTGCCCGGCATGGACGCCAAGGACGTGATCGATGTGCAGGTGACGGTCGAGTCCCTGGCCGTCGCCGACGAACTCGCCGACGCCCTGTTGACGGCCGGCTATCCCGTGGTGCCGGCCATCACCGCCGACACCCCGCACACCGACGATCCGGCCATGTGGCACAAACGATTCCATGCGTCGGCAGATCCGGGCCGGCCGACCAATGTGCATCTTCGAGTCGACGGCCGGCCCAACCAGCGGTTCGCTCTGATGTTCGTCGATTGGTTGCGGGCCAACCCCGGCGTGCAGGCCGACTACCTGGCCGCCAAGCGTGCTGCGTTGGAGACTCCCGACTACGCCGTGGCGAAAGAGCCGTGGTTTCTGGACGCCTACCGGCGGGTCGGAGAGTGGGCCGACGCCACCGGTTGGACACCTTAGTTCCCTGGGCTGTACCACAATTCCGCAGTGACGGTGCGGTAGCGTCTGATGCGTCCAAAGGGGGGCGCATGACAATCGCAAAGTCCGCGTTGGTACCGGTTCGTCAGATCGCTGCCCATGAGCTGGTCGTGGACCAGATGCGGCGGGCGTTGGAACTCGGCCAGTTCCGACCCGGTGACCGGCTGCCCACCGAACGTGAACTCTCCGACATGCTCGACGTGTCCCGCACGACCGTGCGCGCCGCGGTCGCGGTCCTGGAAGGGGAGGGCCTGATCACGGTGCGCCGTGGCCGTGGCGGGGGGTTCACCGTCCAGGCGCCGCAGTACGATCCGGCCGAGATGCGTCGTGAGCTGCGCCGAAACCGCAGAGAAATCCGCGACGCGTTCGATTATCGCGTCATCGTCGAAACCGGTTCCGCCCGTTTGGCCGCCGAGCGACGCCGATCCACCGACCTGACCGAACTCCACAAGCTGCTCACGGGCATGCAGGCCGCATTGAAGACCGGGATGAACGATCAGTCGGCCCGGCACACCACCGAGTTCCAGACCCTGGATTCAGCTTTTCATCTCCGCATCGCCCAGGCCGCCCAGAACGACCGGCTGCTCGACGCGGTGGCGGACGCCCGCAGGCGGATGTGGCTACCGGTCGGTGCGATGTTCGGCCGTCTGGAGCCCAATGCCAACGACTTCCACGAGGCAATCCTGGCGGCGATCGAGAGCCGCGAACCGGAAATCGCCGCCACACAGATGGAGGCTCACATCAACGACACCAGGCGCACGGTCGAATCCTGGCTCCAGCGTTGATGTCAGGCGGCCGCACCGGGCGGCGCAGGTTCCACGGTTGGGGCGACGGCAGGCTCGGGGAGGCCGGCGTCAGGACCCTCGGGAGCGACGTTGACGGGCGCCGGGGTGTTCAGCGCGGCGCCACAGGGCAGACTGCCGTAGTCCGGGTCATCCTTGGGCCGGGTGAGACGCGGTGCGACGAACGTGTCGGCCTGGGCCACGATCTGATCGTCGACCAGGATCTCGCAGTGCAGGTTCGCCGAGTACGGCCAGTCGATCCGTACCGCCATGCCGGCAGACTGCGGATCGGACACCACGCCGGTGGCTTCGAAGACACGGCCGGGCAGCATCGACGGGTCGGCGGTATTGATGTTGTCGTCGTCGATCTTGTAGGCGATCGTCGCGTTGCGCGAGACACCGTCGATCCGGGCACGGTAGGTGACGTTGTGCAGTTGCGGGGCGGGTTGGGGCTCGACCTGCGGCGGAGCTTCTGGGTCGGCGTGCGCCGCGGCGGGAATGAACAGCGCGCCGAAGATGAGTCCGGCCAGTGCAGCAGTCGCTCTCCAGGCGTACTTAGCTGAGCTCATGAATCCTGACCTTACGCTGCTCGCCACGTCAGGGCCATTCCGTTGCCGGAAAGCCAGCTGTTGAGCTGATAGCCGCAGCTGGCCAGGCCCTCGATCGCGCGGGCGGCGGTTTGCACCGCCTCCTCGGCGACCTCGGGGCTCAGCAGGCCGTGCCGCACCGCGGTGAGCAGTTCGTCGACGTCACACAGTTCGACGCCGCGGCCGGTGCGGACCACCAGATCCAGGTAGTGATCCTCGGACTGCCAGACGGTGGACCCGGCGGTGTATCGACCGACGTCGAGGTAAAAGTCCTGGTCCCGCTCATGACCGGGGTTGAAATGGAACACGCTTGCCCGCAGCCCGAGCGAGGGCAGCAGCCACGATTCCAGGTAGTGGAACTGGGCTCGGCCCGGTGTCGGCCGGGCCATGTACAGCCCCCACGGCTCGATCGTGTAGACGTCGACGGCCCGCACGATGCCTTTGGGATCGGTGTTCGTGCGGGCCTGCAGGTCGAAGGTCTCATGTTTGGGCGGGTGAATGCGGTCAGCCTACGCGGACAGTGAACACGAGCGGAAGTTGTCGGTGTGCAGTTCTACGCTGGTGAGCATGGCCTTCGCGACCGAACACCCCGTGCTCGCGCATTCGGAGTATCGGGCTGTCGACGAGATCGTCCGGACCGGTGCGCGGTTCGAGGTGGTCAGTGAGTACGACCCTGCCGGTGACCAGCCGGCCGCCATCGACGAACTCGAACGGCGGATCAAGGCGGGCGAGCGTGACGTGGTGCTGCTGGGTGCGACCGGCACCGGAAAGTCGGCCACCACGGCCTGGCTGATCGAGCGGCTGCAGCGCCCGACGCTGGTGATGGCGCCGAACAAGACCCTGGCTGCCCAGCTCGCCAACGAACTGCGGGAGATGTTGCCGCACAACGCCGTCGAGTACTTCGTCTCGTACTACGACTACTACCAGCCCGAGGCGTACATCGCCCAGACCGATACGTACATCGAGAAGGACAGCTCGATCAACGACGACGTGGAGCGGCTGCGTCACTCCGCGACCTCGAGCCTGTTGTCCCGCCGCGACGTGGTCGTGGTGGCGTCGGTGTCGTGCATCTACGGCCTGGGCACGCCGCAGTCCTATCTCGACCGGTCAGTGGAGTTGGCGGTCGGTCAGGAAGTGCCGCGCGACGGATTGCTGCGGTTGCTGGTCGACGTGCAGTACACCCGCAACGACATGGCGTTCACCCGCGGCACCTTCCGGGTGCGCGGTGACACCGTCGAGATCATCCCGTCGTATGAAGAGCTTGCGGTGCGCATCGAGTTCTTCGGCGACGAGATCGAGGCGCTGTACTACCTGCATCCCCTGACCGGTGACATCGTCCGCCAGGTCGACTCGCTGCGGATCTTCCCGGCCACGCACTATGTGGCCGGCCCGGAACGGATGGCGCATGCGATCTCCACCATCGAGGCCGAGCTGGAGCAACGGCTGGCCGAGCTCGAGGGCCAGGGCAAGCTGCTGGAGGCCCAGCGGTTGCGGATGCGAACCAACTACGACGTCGAGATGATGAAGCAGGTCGGCTTCTGCTCGGGCATCGAGAACTACTCGCGCCACATCGACGGCCGGCCGGCCGGATCGGCGCCGGCGACCCTGCTGGATTACTTCCCGGAAGATTTCCTGCTCGTGATCGACGAGTCCCACGTCACGGTGCCGCAGATCGGCGGCATGTACGAGGGGGACATGTCGCGCAAGCGCAATCTGGTCGACTTCGGCTTCCGGTTGCCCTCGGCGGTGGACAACCGCCCGTTGACGTGGGAAGAGTTCGCCGACCGGATCGGGCAGACGGTGTATCTGTCCGCCACGCCGGGAGATTTCGAGATCAGCCAGTCCGGCGGTGAATTCGTCGAGCAGGTGATCCGCCCGACCGGGCTGGTCGATCCCAAGGTGGTGGTGAAGCCGACCAAGGGGCAGATCGACGATCTGATCGGCGAGATCCGGGCCCGCACCGAGCGGGACGAGCGGGTGTTGGTCACCACGTTGACCAAGAAGATGGCCGAGGACCTCACCGACTACCTGCTCGAGCTCGGCATCAAGGTGCGCTACCTGCATTCGGAGGTCGACACCCTGCGCCGGGTCGAGCTGCTGCGGCAGCTGCGGCTGGGCGAGTACGACGTGCTGGTGGGCATCAACCTGCTGCGTGAGGGTCTGGACCTCCCCGAGGTGTCACTGGTGGCGATCCTCGACGCCGACAAGGAAGGTTTCCTGCGTTCCACCCGAAGCCTGATCCAGACCATCGGCCGCGCGGCCCGCAACGTGTCCGGCGAAGTACACATGTACGCCGACAAGATCACCGACTCGATGCGGCAGGCGATCGACGAGACCGAACGGCGTCGGGCCAAGCAGATCGCCTACAACGAGGCGAAAGGGATCGACCCGCAGCCACTGCGCAAGAAGATCGCCGACATCCTCGACCAGGTGTACCGCGAGGCCGACGATAGCGAGTCGGTCGAGGTCGGTGGTTCCGGACGCAACGCCTCGCGTGGCCGTCGCGCCCAGGGTGAGCCTGGGCGGGCGGTCAGCGCCGGCATCGTGGAAGGCCGCGACACCACGAACATGCCGCGTGCCGAGTTGGCCGATCTGATCAAGGATCTGACCGAGCAGATGATGACGGCGGCCCGGGATCTGCAATTCGAGTTGGCCGCGCGGATCCGGGACGAGATCCAGGATCTGAAGAAGGAATTGCGGGGGATGGACGCGGCCGGGCTCAAATAGGTCGGTATTGACCTCAACCGCAGTTCAGCTTCTAGCGTCATCGGTGTGACCGATACCGTGACGCCCGATGCCGGGACCTGGCGGCACTTGTTGGGCGCCAGGTACCTAGGGGCGTCGACGGTGCTGGGCGGTGGCGTGTTGCTGTACGCCACCAACGAGTTTCTGACGATCAGCCTGCTGCCCAGCGCGGTGGGCCAGATCGGAGGCCAGCGTTTTTACGCCTGGGTGACGACGGTGTACCTGGTTGCCTCGGTGATCGCGGCGACCACCGTCCACTCGACGCTGATGCGGTTGGGCCCGCGGCGGGCATATTTGTCCGGGCTCATGGTTTTCGGTGCCGGAAGCCTGGGCTGCGCGCTGGCACCCAGCATGGAGGTGCTTCTCGCCGGACGCACCGTGCAGGGGTTCGCCGGCGGGCTCGTGGCCGGCCTGGGTTACGCGGTCATCAATACCGCGTTGCCGAAAGCATTGTGGACCAAGGCCTCTGCACTGGTATCGGCGATGTGGGGCGTCGGCACGGTGATCGGGCCCGCGGCCGGTGGGCTGTTCGCCCAGTTCGGACACTGGCGGTGGGCCTTCGGCGTGCTGGTCATTTTGACCGTCGCAATGGCAGTTCTCGTGCCGATCGGGTTGCCGGCGCGAGGCGCGGAACCGGCACCGCGGGTGGCGGTGCCGGTGCGGTCGCTGGCAATGCTGGGTGCCGCGGCCATGGCCGTCAGTGTGGCCGGCATTCCCCACGACCTTCGAGCCACGACGGCACTGCTTGTGCTCGGCCTGGTGCTGGTCGTCGGATTCGTGTTCGTCGACCGACGGGCCCGCGCATCGGTCTTGCCGCCCAGTACATTTCGCCGCGGCCCGCTGAAGTGGATCTACCTGAGCCTCGGGGTACTGATGGCCGCCACCATGGTCGACATGTACGTCCCGCTGTTCGGCCAACGGTTGGCGCACCTGACGCCGGTGGCTGCCGGGTTCTTCGGGGCGGTGCTGTCGGTCGGCTGGACGGCGGGGGAGATCGTCAGCGCGTCACTGCAGAGCCGGCGGGTGATCGGGCGCACCGTGGCAGTCGCGCCGCTCGTGATGGCAATCGGTTTGGCCACCGGAGCGATGTTGATCCGGGACGGTATGGCGCCGTGGCTGGTGGTGGGCTGGGCTGCAGCGCTGGTGATCACGGGCGCCGGTATCGGTATCGCGTGGCCGCATCTGTCGGCCTGGGCGATGGGTAGCGTCGACGACCCGGCTGAGGGCCCGGCCGCCGCGGCGGCGATCAACACCGTGCAGTTGATCTGCGGGGCGTTCGGTGCGGGCTTGGCCGGTGTCATGGTCAACCTCCGCGATTCCGCCGACGCGGCCGCCGCGCATTGGCTCTTTGCCGCCTTCGCGGTACTTGCCGCCGTGGGCGTCATCGCCAGCACCGCGAGCGTGCGGGTCTGTCGCCCGACACGCCGTGCCACGTCAACACTGTGCGCACCCTCGGGAACTCCTTAACGATCACCGCGATCGAAACCGTGGCCGCGCCCGGGGTTCACTGGCAGATTGATCAGCGATGCGGGTGTGGCTGAGTGGCAAGGCACCGGCCTGCAAAGCCGTTTACACGGGTTCGAATCCCGTCACTCGCTCGATGAGGAAGACGCCGATAGGGCGGTGCTCCGACTGCGGTCTGAGCTCGCCCTATCGCGTTTTTCGTGCTTCTGCGCGCCGACGGGAATGTTGAAGATGTTGGGGCGCAACCGAATCCTCGCCAACGTTGTCAAGCGTGGGACCCAACGTGCTAGCCGATCTCGGTCGGATCGCTGCACAGGAACCGTTGGTCGCCGCGACGGAACCGGTGGTACTCGTGATCGGTGGGGAAGGGCACTCCGCTTACCTGTGTCGCCGTCGCAGCGACACCGACGCAGAACCGGAGACGGTTCGCGGGGTCGGGCAGGGCCGGGAGTTGGCGCACCGCGTCAGCGCCGTACGGGTTGCGGACCTCGAATGGCCGCTGGACGGTGAACGTCTCACTCACGCGCTGCCCGGGATCGAGACGCACGGACAATGCCGGCAGCGGAGGGGCGGCATACAACGGCAACTGGCAACTCGCCGGCGGCCAGTACTCCCTCTTGGCGACCTCGACCACGCCATCGGCTCCCGGCGTCAAGAGATAGTTCTGCGGGCTGTAGTTCGTGCTGAACGCCGGGTGGGTGAGAAGCTGCACCACGTACACCGGTGCGGCGCCGTCGTTGACCACGTCGTAGCGGACCTGGATTCCACTGTCCGACGGTGTGATGTCAACGACCAGCGTCGCTCCCAGTGCCGTCAACCCTCCGGCCGCCGGATCTGCGCATCCATACGAATGCGGTTGTGGCGGTGGTTCACTCATTGCGGTGGCATCCTCACTTGTGCATGCGGCCATCAACAGCAGTCCCGCGATGGCGACACCTTTGGAAACTACGTTGGCCTTCATGGCATCTCACCGTCCGTAGTGATCTCGTCGGGGCAGTCCGAGTTCTTCGCGAAGACCATTCTCGGTCAAGTTCTTCGAATGCCAGGGCGCCACGATTTCAGGGGTCTTCGGGTTGTTGTCGTGATCGATCGGTAGGCCCACCGCGACGCGTTCCAGCACGTCTTGGCCATAGTCGATCGAGTCGTTGCCGGTGTACTCGTTTCCTGTCGAGTGCCCGTGGGTGAAGTCATAGGTATGGGCGAGTTCGTGGTAGAGGGTCACCGACGGTGGGGCGCTCGGGTATCCGAAGTCGTCCAGGAAGAACTGCGGGTTGTACTGGATCGTCGGGTTGCCGTTGTTCGGGTCGGCGGTCCCGTTTTGCTCGGCGAATTCAGTGATCGTCACGGTGGACGGCTGCTGGCCCAGACCGTCGAGCATGGACTGCCCCGTCGGTGACGATCGGTAGAACTCCAGGTCGGCCAGCACCCGCTCCCGGAACTCAGGCGTGCCCTGGACCACGATGTTGTCGGGCAGATCCTTCAGTACCACGTTGACGACGGTGTTGGTGCCGGCCACCGGGGCAACACCGTGGACGGTGTCCTCGCCGGCCTGCGCATAGATCGTGTCGTTGCCGCCGTCGTTGTAGACGCGGTCCACGCCGGCGCCTGTGTAGGCCTTGTCGTCGCCCAAACCGCCGGAGACCAAGTCGTTTCCGACACCACCGGACACGATGTCGTTGCCGTTGCCGCCGTAGACATCGTCGCTACCGGCGCCGCCCTCGAGATAGTCGTTGCCGAAGTCGCCCTGAATGTAGTCCTCACCATCACCGCCGTAGATGACGTCATCGCCGTCACCGCCCTCGATGTGGTCGTTGCCGGTGGAGCCGTTGATGTAGTCGCGGCCGGATCCACCTTTGACCCGGTCGTTGCCCGCGCCGGCTTCTATCTTTGCGCGTACCGGAATCCCCTGTTGCACCGCGATCACGTCGTCGCCGCCGCGCGTTTCGATATTGACCTGTTGGGCCTGTCCGGGCGGGTAGCGCTTGGTGACGCCGTTGGTGGTGATCACGATCTCGCCGGTCGTTGGGTCTTGGGTGACGCTGACCTGGTCGTCGTCGTCGCCGGTTTTCACGGTGACCTCGCTGCCGTTCTGGGTTATCTCAGGCTCGCCGGAATTCAGTCCGGTGTCGTTCCCGCTCGTTCCGTTCTCGGCGGCAACGTCTTTCTCAAGTTCCACGTAGCGCGCCGTGATGCCCGCGACGCGACGGGCGATCCTCTCTACTTCGGCGACGGTCCGACCGACGATCTCTTCCATCGTTTCCACCCCGCGCCGGGCTATCTGAGTCAGACGCAGTTCGCGGTCGGGGCCCTCGGGGACGGCCGCCGCCATCGCCTGTACCCATTCTTTGAGTTCGGTCAGTTCGCGTCGCCCGGCTTCGATCAGGGCAGCTGACCGTGTCACCTCGTTGCCCAACTGACGGTCGAGGTCGGCGATTTCGGCGATCCGTCGTGCCTGTCGCTCGGTCTTGGCAGTGTAGTTTTCGGCGGCAGAACCCGACCAGCTGTCGTGGGCGACGGCAGATTCGACTGTGTCGCGGGGTGCTGACCACGCGTTTCCGTTCAGTCTGCTGCCGGTCTCCGGCTGGCCACTGCCATATGTCTGGCGCGCCTGCGACCACGCAGAGTAGAACTGGGCGAGCGCGCTCACATCGGTCCTCCGGACAAAATCTGATTGGTTCACACCATTGTCGAGCACCCTCGGCCCCGCGCGACGCACCAATCTGGGCCGTTGGTCGGAAGTCATCAGCATTTTGACCCGCACCGACTCGAGCGAATAATGCTGCGGTGCCCATGCTGCAGCTCGCCGAGATCCTGTCCACGCTTGACCTGACGGAGACGGGTGAGGGCACCTTCGTCGCAGAGCAGAAGGACAATGCCACTCACCACATCGTGGGCGGGCACATTGCGGCCCAGGCGTTGATCGCAGCCAGCCGCACGGTCGCCCACCGATCGCCGCACAGCCTGCACGTCTACCTCCTGCGCGCCGGTGACGCCCGATACCCGGTGCAGATGGAGGTGAGCACCCTGCGCGACGGTGGTTCGCTGTCCACCCGCCGGGTGATCGGCCGTCAGGGGGACGAGGTGCTGCTCGAAGCTCTTGTCTCGTTCAGCATTCCCATGGCGGCTGCGGACTATCAGCAACCGTTGCCCGCCGTTCCCGAGCCCGACAGCTTGCCTCCGGTCGAGGAACAGCTGCAGGGATTTGCCGACGAGGCGCACGGATTCTGGGTGCGTCCGCAGTGGATCGAACGCCGTTACATCGATCCGCCGGCGCGGCTTGCGGTCGAAATGGCCCAGCCTCCGGAGCGAACCCGGATGTGGTGGCGCCCGGCCGAGACGGTCACCGACGATCCGATCATCAACAGCGCGCTGCTGACCTACTTCACCGGCACCGCACTGTTGGAGACCACGGTGACGATGCGGCGGGCCACCCAGGTGAGTGTGTTCTCGGCGCTGATCGACCATGCCATCTGGTTTCACCGCCCGGCTGATTTCACCGATTGGATACTGTCCGACCAGGTTTC
Source organism: Mycobacterium sp. NS-7484 (assembly GCF_001953975.1). Taxonomy (GTDB): domain Bacteria; phylum Actinomycetota; class Actinomycetes; order Mycobacteriales; family Mycobacteriaceae; genus Mycobacterium. The sequence goes on from NZ_MBEJ01000004.1 coordinate 20,215, forward strand.
ACCCAGCGGCATCAACGGGCGCGGTTTGGCCAGCGCCACCCTGTACAACCGGGCGGGGCAACTGGTGTGTTCGTCGACCCAGGAGATGTACTTCGGCCGAGACCGCCACGACTGAGCCACCACGCTCACCGGGTGGACTTGACCACCTGGGCGAAGTTGAACTGCCAGCGTTCGACGATGTGGAAGCCCATGCGTTCGGGCACCCGATAGGCCGGAGCGCGGCCCAGTCGCGGCCCGGGGGCCAACGCGGGACCGGTCTGGCGGCTCGGTGCCGACGGATCGCGCTCGGATATCGTCCACAGCACCGTGCACCGGCGTACCTGGTCGGCGACGCCCCAGATCCCGAGGTGGGCGTCCCACAACCGGTTTCGCTCACGGGCCGGGGCACCCCGGCCGGGATCGACGAGATGGGCATAGGCCGCCGGACGGGCGGCCTTGAGAGGTCGAATCGGTCCCGGCTTCCACGAGGTGGTGTTGTCGAAGATCAAGCAGTCACCGGGAGCGGAGTGCGCCGAGATGACATCGGCGACCTGGCTGAAGTCCATGCCCTCTTTGGCATAGGGACCGCGTTGCCCCACCAGGTAATTCGGTACCGCGGCGACGGCGAACAGCGCCAGCACCGCGGTGATCCACTCCCTGCTTCGCGCCACCCTCACTACGCACACGGCGAGCAGCAGCGCCATCCCCGGCGTGGTGAAACAGAGGTAGCGGGGATAGTAGAGCGGTTGGGCGACAGCTGAATACACCAACAGCGCCGCGGTCGGGACCGTCACCCACGCCGCGGCCAGGGCCACCACATGCTCGGTACCGCCATCGCCGGGCCGCAGCTTCCTCAGCACCGACGCGGCGATCAACACCACGCCCGCCAGCACGGCGAAGGCCACGCTGTGGTCGAAGTACTGCTCCACGAGAACTTCGCCGAACCAGTGCGCACCGGGCGGCGAGATCCAGCCGACCTGAAAGCTCTGCGAACGACACCACATGGCAAACGGCACCACGAGCGCGACGGCTACCGTGGTCACCACGGCCCATCGGGTGCGGCCACGACGGTCGGACATCATGGCCACGGCTACCGCATGCGGGGCCACCATCAGCACCACGAAGATGTTCAGCACGCTCGAAACCGCCAGCAGCGCACCGTATGACAACCACAACGCGGTACGGTCACGCCGGATGGCCACGATGAGCAGGACTGTCAGCCACCCCGCCGCCAGCGTCGACCAGGAATAGGAACGAGCCTCGATGCCCGCCCACGTGATCCGCGGCAGCATCGCGAAAAGGACGCCGGCACAGACTGATACGGTCCGGCTGCTCAATTGCCGGCCGAGAACCACCACTGCGCCTGCCGCGCCGCCGACCGCCAGGCAGCTGGAGAACCGGGACCAGAACTCGGTGGCCGGGAAGATGGTGAACCAGCCGTGCATGCCCAGGTAGTACAGCCCGTGGACGGCGTCGATGTGGCCGATCATGTCCCAGAGTTGGGGCACCGACCGAGTGGCCGCCGAAATGGTGGCGGCCTCGTCGAACCAGAGCGAGGGCCGGGCGGCTCCCGCCGCGCACAACACCACGGCGAAGGCCGCCACGGCCAGTGCGTCGAAGCGAACGTCCCCCTGCGTGCGCCGAGCCTTGCCCCCGGCGCGTTCGTTCAGCGATAGATCCACGTCAGCGACGGCCCCCCTCATCCCGATGGCAAACAGTAACCCGAGTCACTTCGAGTCGCTTTCTCCGGCACCGAGATTGCGCCGAGCGCAGGCACCCCAATGAACTGGATCACGCCCGACGGCGAATCGTCCTGGCGACAACGCTGATTCGCCGGGCGTCTGTTACGTCACGGTCAGCATCGATTTCACCGGATCGAGGGTTAACATCAGTGCCGGTATGCGCCGCCCAGAGCTCACCGAGGGCTCAGTTGTCGCCAGGCCGTGCGGGTGTCGTGATTTGCGCCCCTGGTCAGCGGCAACGGGTTACTGTCTCGGGTGGCGTTGCAACTGACAGTGGGAGGGTATTGATGAGCGCGTATCGAACCGTGGTGGTCGGCACGGACGGATCTGATTCGTCATTGCGTGCAGTCGACCGCGCCGGTCAGATTGCCGCCGGCTCGAATGCCAAGCTGATCGTGGCGACCGCCTACTTCCCCCAGAGCGAAGATCAGCGGGCCGCTGATGTGCTCAAGGACGAGGGCTACAAGATGGCCGGCAACGCGCCGATCTACGCCATCCTGCGTGAGGCGACGGACCGGGCCAAGGCCGCAGGTGCCACCGACATCGAAGAGCGCCCCGTGGTCGGCGCACCCGTCGATGCGCTCGTCGAGCTGGCCGAGGACGTCAAGGCGGATCTGCTGGTGGTCGGCAACGTCGGTTTGAGCACCATCGCCGGGCGTCTGCTCGGATCGGTGCCCGCGAACGTGGCACGCCGGTCCAAGACCGACGTGCTCATCGTCCACACCAGCTGAGCCGCCCCAGCCGGCTACCAGCCGCGTTCCCGCCACTCTCCGAGATGGGGACGCTCGGCGCCGAGCGTGGTGTCGTCGCCGTGGCCGGGATAGATCACCGTGCGGTCGTCGTAGACGTCGAACACTTTGGCACTGACGTCACCCAGTAGCCGCTCGAAGTCACCCGGTTGCCAGGTCTTGCCGACGCCGCCGGGAAACAAGCAGTCACCGGTGAACAGGTGCGTCACGCCGTCGGGTGCGGTCAGCGCCAAAGCGACGGATCCCTCGGTGTGCCCCTGTAGGTGGATCACGTCGAACGTGAGGTCGCCGATCTGCACGGTGTCCCCGTCGGCCAGGATGCGGTCGGGGGTCACCGGCAGCGGCTCGGCGTCCAGGGGGTGGGCGGCGGTCGGCGCGCCGGTGACCTTTGCCACAGACTCCAGGGCCTGCCAGTGGTCGAAATGCTGGTGGCTGGTCACGATCAGCGACACGTCCGGCGCGTGCTGTTCGATCACGTCCAACAGCACCTCGGCGTCGTTGGCCGCGTCGATCAGCAGCGTCTTTCCGGTAGAGGTGCAGGTCACCAGGTAGGCGTTGTTGTCCATCGGGCCGACCGACACCTTGATGATCGAGGCGTTCGGCAGGGTGCGCCGGGCGGCGGTCCGCGATTCGACGTGACCGGTATAGGTGTCGTCAACCGTGATGTGAGGGCTGGTCATAGCGTCACCGTAACCGGCTTGTCGGTGGGCGCACATAGCATGGGCGTGAAGTCTGTTTTCGGAAAGGAACCGCGTGGCTGACCGCCTGATCGTCAAGGGTGCCCGCGAGCACAATCTGCGAGGAGTCGACCTCGATCTGCCGCGCGATGCCCTGATCGTGTTCACCGGCCTGTCCGGGTCCGGCAAATCGTCGCTCGCCTTCGACACCATCTTCGCCGAAGGGCAGCGCCGGTACGTCGAGTCGCTGTCGGCGTACGCCCGGCAGTTTCTCGGTCAGATGGACAAGCCTGATGTCGACTTCATCGAGGGTCTGTCACCTGCGGTGTCGATCGATCAGAAGTCGACCAACCGCAACCCCCGCTCGACCGTCGGCACCATCACCGAGGTCTACGACTATCTGCGTCTGCTGTACGCCCGCGCCGGCACGCCGCACTGCCCGGTCTGTGGCGAGCGGATCGCCCGGCAGACCCCGCAGCAGATCGTCGACCAGGTACTGGCCATGGACGAGGGCCTGCGGTTCCAGGTGCTGGCGCCCGTGGTCCGCACCCGCAAGGGCGAGTTCGTCGACCTGTTCGAGAAGCTCAACACGCAGGGCTACAGCCGCGTGCGGGTCGATGGCGTGGTGCATCCGCTGACCGATCCGCCGAAGCTGAAGAAGCAGGAGAAGCACGACATCGAGGTGGTCGTCGACCGTCTGACGGTCAAGGCCAGCGCCAAGCAGCGGCTCACCGATTCGGTGGAGACCGCGCTGAACCTGGCCGACGGCATCGTGGTGCTGGAGTTCGTCGACCGTGAAGATGACCATCCGCACCGGGAGCAGCGCTTCTCCGAGAAGCTGGCCTGCCCCAACGGCCACCCGCTGGCCGTGGATGACCTGGAACCCCGGTCGTTCTCGTTCAACTCGCCCTACGGCGCCTGCCCGGAGTGCACCGGCCTGGGCATCCGTAAAGAGGTCGACCCGGAACTGGTAATCCCGGACCCGGAGCTCACCTTGGCCGAAGGCGCGATCGCGCCGTGGGCGGTGGGACAGAGCGCCGAGTACTTCACCCGGATGCTGTCCGGCCTCGGTGAGGAGATGGGGTTCGACGTCAACACCCCGTGGAAGAAGCTGCCGGCCAAGGCGCGGCGGGCGATCCTGGAGGGCTGCGACCACCAGGTGCACGTCCGCTACAAGAATCGCTACGGGCGTACCCGGTCCTACTACGCCGATTTCGAGGGCGTGATGGCGTTCCTGCAGCGCCGCATGGAGCAGACCGACTCGGAGCAGATGAAGGAACGCTACGAGGGCTTCATGCGCGACATCCCGTGCCCGGAATGCAACGGCACGCGCCTCAAGCCCGAGATCCTCGCGGTGACGATGGCGGCGGGGGACTTCGGCGCGAAATCCATCGCCGAAGTCGCTGAACTGTCGATCGCGGACTGCGCCGATTTCTTGAATGCACTGACCTTGGGGCATCGCGAGCAGGCCATCGCCGGGCAGGTGCTCAAGGAGATCCAGTCGCGGCTCGGGTTCCTGCTCGACGTCGGGTTGGACTACCTGTCGCTGTCTCGGGCGGCCGCGACGCTGTCCGGTGGGGAGGCACAACGCATCCGGCTGGCCACCCAGATCGGCTCCGGCCTGGTCGGCGTGCTGTACGTGCTCGACGAGCCGTCGATCGGTCTGCACCAGCGCGACAACCGCCGGCTGATCGACACCCTGGTGCGCCTGCGCGACCTGGGCAACACCCTGATCGTCGTCGAGCACGACCTCGACACGATCGCCCATGCCGACTGGGTGGTCGACATCGGCCCGGCAGCCGGTGAGCACGGCGGCCGGATCGTGCACAGCGGCACCTATCAGGATCTGCTGACGAATCCCGAATCCATCACGGGTGCTTACCTTTCCGGTAAGGAGAGCATCGAGGTGCCGGCGATGCGGCGGCCCACCGACAAACGCCGCCAGGTCACCGTGGTGGGTGCGCGGGAGAACAACCTCAAGGAGATCGACGTCGCGTTCCCGCTCGGCGTGCTGACCTCCGTCACCGGTGTCTCCGGCTCGGGTAAGTCGACTCTGGTCAACGACATCCTGGCCGCGGTGATGGCCAACAAGCTCAACGGCGCGCGCCAGGTGCCCGGCCGGCACACCCGGGTCAACGGTCTCGATCAGTTGGACAAGTTGGTCCGCGTCGACCAATCGCCGATCGGCCGCACGCCGCGGTCCAACCCGGCCACCTACACCGGGGTGTTCGACAAGATCCGGTCACTGTTCGCGGCCACCACCGAGGCCAAGGTTCGCGGCTATCAGCCGGGCCGGTTCTCGTTCAACGTCAAGGGCGGCCGGTGTGAGGCCTGCTCCGGTGACGGCACCATCAAGATCGAGATGAACTTCCTGCCCGACGTGTACGTGCCGTGTGAGGTGTGCCAGGGCGCGCGGTACAACCGGGAGACCCTTGAGGTTCATTACAAGGGCAAGACCATCGCCGAGGTGCTCGACATGTCGATCGAAGACGCCACCGAGTTCTTCGAGCCGATCAGCTCGATCCACCGCTACCTCAAGACCCTCGTCGATGTCGGGTTGGGTTACGTGCGGCTGGGGCAGCCGGCGCCGACGCTGTCCGGCGGTGAGGCGCAGCGCGTCAAGCTGGCTGCCGAGCTGCAGAAGCGCTCCACCGGGCGCACGGTGTACATCCTCGACGAACCCACCACCGGCCTGCATTTCGAGGACATCCGCAAACTGCTCAAGGTGATCAACGGGCTTGTCGACAAAGGCAATACGGTGATCGTGATCGAGCACAACCTCGACGTGATCAAGACCTCGGACTGGATTGTCGACATGGGTCCCGAAGGCGGGGCCGGCGGCGGCACCGTCGTCGCCCAGGGCACGCCGGAGGACGTCGCGGCGGACCCGGCCAGCTACACCGGAAAATTCCTGGCCGAGCTGATCGATGTGCCGGCACCGAAAGCCAAGCGGCGCAAGGTCAGCGCCTAGACCGGCCGCTTCGACAAGGGCGACGGGAACCGCGGGCTGACGCGTACTCCGGCCAGCCAGTCGGTGAGTGCGTCGGCGCGCTCCTGCAGCGCCCGGGTGCCGTCGCGTCCGATCTCTTCCAGCAGATGCAGTTGGATGCGTCCGTCGGCGTCCTGGCCCCAACCGCCGACGATCCGCCCGTTCCACCATGCGGTGGGGCCGGCGTTGCCGTTGCGGTCGAACACCTGGCCGCGGTGCTCCCCGAGGTACCAATCCCGGTCGAACCACCCCATGGTGGTGACGTCCAGGCCCGGGAGCAGGGCCGCCCAGGGCTCAGCCTCGGGTTCGACGTCGAGATCGTCGGGCAGCACGTAGCCCGGGGCGCCGTCCAGATCCACCTCGACGGCACCGATATCGCGCAGGGCGTGCCGGGCCCAGGTCAGGGTGTTTCCGAACCACCATTTGACGTCGGTGACCGTCGCCGGGCCAAACGTCCGTAACCAGGTGCGGACCAGTTCGGCGCGGGCATGACCGGGTTCGGCAGCCGGCAACGGCGCCCCGAGCCAGTCGGCGGTGAGCGTCCATCGGGGCCGTGAGGTGTTCCAGCCGCCGTCATTGGGACCACGCACGATTTCACCGCGGACCCCGAGAACTGTCAGAACCCTTGGCCCCAACGGGGTTTCGCCGCCCCAGCGTTTGCCGGGCGCGGGGTCGTGGCGGCCGGCCAACTCCGGCAGCGCGGCGCGCAGGTCCTTGGCGCTGGTGGGGCCGTTCTGTTCGAGGTGGTCGAGCACCGCCGCGCATGCGGTGTCCAGCCATGTGCGGCCATCCGGTGCGACACCGGCCTTCTCCACATCACCGCTGAGTTTGCGCTGTTCGTTGCCGGCCACCCGATCGCTGGCAGCGGCCTGCACCAGCGCCAGGTCCTCGGCGTGCACGATCCACAATGTGCGTCGCATCGCCAGATGTTTGACCGCCGAGCGCTTTTCGTAGAGTGCCGTGTTCAGATCTGGCACACCGAACCCGGGCATCCGCGCCCACAGAGACAGGTAGGGGGTCGACGGGTCGGTCGCGTGTAGACCTACGAAGGCGGCCGTTGCGGCATCGATCGACTCGGCCGGTCGGCTCAGGAAATGGCGCCGGGCCAACCGCGCGCGACGCTCGGCCAAGGTGAATGAGCGCACGGGTCAGGCGTCGCCCTGCTCGTGCATCGACTCACGGATCTTCTGCAACCGCTCGGCCGCCGCCTGCTGACGCTTCTCGTACTGCTCCTCGACCGAACGGCCCTCAGGTGTCTCGGCCGCCAGCTCCGAGGCGCCCAATGCGGTGCCGAATCGGGTCTCGATCTTCTCCCGCACGGCGTCGAACGTCGGCACCCCGGCCGGTGTGTAACCGGTCTCGGTTTCCTGCGGCACCTCCGGCTGCGTGGGTTCCTTGCTCACAACACCCACGGTACCTGGGCGAACCGACATTTCTTGGGATCGGTAGCGATCGGTCCGATCTTGACTCAAGACACGACGGAGCCAACGGGGCGACGCGAAAGAAGCGAAGGGGAAGCACATGAATCGAGTCATCGCAGCCGCCATGGGAATGCTGGCCACCGGTGCGGTGCTGGTCGGCTGCTCGGACGAGAAGCCGACGGACACCTCCGAGAAGCCTGCCGCCGCAGCAGACCAATCCGCCGGTGACGCGAAGGTCAGCAGCGGAGGCACCACCGTGGTGAAGGTCGACGGCAAGGACCTGGCCGGGCTCGACCTCAACTCCGTCACCTGCGTCAAGCAGGGCGGCAAGATCAACGTGGGCAGCGCCGCGATCGGCGGGCAGCAGGGCCTGGGGGTGGTGATGACCGACGAGGCCACTCCGAAGGTCGAATCGTTGGGCCTCGTCTACGACGGCAGCGCGCTCGCGGTCAGCGAGGCCATGGGCGCCAAGGTCGGCTCGGCAGAGGTCAAGGTGGACGGTGACACCTACACCATCACCGGCGAGGCCTCGGGCGCGGACATGGCCAACCCGATGGCCGGGATGATCAACAAGCCGTTCACCATCACGGTGAGCTGCAGCTGAGCCATCCGGAAACCGCCGACAGCGGCGGGCGTCTCGTCGACGCCCGCCGTTTTCCTATGATGCGTGGTGTGACGATCGTGGAGGAGCTGGGCCGCGCTCGTCACCTCGCGTTGGCCGCCGACGAGCAAGCCGCACACGATCTGTTGGCGGCGCTCATGCCCCGCATCGAAGAGGCCGACCGCGACGACTTCGCCCTCGAGGCGTTCGCCCAACTCAGCGAGATGTACCTCGTGCGCAGCGCCTATGACGGTGTAGCCGAAGGCATTCAACGCATCGACGACTGCCTGGCCATCTACACCGCGATCCGGGCCGAAACCATGCCGGAAGCGGCAGACCAGGTCACCCTGTCCGATGCCGAGGTCGACCGGATGATCTGCCGCTACGGCCGGCGCGCCGAATTCCTGCGAGCCGGGCTGGCGGCGGCGCGAGGCGAACACGAGCAGGCCGCGGCGCATCTACAGACCTTGACCGAAATGGCGCCCGGGCCATCGGATCTCGACGACGAACACCGGCGCTTGGTGTGCCGCGCCCGCATCCTGGTTGCCGACGGTCTGTGTGACGACGATCTGTACGCCGCATCGGCCCCACTGTGGGATGCGGTCACCGAATCGTTGACCGCCGTCGCTGCGGCGGGTGTCGACGCCGAGGACGATCACCTGTTCGTCACCGGCGCCCTCGGTTACGGCCGCTTCTGCGTGGAATCCGGACGGCTCGACGAAGCCCAGCCGTGGCTGCGCCGGGCCGCCGCGCGGGCCGAGGCCCGCGGCTGGGCGCTGTCGCGGGCCCGGGCCCAACTGGAACAGGCCGCGGCCTGCTGGACGGCCGCCGAATACAGCGACACCCAGGACCTGGTCACCAAGGCCTACCCGGTGATCGCCGAGCATGCCAGGGCCCACGACGTTTCTCGAAGCTGGCTGTACTTCGGCCTGATCCGGTTGGGGGTCGGCGCGCTGCGCGAGGCCGACCAGTGCTGGGAGTATGCCGAGCGGCACTGGCGGGAGTTGGGCAAACCCCAACATATCCATCGGATCCTGTTGCAGCGCAGTTGGATCTCGGTGTTCCGCGGGGCTTTCGACGACGCCGCGGCGATGGTGGCCGAGGCCCGCGAACTGCTGGACTCCGCACCGCGGCACAGCTGGTTGCAGTACGCCCGGCTCGACGCCCACCTGGGCAACATCTGGCGGGCCCGGGCGCTGGCCGAGATGGGGTTCGACGGCCTGGGCCGCCCGGACCAGAGCTGGGAAGAGGTCGAGGCCACCCACGCTTCCGGCAAGGGGGTGTTCAACTGCCGGCCCGGCAGCAAGAAGTACCGCAGCGGCATGGCGATGTTGGAGCGGGCCGCTGATCTCAAGGTGCCCGCGGCGCTCGCGGTGGACTCAGTGCGCTACACGATCGTCGACGCAGGCGCCCGGATGCGTTGGGCCAGTTGCGTCTCGGCGCCGATGCTGGCCGGCGCATTCGCCGTGGCCTGGGAGTGGGACAACGCCGAACTGGTCTCCGAACTGGTCGAATATCACAGCGCCAGAGGGACATTCAGTTCCGAACCGACGGCGCAGCAGGCGGCAGACTGGGCCGACACGGCCACCGCGCCGGTCCCGGTGGAGGCGGAACTGGTCCCTGAACTGGCGGTGGCGGCGGCAGCGCCCGCGCCTGGTGCGGGAGGGCTGACCAGGCTGGGCCCGCTGCCGCCGCTGCGCATGGACCCGCAGGCCGCCCCGATCCTGACTCGATACCGCGAACTGGCCTGGGAGCGCTATGGCCGGATCGTCACCTCACCGGAGCCGGAATGGACGACCTGGCCATGACCGCAACCCTGGTGCTGCGCTTCGCCGATGTCGGCATCGTGACCTACGCCAGTCTGCGCGTGGTGGGGGAGCCTTCCCGATCGGTCACGTGGGTGCTCGAAGAACCGGAACTGCAGACGCTCTACGACGCGCTGGACCTGGCGCTACCTGACCCTCGCGACACGGAATCCCCGGCCGACGCCATCGAAAGGTCGCTCACTGCAGGGCCTTTCGCTGACCCGAAGAGCGAGCTGAAGTGGGCCGGCGATCTGGGGGCCCGGCTGATCGGGAGGGACGCCTGGAATCTGCTGGCCGACTACGTGGCCTCCCCGCGCGCCGCATTGTTCGTCACCCCGAGTCCGAAACTGGCCCGGGTGCCCTGGGGCCAGCTGGTCATGCCCGACCGCCATCGATTCCGGTTGATGGAGCTGGTCGATGTGCTGATGGCGGTGCCACCCAACATCGTGCACGCACCCCGCATCACCGCCAACTGGTCGGCGCGGCGAGAGGAGCCCGCGGCGCTGGTCCTCGACCCGCGGATCCCCGGGCAGCGTCCCGATTCGGCCTTCGGCTCGGTACTGGGCCGTCCCTCGCCCGAGACCGCGCTGGCGCGCCATTTCGCGCCGCTGGTGGAAACCGGCCGGGTGCGGCCCGACGTGACCGCGTCCGTAGAACTGTTCCGGCGCACCGATATCGACCGGCACTGGCTGGCGACGGTCTGTGCCGAGACCCCGGCCCGGCTCCTCTACGTCGGACACGCCAGCGCAGCCGAGGGCGGTGTCGGACATGCTGACCGGGCGGCGCTGCACCTCGCCGAAGACCGCGCCCTGAGTGCGGCCGACATCATCGCGGCCGGGCTTGCCGTCCCGCCGCGTGTGGCGCTGCTGGCCTGTGCGTCCGGCGGAGACTACCGGTTCGACGAGGCCACGGGCCTGGTGGCGGCGATGGTTCTGGGCGGGGCCCAGCTGGTCACCGCGACGCTGTGGCCACTGCCCACCACGGCCGGATACCGCCGGTTCGTCTCGGGTGCAACGGATCCGGCGCACGATCCGATGGGGGAGACGGTGGTCGGTGTGGACCTGGCCCACCGCGAGGACGAGGCGGGACGCGCCGTCAACCGTTGGCAGCGCGCCCAGATGCGGCGTTGGCGTGAGGGGGATCTCCGTGCCAGTCCGCTCTATTGGGCTGCGCTGGCCACGTTCACCGTCGACGGCGCCCGCTGATCAGACCGGTCGATCACACCGGCGCAACGCAGACCGCGACGGTGCATTCATCCCCGGGCCGGTAATACGCGTCGACCACACTGCCCGGAGACAGCTTCGGCAGCGCCGAGACCGGAATCAACGTCCGCTGCCGCACCGGGAACTGGCCTCCACCACACCGGCTGACCATCAGGTCGAGCTCGACCTCGTGGTGGTCTTCGCAGATCGTCCCGGTGGTGCGCATCCCGGTGACGATCCCGCGGGACCGGGTGCCGGTGCGGATCAAGGCGAGCTGAGCGGCAGTCATCAGGCCCTTGCGGATCAGCATGTGGTCGAATTCGGCTGCCAGCTCGGCGAGTGTGGCCAGACGCTCGCCGGTCTCGTCGTCCGTCGTGCGACAACGGGTGCGGGGCGCGGCGGTCAACGCGGCGCCGAGGGCGCCGCCGCACAGTAACCACAGGACGGTGAGCAGCACGGCGTCGGTCATCTCATCAGGCTGCGGCCGACCGGCGGCTACCGAACCCAACTTCGGCCCCTCTATCGTAGGGTCGGTGAGCATCGGGTCCGAGACGGCGGGGGCGCAGGCCGCCGCGAATCCGGGCCTGAACTTGCCGGCACCGCGCCGCGCCGTGATCGATCGGGCCTGGCGTGCAATCGGCCCGGGAGTCGAGGTGTTCAGCGCCGGCGACGGCGGGCCGCTGCGCCGGACCGTCAAACGCATCATCGATCCACTGGTGCTCCGGCTGCGCAGCAACACGCACTTCTCGGCACCGGTGCTGGCGCCGGAGACAGCCGCCGAGCTGCATGAGCAGATGATGCGCTGCGCGCCGCAATTGCGTGCTGCCGCAGCGTGGTTCACCGAGCTCAAAGCACAGCGCCGGCGGTTGCGCATCACCAGCGGCAACGCTCAAGAGCTGTACTTCCCGGTGTGTTTCGAACTTGCGGTGACCCGTGGCGCCCCGGCATCCGACAAAGGCGAGGTGGCCGCCGAGGTGCTGGCCGAGCTGCACCACGGCCGGGACCGGACCGCCATCGAGTCGCTCAACCGGTACGTGGCCGACCCGCGGGTCCTCGATCGGTTGCGTCGCCAGTTGGAGCGCAGCTGGGATGACGTCGTCGCCTCCGATGCCATCACCGACCCGTTCTTCGCCGGGCTGGCGACCGTGCTGGGCCCTGCCGACAGCCACCGTGCCGAGGCCGCCCGGCAGCGGGTGTGGTCGGCGCTGGTGGCCGACGCCACCCCGTACAACCTCGGCGCGCGGGCGCGACGGTCGGACGCGGAGCTGCCGTTCTCGATCGTCGAGGCAGGGTTGAGTTCGGCACTGCCGCAACGGCCCCCGGCGATCACCGGTCCGGCCGAAAGCGACCGCCCGCTGGACCGCAGCGTGGTGGACCGGGTGCGGGCCACGTTGCGGCGGGCACTGGACCGCGACGAACTGCCCGACATCCCGTTGCTGTGCGACGAGGAGGTGGACCGGGCCTGCGCACCGTGGGGTCTGCTCGCCGAGGACAAACAGGCCGGCCTGCTGGCCGGAATCGAAGTCGCCCGGGATCTTCATCCGCTCGACGCCGCGAGGACGGGACGTTACCAACTGTCGGCTCGTATCCAGGCCCGGCTGGCCAAGGAGGCCTACGTGTTGCACGCGCGTCGCTATGCGTCCGAGGGCGGCCCCATCCATCCCCGCCAACGGCAGGTCCTCGCGGATCTGACGGGCTTCGCCCGGCCCTATCTGAGCCGGCTCTGGGCACGTCTGCATGGCCGCGACGTGTGGCAGGAATCCTGCGCGGATGTCGACGAGCTTCGGTCACTGCTGGAAGGGGTGGCCAGATCGGTCAGCCTCGACCACCGACAGCAGATCAAATCGATGCTGGAAACGCAGGTGGCACCGTGAGATTGGTTGCCGACGGCGGTCTGTGGAGCACCGGTCCGCTCAACCTCCCAGCACCGTTGGTCGCCGTCCTCGAAGTCAGCGGCGCCGTGCTGTCCTGGGCGGTCGACGGTGACGCCACCGACCCGCCGTCGATCACATTCACCAACCCGGCCCGCGCGGACTGGCTGTGGCGCGTGCTCGGCGAGGCCGGCCATGTCGCCGTCCTGGAGACCGTGCGTCATCGCGAACCGGGGGAACCGGTCGACCTGCCCCGTGTCGACGCGCTACCGGGTGCCACGACTGCGTTGCGGCGGTTAGCCTTTGGGCACTGGCTTCGGCGATGGTGGCCGGCCAGCGACCGCGACGGCATCGCGACGCTGGATCGCTGCCTACTCGACGCCGAGGTGGCCCTGCTGACGGTAGCGGCCGAGGAATACTTCACCGACGACACCCTGGATTCCGATGCCGCCGGGCTCTTGGCACCCCAGCTGACGGCACTGAACATCCGTGCCGCAGAAGGAGACCCGAGGGTGGTGGCGCTGATCGACGACTGCCGCGAGCTGGCCGCCGACATCGGGCTGGATTGGCCAGATGTCACCGCGGCCACACCTCGGCGCGACGACTTTGCGTTGGCCGCCGGCCGCGGCGAACCATCGCCTGCGGCAGACCGGATCGCCGGCGGCGTGGCGTCGGTCGAATGGGCGGCGGTGCCGCCGGGCATGTTCGACGCCGCCGAGAACACGATCGAGTGGTCGGTGAACGCCGGTGCCGAGGCGGTGGTGCAGGTCGCGCTCGCCGGCCCAAATTCTCCGTCGGGCATCGCCGTGCAACTGCACGGTGGCGGCCCCGTCGGCTCCGGGGTCCTCGACGCCGCCGGCCGCGCCGTACTGCCGTTACACGATCCGAATGGTCAGCGTCTCAATGAGACTCAGGTATGGAACCAGGACTGGTCACAGACCACCGCGCAGGTTGGCGCGGTACACGTGGCAGAATCGGCCGAGACCCGGCACCGGGTGCGCGCGCTGGCCCGGGCCAGGCTTGCGGCGCCGCCCGAGGACGCCTTTCTGGCCGAGGTGTTCGCGGCCGAATCCGACTACTGAGCCCCTACTTCGCCGCGGTCTGGATGAAGGCCGGTGAGGCCGACGACTGTGGTAATCCGACCGCCGGTACCTCTGGAGTGTCGATGGCGCCGGCCAGCCACGGCAGGGCCATGGCGAACGCGTGGCTGGCGAACGGCCAGTCGTGGGTGCCCTGTTGGGTCACCACCGCGCACGCGATGCCGTGCTTCGACCCGAGCGCACACAAGGCGTTGGCCGCCTTGGCCTGATCGTTGACCTGGCTGCCGGGTTTGGCGGCCGAGGACGTGTCGTTGACGTCGAACCAGCCCGCTGTCTGCGAGTACTGACCGTGCCGGTTGATCACCGTGGCCGGGTCGAAGGCGTCCCACGCCGCGGCGTTCCCGCCGAACAACCGGTCGATCGTCTGCGCCTTGGTTCCCGAGTTCGGGCCGATGTCACCGGCGATGTCGACGAACGCGCTGAACAACTCGGGATGCATGACGGCCAGATCCACCGCGCACGTGCCGCCCATCGACCAGCCCACGATGCCCCAGTTGGCGGACGCTGGACTGACCCCGTAATGGCTGTTCAGGTACGGCACAACGTCTTTGGTGAGGTGATCGGCCGAGTTGCCGCGTTTGCCGTTGACGCATTCGGTGTCGTTGTTGAAGGTGCCGCCGGGGTCGACGAACGCCAGAACCGGGGCGTAGCCGTGGTGGGTGGCGGCGAAGTCGTCCATGGTCTTGATCACGTTGCCGGCCCGCATCCAGTCGGCCGGGGTGTTGAACTCACCGCCGATCATCATGACCGTCGGCAAATGCGGAGCGGGGTTGGCGGCGAACCACGCCGGCGGCAGGTAGACATACTCGCCTCGGTGCCGGAAACCCGATGCGGTGCTGGGAATCTCGACTGGGACCACGGTGCCCCTGGCCGGCACCCGGCCTTGACGCTGCATGGCGGTCACGGTCACCTGATCGGTCTGATCGGGCAGCGGACCGGCGGTCAACTGGTTCCACGCGGTCTGCACCCACGGGAAGTAACCCACCCAGAGGTTGACTGCCAAGGCCACGCACAGCAACGTCAACGGCACCGCCAGCACCGCGCTGCCGCGGCGCCACCATCGGCTGCCGCGCCAGCCGGCGAGCAGGATCACCACGGCCGCACCGGCCAATCCGATCCACACCCACAGGGACCGTGGTGCGGGATTGCCGGCCAGCCCCTCCGACTCGATATACCAGTTGGTGCCCGCCACCAGAACGCCACCGACCGCGGCCGCCAACGGCAACCAGATCAGCGCCCAACGGCGGGTGCGATAGCCGATCGCGGCGATCAGCACCACGGCGGTGACGGCTTGGACACTGGTCGGGACCCAGCCGTGCATCAACGACAGGTGGTGGGTGAACGTCACAGCAATATCGTCGTCGCCGATTCTTGTGATCGGCTGTGAAGTACCTGCTAACGCGGCTTTGCCAGCGGGAACGGCAAGGTTTCGCGGATGCTGCGTCCGGTGATCATCATGACCACGCGGTCCACGCCCATGCCGAGGCCTCCCGTCGGCGGCATCGCATACTCCATGGCCTGGAGGAAGTCCTCGTCGAGTTCCATCGCCTCAGGGTCGCCGCCGGCGGCCAGCAACGACTGCTCTTGCAATCGGCGGCGCTGTTCGACCGGGTCGGTCAGCTCGCTGTAGGCGGTTCCGAGCTCCACACCCCAGGCCACCAGATCCCAGCGTTCGGCGACGCCGGGGATGCTGCGGTGCGGCCGGGTCAACGGCGATACCGAGGTGGGGAAGTCCTTGTAGAAGGTGGGTTCTGTGGTGCGGTCCTCGACCAGGTGCTCGTACATCTCCAGCACCACCGCGCCGGCGTCCCAGTGGGTCAGGTAGGGGATGCGGGCCGAATCGCACAGCCGACGCAGCGTGGCCAGGTCGGTGTCGACGGTGATGTGCTCGCCGAGGGCCTCCGAGACGGCGTCGTGCACGGTCTTGACGGCCCAGGTGCCAGAGATGTCGACCGGCTCGAGAACACCGTCGGCCCGTGGCCGTTGGAAGACCTGGGCGCCGTTGGCGGCCGCCGCCGCGTTCTGGATCAGCTCACGGCAGCCGTCGATCCACACGGTGTAGTCGGCGTGCGCCTGGTAGGCCTCCAACAGGGTGAACTCGGGGTTGTGGCTGAAGTCGACGCCCTCGTTGCGGAACGCACGGCCCAGCTCGAAGACGCGTTCGACGCCACCCACGCACAACCGCTTGAGGTAGAGCTCCGGGGCGATCCGCAGATACAGATCCAGGTCGTAGGCGTTGATGTGGGTCAGGAACGGCCGGGCGTTGGCCCCGCCGTGGATCTGCTGCAGGATCGGCGTCTCGACCTCCAGGAAACCCTTGGCGTACAACGTTTCCCGGATGGCGTGCAGGGCGCCGCTGCGGGCCCGGATCAGCTCACGAGCCTCGGTGTTGACCGCGAGGTCGACGTAGCGGGCCCGGACACGGGCCTCCTGGTCGGTCAGGCCCTTCCACTTGTCAGGCAGCGGGCGCAGGCACTTGCCGATCAGCCGCCAGCCATCCACCAACAGCGAGTGAGTGCCGGTGCGGCTGCGGCCCATCGCGCCGCTCACCTCGATCAGATCGCCCAGATCGATGGTCGAGGTGAAATCGGCGGTCGTGGCGCTGCTGAGCCGGCCGTTGTCGAGTAGCAGCTGAACTTCGCCCGACCAGTCGCGCAGTTCGGCGAAGAGCACCCCGCCGTAATCGCGAACCCGCAGGATCCGCCCGGCCACGGTGACACCGGTACCGTCCGCCGAATCCAGGGCGGCTGCGACCGTGTGGCTGGGGGCCTGCCCCACCGGGTAGGCGTCCACGCCGCCGGCCTGCAACTGGCGCAGTTTGGCCATCCGCACGCGGACCTGCTCGGGCAGTCGGGGCTGACCATTGCCGTCGGCAGCCTCGGTCGCCAGTCCACTGAGGTCCGGGGCGCTGCCGTCGTGGTGCAACCGGCCGGATTGCAGCAGACCCGCCGGGGCCGCGACATGGTCGCCGGTGTGCTGACGGTTGCGCCGCGAGAACGGCAGGACCAGAAAGCCTTCGGCGATGACGGAGGCCACCCCGACCCGCGGGATCAGCCGGGCGTCCTCATAGCAGGCGTAGCGGGGTACCCATTCGGGTTGGTACTTCATGTTCGAGCGGTACAGCGTCTCCAACTGCCACCAGCGGGAGAAGAACACCAGCAGGGCCCGCCAGAGCCGGGCCACCGGACCCGCGCCCAGCTGTGCGCCCTGCTGGAATGCCGATCGGAACATCGCGAAGTTCAACGAAATGCGGCTGATCCCAAACCCTTCGGACTGCAGACACAGTTCGCTGACCATCAGTTCGATGGTGCCGTTGGGTGATTGGGGGGAGCGGCGCATGACGTCGAGCGAGACGCCGTTGGTCCCCCACGGTACGAGGGAGAGCAAGGCCACCACGTTCTCGGCGTCCCCGTCGGCCTGCACTGCCTCGACCAACAGGCAGTCACCGTCGGCGGGATCGCCGAGCCGGCCCAGTGCCATCGAGAACCCGCGTTCGGTCTCGGTGTCGCGCCACGCGTCGGCCCGCTCGATGACCTCGGCCATCGCTGCTTCGTCGAGCTCGCGGTGGCGGCGGATCCGTACCGAGGTGCCGGCCCGCCGCGCCCGGGTGACGGCCTGACGTACGGCGCGCATGTCGGGCCCGGACAACCGGAAGTTGTCCGGGTACAGGATCGCCTCGTCTCCGAGTTGCAGCGCGTTCAGACCGGCCGCCCGGAACGCCTCGGCGGCAGCCGAACTGGCGCCCATCACCCCTGGCGCCCAGCCGTAGGTCTGGCACAACTGCAACCAGGCGGCAATGGCGTGCGGCCACGCCTTCGGGTCACCCACCGGGTCGCCACTGGCCAGACAGACGCCGACCTCGACGCGGTAGGTGATCGCGGCGCGTCCGTTGGGGGCGAACACCACCGACTTGTCGCGGCGGGTGGCGAAGTAGCCCAACGAATCGTTCTTGCCGTAGAGCTCGAGCAGACCCCGGATTGCCGATTCGTCCTCGCCGGTGAGCGCATTGGACGCGCGCTGGGACTGGAACAGCACCACCGCGGCCGCCATCAACGCCAGGGCACCGAACAAACCGAAGATGGCGTTGAGGAACGGGTGGGAGTACCCCTCGAACACATCGGTCGGAACCGTGGCGAAGCCGCTGACCCGGTTGACCGCGTACAGCAGCCGCCAGTCCGGCGGCAGCGTGCCGGGGAACAACTCCAGCAGCCCCCAGGCGGCCAGGATGCCGACCGCCATTCCCGCGATCAAAACCACGGCCGATTTGACCAGTGCGCCCCGGCGCACCTTGGCCCAGAACTCGTTGCGGGCCAACACCAGGAGCGCGATCGCGGCCACGTGGAAGACCAACCCGATGACCTCGCCGACGTCTTCGGCGACTGGGTCGCCGCCGGTGGCGAGATCGCCGACGTTCCAGCCGATCGCTCCGACGAAGTACAGCACCAGGATCCACCAGGCGATCCGCTTGCGCGCGGCCAGCGCCGCGGCCAACAGCGCCAGCACGAATGCCCAGGAGAAGCTGGTGTCGGGGAAGTTGAAGATGTAGTCGTTGACGAATTCTCGCGGTACCTGGATCAACCAGCGCACCGTCTGGGACACGCTGGCGATCAGCGACAGCGTCGCGATGATCCCGACGGTCCAGCCGGCGGCCGTGGGGACCCAGGAGAACCTCGACACCGGCTGCGTCGGGGTCCGGTGCCCGCGATTGAGAACGGTCATACGCCCGGAGAATAGGCGGTCAACCCGTCAATTGGGCTGAGCGCGCGCACAGACGCTGCCCGGGCGGGTTACCAGACCGGCCCGGTGTACTTCTCGCCCGGTCCTTTGCCCGGCTCTTCGGGCGCCACGCTGGCTTCGCGGAACGCCAGCTGCAGGCTCTTGAGGCCGTCGCGCACCGGGCCCGCGTGGGGTCCCAGAAATTCGGCCGAGGCGGTCACCAACCCGGCCAGTGCGGTGATGAGGCGGCGGGCCTCGTCGAGGTCGCGGTGCGGGCTATCCTCGGGGTCCTCGGCGGACAGACCGATCTTCTCCGCCGCGGCGCTCATCAACATGACCGCCGCCCGGGTGATCACTTCGACGGCGGGAATCTCGGCCAGGTCACGCACGACCTGCGACGTCGCGTCGTCGGGCGTTTCAGTTGGATCGGTCATGCCTGCTAGACTGTCATGCGCGACCGTCCCGGCACATGTCAGGGACAGCAAGTGGAGTCCCACTCCCACCGTTGGCCACAAGGTACAACGGTCCGGTCGCCGGTGTCCTCGGGCACCGGTTCTGCGTTCCACCATGGTGACGCAGGCGGCGCAAGCCGTGATCGGTCGGCATTGGGCCCTGCTTCGAGCAGGGCTTTTCTGTTCTACGGGCAGAAGTGCAGATGGGCGGGTCTCCTCAGCAGACCCAACATAGGAGGCCCCATCAGCACTGAGACCCGCGTCAACGAGCGCATTCGTGTACCAGAAGTCCGCCTGATCGGACCAGGCGGCGAGCAGGTAGGCATTGTGCGCATCGAAGACGCTCTCCGCGTCGCCGCGGATGCCGATCTCGACCTTGTCGAAGTAGCTCCCAACGCCAGACCGCCGGTCTGCAAGATCATGGACTACGGCAAGTTCAAGTACGAGACGGCTCTCAAGGAGCGCGAGTCTCGCAAAAACCAGCAGCAGACCGTCGTCAAGGAACAGAAGCTGCGTCCCAAGATCGACGATCACGACTACGAGACGAAGAAGGGCCATGTGGTCCGCTTCCTCGAAGCCGGATCCAAGGTCAAGGTGACCATCATGTTCCGTGGTCGTGAGCAGTCCCGGCCCGAACTCGGGTACCGGTTGTTGCAACGGTTGGGCGCAGACGTGGCCGAATACGGCTTCGTCGAGACGTCCGCCAAGCAGGACGGCCGCAACATGACGATGGTGCTGGCCCCGCACCGCGGCGCGAAGACTCGCGCCAAGGCGGCGGAGCAGGCCGAGCGCCCGGGCGGGCAGCAGGCCGACACCCAAGAACCAGACGTCACGTAGAGCTAGTTTCACAAGAGAACTGAGGATTCATGCCCAAGGCGAAGACCCACAGCGGTGCCTCCAAGCGGTTCCGCAAGACCGGGACCGGAAAGATCGTGCGGCAGAAGGCGAACCGTCGCCACTTGCTGGAGCACAAGCCCACCAAGCGCACCCGCCGGCTCGACGGCCGCACCGTGGTGGCAGCCAACGACACCAAGCGTGTCAACAAGTTGCTCAACGGCTAGACCTGCCGCTCCCTGTACCGACCGAGAATAGGAACATCCCATGGCACGCGTGAAGCGCGCACTCAACGCCCAGAAGAAGCGGCGTACCGTACTCAAGGCCTCGAAGGGCTACCGCGGTCAGCGGTCGCGGCTCTACCGCAAGGCCAAGGAGCAGCAGCTCCACTCGCTGACCTACGCCTACCGCGACCGTCGCGCCCGCAAGGGTGAGTTCCGCAAGCTGTGGATCTCGCGCATCAACGCCGCGGCCCGCGCCAACGACATCACCTACAACCGCCTGATCCAGGGGTTGAAGGCCGCCGGCGTCGAGGTCGACCGCAAGAACCTGGCCGAGATCGCCGTGAGTGACGCCGCCGCGTTCACCGCGCTGGTCGAGGTTGCCAAGGCCGCGCTCCCCGAGGATGTCAATGCGCCCTCCGGAGAGGCCGCCTGACGCTCACCGAGCGTTCTGCCCGGGTGGTGGCTGCGGTCAAACTGCAGCGCCACATCGGGCGCCGCCGCGCCGCACGTTTCCTTGCCGAGGGTCCCAACCTCGTCGAAGCCGCGTTGCGGCGCGGACTCGTTTCCGAGGTGTTCGCGACCGAGGCCGCGCTGGATCGGTTCGGTGGGCTGCTGGCCGACGCTCCGGTGCAGTTGGTCACCGAGCGTGCGGCGAAAGCCTTGTCCGACACCGTGACTCCGGTCGGCCTGGTGGCCGTGTGCCGGCTGCCCGAGATCACCCTCGACGAGGTGCTGGATGCCGCACCCCGGTTGGTCGCGGTGCCCGTGCAGATCTCGGAACCGGGCAACGCCGGTACCTTGATCCGCACCGCCGACGCGATGGGTGCCGATGCGGTGGTGCTGGCCGGCAACAGCGTCGACCCCTACAACAGCAAGTGCCTGCGGGCGTCGGCCGGCAGCATCTTCTCGCTGCCGGTGATCAGTGCGCCCGACGAGGCGGCCGTCGTGGCGCAGCTGCAGGCCGCCGGGTTACAGGTGCTGGCCACCACGATCGACGGCGAGGCCAGCCTCGATCACGTCGACCTCACGCCGCCCACGGCCTGGCTGTTCGGCCCCGAAGCCCACGGCCTGCCAACCGAATTGGCCACCGCGGCCGATCACCGGGTGCACATTCCGATGCCCGGGCAGTCCGAAAGCCTCAACATCGCCTCGGCCGCGTCGATCTGCCTGTATGAGAGCGCGCGCGCTCACCGCGCCGACTAGCCCGACGGGTTGGCACCGCGTCTGAAGCGCTGTGGCGATTTTCGGCCCGGTTTTCCGCCACAGCGCTTCACGCGTGGAGCAATACGGTCGGTTTAAGGTCGAGCCATGTGCCAATACTGCGGATGCCGGGACATGCCGCTGCTGCGGGATTACATCGCCGAACATGAACGGTCCGTCGACCATGGCCGCGAAGCTGTACGCGCCCTGGACCGCGGTGAGCTGGACGTGGCCGCACAGCGTCTGACGGCGATGTTCGACGAGTTGCGCGCCCACTGGCAGGGCGAGGAGAACGGACTGTTCGCGGTGATGCACTCCGACGAACTCTATGCCCAGCACATCGACCCGCTGGTGGCCGAACATCGCGAGCTGGCCGCATTTCTCGAGGTCGTCGATCTGACCGACCCCGACCACCAGGCGAGGGTTCGGGCGGAGATCGAGGAGCTCTACGTCCACATCGCCAAAGAAGAAGACGGGCTGTTTCCGGCGGCGCTCACCGCGCTCGACGGTGACGACTGGGATGCCGCGATGGCCGGGTGGCGCGCGGCGCACCCGGGTCGCGAAATGATCCAGGGACAGCCCTAACTGAGCAGACCCCGCGCCACGTGGGTGATCTGTACCTCGTTGCTGCCGGCATAGATCATCAGTGACTTGGCGTCGCGGGCCAGCTGTTCCACGCGGTACTCGGTCATGTAGCCGTTGCCGCCGAACAGCTGCACGGCTTCCATCGCCACGTCGGTGGCGGCCTGCGAGCAGTACCACTTGATGGCCGACGCCTCGGCCAGCGAGATCGGCGCCCCCTTCTCGGCCGATTCGATGACGCGGAACAGCATGTTGCGCACGTTCATCCGGGCCACTTCCATGTTGGCGAGCTTGAGCTGGATCAGCTGGAACTGGCTGATCTCCTGGCCCCACAGGGTGCGGTTCTTGGCGTAGTCCACGCTCAGGCGCAGGCATTCCTCGATCACGCCGAGTGCCATTGCGGCCACCCCGATGCGCTCGGCCGAGAAGTTCGACCGCGCGCTGGCCCGGCCTTCGTCGGCTCCGTCGTCGGACCCTTCGGTCTCGCCGAGCAGTCGGTCCCGGCCCAGACGGACGTTGTTGAAGAACAGCTCGCCGGTACGTGATGAGTGAATGCCCATCTTGCGGAACGGCTTCGACTGCACGAAGCCCTCCATGCCCCGGTCGAGGACGAAGGTAAGCACCTTGCGGTTGCGTTTGTCGGCGCCGTCGCCTTCGTCCAATTTGGCGTAGACCACCACGACGTCGGCGTCGGGCCCGTTGGTGATGAAGGTCTTCTGGCCGTTGAGGATGTAATCGTCCCCATCACGGGTGACATAGGACTTCATGCCGCCGAAGGCGTCCGAGCCCGAATCGGGCTCGGTGATCGCCCACGCGCCGATCTTCTCGTAGGTCACCAGACCGGGCAGCCAGCGTTCCTGCTGGGCCAGGGTGCCGCGGCTCTGGATGGTCGACACGGTCAGGCCGAGGCTGACGCCCAAGCCGGTGACCAGGCCCATCGACACCCGGCACAGTTCGCTGATCAGGACGAATCCCATACCCGGCGAGCTGCTGCCGCCGAACATCCCGCCACGGGCGCCCGAGGGTTTGGTGTCGCCGCTGCGCAGCTTCTCCAGCCGCTTGTCCAGCGATTCCTTGGCCATGCTGTCGATGCCGAACGTGGAGAACAACTTTCGCACGATCGGGTACGGCTCCATGTCGCCGCTCTCGAGCTCGTCGAGATGGGGCCGGATCTCCTTGTCCACGAACTCGCGAACTGCGTCCCGGACAGCGATGTCTACGTCAGACCAATCAAGCATCTCGACAGCTTAGACACGTGTCAAAACTCAGGCCGCAGGGCGGCGGGCCGGACGCCGCAGCGCCGGCAGGGAGAACGTCGTGTGCACCAGCGCGCCGGCCCGGTCCAGCAGGGTCTTGTGGCGCGGCAAGTAGTGCATCGGCAGCCCGCGGCGGTCGCGCGGCGGGGCCATGAAGCTCGGCGCTTCCACCAGTGGGCCGTCGGCCGGGAGCTTGCCGGCTGCGCGTCGGTACGCCGACAAGGCGCGAGGGTGCAGTCTGATCTCGTCGGGCACGGCGACGAATGCCAGTTCGACCACCTTGCCGAAGATTCGCAGGAGGACTTCGTCGCCCGGCGTCCACCGCATTCCGGCCTTCTCCCTGACAGCCGGGTCGAACAGGCCGGCCGCGATCCAACGTTGCGCTCCGACAAGGGGTTTGAACAGCTGGTCCCACACCGGAGTCGGCATCAGCACGAACCACGGCTTGGGAATCCGGATGGTGAAGATGTCGAGGGTGGCCCGGTTGATCTCGAGCTCGTCGCGGCACTTGGCGTCCCAGTACTCCTGAAACTCCTCCCAGCTCTTGGGAACCGGTCGCATGCTCATGCCGTACATGCGATACCACTGCACGTGTTCGTCGAACAGTTGTTGCTTCTCGGCCTCGGTGAGACCGCCGCAGAAATACTCCGCGGTCTTGATGATCAACATGAAGAACGTGGCGTGTGCCCAGTAGAACGTCTCCGGGTTCAGCGCGTGATAGCGGCGCCCCTGGCTGTCCACGCCCTTGATGGTGGTGTGGAAACCCTTGATCTGCGCACCGGTGTCGGCTGCACGGTCGCCGTCGTAGACCACCCCCATGATCGGGTACACCGACCGGGCCACCCGCTGTAGGGGTTCACGCAGCAGGATCGAATGTTCTTCGACGCCGGCGCCCAGCTCGGGATACATGTTCTGGATCGCGCCGATCCACACGCCCAGCATCCCGGTGCGTAGGTCGCCGAAGTACTTCCAGGTCAGCGACTCGGGGCCGAGGGGATCGTGCTCGGTGGTGAGGGTGGTTCGTGTGGTCATTGCGTCCTCGTTGACTCGTCATGACGTGAATCACAGCTGGGGTTAACGATAGTAGTGACAACGTACGTTGTCTACGATGCCGCGGCGCGTCGTCGCGCACTGTTATTCGGCGGCTATCGTCGCGCCACAGCGCTGTGACCAGCCAGGTTCTCGGCCGGCGGGGGAGTGTGGGCAAACCCGCTCGCGGCGTGATTGCTGCCCGGTCCGCGGGCCACTTAGTCTTGCGCTGTGGATGGCGAGCCGTTCGATGATCCGTCCGGCCGTGTCGCGGACGTCGAGCAGGCGTCGCAACAGCGCCGAGTGCGGGCACCCGGATTGCCGGGCCCGCTGGGGTGGCTGCAGAACGTCAACCGCAGCCCGGCCGTCGTCGATCTGGTCCGTCGGGTGCGTCGGTCCCTTCCCGGGGATCCGGACTTCGGTGACCGGCTCTCGGTGTCGGGTGAGGGTGGTCCGC
The DNA here is from genome assembly GCF_001953975.1 of Mycobacterium sp. NS-7484. GTDB lineage: Bacteria > Actinomycetota > Actinomycetes > Mycobacteriales > Mycobacteriaceae > Mycobacterium. The sequence continues at coordinate 45,101 of NZ_MBEJ01000004.1, forward strand.
GGGCGGCGGCGCGCGTGGCCGACCGGCTCCTGGACCGCGACGCCGCCTCGCGTGAGGTGAGTCTGGGTGCCTTGCAGGTGTGGCAGGCGCTGACCGAGCGGGTCTCGGGAACGCCGGCCAATCCCGAGGTGACGCTGGTGTTCACCGACCTGGTCGGATTCTCGTCGTGGTCGCTGCGCTCGGGCGACGACGCCACACTGCGACTGCTGCGCCGCGTGGCACAGGTGATCGAGCCCCCGGTTCTGGAAGCCGGTGGCCACATCGTCAAACGCATGGGCGACGGCATGATGGCGGTGTTCTCTGACCCGGTTACCGCCCTTGCGGCGATGGTCGTGGCGCTCGACGGGGTGAAGGGTATCGACCTGGACGGATACGCGCCCCGTATGCGGGTCGGTATTCACACCGGGCGCCCGCAGCGCATCGGGTCGGACTGGCTCGGCGTCGATGTCAACATCGCTGCCCGGGTGATGGAGCGGGCCAACAGTGGCGGCCTCGTGGTGTCCCACACCACGCTGGCGGGCATCGCCGAAGATCAGCTGGCCGAGCTGGGGGTCAGTGTCAAACGTCAACGCCGGCAGATGTTCTCGACCAAGCCGGAAGGTGTGCCCGACGATCTGGTGATGTACCGGGTGAAAACGTCGGGGCAGCTGCCCGCTTCCTGACGGCAAACGCGTTCGAGGTGCGAAGGGCCGATCACCTATGATCGCCGGGTGGCTCAGCAGCCCAGTGATCTCTCAGAAGAAGCCCTGACCAAAGCCGTCAGCGCGGCCCGGCATGCCTTCGAGCTGGCCGGTGACCTCGACGCGCTCGCGCGCGCCAAGACCGAGCACCTCGGCGATCGTGCCCCGATCGCCGTGGCCCGCCAGTCGCTGGCGACGCTGCCCAAGACCGACCGCGCCGATGCCGGCAAACGCGTCAACGTCGCTCGCGGCGAGGCCCAGCGTGCGTACGACGAGCGGCTGGCCGCGCTGCGCGCCGAGCGCGACGCCGCCGTGCTGGTCGCCGAACGCATCGACGTGACGCTGCCTTCGACGCGGCATCCGGTGGGCGCCCGTCACCCGATCACGATCCTGGCCGAGAACGTCGCCGACACCTTCGTGGCGATGGGCTGGGAACTGGCCGAGGGGCCCGAGGTCGAGACCGAGCAGTTCAACTTCGACGCGCTCAACTTCCCGCCGGATCACCCGGCCCGCAGCGAGCAGGACACCTTCCAGATTGCGCCGGACAAGTCACGCCAGGTCCTGCGCACCCATACCTCGCCGGTGCAGATCCGGGCGCTGCTGGAACGCGACCTGCCCGTCTATGTCGTCTCGATCGGGCGGACCTTCCGTACCGACGAACTCGATTCCACCCACACTCCGGTGTTCCACCAGGTGGAGGGTCTGGCCGTGGACAAAGGCCTGACCATGGCGCATCTGCGCGGCACGCTCGACGCGTTCGCACGGTCCCAGTTCGGCCCGGAGGGGCGCACCCGGTTCCGTCCGCACTTCTTCCCGTTCACCGAGCCGTCGGCCGAGGTGGACATCTGGTTCCCCGGCAAGAAGGGTGGCGCCGGCTGGGTCGAGTGGGGCGGCTGCGGCATGGTCAACCCGAATGTGTTGCGCGCCTGCGGTATTGACCCCGACGTCTACTCCGGATTTGCCTTCGGTATGGGATTGGAGCGAACCCTGCAGTTCCGCAACGGAATTCCTGACATGCGCGACATGGTTGAGGGCGACGTCCGCTTCTCACTGCCGTTCGGGGTCGGTGCCTGATGCGAATTCCTTTCAGCTGGCTGCGTGAGGCCGTCCGCGCCGGCGCCCCGGATTGGGATGCGTCCGTCGAGGAGCTCGAGGACACGTTCATCCGGATCGGACATGAGGTCGAGGAGATCATTCCGATCGGTCCGGTGAGCGGTCCGCTGACCGTCGGCCGGGTCGCCGAGATCGAGGAACTCACCGAGTTCAAGAAGCCGATCCGCGCCTGCAAGGTCGATGTCGGCGAGCCAGAGCTGCGCGACATCGTGTGTGGGGCAACGAATTTCACGGTCGGCGACCTGGTGGTGGTGGCCCTGCCCGGCACCGTGCTGCCCGGCGATTTCACGATCGCCACCCGCAAGACCTACGGCCGGGTGTCCGACGGCATGATTTGTTCGGCGTCGGAGATGAACCTGGGCGTCGAGGGTGCGGGCATCCTGGTCCTGCCCGAGGGTACGGCTGAACCGGGTGCCCCGGCGGCCGATCTCCTCGGTCTGGACGACGTGGTGTTTCACCTGGCGATCACGCCGGACCGCGGCTACTGCCTGTCGGTCCGCGGCCTGGCGCGCGAGATCGCCTGTGCTCACGACCTGGATTTCGTCGACCTGGCCGACGTGGCGCCGCTGCCCGCCGAGGGCGAAGCCTGGCCGCTGACCGTCCAACCCGGCACCGGGGTCCTGCGTTTCGGCCTGCGTCCGGTCACCGGCATCGATCCGGCCGCGGCGACGCCGTGGTGGATGCAGCGGCGGTTGATGCTCAGCGGTATCCGTGCCATCTCGCCGGCCGTCGACGTGACCAACTACGTCATGCTCGAACTCGGGCACCCGATGCACGCGCATGACAGCAGCCTGATCACCGGTGGGTTCGACGTGCGTTTCGCCCGCGATGGCGAGAAGGTCGTCACCCTCGACGATGTCGAGCGCACCTTGAACTCGGCCGACGTGCTGATCGTCGATGACGTCGCCACCGCCGCGATTGGTGGCGTGATGGGCGCGGGCACCACCGAGGTGCGCGATTCCACCACCGATGTACTGCTGGAGGCCGCGGTGTGGGATCCGGCCGCGGTATCACGAACCCAGCGCCGCCTGCATCTGGCCAGTGAGGCCGGCCGTCGCTACGAGCGGTCCGTTGACCCGGCGATTTCAGTTGCCGCACTTGATCGTTGCGCGACCCTGCTGGCCGAGATCGCCGGCGGCACGATCGAACCGAAGCTGACCGACTGGCGCGCCGACGGGCGTACCGACTGGTCGCAGCCGGCCATCGAGATCCCGGCCGACCTGCCCGACCGGACCGCGGGCGTGGAATACGCCGCAGGAACGACAGCGCGACGGCTCACCCAGATCGGTGCGGCGGTCACCGGATCCGACCCGCTCACCGTTACCCCACCGAGCTGGCGGCCAGATCTGCGTCAGCGCGCCGACCTCGTCGAAGAGGTGCTGCGTCTGGAAGGGCTGGAGTCCATCCCGTCGGTGCTGCCGACCGCGCCGGCCGGGCGGGGGCTGTCCGCAGTCCAGAAGCGTCGCCGTGCGGTCGGAAAGTCATTGGCGCTGGCCGGATTCGTCGAGATCCTGCCGACACCGTTCCTGCCTGCCGGGGTGTTCGACGCGTGGAGCCTGGCCGCCGACGACCCGCGTCGCCGCACCACGACGGTGCTGAACCCGCTGGAGGCCGACCGGCCGCAACTGGCCACCACCCTGCTGCCCGGCCTGCTGGAGGCGTTGGGCCGCAACGTCTCCCGTGGTACCGCCGATGTGGCGCTGTTCGCGATCCAGCAGGTGGTGCATCCGACCGCGGAGACTCGCTCCGTCGAGCGCATCCCCAACGACCGCAGGCCCACCGACGAGGAGATCGCCGGGCTGGACGCCTCCCTGCCGAACCAGCCGCAGCACGTGGCGGCGGTGCTGGCCGGACTGCGCGAGCCCGCCGGTCCGTGGGGCCAGGGGCGGCCGGTGGAGGCCGCCGATGCGTTCGAGGCGGTTCGGGTGATCGGTCGCGCGGCCGGGGTGGAGTTCACCCTGCGCGCGGCCCAGGAGCTGCCGTGGCATCCGGGTCGCTGCGCCGAGGTGCTCGTCGGCAACACGGTCGTCGGCTACGCCGGACAGTTGCACCCGGCTGTCATCGAGCGGACCGGCCTGTCCAAGGGCACCTGCGCCGTCGAACTCGATCTTGACGCCGTGCCGATCGTCGAGACGCTGCCCGCGCCGAAGGTGTCGCCGTTCCCGGCGGTGTTCCAGGACATCAGCGTGGTGGTCGGTAACGAGGTTGCCGCGGCTGCCGTCGTCGACGCCGTCCGCGACGGAGCCGGTGAACTGCTGGAGGACGTCCGGCTGTTCGACGTCTACACCGGCCCGCAGATCGGGGAGGGCCGCAAGTCCCTGACCCTGGCGCTGCGGTTCCGGGCCGCCGACCGCACCCTCACCGAAGACGAGGCGAGCGCCGCCCGTGACGCCGCGGTCGCGGTGGCCGCAGAGCGCGTCGGCGCCGTCCTGCGCGGCTGACCCCACCCGCTCGCGGAGCGAATGGGTTAATGAGTTTGCATCTGCATGCATAACCATGCAGAATTGGCGGCATGACTTCGATAGCGGTGGCCGGCGCCAGCGGCTACGCCGGCGGAGAGATCCTGCGCTTGCTGCTCGGACATCCGGCCTATGCAGACGGTCGATTGACGATCGGGGCATTGACCGCGGCATCCAGTGCCGGGACGACGCTCGCCGAACATCATCCGCACTTGCTGCCGTTGGCCTCGCGAGTGCTGGAGTCGACCAACGCCGAGGTGCTGGCCGGGCATGACGTGGTGTTTCTGGGGTTGCCGCACGGACATTCCGCGGCCCTGGCCGAACAACTCGGCCCGGACACCCTGATCATCGACTGCGGTGCCGACTTCCGGCTGACCGACGCCGCCGACTGGGAGAAGTTCTACGGCTCCGCGCACGCCGGCAGCTGGCCCTACGGCCTGCCCGAGCTGCCCGGCGCCCGCGACCGGTTGCGCGACACCAAGCGCATCGCGGTACCCGGCTGCTATCCGACCGCGGCACTGCTGGCGCTGCTGCCGGCCGTCGCCGCCGATCTCGTCGACCCAGCCGTCACGGTGGTCGCCGTCAGCGGCACCTCCGGCGCCGGCAAATCGGCCAAGGTGGATCTCCTCGGCGCGGAGGTGATCGGGTCGGCCCGCGCCTACAACATCGCCGGCAAGCACCGGCACACCCCGGAGATCGCGCAGGGACTGCGGGCGGTGACCGACAAGGACGTCACCGTCTCGTTCACCCCGGTGCTGATCCCGACGGCACGTGGCATCCTGGCCACCTGCACCGCCCGCACCGAGGCATCAGCCGCAGAGATCCGGGCCGCCTACGAAAAGGCTTACGACGCAGAGCCGTTCATTCATCTGCTGCCCGAGGGGCAACTGCCCAAGACCGGATCGGTGATCGGCAGCAATGCCGCCCAGATCCAGGTCGGCTTGGATGTTGAGGCGAGCAGTCTTGTGGCCATCGCCGCCATCGACAACCTGACCAAAGGCACCGGCGGCGCCGCGGTGCAGTCGATGAACCTGGCCCTGGGCTGGCCTGAGACCGAAGGACTGTCGATCGTGGGAGTGGCACCGTGACAGAAGCGGCACAGACGACCAAGCTGGTCCGCACCCAGGGTGTCACGGCCCCGGCCGGGTTCCGGGCCGCGGGAATCGCCGCCGGTATCAAGGCATCCGGTGCGCCGGACCTGGCGCTGGTGTTCAACGAGGGCCCGGACTACGCCGCGGCCGGCGTGTTCACCCGCAACAAGATCAAGGCCGCACCCGTGAAGTGGTCGCAGCAGGTGCTGACCACCGGCCGGCTGCGCGCGGTGATCCTGAACTCCGGCGGCGCCAACGCCTGCACCGGCCCGCTGGGCTTCCAGGACACCCACGCCACCGCCGAGGCCGTGGCCACTGCGCTGAGTGATTGGGGCACCGAGACCGGTGCCATCGAAGTAGCCGTGTGCTCCACCGGCCTGATCGGGGACCGGTTGCCGATGGACAAGGTGCTGGCCGGCGTCACCGAGATCGTGCATGAGTTGGCCGGCGGCCTGACCGGAGGCGAAGACGCGGCCCGGGCCATTATGACCACCGATACCGTGCCGAAACAGGTTGCGCTGCACCACTCCCCGGAATCGGGGGAGAACTGGACGGTCGGCGGGATGGCCAAGGGTGCCGGCATGCTGGCGCCGTCACTGGCCACCATGTTGGTGGTGCTGACCACCGACGCGGTCGCCGATGCTGCGGCGCTCGATGCCGCACTCAGGCGCGCGGCCGCGCTGACCTTCGACCGGCTCGACGTCGACGGCAGCTGCTCGACCAACGACACCGTGCTGCTGCTGGCCTCGGGTGCCAGCGAGATCGCCCCGAGCCAGGACGATCTCGACGCGGCCGTGCTGCGGGTGTGCGACGACCTGTGCGCGCAGTTGCAGGCCGACGCCGAGGGTGTCACCAAACGCATCACCATCACCGTCACCGGAGCCGAGAGCGAGGACGATGCGCTCGTCGCGGCGCGGGTCATTGCCCGCGACAGCCTGGTCAAGACCGCGCTGTTCGGTTCCGACCCGAACTGGGGCCGGGTCCTGGCCGCGGTCGGTATCGCGCCGGTGAAGCTTGATCCGGAGCGGATCAGCGTGTCGTTCAACGGTTCTCCGGTATGCATCGACGGGGCCGGGGCGCCTGGTGCCCGCGAGGTCGACCTGTCCGGTGCGGACATCGCCGTGGTGGTGGACCTGGCGGTGGGAAGCGGCAGTGCTTCTATCAGGACTACCGACCTGTCCCACGCCTACGTCGAAGAGAATTCGGCCTACAGCTCATGAGCCACGTCATCGAGCGCGGCGTCAAGGCCCAGGTGCTCGCCTCGGCGCTGCCGTGGCTCAAGCAATTGCACGGCAAGATCGTCGTCGTCAAGTACGGCGGCAACGCGATGACCGACGACACCCTCAAGGCGGCGTTTGCCGCCGACATGGTGTTCCTGCGCAACTGCGGCATCAAACCCGTCGTGGTGCACGGCGGCGGGCCGCAGATCAGCGCCATGCTCAAGAAGCTGGGCATCGCCGGCGATTTCAAGGGTGGCTTCCGGGTGACGACGCCGGAGGTGCTCGACGTGGCGCGCATGGTGCTGTTCGGGCAGGTGGGCCGCGAACTCGTCAACCTGATCAACGCCCACGGCCCGTACGCGGTGGGTCTCACCGGTGAGGACGCGCATCTGTTCACCGCGGTGCGGCGCAGCGTCACCGTGGACGGGGTGGCCACCGACATCGGGCTGGTTGGCGACGTCGAGCACGTCAACGCCGGCTCCCTGTTGGATCTCATTGCCGCCGGCCGAATCCCGGTGGTCTCGACCATCGGTCCGGATGTCGACGGCGTGGTGCACAACATCAACGCCGACACCGCGGCCGCAGCCCTGGCCGAGGCGTTGGGTGCCGAAAAGCTGGTCATGCTCACCGATGTCGAGGGCCTCTACACCGATTGGCCCGACCGCTCCTCACTGGTCAGCGAGATCGACACGGCCGCACTGACCCAACTGCTGCCCAAGCTCGAATCGGGCATGGTGCCCAAGATCGAGGCCTGCCTTCGGGCGGTCAACGGCGGGGTGCCGAGCGCGCACGTCATCGACGGCCGCGTCGAACATTGCGTGCTCGTCGAGCTTTTCACCGATGAAGGAACGGGAACGAAAGTGGTGAGCCCGTCGTGACTCTGCAGGACCGCTGGGAAGCGGTGATGATGAACAACTACGGCACCCCGCCGTTGGCGTTGGCCAGCGGCGACGGCGCGGTAGTCACCGATACCGACGGCAAGTCCTATCTGGACCTGCTCGGCGGGATCGCGGTCAACCTGCTCGGCCACCGCCACCCGGGTGTCATCGAGGCCGTCACCACCCAGCTCAACACGCTGGGCCACACCTCGAACCTGTATGCCACCGAGCCGGGCATCGCGCTGGCCGAGGCATTGGTCGGGCACCTGGGCGCGCCGGCGCGGGCGTTCTTCTGCAACTCGGGCACCGAGGCCAACGAGGTCGCCTTCAAGATCACCCGGCTCACCGGCAAGACGAATATCATTGCCGCCCAAGGCGCCTTCCACGGCCGCACCATGGGATCGCTGGCGTTGACCGGCCAGCCCGCCAAGCAGGCGCCGTTCGAGCCGCTGCCGGGCAACGTCACCCACGTGCCCTACGGTGACGCCGAAGCCCTGGCCGCCGCGGTCGATTCGGATACGGCCGCCGTGTTCCTGGAGCCGATCATGGGGGAGGGCGGCGTCGTCGTCCCGCCCGCCGGCTACCTGGCTGCGGCCCGCGACATCACCGCCAAGAACGGCGCCCTGCTGGTTCTCGACGAGGTGCAGACCGGCGTCGGACGCACCGGTGCCTTCTATGCCCACCAGCACGACGGCATCACGCCCGACATCGTCACGCTGGCCAAGGGCTTGGGCGGTGGCCTGCCGATCGGCGCGTGCCTGGCCATCGGCGCGGCCGGTGATCTGCTCACCCCGGGCCTGCACGGCAGCACCTTCGGCGGCAACCCGGTGTGCACCGCGGCGGCGTTGGCCGTGCTCAAGGCGCTGTCCGACGGGGACCTGATCACGCGTGCCGGCGTGCTCGGCAAGACCCTGAGCCACGGCATCGAGGAGCTCGGCCATCCGCTCGTCGACCACGTACGCGGCAAGGGTCTGTTGCAGGGCGTGGTGTTGACCGCGCCGAGTGCCAAGGCCGTCGAGACCGCCGCCCGCGATGCCGGCTTCCTGGTCAACGCCGCGGCCGCCGACGTGATCCGGTTGGCGCCGCCGCTGATCATCACCGAACCGCAGATCGAGACGTTCCTGTCCGCCCTGCCCGCCGTACTCGACACCGCTGTGGAGGCTGATTCATGACCCGGCATTTCCTGCGCGACGACGACCTGTCGCCCGACGAGCAGGCCGAGGTGCTGGCCCTGGCCGCCGAGCTGAAGAAGGCGCCGTTCTCGCGCCGCCCGCTGGAAGGCCCGCGCGGCGTCGCGGTGATCTTCGAGAAGAACTCGACCCGCACCCGGTTCTCGTTCGAGATGGGCATCGCCCAGCTCGGTGGCCATGCCGTCGTCGTCGATGGCCGCAGCACCCAGCTGGGCCGCGAGGAGACCCTGGAAGACACCGGCGCGGTGCTGTCGCGCTACGTCGACGCCATCGTGTGGCGCACCTTCGCCCAGGAACGGCTGACCGCCATGGCATCCGGGTCGAGCGTGCCGATCGTGAATGCGCTGTCCGACGAGTTCCATCCCTGTCAGGTGCTGGCCGACCTACAGACCCTGGCCGAGCGCAAGGGTGACCTCAACGGCTTGAAGCTGACCTACCTGGGTGACGGGGCCAACAACATGGCGCACTCGCTGATGCTGGGTGGGGTCACCGCCGGCATCCACGTCACCATCGCCGCCCCGGCCGGCTTCGAACCTGATCCGCACTTCGTCGACGCCGCCAAGCGCCGCGCCGCCGAGACCGGAGCCACCGTGTCGCTGACCGAGGACCCGCGGGCCGGTGCCGACGGAGCCGACGTGCTCGTCACCGACACCTGGACCTCGATGGGGCAGGAGAACGACGGGCTGGACCGGGTGCGGCCGTTCCGCCCGTTCCAGGTCAACGCCGACCTGCTCAAGCTCGCCGACCCGGAAGCCGTTGTGCTGCACTGCCTTCCGGCGCACCGCGGTCACGAGATCACCGATGACGTGATCGACGGGCCGCAGAGCGCAGTCTTCGACGAGGCCGAGAACCGGTTGCACGCGCAGAAGGCGCTACTGGTCTGGTTGCTGGAGCACCGGTGAGGCAACCCCGGTGAGTACCCCCACCCGCGCCGGCCGTCAGGCCCGCATCATCGCCCTGCTGTCGTCGCGGCAGGTGAGCAGTCAGACCGAACTGGCCGCTCTGCTGGGGCAGGAGGGCATCGAGGTCACCCAGGCCACGTTGTCGCGCGATCTGGAGGAACTCGGCGCGGTGAAACTGCGTGGGGCCGACGGCGGCGTCGGCGTCTATGTGGTGCCCGAGGACGGCAGCCCGGTGCGCGGGGTGGCCGGCGGCACCGAGCGAATGACCCGGTTGCTGGGGGAGTTGCTGGTGTCCACCGACTCCAGCGCTAACCTTGCCGTGCTGCGCACCCCGCCCGGCGGTGCGCACTATCTGGCCAGCGCGATCGACCGGGCGGCATTACCCCACGTCGTCGGCACGATCGCCGGTGATGACACCATCTTCGTACTGGCTCGCGAGCCGATGACCGGTGCCGAGCTCGCCAGCACTTTCGAGAACCTCAAATAGAGCTGAAGTAAAAGGAGACTGCTCACATGTCCGATCGCGTGATCCTCGCGTACTCCGGGGGTCTGGACACCTCGGTGGCCATCAGCTGGATTGGCAAGGAGACCGGCCGTGAGGTCGTCGCCGTCGCCATCGACCTCGGCCAGGGTGGCGAGGATATGGAGGTCGTACGGCAGCGTGCACTGGATTGCGGTGCGGTCGAGGCGGTGGTGGTCGACGCCCGCGACGAGTTCGCCAACGAGTACTGCTTGCCGACCATCAAGTCCAACGCGCTCTACATGGACCGCTATCCGCTGGTGTCGGCCATCAGCCGGCCGTTGATCGTCAAGCACCTGGTGGCCGCGGCCCGTGAGCACGGCGGCGGCACCGTCGCCCACGGCTGCACCGGCAAGGGCAACGACCAGGTCCGCTTCGAGGTCGGATTCGCCTCGCTGGCGCCCGATCTGCAGGTGCTGGCCCCGGTCCGCGATTACGCCTGGACCCGGGAGAAGGCGATCGCCTTCGCCGAGGAGAACGCCATCCCGATCAACGTGACCAAGCGCTCGCCGTTCTCGATCGACCAGAACGTGTGGGGCCGCGCGGTGGAGACCGGGTTCCTGGAGCACCTGTGGAACGCCCCGACCAAGGACGTCTACGACTACACCGAGGACCCCACGGTCAACTGGAACACGCCCGACGAGGTCATTGTCGGCTTCGAAAAGGGTGTCCCGGTTTCGATCGACGGTCGTCCGGTGACCGTGTTGCAGGCCATCGAGGAGCTCAACCGCCGCGCCGGCGCCCAAGGTGTGGGCCGCCTCGACGTGGTCGAGGACCGGCTGGTCGGCATCAAGAGCCGCGAGATCTACGAGGCGCCGGGTGCCATGGTGCTGATCACTGCGCACACCGAACTCGAGCACGTCACGCTGGAGCGTGAGCTGGGCCGGTTCAAGCGCACCACCGACCAGAAGTGGGGCGAGCTGGTCTATGACGGCCTGTGGTACTCGCCGCTGAAGGCCTCGCTGGAGGCCTTCGTCGAGCACACCCAGCAGCACGTCACCGGCGAGATCCGGCTGGTTCTGCACGGCGGCCACATCGCGGTCAACGGCCGCCGCAGCGCGGAATCGCTGTACGACTTCAACCTGGCCACCTACGACGAGGGCGACAGCTTCGACCAGTCCTCGGCCAAGGGCTTCGTGCACGTGCACGGGTTGAGCAGCAAGATCTCCGCCAAGCGCGACCTGGGCCTCTAGGTCACCTCGACGCGCGAGCAGACGCGGATGTCCCCAAAAACCCGGTGTGTCGGGTACATCCGCGTCTGCTCGCGGAAGGAACGGACATGAGTACCAACGAAGGTTCGCTGTGGGGCGGTCGGTTCGCCGACGGCCCCTCGGATGCCCTTGCGGCCCTGAGCAAGTCGACGCACTTCGACTGGGTGCTGGCCCCGTACGACGTCACCGCGTCCAAGGCGCATGCCCGGGTGCTGCACCGGGCCGGGCTGCTCACCGACGAGCAGCGCGACGGCCTGCTCGCCGGGCTGGACAGCCTCGGTTCCGACGTCGCCGACGGCAGCTTCGAACCGCTGCCCACCGACGAGGATGTGCACGGTGCCCTCGAGCGTGGCCTGATCGACCGGGTCGGTCCCGATCTTGGCGGCCGGTTGCGGGCCGGACGATCGCGCAATGACCAGGTGGCGACGCTGTTCCGGATGTGGCTGCGCGACGCCGTCCGCCGCGTCGCCGACGGGGTGCTCGAGGTGGTCAATGCGCTGGCCATCCAGGCTGCGGCACACCCGACGGCGATCATGCCCGGCAAGACCCATCTGCAGGCGGCCCAGCCGATCCTGCTCGCACATCACCTGCTCGCGCATGCTCATCCCTTGCTGCGCAACGTCGACCGGCTCGCCGACTTCGACGACCGCACCGCGGTCTCGCCCTACGGCTCGGGGGCGCTGGCCGGCTCCTCGCTGGGGCTGGACCCCGATGCCATCGCTGCGGACCTCGGGTTCGCCTCGGCTGCAGACAATTCCGTCGACGCCACCGCCGCACGCGATTTCGCCGCCGAGGCCGCCTTCGTCTTCGCCCAGATCGGGGTGGACCTGTCCCGGCTCGCCGAGGACATCATCCTCTGGAGCACCACCGAATTCGGTTACGTCACACTGCACGACGCCTGGTCGACCGGCAGCTCGATCATGCCGCAGAAGAAGAACCCGGACATCGCCGAGCTGGCCCGCGGCAAATCCGGGCGGCTGATCGGCAACCTGACCGGCCTGCTGGCCACGCTCAAGGCGCAGCCGCTGGCCTACAACCGCGACCTGCAGGAAGACAAGGAACCGGTCTTCGACTCGGTGGCGCAGTTGGAGCTGCTGCTGCCGGCAATGGCCGGGCTGGTCGGCACACTGACCTTCGACGAGGCGCGGATGGCGGCGCTGGCCCCGGCCGGCTACACGTTGGCCACCGACATCGCCGAATGGCTGGTTCGCCAAGGTGTTCCGTTCCGGGTGGCCCATGAGGCCGCCGGTGCCGCGGTGCAGACGGCGGAGGGCCGCGGTGTGGGGCTGGACAAGCTCACCGACGACGAGTTTGCCGCGATCAACCCCGCGCTCACGGCGCGGGTGCGTGAGGTGCTGACGGTCGAGGGTTCGGTGAACGCGCGCAGTGCCCGCGGCGGTACCGCGCCCGTTCAGGTGGCCAAGCAGCTGGGAATGGTTCGAAACGCCATGGAAGAGTTGCGGATCCGGCTGAGCCGCTAGCGGCTATTCCAGGTGTTCGGACAGCTCCAGCCAACGCGCCTCGAACTCGGCGACCTGTGATTCCAGTTCACGCAGTTCGCCGGTGAGCTTGCCGAGCCCGACATGGTCGGACTGGTCGTGAGCGGCGAGCTCGTCATGTTTGGCGGCGATCCGATCGGCCAGCTTGGCCAGCGACCGGTCGATCGACGAGATCTCCTTCTCGATGGCGCGCTGCTCGGCGCCGGAAAGCCCTTGTGACACCGCCGGTTCCGCGCGCGGAGCCGGAGCCGACGAGGTGGCCGACGATGCACTCAACCGCAGGTACTCGTCGACGCCCCCGGGCAGGTGCCGTAGCCGGCCGTCGAGGATCGCGTACTGCTGGTCGGTGACCCGTTCCAGCAGATACCGATCGTGCGACACCACGATCAACGTGCCCGGCCAGGAATCCAGCAGATCCTCGGTGGCGGTCAGCATGTCGGTGTCGACGTCGTTGGTCGGCTCGTCGAGGATCAACACGTTCGGTTCCGACAAAACCACCAGCATGAGCTGCAGCCGGCGGCGCTGCCCGCCGGAGAGTTGTCCGACCCGGGTGGACAACTGGTCGCGGGCAAACCCCAACCGTTCCAACAATTGCGCCGGGGTGAAGTCCTTGCCGTCGATCTGGTAGCTGGTCTGCAGCCGGCCGATCACCTCGCGGACCATGTCACCCGCGACGGCGTCGAGCTCGCTGGACTGCTGGTCGAGGATCGAAAGCCGCACGGTCTTACCGCGTTTGACCCGGCCGCTGGTCGGGGCCACCGTTCCGGCGATCAGGCCCAGCAGCGTGGACTTGCCGGCCCCGTTCGCCCCGAGGATGCCGGTGCGCTCACCTGGTCCGATGCGCCATTCGATGTCGCGCAACACTTCTCGTTCGGCGCCGGGATAGGACACCGACACGTCGAGGAGGTCGATCACGTCTTTGCCCAGCCGTGCGGTGGCCAGCCGAGACAGCTCCACGGTGTTGCGCAACGGCGGCACGTCGGAGATCAGGGCGTTGGCCGCGTCGATCCGGAACTTGGGTTTGGAGGTGCGCGCCGGCGCGCCGCGGCGCAGCCAGGCCAACTCCTTGCGCATCAGATTCTGCCGCTTGGCCTCGATCGATGCCGCTTGGCGGTCCCGTTCCACCCGCTGCAACACATACGCCGCGTAGCCGCCCTCGAACGGCTCGACGATCCGATCGTGCACCTCCCAGGTGGTGGTGGCGACCTCGTCGAGAAACCAACGGTCGTGGGTGATCAGCAGCAGCCCGCCGGTCCCGCGCGCCCAGCGCGCCTTGATGTGGCCGGCCAGCCAGGTGATGCCCTGGATGTCGAGGTGGTTGGTCGGCTCGTCGAGCGCGATGACGTCCCAGTCGCCGATCAGCAACGCGGCCAGCTGCACCCGTCGACGTTGTCCACCCGACAGCGTCGAGACCTGGGCGTCGAACGGGATATCGGCGACCAGGCCGCCGATCACGTCGCGGGTGCGGGCATCACCGGCCCATTCGTGTTCGGGCCGATCTCCGACCAAGGACCAGCCCACGGTGTGCTCGGGATCGAGCGTGTCGGTCTGGTCCAGGGAACCCACTCGTAGCCCGCTGCGCCGGGTCACGCGGCCGGAGTGCGGCGTGATGCGGCCGGTGAGCATGCCCAGCAGCGTCGACTTTCCGTCGCCGTTGCGGCCGACGATTCCGATCCGGTCGCCTTCGCTGACGCCGACGGTGACCGAATCGAACACCACCCCGGTGGGGTACTCCAGATGTAGGGTTTCGCCCCCGAGCAGGTGAGCCATCGCCGCCGACCCTATCGTTCGGCGGCACCGACACCGGCACCGCCCGGGGCCGTATCCGGGCTCGGGCCGATCAAGTCGGTGATCCGTTGCTGTTGTGCCATGATGGCCAGGTCAATCGGGGGTTGGGTCGATTAGTCATGTGGGGAGCAGGCTGGTGGATTTCTCGGCAGTGACCAGACCGGTGGAGCGGTTGCTGGCAACCGCGCAGAACGGCCTGGAGGTGCTGCGTTACGGCGGCCTGGAGACCGGCGCGGTCCCTTCGCCATTTCAGCTCATCCAGAGTGTGCCGATGTACCGGCTGCGTCGGTACTTCCCGCCGGATGTGCGCCCCGGAGCGCAGCATCCGCGTCCGCCCGTGCTGATGGTGCACCCGATGATGATGTCGGCCGACATGTGGGACGTCACGCGCGAGGACGGCGCCGTCGGGATCCTGAACGCCGCGGGGATCGACCCGTGGGTGATCGACTTCGGCTCACCGGACAAGGTCGAGGGCGGGATGCAGCGCAACCTCGCCGACCACGTGGTGGCGTTGTCCGAAGCCATCGACGTGGTCAAAGAGGTCACGGGCCGCGACGTCCACCTGGCCGGGTACTCCCAAGGCGGGATGTTCGCCTACCAGGCCGCGGCGTACCGGCGGTCCAAGGATCTGGCCAGCATCATCGCTTTCGGCTCGCCGGTGGACACCCTGGCCGCGTTGCCGATGAACGTTCCGGCCGGGGTGGCCGCCGGCGCCGCGGATTTCATGGCCGACCATGTGTTCAGCCGCATCGACATCCCGGGGTGGTTGGCCCGCACCGGGTTTCAGATGCTCGACCCCATCAAGACCGCCCAGTCGCGCCTGGAGTTCCTGCGCCAGCTGCATGACCGCGAGGCCTTGCTGCCGCGCGAACAGCAGCGTCGGTTCCTGTCCTCGGAGGGCTGGATCGCGTGGTCGGGCCCGGCGATCTCCGAACTGCTCAAGCAGTTCATCGCGCACAACCGGATGATCACCGGTGGGTTCTCGGTGCACGGCGATCTGGTCACGCTGTCCGACATCGACTGCCCGATCCTGGCCGTGGTCGGCGAGGTGGACGACATCGGCCAGCCGGCCGCCGTTCGCGGGATCAAGCGGGCCGCGCCGGATGCCGACGTCTACGAATATCTGATCAGGGCCGGGCATTTCGGCTTGGTGGTCGGATCGAAAGCCTCCACCCAGACCTGGCCGACTGTGGCGCAGTGGGTGAAATGGCTTGGCGGAGAAGAGATGCCAGAAGGCGTCGTCCCGATGGAATCACAGCCGGCGAATCATCCCGAGGGGGGAGTGTCGTTCTCGACCCGGGTCACCCACGGGGCCACCGCCGCGACAGAGATGGCGTTCGGGGTGGCCCGGTCGGCCGCGGATGCGTTGGTGGCGGCGAACAAGAATGCGCGCACGCTGGTCATCGAGACCGCACGCACGTTGCCCCGCCTGGCCCGGCTGGGACAGGTCAACGACCACACCCGGATCTCGCTCGGCCGCATCATGAGCGAGCAGGCGCGCAGCGCCCCCAACGGTGAGGCGCTGCTGTTCGACGGCCGCGTGCATACCTATGAGGCGGTGGATCGCCGGATCAACAACGTGGTGCGTGGCCTGATCGACGTCGGGGTGCGACAGGGCGCCCGGGTCGGCGTGTTGATGGACACCCGACCCAGCGCACTGGTGGCGATCGCGGCCCTGTCCCGGTTGGGTGCGGTTGCGGTGTTGCTGCCCAAGGCGGATCTGGCCGAGGCGGTCCGGCTCGGCCGCGTGGCCGAGATCATCGCCGACCCGAGCCATCTCGAGGTGGCGCGGCAACTCGATATGCGAGTGCTCGTTCTCGGCGGCGGTGAGAGCCGGGACCTCGATCTGCCGGAGGAAACGGACGACGTCGCCGCGGTCGTCGACATGGAGAAGATCGATCCCGACGCCGTCGAACTCCCCGGTTGGTACCGGCCCAACCCGGGGTTGGCCCGAGATCTGGCCTTCGTCGCGTTCAGCGAGGTCGGCGGTGAGCTCGTGGCCCGGCAGATCACGAACTACCGCTGGGCGCTGTCGGCGTTCGGCACGGCGTCGGCGGCCAATCTGGGGCGCGGCGACACCGTGTACTGCCTCACGCCGCTGCATCACCAGTCGGGTCTGCTGGTCAGCCTCGGCGGTGCCGTCGTCGGCGGCTCGCGGATCGCGCTGTCCCGGGGCCTGCAGCCCGACCGGTTCCTGCAGGAGATCCGGCAGTACGGCGTCACCGTGGTGTCCTACACCTGGGCCATGCTCCGCGAGGTCATCGACGATCCGTCGTTCTCGCTCACCGGTAGCCACCCGGTCCGCCTCTTCATCGGCTCCGGTATGCCCGCCGGGTTGTGGAAACGCGTGATCGACGTGTTCGAGCCGGCCCACGTCGTCGAATTCTTCGCCACCACCGACGGGCAGGCCGTGCTGGCCAACGTGTCGGGCGCCAAGATCGGCAGCAAGGGTCGTCCGCTGCCCGGCGGCGGCACGGTTGCGCTCGCCGCGTACGACGCCGACGACGATCTGATCCTGGAAGACGAGCAGGGCTTCGTGCGCAAGGCCGAGACCAACGAGGTCGGTGTGCTGTTGGCGCATCCGCGCGGCCCGGTCGATCCGACCGCGGTGGTCAAGCGCGGCGTGTTCGCGCCGGCCGACACCTGGGTGTCCACCGAGTTCCTCTTCCGCCGGGACGAGGACGGTGACTACTGGTTGGTGGACAACCGCAGCGCGGTGATCCGCACCGAACGCGGCCCCGTCTTCGCGACAAGTGTCAACGATGCGGTCGGTTGCCTGGATGCGGTCGACATGTCGGTCACCTACGGAGTGGAGGACGGCGGCCGGCTGCTGGCGGTGACGGCGCTGGCGCTGCGCCCCGGCGGCAGCGTTCCGACCGCCGACCTCACGCGCGCCATGGACGAGCTGGCCGCCGGCTGCCCGCCCGATGTCGTGCACGTGGTGGCCGACATGGAACTCGGAGCGTCGTACCGCCCGCTGATCGCGCCGTTGCGCAAGGCCGGGATCCCCAAACCGTCGCGCCGTAACTGTTGGTACTTCGATGCCGATACCGGTACATACAAGAAGTTGACCGCGGCCAGCCGGGCCGAACTCGTCGGCGGAGCACCCGCCGACGCACCGGAGGCCCGGTAACCGACGAGGTGCCGGCGCCGGAAAGCGCTGTTACGCTCCGGCGGACGGCGCAGCGACAGGAGGATCGATGACATCGGGATCGGGTATGCACCAGTGGCGTCGCGTCGTCACCGGATCGGTGACCGGCGCCGCGCTGGCGGTGGGTCTGCTGGTGGGCGTCGGCGCGCCGCAGGCGGCCGCCGATCCTGTCGAGCCGTCGGCTCACGCCGATGCGCCGCCCGCGGCGCGAGCGGGTGCGCCCGGGGGCGATGCGCGTGAAGCGCCGCCGATGACCGCCGACGAGGCGTTGGCCATCATCGCCCGGGATTACGACACCGGCGAAGGCGGCGGCCAGATCTCCCAGCTGATCCACGACATCATGAAGCTGCGTGCGCAGGGCTACAGGCCGTCGAACGCCAACCGCACGGCCATCACCAAGGCACTCGACAAGCGCCCGAACCAGGTTCCGTTGATCGACGCGCTCAAGAGCACCTTGTCCTATCAGCGCAAGCTTCAGGCCCAGTCGAACGCCGCGCAGGTCCCACAGCAGGGGGTCGTCAATCCCGGCGTCGGCCAGTTCCCGGCAGGCATCGCTCCCCTTCCGGGCGGGGGACAGCCCGGCCCGAGTGGCGGCATCCAGATCCCGCTGGGCTAGCGTCACGTGGTGGTCGACGACAAGCTCTTGAGCATCCTGGTCTGTCCGCAGGACCGCGGCCCGCTGCTGCTGGCCGGCGCGGATTGGCTGTACAACCCGCGGCTGCGGCGCGCCTATCGCATCGAGGACGGTATCCCGGTGCTGCTCGTGGACGAGGCCGTGGCCATCGATGACGATGCCGAGCACCGCCGACTGCTGGCGCTGGCCGGGTCAGGGGAGTCCGGGTAGGTCCCCGGTGAGATACCGCTGCAGGGTGGGGCCGATGGTCTCGACGATCTGTTCCACCGGCAGCGACGCGAACGGGTCCAGTTCCAGGATGTAGCGGGCCATCGCGACCCCGACCAGTTGTGAGGCGACGAACTGGATTCGGATCTGGGCACTGCCGACCGGGTTGTCCACCCGGGGACCGATCGCACCGACGATGATCTCCTGAAGAAACGACCGCACCAGCGATACGTCGTTGCCGGCGAGGATCGAGCGCAGCGTCGCCACGAATCCCTTGCCGATCTCGGAATCCCACAGCGGCAACAGGATTGCCGGCAGCGTGTGCCCGATCTGCTCTACCGGCACCTCCTGCAGCTTCCCGATCACCGTCATCGGATCGATGGGAATGTGGATCGCGGCGGCGAACAGCTCGGTCTTGGTCCCGAAGTAGTGGTGTACCAGGGCGGCGTCGACTCCCGCTTCGGCGGCGATGGCGCGGATCGACGTCTTGTCGAACCCGTTGCGGGCGAACAATTCTCGCGCGCCGGCCAGGATGCGCTCGCGCTTGTCCGACGGCCCCGCGGGACGACCGGGGCGTTTGCGTTCTCGTCGGGAATCGATGTCGGTGGTCACGGCTTCCTAAGGGGTTCGGCGGCGCAGTGTGGCTGCGGCCAGACATAGTGCCACTGCCGCGAAGCCCACCACAATCGCGATGTCGCGTACCGCCACGCCGGTCAGCCCGGGGTGCGCGCCGACCTGCTGTAACGCTTCGAGCGCATAACTGGCCGGCAGCACGTTGCTGATCCACTGCAGCCACTCGGGCAACGCCGCGCGCGGGACGATGATGCCGCACAACAACAGTTGCGGAGCGATGACCAGCGGCATGAACTGCACGGCCTGAAACTCCGTCCGGGCGAACGCGCTGCACAACAGGCCCAGACCGACGCCGAGGACGGCGTTGACGATCGCGATCAGGAAGACCAGGGCCGGGCTTCCCTCGGTGTGGAATCCGAGGAGCCAGAAAGAGACGATGCAGGCCAGGGTGGCCTGGGCCGCGGCGGCGAGCGAGAACGCGGTGCCGTAGGCGGCGAGTAGATCGAAGCGGCGCAGCGGTGTGGTGAGAATCCGCTCGAGCGTTCCCGACACCCGTTCGCGTTGCATGGTGATCGAGGTGATCAGAAACATCACGATGAGCGGGAAGACCCCGAGCATGATCAGGCACGCGTTGTTGAACGGGCCCGGGTGCCCCGGTGCCGTCGGTGCGTTCTGGAACATGAAGTACATCAGGGCGATGATCAGGCTGGGCACCACCAGGATCATCGCCACGCTGCGGTGATCCGCCGCCAACTGCCGCAGGATGCGGCCGGTGGTGGCCAGGTAGGCCGTCGGGCTCAGTCGGCCCGGTCGCGGCCGGCTGTGGCGCTGCGCCGGATGACGGTGAGAAACGCTTCCTCCAGAGACGTGCATGAGGTGTCCTTCCGTAGCCGGTCAGGGGTGGTGTGGGCGAGCAATCGGCCGTCGCGCATGAGCAGCAGGTCCCCGCAGTGATCGGCCTCGTCCATGACGTGGCTCGAGACGAGCAGTGTCGTTCCCTGCGCGGCGAGCCGCCGGAACTGTTCCCACAGGTCGACGCGCAGCACCGGGTCCAGGCCGACGGTGGGTTCGTCGAGCACCAGCAGTTCGGGCTCGGCCACCAAGGCGCAGGCCAGCGAGACGCGCGTGCGTTGACCTCCGGAGAGATCGCCGCAGTATGCGCCGCGATGGTCATCGAGACCCACCGATCGGATGGCCTCGGCTGCCGAATTCGCCGACGTGCCGTAGAGGGCGGCGAAGTACCTGACGTTGTCGATGACCCGCAGGTCGTCGTAGATCGTGGCATCTTGCGTGACGTAGCCGACCCGGTGTCGCAGCGGCGCCGAACCTGCCGGGTGTCCCAGCACTGTGACGGTGCCTGCCGTGATGATCTGGGTGCCGACGATGCTGCGCATCAAGGTGGTCTTGCCACAACCCGAGGGCCCCAGAAGACCGGTGATCGCGCCCCGTTTGATCTGCACGTCGAGGTCGCTGATTGCTCGCCGGCCACCGCGGTCGACCTGCAACCCGGTGATCTCGACGGCACAGGTGGACGGCCCCGAGAATTCATCGACCGATGAAGTCATCATGTGATGAATACTGCGCTCACTGTGCGGGCGGTGTCAACGGTGGTTGTTGCGAAGTGCAGAATCGCTCGGGTGAGCGCTGAGCAGCTGGCCGTGGATCCGCTGCTGGCAGCCCGCCGGCTGCTGGGAGCCGAGCTGATCGGCCGCGGTGTACGCGCCGCGATCGTCGAGGTGGAGGCCTACGGCGGCCCGCCGAACGGGCCCTGGCCCGACGCCGCGGCGCATTCGTATCGCGGTCCGAGTGGGCGCAACCAGGTGATGTTCGGACCACCGGGGCGGCTCTACACCTATCGCAGCCACGGCATTCACGTGTGCGCCAACGTGGTCTGCGGCTACGACGGCGTCGCGGCTGCAGTGTTGTTGCGGGCCGCCGTGGTGCACAGCGGAACCGCGCTGGCCACCCGTCGTCGCGGGCCTGCGGTGTTGCCGGTCGGATTGGCGCGGGGCCCGGGCAATCTGTGCTCTGCGTTGGGAATCACCATGGAGGACAACGGAATCGACTTGTTCGCGGCCGACAGTCCGGTGCGGCTGACGATGGGCGAGGCGCAGCAGGCGGTCGAAGGCCCGCGCGTCGGCGTGAGCAAGGCCGCCGACCGGCCGTGGCGGTTCTGGCTGGCTGACTGCCCTCAGGTGTCGGCGTATCGGCGTAGCCCACGTGCGCCGGCGCCCGGCGCAAGTGACTGATGTCGTCAATGCGGCATGATCGTCGTCATGAGCATGGGAATTCTCGATGAGCTGGACTGGCGTGGGCTGATCGCGCAGTCGACCGACCGCGACGCCCTGGCCGATGACCTGGCCAAGGGACCCATGACCGTCTATTCCGGCTTCGATCCGACAGCGCCCAGCCTGCACGCGGGCCACCTGGTACCTCTGTTGACGCTGCGGCGTTTTCAGCGCGCCGGGCACCGTCCGATCGTGCTCGCCGGCGGCGCCACCGGGATGATCGGCGACCCGCGGGACACGGGGGAGCGCACCCTCAACACCGCAGACACCGTCGCCGACTGGGCCGATCGCATCCGCGGCCAACTGGAGCGCTTCGTCGAGTTCGACGACACGGCCACGGGTGCCATCGTCGAGAACAACCTCTCCTGGACGGCCGAACTTTCGGCGATCGAGTTCCTGCGCGACCTGGGGAAATACTTCTCGGTCAACGTGATGCTCGACCGGGAGACGGTTCGACGCCGGCTTGAGGGCGACGGTATCTCCTACACCGAATTCAGCTACATGCTGCTGCAGGCCAACGACTTCGTCGAACTGCACCAGCGGCACGGCTGTGCGCTGCAGATCGGCGGCTCCGACCAGTGGGGCAACATCGTGGCCGGCGCCCGGCTGGTGCGGCAGAAGGCCGGCGCCACCGTGCACGCCATGACGACTCCGCTGGTCACCGACTCCGAGGGCAAGAAGTTCGGTAAGTCGACCGGCGGCGGCAATCTGTGGCTGGACCCTGAGATGACCAGCCCCTATGCCTGGTACCAGTACTTCGTCAACACCGCCGACGCCGACGTGATCGGGTACCTGCGCTGGTTCACCTTTCTGTCGTCGGACGAGATCGCCGAACTCGAGGACGCCACGAAGAACCGTGCGCATGAACGTGCCGCGCAGAAACGATTGGCACGCGAACTAACCACGTTGGTGCACGGAGAAGCCGCGACGAAGGCTGTCGAGCTGGCCAGCCAGGCGCTGTTCGGTCGGGCTGAGTTGGCCGATCTCGACGAGCCGACCCTCGGTGCCGCGCTGCGCGAGGCCAGTAACGGAGCGGTGGCGCAGTTGAAGCCGGGCGGTCCGGACTCGATCACCGATTTGTTGGTCGCCACGGAATTGGTGAACAGCAAGGGCGCCGCGCGCCGCACCGTGGCAGAGGGCGGCGTCTATGTGAACAACATTCGTATTGAAAGCGACGAGTGGATACCACAGCATTCGGATTTTCTGCATGATCGCTGGCTCGTGTTGCGACGTGGCAAGCGCAACATCGCGGGCGTCGAGCGCACGGGCGTGTAGGCGCTCCGCGCCGCGCGCTCTGACCTGGGAAAACGTCGCAGTGACCAGGCGATTTGACTCCCCGTTAGTGCTCACGTAACTTATTCCAGGTCAGAGCGACACGGACAAGCGCCGGAGAGCGAAGACGAAATCCGAGAGAGACACCCATTACGGTGGGTCTTCTCACTGCCCGCAGGAAGCTCAGCGGCTTTTAGCCGCGGGATTTCTGCGCGACAAACTCGGGCGTGTTGTTTGAGAACTCAATAGTGTGTTTGGTGGTTTTTGTTTGTTGTTTTGGCCGCGCTCTTTTTCCCGTTTAGGGT
>NZ_MBEJ01000005.1 GCF_001953975.1 Mycobacterium sp. NS-7484
GCCGAGATCGACGTGAGGGTTGTGAATCTCGCCGAATCGCAACCCTCACGTCGATCTCGACGGCGCGAGGGCCCGGTACCGTACAGACGTGACTGCACGCTCGGACAAGCCCTGTTTACTGCTCGTCAACGGGCCGAACCTCAACCTGCTCGGCACCCGCCAGCCCGAGATCTACGGCTCGACCACGCTGGCTCAGATCGAGCAGCAGGTGGCCGAGACCGCTGCCGGGTTCGGATTTGAGATCCGGGCGGTGCAGAGCAACCACGAGGGTGCGCTGGTCGATGCCATCCAGGCGGCCCGCGAGGACTGCGTCGGCATCATCATCAACCCCGCGGCGTACAGCCACACCTCGGTGGCGATCCGCGACGCACTCAGCGCCGTCGAGTTGCCTGTGGTCGAGGTGCATCTGAGCAACATCCACACCCGTGAACCGTTCCGGCATCACTCCTACGTGTCGGCCGTCGCGCAGGTGGTGATCGCCGGTGCCGGCCCGGCCGGCTATGAGTACGCGGTGCGCTACCTGGCGGAGCGGCTGTCGTGATCCAGCCGCCTTCGATCCGTTACGCGGGTTTCCTGACCGCCGCCGAAGGGGTGGCCGCGCTGATCATGGCGGTCGTCTTGCTGGTGCGAGCGGTGGCTGGTGCCGACCAGCACATCGTCTCCGGATACGGCACCGCGATCTGGTTCCTGCTCATCGGTGGAGGTGTCCTGGCCGGTGGCTGGGCGCTGATCACGGCGCGACGCTGGGGCCGGGGCATCGCCGTGCTGACCAATCTGCTGCTGCTGCCGGTGGCCTGGTACGTGATCACCTCACACCACGTCGTCTACGGCATCCTGGTCGGACTGCTCGCCCTGGTGACCCTGGGGCTGCTGTTCAGCCCGTCCTCGGTGGACTGGATCACCCGGCGGAGTTAGACGCCGCGGTCTCGTCGGCCAGCGCCGTCAGCTCAGCGCCCGAAACCCGATAGGTGGTCCACTCGGTCTGCGGTGTGCCTCCGACGGCGTCGTACAGCGCGATCGCGTTGACGTTCCAGTTCAACACTGCCCAACTGAGCCGGCTGTAACCCTGCTGCACGCACTCGGCGGCCAACGTGGACAACAACTTGCGGGCCAGTCCACGCCGCCGAAAGGCCGGGCGCACATAAAGATCCTCCAGGTACACCCCGGCGACCCCGTCCCACGTGGAGAAGTTCAGGAACCACACCGCAGTCGCGGCGACCTGGCCGTCAACTTCCACCAGGTGCGCGTACGCCACCGGCCGGTCTCCGAAAAGGGCTGTGTGCATTTGCTTCACGGTCACAGTGCACTCATCGGAGGCTTGCTCGAACTCGGCCAGTTCGCGGATCATCGCGGTGATCTCGACCTCATCACCCGGGCGTGCCCGGCGGATCAGCTCGCTCATGTCGCCCCCAGTCCGGTCAGGATTGTCTTGAATTTGGTGGTGGTCTCGTCGACTTCGTCGTCTGGATCGGATTCGGCGACGATACCGCCGCCGGCGCTCGCCAATGCCGTGCACCGGTCCGCGGACAACACCGCGCAGCGGATCGACACCACCCAGCGTCCGTCACCGCTGCTGTCGCACCAGCCGACGGCGCCCGCATAGAAGCCGCGGTCACCCTCCAGTTCACCGATCAGCGCCGTTGCGGCGTCGGTGGGTACTCCGCCGACCGCCGGGGTCGGATGCAGCGCCAACGCCAGATCGATTGCCGTAGTGTGCTTTTCGCGAAGGCGGCCAACAACCGGCGTGCTCAGGTGCCACAACGCGTCGGTGCCGTGCAGTTCTGGCTCGTGCGCGATCTGCAGGTCCACACACAGCGGACTCAGCGCCTGACGCATCATGTCGACCACCAGTTGATGCTCGTGGCGGTTCTTCGCCGAGGCGGCCAGCGCCGCAGCGTTTGCCTTGTCGATCTCCGGATCGGGCGACCGCGGCGCTGACCCGGCGAACGGCTGACAGATCACCATCTCTCCCTCGCGGGCGACCAGCAACTCGGGACTGGCGCCGACCAGGACGGTGCCGGCGTGCGTGGCCCCGGCCGGGGACAGGTCGGCCAGGTAGGCCGTGGCCGCCGGGTCCGCGGCGGCCAGCCTGCGCAACACGCTGTGAACGTCCCACGGGGACTCGGCGGTCAACCGCAGCGCACGGGCCAGCACCACCTTGTCGATCGGGTTCTGCGGATCGCGCAGTCGACGGATCGCCTCGGCCACGCGCTCGCGGTGCACCGGCCCCGGCGGCAGGGTTTCGCGGTCGCGCACCGTCGGCGGTGGTCCGGTCGGCCGGCTCGGCAGGGAATCGGTGAATCGGACCGTTTCGGGTTCGTGCAGTGCGACCGGTGATGTCAGGTCAAACGGCAAGGCGCCCAGCACAATTGGCGTTCCCGAACGCAGTGCGGCCTGGGCTTCGGCGATGTCGGCGAATCCGGTTCGGATTCCTTCGGCCAGTACGGCACCGGCCGGCCCGGCCATCACGAACGACGGGTTCACTGCGACAGACACGGGTTGGGATGACCGGTCAGGCCGAGCGCGGTGATCTGACGTACGCCATGCTCGAAACCGCAGACCGCAAGGGAAGCCGGCACCATCGACACCCGGATGCCTTCGGCAACCGGAAGTTCGGTCCACCGGGTCAACATCGCGCGGGAGAAATGCCCGTGCCCGACGAACACCACATCTCGGCCGGGCAGGTGCTCCAAGGCCAGCGCCACCGCCCGGTCGGCACGGGCGCTGACTTGCGTCAGGCTCTCTCCGCCGGGGCAACCATGGGTCCAGACCAGCCAGTCCGGCACGGTCTGACGGATCTGTGCAGTCGTCAGACCCTCGTAGTCGCCGTAATCCCACTCCGACAGCACGGGGTTGACCTCGTCGACGTGCAAGCCGGCCAGTTCGGCGGTGACGAGTGCACGTGTGCGCGGGCTGCTGACCACCAGCGGATCGCTAAACTGCAGTTCGGCGAGCGCCGGGCGGACGAGGGCGGCTTGTTCGCGTCCGGTTTCGGTGAGTTCCAACTCCGTGCGGCCGGTGTGCCTACCGGTCGCCGACCATTCGGTTTCGCCGTGGCGAAGCAGGATCAGGCGGTGCAGGCGGTCGCTCACACCGGCGATTCTGCCGCACGTCACGGCAATGGCGTCGAGAGCGTGCTTGGATGAAGGTGTGACTCGAGTATTAGCGGTCGCCAATCAAAAGGGTGGGGTAGCCAAGACGACGACGGTGGCATCGCTGGGCGCGGCGATGGCCGAGCAGGGGCGACGGGTGCTGCTCGTCGATCTGGATCCGCAAGGCTGTCTGACGTTTTCGTTGGGTCACGACCCCGACAAATTGCCGGTGTCCGTTCACGAGGTGTTGCTCGGCGACGTCGAACCGGGGGCGGCTCTGGTCGAGACGGCCGAGGGGATGACGCTGCTGCCGGCCAACATCGACCTGGCCGGGTCCGAGGCCATGCTGTTGATGCGGGCCGGCCGGGAGTATGCGCTCAAACGCGCCCTGGCCAAGGTGGAATCCGACTTCGACGTGGTGATCATCGACTGCCCGCCGTCACTGGGTGTGCTGACGCTCAACGGCCTCACGGCCGCCCATGAGGTGATCGTGCCGTTGCAGTGCGAAACCTTGGCCCACCGCGGCGTCGGGCAGTTCCTGCGCACGATCGCTGACGTGCAGCAGATCACCAATCCCGAGCTGACCCTGCTGGGGGCGTTGCCGACGCTCTACGATTCACGCACCACACACAGCCGGGACGTGCTGCTCGATGTCGCCGACCGGTACGAGCTGCCGGTGCTGGCCCCGCCGATCCCGCGGACGGTCCGGTTCGCCGAGGCGAGCGCGTCAGGGTGCTCGGTGCTGGCCGGCCGTAAGAGCAAGGGTGGACTGGCGTACCGCGAGTTGGCCCAGGCGCTGCTCAAGCACTGGAAGTCCGGCAAGAAGCTGCCCACCTTCACCCCCGAGGTGGGGTAGAGCCGGTCATGGTTTCGGTGTTGCGGGCGGCCACGGCCACCGACCAGGGCCCCGTGCGTGAGAGCAACCAGGACGCGGCCCTGGCCGACGGCATTCTGTACGCGGTTGCCGACGGCTTCGGACCCGAAGGTGAGCACGCCAGCCGGATTGCCGTCGACACGCTGGCCGCCGCATTCGCTGCGGCCCCGGACCGCGACGGGTTGATCGGCGCCGTGCAGCAGGCCAACGATCAGGTGTTCGCCCATGTCAGCGCGTCGGGGACGAGTTCGGGTGCCACGTTGACGTTGGTCGCGATCTTCGGCGACGAGCAAGGGGGACCGCTGGCCATCAACATCGGAGACTCACCGCTGAACCGCATTCGTGACGGGGTGATGCGCCAGCTCAACGACGATCACAGTGTGGCGGGGGAGTTGGTGCGGTCCGGCGAGATCACCCGCGAGGAGGCACGGTTTCACCCGCACCGGCATCTGCTGACCCGGGCGCTGGGGATCGGCCCGGTCATTCGGCCCGATCTGTTCGATCTCGACTGTCGTGCCGGCGACCGGCTGCTGATCAGCAGCGACGGCCTGTTCGCCGGTGCAGAGGACGCGGACGTGGTCGCCGCGGCCGGCACCGACGTCGAACCCGAGGATGCGGCGTGGCGGCTCGTTCAGGTCGCCAACGATGCCGGGGGCAGCGACAACACCACCGTGATCGTCATCGACATCGGCTGATTTCAGGCAAGAACCTTCACGCGCAGGCCTATCCGGCGCCCAGCGCCACCAGTTGCGTCCCGCGTTGCTCCAGCACCGTGTCTCCGGCCACCGCCGGAATTACCGGCGAGACGCTGGGCGTGCGCGGCAGCGCGATGTGACGTATCCCCGCCCCGTTCTGCTGATCGAAGACGTCGTAGCCATCGTTGACCGGCACCAGTAGTTGCCCGGCCATCACCGTGGCGGGGCCGACGGGCAGATGGTGGCCCGACTCGTCCTGGGTGGGCGTCACAGTGAACTTGTACTGCAGGCCGCTTCCTCCGGTGGTGCTGAACACCATTACCGAATCACCGGTCCACCAGGTGATCAGGTCGCCGGCACGAGTGGCGGCCGACTGTGGTGCGGCCGGTTTGGCCAGCGGCAGGCTGGCCAACGTCTTTCCGGTTTCGTCGATGACATTGACCATCGGCCGGGGCACCGGCAGATACACCGCCGTCGTGGTGCCCGACACCGCGATCACCTGGGCTCCCGACTCATCGGTGATGTCCTGCAGATCGACGTAGCGCACCTCGGGGGTGTCCTCTTCGTCGGCCGGCCGCAGCAGGGTGAGCCGGATGAACTTGCTCTTCGGGCAGGATTCCAGCACCGACACCGCCGATGAACTCGCCGCCGCCGACAACTGCCGGCACACCGGTGAGGCCGGGACGTCGGGCTTGATGCGCGCGTCCAGGGCGCCGTACGAGAGCATCCGCACCATGTCCGACCGCCACAGCTCCAGACGGCTGTCCCCGGCCGCGAGCACGGTCGTTCCGTCCGTGGACAGCTTCACCTCGGGATCGGCGTAGGCCGTGCGTGCGGGCCCGCGTCGCCCCGTCTTGCCATCGATCGTGCTGGCCTGCCCGCAACCGCGGACATCGGGGTACACCGCGACCGCGTACTGGTACACCGAGGTGACCCCGCAGAGTTCCAGATCGCGGGCATAGCTCCACAGCACTGCGCCGCTGACCGGGTCGCGGCCCGCGACGGTGGAACCCTCACCGGTCACCACCGATCCACCGGCGAGCACGGGCTGGGTGGTCTTCGGACTGTCGGCGACCCACAGCTGTTGCAGCCCGGCGGGCACCTCGCGGGCCGGCGTCAGATACGGCACGGGTTCTGCCGCGGGCCGGCTGACGGTGGCGCGGGCATCACTGGTCCACCAGATCAGGCCCGCCACCACCGTGACGATCGCGACGATGGCCAGCGCGGCGGCGATGTCGCCGCGGGTGCGGCGTTCGGGTTTGACCACTGACCGGTCTTGTCTGGCGGTCAGCCGGCCGTTGCCGTCTCGGTCTTGCGGGGACGGCGCCGACGGCGGCGACGCCCGGTGTGCGATGCCTCGCCTGCGGTGTCGTCCGATTCGGTCACCGGCGCGGCCTCGGGGGAATCGGCCGGTGCCGGGGCGCCTTCGGGATGCCCGCTGACCGACTGGCCACCGCGGGTACGCCGGCGGGTACGCGTCCTGGTCTTGGCCGGCCGGTCTGCCGAATCGGCCGAAGAAATGCGCTTCTCGTCGCTGCTGCGTTTGGCGGCGGACTTCCGCGGGGACCCGATGGTGCCGGTCGCGTCGGCCGGGATGTTCAGCTCTTCGTAGATGTGCGGTGAGCTGGAATAGGTTTCGGCCGGATCGGGGCAACCGAGCTCCAGCGCCTTGTCGATCGTTTCCCAGCGGGTCAGCTCGTCCCAGTCGACCAGGGTGATGGCGACGCCGGTCTTGCCGGCGCGGCCCGTGCGCCCGATGCGGTGCACGTAGGCCTGCTCGTCTTCGGGGCACTGGTAGTTGATGACGTGCGTGACGTCGTCGATATCAATGCCGCGCGCGGCCACGTCGGTGGCGACCAACACGTCGACGGCCCCGGTGCGGAACGACTTCAGCGCCTTCTCTCGCGCGCCCTGTCCCAGGTCGCCGTGCACCGCGCCGACCTTGAACCCGCGCTCGGCGAGTTCGTCGGACACCTTCTGCGCAGTGCGCTTGGTCCGGGTGAAGATCATGGTGGCGCCGCGGCCCTCGGCCTGCAGGATCCGGCTGACCAACTCCGACTTGTCCAAGGCGTGAGCCCGGTAGACGAACTGCTCGGTGGTGTCGTGGGTGGCTGCCGAGTGCGGGGCCTCGGCCCGAATGTGGGTGGGCTGGTTCATGAACGTGCGGGCCAGCGTGATGATCGGGTCGGGCATGGTGGCCGAGAACAGCATCGACTGCCGGTCGTCGGGAGTCAGCCGCAGGATGCGCTCGATGTCCGGCAGGAAGCCGAGGTCCAGCATCTCGTCGGCCTCGTCGAGCACCAGCACCGACAGCCCGCCCAATTGCAGGTGGCCCTGCTGGGCCAGGTCGAGCAGCCGGCCCGGGGTGCCGACGACGACGTCGACGCCCTTGCGCAGCGCCTCGATCTGAGGTTCGTAGGGGCGGCCGCCGTAGATAGAGGTGACGGAGAACTTGCGGTCACCGGCGGTGAGGTATTTCGAGGCGCCGGCCAGATCGTCATAGACCTGCAGGCACAGCTCGCGGGTGGGAACCACGATCAGGGCCCGCGGTGTGCCGTTGAGCGGGCGGGACTCGTCGCTGGAGACCCGATGCAGCAGCGGGACGCCGAACGCGTAGGTCTTGCCCATGCCGGTGCGGGCCTGACCGATCAGGTCGTCGCCCGCCAGTGCCAGGGGCAGGGTCAGTTCTTGGATGGCAAAGGGGTGCTGAATGCCGTTCTCGCTGAGTGCGCGGACGATTTCGTCGCGGACGCCGAGTTCGGCAAATGTCTTGTTTACATGCGTCATGGTGAGTAGAGGTGGCCTTTCACTGTCAAACCTCATGGGCATCCAGCGCACACGGAGTTTGACGGTGAAACGGTCGGGTTCGCCCGGGATGACGTCTGCATCCGTCGGCGCTGCCGATCCGCTGGGCCCAGCTCCACAGGGCGGGCCAACTGCGTGCACGCACATTTCCTGGTAGCGGCTCAGGCGCTGAAAGAGTCGGCTCGAAGCCGTTACCGTCTCCCATTGTAGCTGGTCGCGTGAGCTGAGCCCATTTGCCAGCTGCTCGTGGGGTCCCGGTGACGTCTAGAGTTGGCGTCATGAATTCGCCTCAGCCTGCCGCGCAAAAGATCGTCGAATCGGTCGATTCGGGCGTGACGGCGGATCATCCTGGCGTCAACGAGTTGTTCGCGGTGCTGGCCTACGGCGAGGTCGCCGCGTTCTACCGGCTCACCGACGAGGCGCGGATGGCTCCCAATCTGCGCGGCCGGATCAACATGGCGAGCATGGCCGCCGCGGAGATAGGTCACTATGAATTGTTGCGGGATGCCTTGGAGCGCAGGGGAGTTGACGTCGTCCCCGCGATGACGAAGTACGCCTCGGTGTTGGAGAACTACCACCGGATGACCACTCCGAGCAACTGGCTGGAGGCATTGGTCAAGACCTACATCGGTGACGCGCTGGCGGCGGATTTCTATCTGGAGATCGCCGACGCACTGCCCGAAGAGGTGTCCGCGGTGGTGCGCGCGGTGCTGGCCGAGACGGGGCATTCCCAGTTCGTCGTGGCCGAGGTGCGCGCGGCCGTGACCGCCAGCGATCGGCAGCGCCACCGGTTGGCGCTGTGGGCACGGCGGCTGCTCGGCGAGGCGGTCACGCAGGCGCAGTACGTGCTGGCCGATCACGACGAACTCGTCGACTTGGTGATGTCGAGCGGTGAAGGTCTGACCCAGTTGGCGGAGTTCTTCGGCCGGCTGCAGAACACCCACCAGTCCCGAATGCAGGAACTGGGCCTGGCGTAATACCCGCCAAGCCCAGTCGTACCTGCGTGCTTCTTACTGCGTGCAGGTGGTGATCATCGTGTTGTTGGCCTGCTGGATCAGAACGGCACCCGATGCGTCGGTGATCGAGCAGTTGAGCTGGCCCGCCACGCTGGTCGCGGTCACGGACTTGAGCTGGACTCCAGGGTTGAGCACCACGGTCTTGGTCCAGGGCAGCGCGACGTTGATGTCGGTCTGCAGTGCGCCCTGCGCATCGGTGTAGACGATGGTCACGAGGTCGATGAGCTGCCGGTTGCCGGTCACGCGATAGGTGATGGTGTTCGGGTTCACGGCGGCCGCGGGCGGCGCGGCCTCGACCGGTGGAGCCACCGGGTCGGGCGCCACGGTCGCACTGGGCGTCGGGGTCACCGTGGTCACGGTCTCCGGCGACAGCGGTGCGGTGGGCGCCGCGCGCGGCGGGACCGGGGTGGACGTGGCGTCCTGCGCCGGTGCGGTGGTCTGCGTGGGAGCTGCCGACGGGGTCAGGCTCGCCGAGACGGAACCGCTGTCGCCGCCACCCAGGATCACCGAGGTGCAGACCACCGCCACCACGAGCACGACCCCGGCCACCGCGGCCACCCAGATCCAGCGCCGGTCGAGCGGTTCCTCGTAGAACCGAACTTCGTCGTCGTACTCGGCGTCATAGTCCGCGTCATAGTCGGCGGTGGAGTAGTCGGTGCCGTAATCCGTGCCCCGGCCCGCGGCGTAGTTGCTCGGGTCGTCGCTCTGGTAGTCCGGCCGGTAGCCGGCGTACCCGCTCGGCTCATACGGGCGGTCCCCGAAGCGCTCGGTCGGTGCGGTGTCATACGGCGAATAATGCCTGGTCATGAGGCTGTCCCAGTCGTCTCGTCCAATGTCGGTCCTGATGCTATCGAGGCAGAAGTGACAGATGAGGCGGAGTATCGGGTGTGTCGGTCACGGTCCGGACTCGGTTCGGTATCTGCGTTTCGCGCATGGCGTAGCCCGGCTCACCGCACCCCTGTGCCGCCGTCCACTAGCCTGCTCAGGGAAGTCGACAACGACGTGAGAAAGAAAGAAGGGCCCAGCGTGGAGGTCAAGATCGGTGTCACGGACAGCCCGCGCGAGCTGACCTTCAACAGCGCGCAGACACCCAGCGAGGTGGAGCAGCAGGTCACCGAGGCGCTCGCCAAGGATTCGGGTGTGCTGGCGTTGACCGATGAGAAGGGTCGGCGCTTCCTGGTGCAGAACAGCCGGATCGCCTATGTCGAGATCGGCGCCGCCGACGTGCGTCGGGTCGGATTCGGTGTGGGGATGGAATCCGCCTGAGTTCTACGAGCGGGTGAGAGGCACGTGTGACAGTCCGCCCCAGGCGAACTGCACCGTGCCGTCCACCGCGGTATTCCGGTCGATCGGCCGGTCGTTCGTCAGCCAGTAGCGGGCTGAATCGACGCTGATGGCCACCAGCCCGACAGCGATCATCCTCGCGCGATGCGCCTCCAGCCCCGAATCGCGGCTGATCAGGTCGAAGACGGCATCGGTGCATGCCTCGGTGGCGACCTTCACCTGCGCGGCCACCTGCGGCTCGCTGACATAGTCGTTCTCGAAGATGAGCCGGTAGCCCTGGCTGTCATGTTCGATGAAATCGAAGAACGCCTCCACTGCCGCACGCAACCGCTGACGGTTGTCGGTCGTGGTGCGCAGGGCCTGGCGCACGCCGGACACCAGATTGTCGACGTGGCGCTGCAGGACTGCCAGATACAGCTCGAGTTTCGACGAAAAGTGTTGATATAGCACCGGTTTGCTCACGCCTGCGCGTTCGGCGATCTCGTCCATACCCGCAGCGTGATAGCCGCGTTCGACGAACACCTCGCTCGCCGAGGCCAACAGCTGCCCGCGCCGCTCGTCGCGAGGCAGGCGGTTGCCGCGACGACCACCGCCGTTCGCGGGCTTGTCACCTCTCCTCTCGGCGGTGTTGGCGAGATCGCTCATCAGGTCCTCAATCTGTATTGCTCTGGCGCACTTGAACATGTTCATCCGAGCCGCTGATCGAACCGACACTACTACCGTTGGGCCCCACTTCCGTCGTGCGGGCGTCCGCGAAACGTGCGCGGGTTTCGAAATGACACCAGCGTGGTCACGGCATTACTGCGCCCCGGGCCGCTCCACAGGAGTCTGTGCCATTCTGGTCCGGTGACCTACGACCCGGGACGTCGCGGGGGTGGCCGTGTCCCGGCGCTGCGCAACGAGTGGCGAGAGCCGCTGCGCGCACAGCGAGATCCGATTGCTGCGGACTCAGGACGCGCCAGATCCAACAGGGACGACCACCAGCAGTGGCGCAAACAAACATGGATCGGCCGCTTCGTGTCCACCTACGGGTGGCGCGCGTATGCCTTGCCGGTGCTGATCGTGCTGACCGTGGTGGTCATCTACCAGACGATCACCGGTACCAGCGCGACGCCGACCGCCCAGGAGGAGGACGGCCCCGCGCAGGGTCTGCCTACCCCCATCGATGTGGCCAGCACCGCCATCATCGGCGCGCCGCCCAAGGGCCTGACGCAGTTCGATGCCAATCTGCCCACCGGCATCCTGCCTGCGGGCGGTCCCTTCACCGAGGCGGGCAACCGGACCTGGCGGATCGTGCCGGGCACCACGCCCAAGGTCGGCGCGGGCACCACGAAATCGTTCACCTACACCGTCGAGGTCGAGGACGGGGTGGACACCACGTCGTTCGGCGGCGACGAAGGATTCGCCCGGATGGTCAGCGAGACCCTGGCCAATCCCAAGAGTTGGACCCACAACGGGCTGTTCGCCTTCACCCGGGTGGACGCGAGCAGTGGCGTCGAACCGGACTTCCGGGTGTCGCTGACCTCCCCGATGACCGTGCGCGAGGGCTGCGGCTACGACATCCAACTGGAGGCGTCCTGCTACAACCCGTCGTACGACGGTCACCAACCCCGCGTCTTCGTCAACGAGGCCCGCTGGGTCCGCGGCGCGGTGCCGTTCCAGGGGGACATCGGGTCCTACCGGCAGTACCTGATCAACCATGAGGTTGGTCACGCCATCGGTTATCAACGCCACGAGGCGTGCGAGCGCGACGGCCAGCTGGCGCCGATCATGATGCAGCAGACGTTCTCCACGTCGAATGACGATGCCGCGAAGTTCGATCCGGAAACCGTCAAGGCCGATGGTCTGACCTGCCGGTTCAATCCCTGGCCGTATCCGATCGCCTGAGTCGCCGCACCGACAGCGGCGACCGGCTCGGCCCCGGTCCATACCCGAGAGCTCGCGCGCGATCGCGGTGGGCCCGGCGGCGGGAAGCATCCACACCGGATTACCGTTGTGGTACGAGCAGCTGGGACGATGAAGTGACCAGAAAAACTGAGGAGACATGCGGTGTCCGCGAATTTGGACGTGTCGTTACCGCCGTTGGTCGAGCCGGCCGCCGAGCTGACCCGTGAAGAGGTGACGCGCTACAGCCGCCACCTCATCATCCCGGACGTCGGCGTGATCGGGCAGAAGCGGCTGAAGAACGCGAAGGTGTTGGTGATCGGTGCCGGTGGGCTCGGCTCGCCGACCCTGTTGTACCTGGCCGCCGCCGGGGTGGGCACGCTCGGCATCGTCGAGTTCGACGTGGTAGACGAGTCCAACCTGCAGCGGCAGATCATCCACGGCCAGTCCGACATCGGCCGGTCCAAGGCCCAGAGCGCCCGGGATTCGATCCTGGAGATCAACCCTCTGGTGACGGTGAACCTGCACGAGTTCCGGCTGGAACCGGACAACGCGGTGGAACTGTTCAGCCAGTACGACCTGATCCTCGACGGCACCGACAACTTCGCCACGCGTTACCTGGTGAACGACGCGGCCGTGCTGGCCGGCAAGCCCTATGTGTGGGGTTCGATCTACCGGTTCGAAGGCCAGGTGTCGGTGTTCTGGGAGGACGCGCCGGACGGGCCCGAGGGAAACAAGCAGGGCCTCAACTACCGCGATCTGTACCCCGAGCCGCCCCCACCGGGCATGGTGCCCTCGTGCGCCGAAGGCGGCGTGCTGGGCATCCTGTGCGCCTCGATCGCCTCGGTGATGGGTACCGAGGCGATCAAGCTGATCACCGGTATCGGAGAGCCGCTGCTCGGCCGGTTGATGGTGTACGACGCGTTGGACATGACGTACCGCACGATCCGCATCCGCAAGGATCCGGCCACACCGAAGATCACCGAGTTGATCGACTACGAGGCGTTCTGTGGCGTCGTCTCCGATGCGGCTGCCGAGGCTGCCGCCGGGTCGACGATCACTCCGTTGGAGCTCAAGGAGCTTATCGACTCCGGAAAGCCGCTGGCGCTGATCGACGTCCGCGAACCGGTGGAGTGGGACATCAATCACATCGCGGGCGCCGAGTTGATCCCGAAGCCGACGTTCGAATCGGGTGACGCGTTGGCCAAGCTGCCGGTAGATCGGACTCCAGTGCTGTACTGCAAGACCGGGATACGGTCAGCCGAGGTGCTCGCCATCGTCAAGCAGGCCGGTTTTTCCGACGCGGTGCATCTCCAGGGTGGAATCGTGGCCTGGGCCAAACAACTCGAGCCCGACATGGTGATGTACTGACGGCTGGTTTGCCGATCTACACCTTAGGCTGAGGTTGTGAGTGTGGAACGGCCGCCGGAACATGTGCTGGCGGCGTTCGGCCTGTCCGGGGTGCGCCCGGTACCGCTCGGCTCGAGCTGGGAGGGTGGCTGGCGCTGCGGCGAAATGGTGATGTCGATGGTGCCCGAGCACGCCCGTGCGGCGTGGTCGGCCAAGGTTCGCGAAACGTTGTTCGTCGACGGGGTGCGGTTGGCCCGCCCGGTCCGATCGACCGACGGCCGTTACGTGGTTGCCGGCTGGCGGGCCGACACCTTCGTGGCAGGCACGCCCGAACCGCGTCATGACGAAGTGGTGTCGGCCGCAGTGCGATTGCACGAGGCCACCACGAAGTTGGAGCGGCCCCGCTTCCTGACCCAACCGCCGGTGGCGCCGTGGGCCGATGTCGACGTGTTCATCGCCGCCGACCGCGCGGCCTGGGAGGACCGGCCGCTGCATTCGTTGCCGCCAGGAGCCAGGGTCTCGCCCGGATCGTCCGATGGGCAACGCTCCGTGGAGCTGATCAATCAACTGGCCGGCCTGCGCAGGCCGACCAAGAGCGCCAGCCAGCTCGTGCACGGCGATCTCTACGGCACCGTGCTTTTCGCGGGCAC
This sequence comes from Mycobacterium sp. NS-7484, assembly GCF_001953975.1. Classification (GTDB taxonomy): domain Bacteria; phylum Actinomycetota; class Actinomycetes; order Mycobacteriales; family Mycobacteriaceae; genus Mycobacterium. The sequence goes on from NZ_MBEJ01000005.1 coordinate 13,651, forward strand.
CGCCGCCCCGGGGATCACCGACATCACCCCGTACTGGCGCCCGGCCTCCTGGGCCGCCGGCGTGGTGGTGGTCGACGCGCTGTCGTGGGGTGACGCCGACGACGGCTTGATCGAACGGTGGCAATCGCTACCGGAGTGGCCACAGATGTTGTTGCGCGCCTTGATGTTCCGGCTTGCCGTGCATGCCCTGCACCCACGCTCTACCGCGGCGGCGTTTCCGGGCCTGGCGCGCACGGCCTCGTTGGTCCGGTTGATCCTGTAGCTCACTGTTCTCCCGCGAGCAGACGCAAACCGGTACATTTCCGCGCAGAAAGGTACGGGTTTCTGTCTGCTCGCGGTCAGAACAGGTGGCGGTACTCGGCCAGGCGTACCCGTCCGTCGGCCGCCAACACCCCCTCGGCGCGCAGCCGTTCCAGTTGCCGGGTGGCCAGATGCGGAGCGGGCCGGCCCGAAGCCAGGATCACCCGGTGCCAAGGCAGGTCCGAGGAGTCGGTCCGCATGATCCAGCCGACGATCCGCGGACTGGAAAGCGCTGCCGCATCGGCGATGTCACCATAGGTGCACACCCGCCCCGGCGGGATCGCCGCCACCAACGCGCGCACGGCTTCCACCTGTTCCTCGGTGACGGCCGGCATCGTCAGCCCAGCCGCTCGCGGATCAACTTCGCCGTCTCGACCGGCATGGCGTGGGCCACCATGTGATCGCAATCCCAGTCCAGCAGGCTGAAATCCGCGCCGAGGTGCGTACTCAGCTCACCGATGAGCTCATCACGCGCATAGGGGGGACTGGTGCGGGTGGCACGAACCAGCACTGTCGGAGTGCCTTGGCGCGGCAGGGCGACCGGACGAGCCAGCTCGCTCCAATATGACACCATCGCCGGGATGCTGATGCGCCACCCATAGCGTCCGCCCGGCAACTCGACGAGGTGCTCATCCAGATCGCGGTCCAGCTCTGCCGGCGCCACATCACCCCACGACCCGTTGGCTTTCTCGGCTCGCGCTTCGGCGCGGTCGGGATAATCCGGCGAGGCCATCATGGCCTCGGCGATCTCGCGCATCCACTCACCGTCGAGGTGGACGGCCGGATCCAGCAACACCAGTCCGCTGACCAGATCCGGGTGTGCCGCAGCCAGATTCAGTGCCAGCGCCCCACCGAACGAGTGCCCGACCACCAACGTCGGACGGTCCAGGAGCGACGCCAGGGCCTCGACATTGGCATCCAGGGTCCATGGCGCCGCCCATGACGAGCGGCCATGCCCCAGCAGATCGGGGGCCAGCACCGCCACGTCGGACAGGTGCTGCTCGGCCAGCGTCTTCCAGCGCTGCCCATGTCCGGTCAACCCGTGGATCAGCAGTACCTGGGGCGTCTCGGCGGGGCCGTAGCGGTAGACATGCAACTTCTCGGCAGACATGTCGTTGATGCTGCCAGGAGGTCGGACGCCGCTACTTGTCGGGCTTGTCGCTCCAATCCGCTCCGCTACTTGTCGGGCTTGTCGCTCCAATCCGCTCCGCTACTTGTCGGGCCATTCGCTCCAATCCGCTCCGCTACTTGTCGGTCCCTTCTGGTGTCATTCCTCCCATGACCACACACCACCTCGCATCGGCACCGGTCGACACCGAGCTGCTGGCACCGGGCTGCAACGGTGTGGTCCGAGTGCTGGGTGGGCCCGGCACGGGGAAGAGCTCGCTGTTGATCAGCACCGCGGTCGAACACATCGCAGCGGGAACCGATCCCGAGTCGGTGCTGTTGCTGACCGGTTCGGCGCGGTTGCGCAGTGAGGCCAGGGCCGCCATCACCGCGCGGCTGCTCGGGGCGGGCACCCACGGTGTGGTGCGGGAGCCCCTGGTGCGCACCGTGCACTCCTACGCGTTTGCGTTGCTGCGACTGGCCGCTCAGCGCAACGGGGATCCGCCACCGCGGCTGATCACCACCGCCGAGCAGGACGGGATCATCCGCGAACTGCTCGCCGGTGACCTGGAGGACGGCGCGAACTCGCCGGTGGGCTGGCCCGAACAACTGTGGCCCGCACTGAGCACCGCCGGTTTTGCCACCGAGTTGCGTGATCTGATGGCCCGGTGCACCGAGCGCGGCGTGGATCCGCGTGCGCTGCAACGGTTGGGACGTTCGGCCGGGCGCCCGGAGTGGTTGGCGGCCGGCCGGTTTGCCCAGGCGTATGAGCAGATCATGTTGTTGCGGGCGGCGGTCGGTATGGCTGCCCCGCAGGCCACCGTCCCGGCGCTGGGAGCGGCCGAACTGGTCGGCGCGGCGTTGGAGGCGCTCGGCACCGACGCCGACCTGCTGGCTGCCGAACGGGCCCGGATCAGCCTGCTCCTGGTCGACGATGCCCAGCATCTCGATCCGCAGGCCGCCCTGCTGGTCCGGGTGCTGGCCGCCCGGGCCGGACTGACCGTTGTTGCCGGGGACCCCGACCAAGTGGTGTTCGGTTACCGCGGTGCCGATCCGGTGTTGCTGCGCGATGACGATGCACCCGCGATCACCCTCACCCGCTCCCGTCGGTGTGCTCCCGCGGTCGCCACCGCGATCTCGAATATCGGGCGTCGGCTGCCCGGTGTCGCGGCCACCCGAGTGCTGGAAGGCAACGCCGAGCACGGACCGGGCGAGGTCACCATGCGGTTGGCCGCCACTGCCCACGCGGAGAACACCTACATCGCAGACGCGTTGCGTCGAGCGCATCTGGTGGACGGGGTGCCATGGTCGGAGATGGCGGTGGTGGTGCGCTCGATCCCGCGGGTGGGTGCCGCGCTGGCGCGCGCGCTGACCGCGGCCGGGGTGCCGGTGGAGGCGACGGGCGCCGACCTCGGACTGGCGCAGCAGCCCGCCGTCGCAGCGCTGTTGACGGTTCTGGACGTCACCGCCGCAGGAACACTCGACGGTGACAGCGCCGTGCGCCTGCTGACCGGCCCGATCGGCCGTGTCGACCCGGTGACCCTGCGGCAACTGCGCCGCGCCCTGCGCCGCGCCGACGGCTCTTCTCCGCCCCGCGATTTCACCGACCTGCTGGTCGCCGCGATCCACACCGAGCCCGCCGGTCTGTCGGTCGAACACCTCAAGCCCCTACGCCGGCTGCGATCGGTGCTGTCCGCGGCGCGTCGGAGCCAGCGTGACGGGGCCGATCCGCGCCATACCCTGTGGCAAGCATGGAATGCCTGCCGCCTGCAATCGCGGTGGTTGGCGGCCAGCGAGCGTGGCGGCACCATCGGAGCACAGGCCGATCGTGACCTGGATGCGGTGACCGCGCTGTTCGACGTGGCCGACCAGTACGTCAGCCGCACCGCCGGCGCGTCCCTGCGCGGCCTGGTCGATCACGTCGCCACCCTGGGAACCTCGCTCTCGGCACCGGACTCGGGCACCGGGTCTGATGCGGTGTCGGTGCTCAGCGCACATGCCGCGCTCGGGCGGGAATGGGATTTCGTCGTGATCGCCGGCGTTCAAGAAGGCCTGTGGCCCAACACAGTTCCACGCGGCGGGGTGCTGGGTACGCAGAATCTGGTGGATGTGCTCGACGGGGTGGCCGCTCCGGCCGACCGTGCCGTGTCGACCCGGGCACCGCTGCTGGCCGAGGAGCGCCGCTTGTTGATGGCTGCGATGGGCCGGGCCCGCAGGCGGCTGTTGGTGACTGCGGTGGACAGCGACGGCGGTGACGAATCGCTGCTGCCGTCGGCGTTCTGTGCCGAATTGGCCGAGGTGGCGGCAGATTCTGTACCGCTGCCGCCGTTGGCGGCTCCGCGGGTGCTGGTGCCCTCTGCGGTCGTGGGTCGGTTGCGGGCCGTGGTCTGCGCCCCCGAAGGTGCCGTCGATGATGAGTCACGTGCCTGTGCGGCAACGCAATTGGCGCGGCTGGCCGCGGCCGGGGTGCCCGGGGCTCACCCGTCCCAGTGGCACACCATGACCGCGCTGTCCACCGAGGAACCGCTGTGGTCGGCGGTGGACGGGGTGGCTCCCGAGGTGGTCCTGTCGCCGTCGACGCTGCAGATGCTCAGCGACTGTCCGCTGCGCTGGCTGTTGGAGCGGCACGGCGGCAATGACGGACGCGATGTGCGATCCACCGTCGGGTCGTTGCTGCATGCCCTCGTTGCGGACCCGGGGAAGACAGAGGCTCAGCTGGTCAACGATCTGGAAAAAGTCTGGGAGGATCTGCCTTTCGACGCGAAGTGGTATTCGGACAACGAGTTGTCGCGCCACCGGGCGATGTTGGAGACGTTCACCCGGTGGCGCGCAGACTCCCGGGCTCAGTTGACCGAGGTGGCCACCGAGATCGACGTGGACGGCGTGCTCGTCGAGTCGGGTGAGGACGGCCCCGAGGTCCGGATCCGGGGACGGTTGGACCGCCTCGAACGTGACCGGGCCGATCGGCTGGTGGTGGTGGACCTGAAGACCGGCAAGAGTCCGGTCACCAAGGACGATGCGCAAAAGCACGCCCAGTTGGCCACGTACCAACTCGCCGTGGCCGCCGGCCTGGTGCCGCACGGGGATCAACCCGGCGGCGGCCGCTTGGTATACCTGGGCAAGGCGGGGGCGGCCGGTGCCATCGAACGCGAACAGGACCCGATGACACCCGAGACCCGTGCGGAATGGCTCGACACCGTGCGCGATGCTGCAGCGGCCACGGCCGGGCCGCAGTTCGTGGCCCGCGTCAACGACGGCTGCGCGAACTGTCCGGTGCGCTCGTCGTGCCCGGCCCAGGCCGCCGGAGAACGGTCATGACCGGATTCCCGCAGACCAGCGTCCGTTACAGCCCGACGGAGTTGTCCGCTGCTCTGGGGCTGTTCCCACCGACGGACGAGCAGGCCGCGGTCATCGCCGCCCCGCCGGGACCGCTGGTGGTGATCGCCGGGGCAGGCGCCGGCAAGACCGAGACCATGGCGGCCCGGGTGGTCTGGTTGGTGGCCAACGGTTTCGCCTCGCCCTCGCAGGTACTGGGCCTGACATTCACCCGCAAGGCTGCCGGCCAGCTGTTGCGTCGGGTGCGTACGCGGCTGGCCCGGCTCGCCGGTGTCGGCCTGGGCACCGGTGGTGCCGACGAAATCGCCACGGTCAGCACCTATCACGCGTTCGCCGGGACCCTGCTGCGTGAGCACGGTCTACTGCTGCCGGTGGAACCGGACACCCGGCTGCTCAGCCAGACGGAGCTGTGGCAACTGGCATTCGAGGTGGTATGTGCACATCCCGGTGAGCTCGCCATCGAAAAGACCCCGGCCGCCGTCACCGACATGGTGTTGCGGCTCGCGGGCGCGCTGGCCGAGCACCTGGTGGACACCGACCAGCTGCGCGATACCCATGTGGAGCTCGAGCGGCTCGTGCACACCTTGCCGGCGGGACCATATCAGCGTGACCGTGGGCCCAGTCAGTGGCTGCTGAAGATGTTGGCCACCCAGACCGAACGCACCGAGTTGGTGCCGCTGATCGATGCGCTTCATCGGCGGATGCGGGCCGACAAGGTAATGGATTTCGGCATGCAGATGTCGGCGGCGGCACGGCTGGCGGCGGGCTTCCCCCAGGTCGGTGCGCAGCTGCGGGAGCGGTTCCGCGTGGTGTTGCTCGACGAGTACCAGGACACCGGACACGCTCAGCGGGTGGCGTTGTCCTCGCTGTTCGGCGGTGGTGTCGACGACGGCCTGGCGTTGACCGCGGTGGGGGATCCGATCCAGTCGATCTACGGCTGGCGCGGCGCATCGGCGACCAACCTGCCCCGGTTCACCACGGATTTTCCGTTGGCCGACGGTACGCCGGCCCCGACCCTGGAATTGCGGACCAGCTGGCGCAACCCGCCCAGTGCGCTGCATCTGGCCAACGCGGTGTCGGCCGAGGCGCGGCGGCGTTCGGTCACGGTGCACGAGCTGCGCCCCCGGCCCGACGCCGAACCGGGCACCATCCGGTGTGCGCTGCTGGACGACGTCGAGGCTGAACGAGGCTGGGTGGCAGACCATCTGGCGACGCTCTATCACGGCGCGGCCGCCCAGGGCGTGGCCACGCCGACCGCTGCGGTGCTGGTGCGCCGCAACGCCGACGCCGCGCCGATGGCTGAGGCACTGAGTGCCCGTGGGGTGCCGGTCGAGGTGGTGGGGGTGGCCGGGCTGCTGGCGGTGCCCGAAGTGGCCGATCTGGTGGCGATGCTGCGGCTGGTGGCCGATCCGGCTGCGGGCTCGGCGGTGATGCGGGTGCTGACCGGACCGCGGTGGCGGTTGGGTGCCCGGGACATCGCCGCGCTGTGGCGCCGGGCGAGGGAACTCGACGACCGGCCGGTGGGGGAGCCCAGCGCCGCCGAGATCGTGGCGCAGGCGGCTCCGGATGCCGACGCGGCCTGTCTGGCCGATGCGATCTGCGATCCCGGTGCGGCCGAACACTATTCGCCGGCCGGCCACCAGCGGATCGAGGCGCTCGGCCGGGAGCTGACCATGCTGCGGGCCCACCTGAGCCATCCGCTGCCCGAGCTGGTGGCCGAGGTGCGACGGGTCGCCGGTCTCGACGCGGAGGCACGGGCGGCCCGCCCGGTGACCGCGGGCTGGACCGGCACCGAGAACCTGGACACGTTCTGTGATCTGGTGGCCGATTTCGCCGGCCGTCCAGGCGGGTCCGTGCTCGCGCTGCTGGCCTACCTCGACGTGGCCGCCGACGTGGAAAACGGCCTGGCCCCCGCCGAATTGACGGTCTCACACGACCGGGTGCAGATCCTCACCGTGCACGCCGCCAAGGGACTGGAATGGCAGGTGGTCGCCGTCCCGCACCTGAGCGGGCGGGTGTTTCCGTCGACCGCGTCAGCGCGCACCTGGCTCACCGACTCCTCGGATCTGCCTCCGCTGTTGCGCGGTGACCGCGCGGTCAAATCGGAACTGGGCGTACCGGTGCTGGACGTCTCCGACGTCAACGATCGAAAGATCCTGTCGGACAAGATCAACGAGCACAAACGCACCCTCGAGCAGCGGCGCATCGACGAGGAACGCCGGTTGCTCTACGTCGCGATCACCCGATCGGAGGACACCCTGCTCATCTCCGGGCACCACTGGGGCGCCACCGAAGGCAAGCCGCGCGGCCCGTCAGAGTTCCTGTGTGAGATCAAGGCCATCGTGGAGGACGCTGCCGCGGCGGGTCAGCCGTGCGGCGAGATCGAGCAATGGGCAGCGGAACCGGCGGCTGGTGCGGTAAACCCGTTGCGCGACAAGACCGTCGAAGCGCTCTGGCCGGCAGCTCCGGCCCGCGCCACCGATGCCGAGCGGGGAGCGGCGCTGGTGTCACAGGCTCTGGCCGGCGCAGACCAGGCCGGTGCGGGTGAGGGGGACGGCATCGACCACGAAGGCTGGGCCGCCGACGTCGACGCGCTTCTGGCCGAGCGTGAACGTGGTCGGCAGGTGGTTCCGGTCGAGCTGCCCGGGCAGCTGTCGGTCAGCACCTTGGTGGAGCTGAGCCGTGACCGGCAGGCCGCGCTGCAGCGTCTGCATCGACGGCTGCCGCAGCGCCCGGATCCGCACGCATTGTTGGGCACCGCGTTTCACGAGTGGGTGCAGCGGTTCTTCCATTCCGAGCGGTTGTTCGACCTCGACGATCTGCCCGGCGCGGTGGACAGCGACAGCGGACGTGCCGGCGCCGCCGAACTGTCGGAGCTGCAGGACGCATTCGTCATGTCGCCGTGGGCGGCCCGCACCCCGATCGAGGTGGAGGTGCCGTTCGACATGGCGATCGGCACGACACGAACCACCGTCGTCCGCGGCCGCATCGATGCCGTGTTCGCCGACGACGACGGAACCACCACGGTCGTGGACTGGAAAACCGGTGAACCGCCGGCCACCCCGGAGGCCTTGGCGCAGGCTTCGGTCCAGCTCGCGGTGTACCGCCTGGCCTGGGCAGCGTTACGGGGATGCCCACCCGAATCGGTACGCGCGGCGTTCCATTACGTGCGTTCCGGGCAGACGGTCAGCCCGGAATCGCTACCGGGGGAGGACGAACTGGTCGCGCTGCTGACCGCCCCGGTCGACGAGCGGCCGGCAGAGCCGGGTCAGGCGCTCGGCGACGAGTTGCGGTAAACCCGCAGCGCCCCAGTGATCATCGGGATCTGCAAGGGCAGCCGGGCGATCGCGACGATCCGCATGGGCCACGGCTTGTCCCACCACAGCCGGACCATGTTCACGTTGCCCGGGAACACGGCGACGAACAACGCGACGGCGGCCAGCGCGCCCAGTCGCCGGGTACGCGGCGCGGCCAGCAGCACGCCGGTGGCCAGCTCACCCACGCCGGAGGCGTAGGTGTAAAAGCGCGGGGTGCCGGGCAGTTCGGCCGGGATGATCGAGTCGAACGGTTTGGGTGCGACGAAATGCAGCGTGCCCATGCCGAGGAGCAGGGCGGCCATGCGTCGGGCAGGTGCGGAGGAGATCCGCTGAGACGGGGATGCGGTCATGGTTACATTGTGACGTGCGTCTGATCAGATGGGTCCCGGCGCGTCCCGGGGCACTTTGCTCGATGATGGGGTCGCGTGGGTAAAGGCAGGCTGCGGCGTCGCCTCGCCGCGATCGACTCGAACCTCACCTCGCGCCCGGATGCAGCGCTCGTCGATGTCTTGCGGATTCCCGAGCCGTTCGTCAGCCCGGCCCGCAGGATCTTCATGCGCGTGCTGTACGCGTTGGGGGCGCTGTTCGCCGCGGTGCTCATCGTCTACATGGACCGCTACGGCTATCGGGACAACGACAGCGCACCGGACGCCAACAATCCACTGTCATTCCTGGATTGCCTGTACTACGCCACGGTGTCGCTGTCCACAACCGGCTACGGCGACATCACGCCGTATTCGGACTCGGCGCGTCTGGTCAACGTCATCATCATCACGCCGCTGCGGGTGGCATTCCTGATCGTGCTGATCGGTACCACCGTGGAAACGTTGACCACCCAGTCGCGGCAGGCGCTGAAGATTCAGCGATGGAGGAACAAAGTGCGTAACCACACCGTCGTCGTCGGATACGGCACCAAGGGCCGCACCGCGGTCGCCGCGATGGTCGGCGATGAGGTCTCGCCGGCCGACATCGTCGTCGTCGACGAGAACGCGGGCGCGCTGGAACGCGCCAAGGGCGCGGGGTTGGTGACCGTGCACGGCGATGCCACCAACTCCTCGGTACTGCGACTGGCCGGCGCCCAGCACGCCAAGTCGATCATCGTCGCGGCCGACAATGACGCCAGCGCGGTGCTCGTCACGCTGACCGCGCGCGAATTGGCACCCAAGGCCAAGATCATCGCGGCGGTGCGGGAGTCGGACAATTTGCATCTGCTCAAGCAGTCCGGAGCGGATTCCACCGTGGTGTCATCGGAGACCGCGGGCCGGCTGCTCGGTATCGCCACGCAGACGCCCAGCGTGGTGGAGATGATGGAAGACCTACTGACACCCGATGCCGGCTTCGCCATCGCTGAGCGAGAGGTCAGTCCCAAGGAGGAGGGCGGCTCGCCGCGGCATCTGCATGACATCGTGCTCGGCGTGGTGCGCGAGGGCCGTTTGTTGCGGGTGGACGCGCCGGAAGTCGATGCACTGGAAGCGGGCGACCGGCTGCTCTACATCCGCAGCGCGGACGCCGAGCGATGAGCGCCAGGAGTTTCGGCCTCCGCAATATCCCGTTGTTGTCCCGGGTCGGTGCCGACCGTGCCGACGCCTTGCGTACCGATATCGAGGCCGCGACCGCGGGTTGGCCGGACGCGTTGCTGCTGCGGGTCGATCGACGTAACCAGGTGCTGATCTCCGGTGGTCAGGTGGTGCTCGGCAAGGCGTCGAGCCTGGGTACCGACAAGCCGCCGGAGCATGCGGTGTTTCTGGGGCGGATGGGTGACGGCCGACATGTGTGGGGAGTGCGCGCTGCACTGGAGGCGCCCGAAGATCCGGAGGCGCCTGCGGAGGTGCTCGACCTGCGGCGCGCCGGGGAGGTCTTCGACGATCTCAGCGCCCAGCTGGTGGCCACCGCCACCGCGTTGCTGAACTGGCATGACCGTGCCCGGTTCAGCGCGGTGGACGGAGCAGCGACCAGGTCGGCGAAGGGCGGTTGGTCACGGGTTGATCCGGTCAGCGGTCACGAGGAGTTCCCGCGTATCGATCCGGCGGTGATCTGCCTGGTCCACGACGGTCACGACCGTGCGGTGCTGGCGCGCCAGACCGTCTGGCCCGAGCGGTTGTTTTCGATTCTGGCCGGCTTCGTCGAAGCCGGGGAATCGTTCGAGGCGTGTGTGGTGCGCGAGATCGCCGAAGAGATCGGCCTGGCGGTCACCGATGTGCAGTACCTCGGTAGCCAGCCCTGGCCGTTTCCGCGGTCATTGATGGTCGGGTTCCACGCCATCGGAGATCCGGAGCAGCCGTTCTCGTTCAACGACGGTGAGATCGCCGAGGCGCAGTGGTTCACTCGGGCCGAGATCCGGGAGGCCCTGGATCAGGGTGACTGGAACTCGGCCGGAGGTACGCCGTCGCGGCTGCTGCTGCCCGGGTCGATCTCGATCGCCCGCGAGATCATCGAATCCTGGGCTGCGTTGTAGCTCGCGGGGCATCAGCCCAGCCGGACTCAGCCGAGTTTGGCTTTGACCTGCTTGATGGTCGGGTTGGTCAGCGTCGAGCCGTCGGGGAACTTCACGGTGGGCACCACGTGGTTGCCCCCGTTGACCGATCCGACGAACTCGGCCGCGGCCGGATCCTGCTCAATGTCCACCTCGGTCCACGCGATGCCCTCGGCCTTCAGCGCGGTCTTGAGCCGGGAGCAGTAGCCGCACCAGGTGGTGGTGTACATGGTCAGTGCAGACGGTGTAGCAGTCATAGTCAGGACAACGTAACCGATCACTCCGGCATGCCCGATAGTCTGCATCTACCTGAGTGCTTCACAGATGTCGATGGGATGGAGCGTGCATGGCTCGGCTTGTGCCGCCGGTATCGGGTGATCCGCACGCCTTCGACGAACTCAGGTTGCAGGTTCGCCGGTTCGTCGCCGAACAGCAGCAGGCCGGCAGGATCGGCCGGTATGCCGACAGCTGGTTGACCGGGTGGGACGAGGATTTCAGTCGGGCCCTGGCTGCCCGCGGTTGGCTGGGGATGACGGTGCCGGTGGAGTACGGCGGGCACGGGCGCAGTCATCAGGAGCGCTTCGTGATCACCGAGGAATTGCTGGCGGCCGGGGCCCCGGTCGGAGCGCATTGGATCGCCGACCGCCAGATCGTGCCTTCGTTGCTCAAGTACGGGGCCGAGGAGCAGCGACGAAAGTTCCTGCCCGCCATCGCAAAAGGCGAGTGCTACTTCGGCATCGGGATGAGCGAGCCCGATTCCGGATCGGATCTGGCCAGTGTGCGCACCAAGGCCACACCGGCTGAGGGTGGCTGGCGGATCACGGGCACCAAGGTGTGGACGTCGGGGGCGCACCTGGCCCACGCCTTCATCTGCCTGGCCCGCACCGCGCCGGTGGATCCGGCGAACCGTCACGACGGTCTGAGCCAGTTCATCGTCGACCTGTCGGCACCGGGCGTCGATATCCGGCCCATCATCTCGATGAACGGCAAGCACCACTTCAACGAGGTGATCCTCGACGAGGTGTTCGTGCCCGAGGCCATGGTCTTCGGCACGATTGGCAACGGTTGGGAGCAGGTCACCTCGGAACTCAGCTTCGAGCGCAGCGGGCCCGAGCGTTTCCTGTCGACCTTCCCGCTGCTGGCCGACATGGCCTCGCTCATGCGGGACGGAACCCTGCCTCGTCACACCGATCTGGGCCGCTATCTGGGCCGGATCAGCGGTTTGCGCCAGATGTCCATGGCGGTCGCCGGGGCGCTGGAGCGACACGAGCCGGCTGACACCGCGGCCGCAGTGGTCAAGGTGCTCGGCACGGCCACCGAAGGCGACATCGCTGATTTCGCCGACGTGCTCGGTGAGACCGATGACGACGCCTACCGGGCGATGTTGGCCGACGCCGTCGCCCAGCGTCCGGGGTTCACCCTGCGTGGCGGCACCAATGAGGTGTTGCGTGGGGTGATTGCGCGGGGACTGGGGTTGAGATGAGTGTCGACGCTGATCTGGTCGAGATGATGTCGGCCGTCTTCGCTGCGCACCGGGAGCAACATCAGCCTGGCGAGGCCGTCGACGAGTTGTGGGCGCGCCTGCGTGAACTGGGACTGGTTCGGCTGACCGGGTCCGAGGACTCCGGTGGCAGTGGCGCCGGCTGGGCCGAGGCCGTCGAGCTGCTGCGGGCAGCGGCCTTCCACGGCGTGAAAGTGCCGCTGGCCGAACATGATCTGTTGGCGTGCTGGCTGCTGGAGACGGCCGGATTGGCGATCGACGATTCCCGGCGTACCGCGTGTGTGCTCGATGACGACGGTGCCGCTCGTGGCGTGCCGTGGGCGGCGGACGCCGATCGGGTGGTGCTGTTCTGGCGTGACGCCAGCGGCTGGCGGGTGGCCGATGTGGACACCTCGTCGCTGTCGGTCAGTCGAGGGCGCAATAGTGCGGGGGAGCCCCGTGACGCGATCACCGCGGATATCGCGAGTTTGACCGGAACTGCGGTGCCAGACAAGACGTTCGAGGAGTTCAGCCGGCGCGCCGCACTGGTACGGGCGGTTCAGGTATGCGCCGCGTTGGACCGGATTCTGGAATTGTCGGTGTCTCACGCCGGTGAGCGTCTGCAGTTCGGCCGGCCGTTGGCGAAGTTCCAGGCCGTACAGCACCTGGTGGCCGACATCGCCGCCGAGTCGGCATTGGCCCGGGCCGCCACCGATGGTGCCCTGGATGCGGCGATTCGATCCGATTGGTCCGCAGCCGAATTGGATTTCCTTGTCGCGGTTGCCCGTTCGTGTGTCGGTCACGCCGCCTCGGTGGTGGTGCGCAACGCTCATCAGGTGCACGGCGCGATCGGTACGACGCGCGAGCACCGGCTGCACGAGTTCACCATGCCTGCCCTGGCGTGGCGTTCGGAGTACGGTTCGGTGGCGCACTGGGACGAGGTCCTCACCGAGTACGCCACCGGAGCGAGCGCGAACGGATTGTGGGCGTTGGTCGCCGGCGCGGGCGACTGATCCGGCAATTCGGAATGTCGACGATATGACACCCGCTGTCCTATGGGACGATGTACCGAAGTGTGCTTCGGCGGTTACGGGCAGGAGGTGTTGTGAGCGCTCTGGTGCGTGCTGTGCGTCAACAGCGAGGCATGACCCTTGAGGAGCTCGCCGAAGCGACCGGGCTGACCAAGAGCTATCTGTCCAAGGTCGAACGGCAGCGTTCCACCCCGTCGATCGCGGTCGCGATGAAGCTGGCCCGCGCGCTCGAGGTCGATGTCGCACAACTGTTCTCCGAGGACCCGGCGGTCACGACGTTGGCCGTCGACCGTGCGGGCGAGCGAGGGGCCAACCGGTATCAAGCGGTCGCCGCGGGGATGCTCGGAAAGTCGATGTCGCCGTTCATCGTGCGGCCGACGCTCAAGTTCGCCGACCACCTTCATCCCGAACACGCCGGGCAGGAGTTGGTGTTCGTTCACGCCGGCACCGTGGAGTTGCGGTACCAGGACGAGTTGGTGGTTCTGGAGTCCGGTGACTGCGCGTATTTCGATGCCTCCCTGCCGCACCAACTCCGACAGCGAGGCAGCGCACCCAGCGAGGTTCTGGTGATCACCCACACCGAGTACAGCCGTAATCGCTGACTTACGTTCAGGACTCGCGTGAGCACTTGAGATTCACGTGCACGGTGGGGATGAGCAGTACGCCTCCAATCATAGGACGCAATGTGTCATGAAGGAAACTTATTGCCGGACCCGCGGCTGTAGGGGTGAAAACCGCGCGTTCGACCGGGTTTTCACCGGCGGAGTCGTGCCTAGGCCGGTGCTCCCGATTTAATGCCTGCCACGTTGCGTCGGTACCAGGGGCGGCCGTGCCAGCGCTGGTAGTGCCAGACTGTGCTCGGTAGGAGACCACGCTTGTGTAGCCAATAGCTGTTGGGCGTGGACAGACTGGGATCTTGGCGGCCGACTGTGACCTCGCCGAGAACCACGCCCTCGCCTTCCTCGGCCCGTCGTTCGGCGACGATCTGACCTGATGCTGTGGTGATCATGGTCGAGCCCTCGAAGTGGCCGCGGTATGTCGCCGGTAGCCAGGGCATTGAGCATTCGAGGTGGCCTGCGTGGGCCGCGTGCACACAGGGTGCGCCAACGTAGCGGGAGAACGAGGCCGCCGCTGTGCGGGCGGTGAGTCGGTTGTTGCGCTCCAGCCGGTCGAACACGGCATGTGGTTGCCACCGCGGGATCGACCACCAGCCAGAGCCGGTCATGAGCAGGTTCACGCGACCCCGCAGGCGCCGGACTGTGTCTGTGCGCATCAGCTCCCAGCACACCGCGGCGCCTACCTGATACTCGCCGGTGTCGATGACGCCGTCGTCATTGCCGCCCACGTAGAACGCGTTCTCCCACATCGTGGGGAGATCCTTGTCGTGTCGCCCGATTGCGCCGGTCGGATCGGCGAGAAAATACGCGTTGCGGACGTGTCCGTCGGGGTCACGGCACAGGAAAGAGCCGCCGACCAGGGCTGAGTGCCGTCGCGCGAGCGTGGTGAGAAGCTGTGTCGCGGGGCCGTCGGGCGGTAACGCCGCGTCGGCCAGCGAGGCTGCGAAGCCGATCCCCGTGGAGAAGAACTCCGGTAACGCGATGATGCGTGCCCCCGCATGCCCGGCCTCATCGCCGAGTCGCTCGCAGGCGGCCAGGTTCGCCGGAACATCGGCGAGTGCCGCATCGAGTTGGACTGCCGCTGCCAGAACCATGATCGAACACTCCTCGGGTTGTGAATGCGCAGTGGACACATGGTGTCACCTGCTGGCAAGCGTAGCTGGCGCCAAGCACCGTTGACATGAGGACACAAAGTGTCCTACGGTCATTTTTGTGTCGCTGGTCCCTCCACAGAGAAAGGCAGGCCGAGATGACGACTACGCTTGGTGATTCGAAACAGGTTCTGATGCAGCGGGCGCTCGATGGATTGTCGACCCATATCGAGGAGTCCACCCTGACTACGCGGCAGAAACTGGCGTTGACGTGTCGAGCGCTTTTCGACGCGGGCCACGACTCCGGCCTGGCCGGTCAGATCACCGCTCGGGCCGGCAAGCCCGGTACCTACTACACCCAACGACTGGGGTTGGGCTTCGACGAGATCTCCGAAGACAATCTGCTGCTGGTCGACGAAGATCTCAACGTCCTCGAGGGTGAGGGAATGGCCAACCCCGCCAACCGATTCCACACCTGGATCTACCGCGCCCGGCCCGACGTTCAGTGCATCGTGCACACCCACCCGTTCCACGTCGCGGCGCTGTCGATGCTGGAAGTCCCGCTGCAGGTATCGCAGATGGATATCGCGCCACTGTACGACGATTGCGCCTTCCTGGCCGACTGGCCCGGCGTTCCGGTCGGCAACGAAGAGGGTGAGATCATCAGCGCCGCATTGGGGGACAAGAAGGCGATCCTGCTGGCCCACCATGGCCATGTGATCGCCGGAGCGAGCATCGAGGAATCATGCTCGCTGGCGATGCTGATCGAGCGCGGCGCCAAACTGCAACTGGCTGCCATGGCGGCGGGCACGATCGCCGAGTTGCCGCCGCGACTGGCGCGCGAGGCCCACGACTGGACGCTGCGGCCCAAACGCAGCCAGGCCAACTTCGCCTACTACGCCCGGCGCGCGCTGCGCAATCACCCCGACGCGCTCACCAGCTGAGCATCCCCGCACGCCTCAGCCCCGATCCGGATTCGAACCGCAAAGGAACAACCAGAATGACCGCCAACACTGAGATCCACGGAATTCTCGCCTATCCGGTGACCCCGTTCACCGACGACCACCAGATCGACACGGGCAAGCTGGCTGCCCTGGTCGAACGCCTGGTGGCCGGCGGAGCGCACGGTATCGTCCCGCTCGGCAGCACCGGTGAGTCGGCGTACCTCACCGAAGCCGAGTTCGATGCCGTCATCGACACCACGATCGGCGTGGTCAACCGTCGGGTGCCCGTCATCATCGGCGCCTCAGATCTGACCACGGCCAACACCATTCGCCGGGCGCAGTACGCCGAGCGGGCCGGTGCCGACGCGGTCATGGTGCTGCCGATCTCGTATTGGAAGCTGTCCGAGCGGGAGATCGCCCAGCACTATGCGTCCATCGGCGCCGCGATCGGGATTCCGATCATGGTCTACAACAACCCGGCGACCAGTGGCATCGACATGCGACCGGAGCTGCTGGTGCAGATGTTCAACGACATCGACAACGTCACCATGGTCAAGGAATCCACCGGTGACATCACCCGTATGGAGCGACTGTCCGAGCTCACCGACGGCCGGCTGCCGTTCTACAACGGCAGTAATCCCATGATTCTCAAGGCATTCAAGGCGGGAGCCAGGGGCTGGTGTACAGCGGCGCCGAACCTGCTGCCGCAGCCGTGCCTGGATCTCTACGCAGCGGCACAGGCCGGAGACTGGACGAAGGCCGAGGCCATCTACGCCGAACTCAAGCCCTTCCTGGAGTTCATCGTCGCCGGTGGTCTGCCCACGACGATCAAGGGCGGTCTGGAACTGGTGGGACAGGGCGTCGGCGTGCCGCGGTTGCCGTTGCTCCCGCTCGACGGCGAGGGGCGCGAGGAACTGAGCCGGCTCCTCTCGGTGTCGTGAGGCTCACCTGCCCAGCAACTTTCGGGTGCGGGCCGGCGCTGCAGCCGGGATGCCGGCGAGGATGTCGGCAAGTGTGACGTCGTCGAGGCTGGCCCGCCAGGCCTGGTGCGCCTCAGCCATTTTCACGGCCAGGATGCACTCGTGGCGGCACCAGGCGGCAGGTAGGGCGCCGCGGCCCTGCTGTCGGATCTCGCGGCATTCATAGGGAGCGGCTGCGCCGTCGACGGCTTCGACGATCTGCAGCAGCGTGATGTCGGCTGCTGCCCGCCCGAGCCGAAACCCACCGCGCGGGCCGGTCGTCGCGGTCAACACGCCCGCACGGGTGAGTGCCTGCAGCTGCTTGGCGAGGTAGGCCGCGGGCAGGTCGAAGTACTCCGCGAGATCGGCGGCCGATGCGGTGGTCCCGGCCTCGAGCTGCGCCAGCGACGTCGCGCAGTGCAGCGCCCACTCGGTGGCCACGGGAAGTTTCACGGGCCGTAGTTTATTACAGATATTAAGGACCTATATAGTCCGAGATATCTATCGGTCAGGACAGGAGTCGTCATGCGGATCGCAGTTGCCGGGGCTACGGGAAACATCGGGGCGCGCGTGGTTGCGGCGCTGCAGGGTGCTGGACACGACGTGGTGGCGATCAGCCGCTCGAACGGTGTCGACCTGTCGAGCGGTGACGGGCTCGACGCGGCGCTGGCCCGGGTGCAGGCTGTCGTCGACGCGATCAGTGCCCCGCCCGCGGACCGGGACAGCACCGTGGACTACCTGGGCACCGCCACCCGCAATCTGCTCGCTGCCGAGGCCCGGGCCGGGGTTAAGCACCACGTCCTGCTCTCGATCGTGGGAATCCACGACATCGAGGGCAATCCGCACTACGCCGGGAAGCGCGAGCAGGAGCGGCTGGTGCAAGCCGGGTCTGTGCCATGGACGATCGTGCCTGCGACGCAGTTCCACGATTTCGCCGAGATGGTGGTGAGTTGGACCGAGCAGAACGGGCGTGCCGAAATCGCACCGCTGCTGGTGCAGCCCATCGATCCCGATGACGTGGCCGGCGTGCTCGCCGAGATCGTCGTGGGTGACCCGCAAGGCCGCTACGTCGACGTGGCCGGCCCGCAGACCCAGGATCTGGTCGACATGGCCCGGCGCACCCTGGCCGCGCGCGGCCGTGAGGTGACGTTGGTGCCGACGTGGTCGTCGATCTTCGGTCTGTCGATGTCCGGCAACGCGCTGCTGCCCGGCCACGGCGCCCGCATCGCGCCCACCACGTTCGACCAGTGGTTGAGCCGGCAGCGATAGACCGCGCGCCCGGGTCTGTCACCGGTCCCTGACATCATGGACCGCATGCCGTTGGAGGCTCCCTCGACCGCCCTGGGCGATCTGGACGATGAGCAGCGGGAGGCAGTGCTGGCCGCCCGCGGCCCGGTGTGCGTGCTCGCCGGCGCAGGCACCGGCAAGACCCGGACCATCACCCGCCGGATCGCACACCTGGTGGCCGGTGGCCACGTCGCGCCCAGTCAGGTGCTCGCGGTGACGTTCACCGCGCGGGCCGCCGGCGAGATGCGCGGCCGGTTGCGGGCCCTGGGCCAGGAAGCCGGAGTGAACACCGCTGCGGTGCAAGCGGTGACGTTTCACGCCGCGGCGCGCCGACAGCTGCAGTATTTCTGGCCTCGCCTGGTCGGGGACACCGGGTGGGAGCTGCTCGACAGCAAGTTCGCCGTCGTCGCGCAGGCCGCCAACCGGGCCGGGATGCAGACCAGCACCGACGACGTGCGTGATCTCGCCGGTGAAATCGAATGGGCCAAGTCATCTTTGATCACGCCGGAGGCTTACGGCGCGGCCGTGGCGAAAGCCGGTCGGGACATCCCGTTCGACGCGGCCAAGGTTGCGGCGGTCTACGCCGGGTACGAGGCGCTCAAAGCCCGCCGTGACGGCTCGACGCTGCTGGATTTTGACGACCTGCTGCTGCATACCGCCGCGGCCATCGAGAACGACGCCGCGGTCGCCCAGGAGTTCCGCGATCGGTACCGCTGCTTCGTCGTCGACGAGTACCAGGACGTCACGCCCCTGCAGCAGCGGGTGCTCGATGCCTGGCTGGGGGAGCGCGACGATCTCACCGTGGTCGGTGACGCCAACCAGACCATCTACTCGTTCACCGGGGCCACTCCGCGGTTCCTGCTGGATTTCTCCCGCCGCTTCCCCGACGCTGCCGTGGTCCGGCTCGAACGGGACTACCGCTCCACGCCGCAGGTGGTGTCGTTGGCCAACCGGGTCATCGCAGCGGCGCGGGGCCGGATGGCGGGCAGCAAGTTGCATCTGGTGGGCCAGCGCGACGCCGGTCCCGAGCCGACGTTCTCGGAGTACCCCGACGAGGTGGCCGAGGCCAATGCCGTCGCCCGCGCGATCAAGAAGCTGATCGAAAACGGTACGGAGCCGGCCGAAATCGCGGTGCTGTACCGAATCAACGCCCAATCCGAGGTGTATGAGGAGGCGCTCACCGAAGCCGGCGTCGCCTTTCAGGTGCGTGGCGGTGAAGGCTTCTTCAGTCGCCAGGAGATCCGTCAGGCCCTGGTGGCGTTGCACCGGTTCGCCGAACGCGACATTCCCGAGGACAACCTGCCCGCCTTGGTGCGTGAGCTCCTCGAACCTCTCGGCCTCAGTGTCGAACCCCCGGCCGGCACCAAGGCGCGCGAACGCTGGGAAGCGTTGACGGCGTTGGCCGAGCTGGTCGACGAGGAAGTCGCGGTGCGCCCCGAACTGGATCTGCGAGCGCTGGTCGCCGAGCTGCGCCAGCGTGCCGACGCGCGGCATCCCCCGGTGGTGCAGGGGGTGACGCTGGCCTCGCTGCACGCGGCCAAGGGCCTGGAATGGGACGCGGTGTTCCTTGTCGGCCTGGCCGATGGAACGCTGCCGATCTCGCATGCGCTTGCGCACGGCCCCGACAGTGAGCCGGTGGAGGAGGAGCGCCGGCTGCTCTACGTCGGGGTCACCCGGGCCCGCGTCCATCTCGGGCTCAGTTGGGCGTTGGCGCGTACCCCGGGTGGACGTCAGGGCCGGCGGCCATCGCGGTTCCTCAACGGCATCGCCCCGCAACTGCAGAAGACGGCGGGCCCGGGGCCGGAACGGTCGCGCCGGCAACGGGGTCCGGCGCCGCGGTGCCGGGTGTGCAACGCCGCGCTGTCGACGCCGCCGGCAATCATGTTGCGCCGCTGCGAAACCTGCCCCTCCGATCTGGATGAGGGGTTGCTCGCCGAGCTCAAGGAATGGCGACTGCAGGTCTCCAAGGAGATGAAGGTGCCGGCGTTTGTGGTGTTCACCGACAACACCCTGATCGCCATCGCCGAGTCGATGCCCACCGACGAGGCCGCGTTGGTGGCGCTTCCCGGTATCGGTGCGCGCAAGCTCGAGCAGTACGGCCCGGATGTTCTCGAGCTGGTCGCCGCACGGGCCAAGGGCCGCCAAGATTCGTAAAGATCGCGCCAAAACCGCAGGTAGAAAATTAGTTGTGCAGTTCTGCTGTTAAGCTTTAGCCTCGTAACACAGCTCTGGTGACGAGACGGAAGGAGGGTGCCCGCAATGGATAACAACATCGGTATCAGCGGTGTAGCGGCAGTAGGCATGCCCTCGTCCGTGCTCGCCGTCCCCGCCGCCGCTTTCCCGGCGGCGCATCGGCATGCCGCCGCCGCTGCCGCCGCGTGGCCGGCCGCTGCTATTGCACCGCAGCGTAAGCGCCGCCCCGCCGCCGCGACTGGCGCGTCCGTGGATCGGAGCCCCCTCTAGGTAGAGCTCCCATCACCAGCCACTAGGCCACGGACCCGCAGTCAACCGGATCCGTGGCCAAATTTTTTGGGAGTTGTTCGCACACCCCGGAAAACCTGGTCGCAGATCCCTCGAAGAGACAGATCGCCGACAACTACGACCAGGAATCAGGGGGACACAACACATGTCCATTGCGATGACCGCTCCGGAGGTGAGCGTCGCGCCGGTGACATGCGAGCAGCGGCTGCCGGCGGTGCCGTGCCACATCGGGAATCCCGATCTGTGGTTCGCCGAGAGCCCCGTCGATCTGGAGCAGGCCAAGGCACTGTGCGCGGATTGCCCGATCCGTCGCGAGTGCCTGGCCGCCGCGCTGGAACGGCAGGAGCCGTGGGGTGTGTGGGGCGGGGAGATCCTCGACCGCGGCACCATCGTGGCCCGCAAGCGGCCTCGGGGGCGTCCGCGTAAGAATGCCGCGGGCAATCCGGCTGCGGCCTGAGGTGTGCCAACACGTTGACTCTGCGCTCAGGGCGCATTGCTCTCAAGCGAGCATTTGCGCCCTGGCCGCAGAGTCGGCGTGCCGGCAGCTAGGCAGCTTCTTCGGAGAAGCCCGGGACCAGTTGTGTGGCAATCGCTTTCACGGGAACATGCGCGTCGAGTTGGCAGCAGATCGCGATGGTCGAGGCGATCACCCGCAGCGGGATGGCGAGATTCGGCGGCAGGTCGAGTTGGCGGGCGGTCTTGATCTGGGCCACCGAGTTGTCCATCTGCCCGGCTGCCATGCGCTGAATCCAGCGGCGCGTGTAGTGGAAGACGTCGACCTCGATCGGTTCGACGTACTGGCGCAACATGTCGTCGATCTCCTCGGTCGAGACCTGTTCGCCCTTCTGGATGAAACCGGCTGCCTCCATGGTGGGCAGTAGTTCGTCGTAGTTCTTGTCGCGGGCCAGCCGGATCGTCTCGCCCAGCGCGGTCGGGAAACCACCGGGCATCGGGGCGACGGCGCCGAAGTCGATGACGCCCATCCGGCCATCGGGCAGCAACATGAAGTTCCCGGGGTGGGTGTCGCCGTGCATCATCTCCATGCGCGCCGGGGCGTCGAACGTCAGTTCCGTAAGACGGGTGCCCATGAGGTCGCGCTGCTCGGGGGTGCCCTCCCGGATGATCACCGACATCGGGACGCCGTCCATCCATTCGGCGATGACGACCTTCGGTGCACTGGCGATGATGGCAGGGACCGCGAAGTGCGGATCGTTGTGGTAGGCCTTGGCGAACGCCCGCTGGTTGTCGGCCTCCAGCCGGTAGTCCAGTTCCATCTCGGTGCGTTCGATCAGCTCGTCGACGATGCCCTGGATGTCGGCACCGGGGGCCAGCTGCTTGAACACGCCGACCAGACGTTGGATCGTCTTGAGGTCGGCGCGCAGCGCTTCGTCGGCACCCGGGTACTGGATCTTGACGGCCACCTCACGGCCGTCGGACCAGACCGCCTTGTGCACCTGGCCGATGCTGGCCGACGCCACCGGGGTGTCGTCGAACGACGTGAACCGATCGCGCCACTTCGTGCCGAGTTGCCCGTCGAGCACCCGGTGCACCTTGGCCGCGGGCAGAGGCGGCGCCTCACGCTGCAGCTTGGTCAGCGCCTCGCGGTACGGCTTGCCGTACTGCTCGGGGATGACGGCCTCGACCACCGAAAGCGCCTGGCCGACCTTCATCGCCCCGCCCTTGAGCTCACCCAATACGGTGAACAGCTGTTGGGCGGCTTTATCCATCAATTCGGCGGTGACTTCGTCCTTGGACTTGCCGGTCAGGCGCTTCCCAAACCCCAATGCGGCCCGGCCCGCCATGCCGCCGGCCAAGCCGGCGAGCTTCGCATTCCGTGCGACGCTGCCCCGTTTGATGTCAGACACCAGACCATCATCCACGACTTGGCTGAACGGCCCACAACCAACTGGCAACATTCGTTTTCAACATGGGCAGTCCGGGTGGCGGGACCAGCGTCTTGCCACGATCGAGTACCCGTCGGCATCGAGTTCCAGCGTGGTGTTCAGCGTCGGCGGCGCCTGCGGGACCGGCTGCCGGTCGGCGGTGTGTCCGACCGCCCGGATCACCAACTCGACCTGCCGCATGGCCAGCGCCGCGGTGGCCAGGATGGTCGCCCGACTGGCGGTGCCGACCGCACCCCGGAGCTGGGTGGCCACGGCCGGCCACGCCGCATCGCGGTCGGCACGGTGCAGATCCGCACACTGCAGACAACTGGTCACCCCCGGGATCACCAATGGTCCGACCAGCCCGGCACCGTCACGCACCCGGACGGGTAGGTGGGCGATGCCGCCGTGATGCAGCTCCTGCCGAAGTCTCGGGTCGGTGACCTGGTAATCGGCCAACACCACCAGGTCGGTGGCGGCCGCCACGCCCCGGGCGTGCGGGTGGGTACTGCGCCGGACCCGTGCGCCCGAACAGCGCAGGCCGCTGGCCAACAGTTCCGACAGCGGTCCGCGGCCGTGAACGCGGACGGATGCCGATCGGGCGGGACCGTCCGGTGCGGCGGTCAGGACACCCGCCGTGGTCAGTGCATCGATCAGTTCATCGACGGCGTCGGCACCGACGAATGATTCATCGGCCATGAGCAGTTCATCGCGGGTGGCCCCGGTTTGCAGGGTGCGCAGCAGGTGCGCCAGTTGGGCCTGGGTGATGCCGGCCGGGGGACGAACCAAGACCGCGCGCCGCGGATCCCAGCCGAGTTGAACCGCGTCGTCGGGGCGCAGCAGGATCGGCCTGCCGGCAGCGAGTACATAGCGCGTCATGCGATGACTCTGCCACGGCCGCGGCACCGGGCGTTTCAGTTATCCACAGGCACCGAGGCGTCAGGGGTGGTCGGGCTGGTCCCCGTTGTCGTCGCCTTCGGCGTCGCCTTTGTCGTCGCCTTTGTCGTCCCCTTTGTCGTGGCCCTCGCGCTGCTCTTTCTCCAGGTCGGCGAAAGCCTGCTCGAAGGCACTGTCGAGGTCGCCGGTGTCGCCGCCGATCATGCGGTCGATGAAGGCGGCCGGCTCGTCGAGATCGGCGGCGCTGGGCAGAAGGTCGGGGTGCTGCCACACGCTGTCACGGGTGTCGATGCCCACTGCGTCGGTCAGCCGCTCCCACAGCAGGGCGGCTTCGCGCATCTTGCGTGGGCGCAGTTCGAGGCCGACGAGCGTGGCGAAGGTCTGTTCGGCCGGTCCGCCGGTGGCGCGACGGCGCCGCAGCGTTTCGGCCAGCGCCGAGGTGCCGGGGATGCGATCGCCCAGGGCCGCGGTGACGACGGTCTGCACCCAGCCCTCGATGAGCGCCAGCAGGGTTTCCAGCCGCTCGAGGGCGGCTTCCTGCTCGGGGGTGGCCTTCGGCTCGAAGATGCCCTGGTTGAGCAACTGCTCCATCTCCGACGGATCGCCGAGGGAGGCGGGGTTGAACCCGCGGGCGAAGTCCTCGATGCCCGACATGTCGACCTTCATGCCCTTGGCGAAGGCCTCGACCGCGCCGAGCAGCTGGCTCGGCAACCATGGCACGTGGCTGAACAACCGGTGATGGGCGGCCTCACGGGCGGCCAGGAACGTCAGGATCTCACTGCGGGGACGTTCCAGCCCCTCGGTGAGTGACTCGATCGCGTCGGGCATCAGCGCCGCGACTCCCTTGGGCCCCAACGGCAAGCCGATATCGGTGGAGGTCAACACCTCGCGGGACAGCTTGCCCAGGGCCTGACCGAGCTGAGACCCGAAGGCCATGCCGCCCATCTGCGACATCATCGCCAGCAGCGGCCCGGCCATGCTCCTGGCCTCCTCGGGCAGCGCCGAGGCCCACACCGACGAGATCTGCTCGGCCACCGGATCGCACAGCCGCTTCCAGGTGTCCAGGGTGTGGTCCAGCCAGTCGCTGGGCGTCCAGGCCACCGATTTGGTGGTGCCGGCGGGCAGGGGAGTCACCCCGTCCAGCCACGTCTCGGCCAACCGGACGGCATCGGCGACGGCGCCGGTCGTCTTTTCCGGCACCGGTGCGACGAACCCGATCGAGTTCGACGCCAACTGCCGGGCCAGGTCGTAGTTCACCGGACCGGATTGTTTGCCGCCGGCCATCGCCCCACCGGCGCCGCTGAACATCTCACCGAGCTTGGTGAAGATCTGGCCGAGGTCACCCATGTTGAAGTTGCCACCGCCCATGCCGAAGCCGAACGGATCTGCACCGGGACCTGGCCCGGGATTGCCGGAACCGGACCCCGAATCGGGGTCCTTCTTTTGCTTGTCTCGGTCGGGGTCGTCCCCGGCGGAGAAGCCGAAGGGCAGGTCAGCCATACCCATAACGGTACTCATGACACAGTGCCCGGGTGTGGCTGCGGGTCACGCTGTGGGTGAACACCACGACGCAGGCTTTACTGTGGGCGGCGTGAACAGGCGGATTTTGACGCTGCTCGTCGCCCTGGTGCCGATCCTGGCGTTCGGGGTGGTGCTCTCGGTGGTGACGGTGCCCTTCGTCTCGTTGGGGCCCGGTCCGACGTTCAACACCCTCGGCGAGGTCGAGGGCAAGGAGGTCGTCGACATCAACGGACCCGACGCGCACGTGCATCCCACCTCCGGGCATCTCAACATGACCACCGTCTCCCAGCGGGACGGCTTGACCCTGGGGCAGGCGCTGGCGTTGTGGATGTCGGGCCGTGAGCAGATGGTCCCGCGCGATCTGGTTTACCCGCCGGACAAGTCCCGCGACGAGATCGACAAGGCCAACAACTCGGATTTCAAGAAGTCCGAGGACAGTGCCGAGTACGCCGCGCTGTCATTCTTGAAATACCCGATGGCGGTGACCGTGCAGAGCGTCACCGATCCCGGCCCGTCAGCGGGCAAGCTGCGCGAAGGTGACGCGATCGACGGTGTGAACGGCACCCCGGTGGCCAACCTCGACGAGTTCCAGGCCGTTCTGAAGAAGACCAAGCCGGGCGATCAGCTGGTGATCGACTTCCGTCGCAAGAACGCGCCACCGGGCGTCGCCACCATCACCATGGGCGACAACCCCGACCGGGACTACGGCTTCCTGGGTGTCGGCGTGCTCGACGCGCCGTGGGCGCCGTTCGACATCAACTTCCACCTGGCCAACATCGGCGGGCCGTCGGCGGGCCTGATGTTCAGCCTGGCCGTCGTCGACAAGCTCACCACCGGTGATCTCAACGACGGCAAGTTCGTCGCCGGCACCGGAACCATCACCGGCGAGGGCAAGGTCGGGTCCATCGGCGGCATCACCCACAAGATGCTGGCCGCCAAGGAGGCCGGCGCCACGGTGTTCCTGGTGCCCGCCGACAACTGCACCGAGGCGCGCTCGGCGCCGCAGGAGGACATGGAGTTGGTCAGGGTGGAAACGCTGAGCCAGGCGGTCGACGCGTTGCACACGATTTCTGCCGGTGGCGAACCGCCTCGCTGCTGAACCGTGCCCAACCTGTGAATGGCTAGAGTTGTAGGAAATCGGGCGGCCCCACCGGGCATGTCACGAGTCGACCGAGGCTGAAACAGGAGTTCACGAGTGGGGATGCGGCCCGCGGCGAGGATGCCGAAGCTGACGCGACGTAGCCGGGTGCTGATCGCACTGGCACTGGTGGTGGTGCTGGCATTGCTGATCGGGCCACGCGTCGTCGACGGCTATGTCGACTGGTTGTGGTTCGGCGAGCTCGGGTATCGCTCGGTGTTCACCACCGTGCTGGCCACCCGCGTGATCGTGTTCCTGGTGGTGGGGCTGCTCATCGGGGCCGTGGTGTTCGCGGCGTTGGCGCTGGCGTACCGCAGCCGTCCGGTGTTCGTCCCGGCCGCCGGGCCCAACGACCCGGTGGCGCGCTACCGCACCACGGTGTTGGCCCGGCTGCGGCTGTTCGGTATCGGCGTGCCGGTGTTCATCGGTCTGTTGGCCGGCGTCATCGCGCAGAGTTACTGGGTGCGGGTGCAGTTGTTCCTGCACGGCGGAGACTTCGGGATCACCGATCCGCAGTTCGGCCGCGACCTGGGCTTCTACGCGTTCGATCTGCCGTTCTACCGGCTGGTGCTGACCTACCTGTTCGTTGCGACGTTCCTGGCGTTTGTCGCGAACCTGCTGGGGCACTACGTGTTCGGCGGAATCCGGCTGACCGGGCGCAGCGGTGCGCTGAGCCGTGCCGCGCGCATCCAGCTGATCAGCCTGGTCGGCATCCTGATCCTGCTCAAGGCGTTGGCCTACTGGCTGGACCGCTACGAACTGCTGAGCAATACCCGGGCGGCCAAACCGTTCACCGGCGCGGGCTACACCGACATCAATGCCGTGCTGCCGGCGAAGCTGATCCTGTTGGCCATCGCGGTGATCTGTGCGGTGGCGGTGTTCTCGGCGATCGTGTTGCGGGACTTGCGGATACCGGCCATCGGCGTGGTGCTGTTGCTGCTGAGCTCGCTGGTGGTGGGCGCGGGGTGGCCGCTGATCGTCGAGCAGTTCAGCGTCAAGCCCAACGCGGCGCAGAAAGAAGCCGAGTACATCAGCCGCAGCATCGCCGCCACCCGGCAGGCGTACGGCCTCACCGATGACACGGTTACCTATCGCAATTACGAGAGCAACGCGCAGACCACCGCCGCACAGGTCGCGGCCGACCGGGCGACCACGTCGAACATCCGGTTGCTGGACCCGACGATCGTCAGCCCGGCCTTCACCCAGTTCCAGCAGGGCAAGAACTTCTACTACTTCCCGGATCAGTTGTCGATGGACCGCTACATCGGCCCGGACGGCAACCTGCGCGATTACGTGGTGGCCGCGCGCGAGCTGAACCCGGACCGCTTGATCGACAACCAGCGGGACTGGATCAACCGGCACACCGTCTACACCCACGGTAACGGCTTCATCGCCTCGCCGGCCAACACCGTGCGCGGAATCGCCAACGATCCCAACCAGAACGGCGGTTACCCGGAGTTCCTGGCCAGTGTGGTCGGGGCCAACGGCAGCATCATCTCGCCCGGACCGGCGCCGCTGGATCAGCCGCGGGTGTACTTCGGTCCGGTGATCGCCGATACGTCCGCCGACTACGCCATCGTCGGCAAGAACGGTGACGTCGACCGCGAGTACGACTACGAGAACAACACCGAGACCAAGAACTACACCTACACCGGTGCCGGCGGCGTCCCGATCGGCAACTGGCTGACCCGGTCGGTGTTCGCGGCCAAGTACGCCGAGCGGAACTTCTTGCTGTCCAATGTGATCGGTGAAAACAGCAAGATCCTGTTCAACCGTGACCCGGCGCAGCGCGTCGAGGCCGTGGCACCGTGGCTGACCACGGACACCAGCGTCTACCCGGCCATCGTCAACAAGCGCATGGTCTGGATCGTCGACGGCTACACCACGCTGGACAACTACCCGTACTCGGAGTTGACGACGCTGTCGAGTGCGACCGCCGACTCCAACGAGGTGGCGCTCAACCGCCTGGCGCCCGACAAGCAGGTGTCCTACATCCGTAACTCGGTGAAGGCCACCGTCGACGCCTACGACGGCACCGTCACGCTGTACGCGCAGGACGAGCAGGACCCGGTGCTCAAGGCCTGGATGAACGTCTTCCCGGGCACGGTCAAACCGAAGTCGGACATCTCCCCGGAGCTGCAGAACCACCTGCGCTACCCGGAGGACCTGTTCAAGGTGCAGCGCGCGCTTTTGGCCAAGTACCACGTGGACGACCCGGTGAAGTTCTTCACCAACGCCGACTTCTGGGATGTACCACTGGATCCCAACCCGACGGCGAGCAGTTTCCAACCGCCGTACTACATCGTGGCGCGCGACATCGCCCACAACAACGGCTCGTCGTCGTTCCAGTTGACCAGTGCGATGAACTGGATCCGACGTGACTTCCTGGCGGCCTACATCAGTGCCAGCTCCGATCCGGACAACTACGGCAAGATCACCGTGTTGACCATCCCAGGCCAGGTCAACGGTCCCAAGTTGGCGTTCAACGCGATCAGTACCGACACCGCGGTCTCCCAGGATCTCGGTGTGATCGGACGCGACAACCAGAACCGCATCCGCTGGGGCAACCTGTTGACCCTGCCGGTGGCCGACGGTGGATTGCTCTATGTGGCACCGGTTTACGCCTCACCGGGCAGCAGCGACGCCGCGTCGTCCTATCCCCGCCTGATTCGGGTGGCGATGCTCTACGGCGACAAGGTCGGTTACGCCCCGACCGTCAGTGACGCGCTGACGGAGATCTTCGGCCCGGGTGCCGGTGCCACCGCAACCAATGTGGCGCCCACCGACAACAAGCCGCAGGCAGCGGCCGGTACACCGGAAGCGCCCGCGGCCGCCCCGCCGCCGGCCAATGCCGACGGACAGGCGCCGCAGGTGGTTGCCCCGCCGGCGGCGGTGCCACCGGGCGAGCCGGTGCAGTTGTCGCCGGCCAAGTCCGCCGCGCTCAAGGAGATCGAGTCGGCGATGTCGGCGGCGCGCGATGCTCAGCGCAGCGGTGACTTCGGCAAGTACGGTGATGCGTTGGAGAAGCTCAACGATGCGATGAACAAGTACGACTCCGCGAAGTAACGTCTTCCCGCGAGCAGACGCAGATGTCCCGCACCGCCCGGCGTGTCGGGTACATCTGCGTCTGCTCGCCGTGAGTTGACCTGGACACCAAGTCAACGCCAAGAGGTCCCGGGCATGCTGTGCGCCGACATTGCATCGGCTGCGCAGCAGCATTTTTGAGAGGACCTCGATGACCCTGACCGATCTTCCGCACGGCGGGCTCGACGACGCACTGGAGGGCCTACGCGCCCACGTCGCCGCCCCCGTCGCATTACCGGGGGAAGCCGGCTATGAGCGAGCCACCCCGTGGAATGTGGCGGCCAGGGTGGAGCCCGCGGCGGTGGTGTTGGCGGCGACGGCCTATGACATCGCCAACACCGTGCGGTTCGCCGCGGCTCGCGGGCTTCGGGTGGCTGTGCAGGCGACCGGACACGGTGCCCTGGCCGTCGAACCCGACACCATCCTGGTGGTGACGGCCGAGATGAACACTGTCACCGTCGATCCGGTGGCCCGGACTGCGCGGGTGGCCGCCGGGGCCACCTGGCAGCACGTCCTCGACGCCGCCGCGCCGCACGGTCTGGCTGGGCTGGGTGGCTCGGCGCCAGGGGTCGGCGTGGTCGGGTATCTCACCGGCGGCGGGATCGGACCGCTGGTGCGCTCGGTGGGCCTGTCCGCGGACTATGTGCGGTCGTTCGAGTTGGTCACCGGCACCGGGGAGCTGCTGCGCGCCAGCCCGGAGGAGAACGCCGAGCTCTTTTGGGGTCTGCGCGGCGGCAAGTCGACGTTGGGCATCGTCACCGTTGTCGAGATCGAGCTGTTGCCGATTCCTGAGTTCTACGGTGGCACGGTGATTTTCGACGGTGTCGACGCGGCAGTGGTCCTGCGGGAATGGGCGCACTGGTGTGCGGATCTGCCCGAGTCCGTCTCGACCTCGATCGCGCTGCAACAACTCCCAGCAATGCCGGGTGTTCCCGAACCGTTGGCCGGCCGGTTCACGGTCGCGGTGCGTTATGCCGCGCTCGGTGACTTCGCGGAGGCCGAGCGGCTATTGGCGCCGATGCGCGGTGTGGCCACTCCGGCACTCGACACCGTCACGGTATTGCCTTATGCCGCAATCGGAGCCGTGCATGCCGACCCCGTCGACCCGATGCCCGTCTACGAACACCACACGCTGCTACGGGAATTGACCGCGGAAACCGTCGAGGTGCTGTTGAGCGCAGCCGGACCCGACTCCGGCTCGGTGCAGACGATCGTCGAACTACGCATGTTGGGCGGCGCCCTGGCGCGCGAGGGTCGTCATCGCAGCGCGTTCTGCCATCGCGACGCCGCCTTCGCCGTGACCACGATCGGGGCGCTGGTGCCACCGGTGGCCGATGTGGTGGTGCCGCAGGCCGGTGCGCTCATGGTGGCGCTGTCCCGCTGGTCCAGTGGCGGCCAGCTTGCCAATTTCGCGCCGTCGGAGGACGCCGGACGGGCCGGGCGGGTCTACGACGAGGAGACCCGGCACTGGCTAGCGGCGCTGGCGCAGCGGCATGACCCGGCCGGGGTGTTCCGCTGCGGTCAAGTCGTGCGTTATGCGGACTGATTCTGCGGTGGTTCTCGGGCCGGATTCGACCAAAAACCGGCGCTGAGCAGACGATTTGGAGCTCTGCGTAAGACCCCGGTAACCTTGTATTCGCAACGCGGGGTGGAGCAGCTCGGTAGCTCGCTGGGCTCATAACCCAGAGGTCGCAGGTTCGAATCCTGTCCCCGCTACCAGCGAGAATGGCCCTCGGAGGAATCTCCGGGGGCCATTCTCTATTGGGCTTCGGACATCTGGAATGCCGCCGCTCAGGCGGCGGCGTCCTGCACCTCGGGCTCACTGTGTGCGCATGACGTGCACTCGGGGGACTCGATGTCGAACTCACCGCAACTCGGGCAGATAAACGGAATCACCGGGCCGTCCTTTCTCGCTCTGCGGCCCGCCGTGGTGCCGCGCTGCCTGCCCTGTACCCCGTGCCGGACGCGATCGAAACCAACCATTTTCGACGTGCATCTGCTGCCGAATCTGGGTACCAGGGCAGCATGGATGCTGTTGATGTCCTCACCTGGCCGGCCCGGGAACTCGTGGCGCTGTATCGCCGGACGGGCGCTGACGTGCCGCTGGGGGATCCGTTGCCGTCCCATGGCACCGAGATGGAGGGCTGGTTCTGGCGACTGACCGATGCGGCCTCGGGCCGGGTGGTGGTGGCCTTGTGTAGTAGCAACCAGCATCCCGACGGGGACTGGTCGACGTCGGCGATCGCTCTGGAGCCGGGCGGAATGGTTCGTGCTGCCGCGATCGACGGGGTCGAAGCCGATCGGCGCGATTTCGTGGTCCGCGCCGAGAGCGGCGGCAACGTTCTGGACGCCAACCGGTCGGGGTTGCGGTTGACCATCGACGACATGACTGTCGACCTCGCCGTGGACAACACCCAGCCATGGCCGAAGGTCTTTGGCGGAGGTGGCCTGTTCTCCTCGGTTCCGTTCCTCAACCAGTACTGGCAGCCGTATTGCCTGGGCGGGCGCGCCTCCGGGACGGTGAAAGGCGCAGGTATCGACTGGCAGTTCGACGACGCGCGACTGTACTGCGAACGCAATTGGGGAGCCGGCTTCCCGCAGCGCTGGTGGTGGGGTGAAGCTCACGACTTCGGCACCGACGATGTCTGCGTGGCCTTTTCGGGCGGCTTACTCGAAATGGGTCCGGTGGGGCAGGAGGCCACCGGCGTGGTGGTTCGGCTCGGCTCACGCGTGCTGCGCCTCACCCCTCCCGCGCTGGTGAACTACCAATTCGACCGGGACAGCTGGCATTGGCAGATCACCGCCCGCACACCACAATTCGTGGTCGAGCTCGACGGCCAAGGCAACGGTGGGTCCCCACACGTGTTGCCCGTGCCGCTTCCCGCCGAACGCCGCAACATCGACAGCGACTACGAGTTCCTGGCCGGAACGCTGCGCTGCACTGTGCGTGAGTGGGGCAAGACCATCTTCGACGGGACTTCGCCGCTGGCCGGCCTGGAGATCGGCGACCGGCCCGCGTGAAGCAATCACGCAAATTGATCGACACAGGTGTCCAGTCGCCGAGCACGCCACGCTAACCTCAAACGAATTCTCCTGTCCTTGCGGCCAGTACTCCACGCGATGAAGATCACCCGCAGCGCTGAGGAGGTGAAAACCGGCAGCCCGAACTGCCCGATGAGTGGCACCGACAGTGCGGTGAGCGGGTCACCGCCGAGGGGAAAGGCGTCCCGGTCCACGGCGACGGGGTAGTAGTCGCCGAGCATGTGGGTGATCGGGAGGTAGAACACCAGACCGGCGATCTGGTCGGTGATCATGATCGGCGCCGCGGTGTGGGCGTCGGTCACCGTGGCGAGACAGTGTTGAACGGATGCGCCGCGTGAAGGTTCCGAAAAATGCTACGCTGCAGCCGGTTTCGTATCCAATACTTCGCGTCGATGAACGTCGATCTGGCGCTATCCGGGTAGCGAGCCGAAGTCCTGCGTGCGGTAAGTGTCAGCTGACCGCCGCCGCTGTCAACCGCTGCTCAAATCGAATGTGGCGAGCGGATAGCATTGCAAAATTCAACAGGGGATACGGCGGCTAATTGAAGTTCACTGGGGTAAACCCACCCGCGTCGGTGTAGGTGGGCGGCAGCCATTGGGGTTCGCCCGGCACTACCGTGTCCGGCGTAACCGGGTATTTAACCTTCTCGAACACCTGCTCGTCCTGCCAGTAGCCACCGCTGGTGGAGCAACTGTACGTGCCGCAGCTTGTACTGATAGGCACCTGGTGCGCAGGTATCCAGACCATGCGGAATCGCACCCAGCTTCCGTCTGGCTGCTTCGGCCCATCGCAGATGCTGCGCGTTTGAGTGCCGAGAAATCCCCAACGATCATTTTGGCAGCCGGGTTGTACGTCGGCGTTTGCTAGAGGAGTGCAGACGGTCCCTACAACGATGGCCATTGCAACGCTAGCAGCTAGTTTCAGCTTCATGACTATCCCCTTCAAAGAGGGAATATAACGTCGGACCGTCAATCTGGCAACGGTCGGCAACGATGTTAATGGACGATGATGCAAGCGTTGCTAATGTTGCTGACGAGGCACGTGTGGCAGAGCTGATTCTTCGAGTCGTCAGGTACGTCGTGGGTGTCGCGCGAAGTGCAACAAATCAGTTTGGGCGAACGTCCAGCGGCATGTCCTCGACCGGCGGTGGTCGCCATCGGCGCCCCGACTAACAACGGCTTTTGGGCAGAAGTGGAACTGTTGGCCCGTGCATTTTTGGAATGGGAACAAAGCACTCGCACACTGCGGCGCGCGAGCGCGGTATCTGCGGCGGTATCTTGCCCGACGTGGGCGCTGAATTCGGGGAATAAGTTTGAGAACAACGTTCTCAGCGCGGCAACAGACTGGCTCAGATTCGTATCGAGCAAAGGCGCCAACGGTGATTTTGGATGGCTTTACGGTTTGTGCCAGAAGCCCTGTGACGAACGTTGTGTCGCGTAGGCCAACAGGTGTCGCCTACTTCGTCAACCGTTCCCGCATGCCCGGCGCCAGCACCCCGGACAACGCGTCCCAGTCGACGGTGACGGGGTAGTAGTCGCCGAGCACGTGGGCGACCGGCAGGTACACGACCAGGCCGTCGTCATCGGGCACCCAGCTGGCGAGCTGATCGGCGACCGGCTCGGGTGCGGGTTGGCCGGCCAGCTTCTCGTCATCGGCGATCTCGGACTTGATGCCGTCGACCAGGGCGGTCAGCCCGGCGGTCGGGTCGGTGAACAGGTCGGTGATCATGATCGGTTTGGCGGTGTGGGCGTCGATCACCGTGGTCGCCACTACGTTGAACGGATGCGCTGCATGGTCGACGAAGATGTTGAGCAGCAACACGCCGGCCACGGCTCCGGTGCCGATGTGGGCGACCTCGCTGCGATCATCCTCGTTCAGCACGCCGGGCGCGACGGTGACGGACAGGTTGTCCTCGTTGGGTTTCAGATAGTCGTCGAGGGCGGTACGCATCGCGCCGTTGAACGCGTCACGCACCACGGCGTCGCCGCCTTTCAGCTGCGGAAGCTCCGCCTTGTACGTGACGGATCCCTTTGCGCCATCTTGGGTTTCGAGGAAACCCGTCAACGGTGCGGTGGCATTCGTGGTGGAGCTCGTCGTGACAGACGGCTGCGAGGTCGTGGAGCTGTCCGAACTGTCCGAGTTGCACGCCGCGCCAACGCCGATCATCGAGAAGGCGACTGCCGCCCATGCGAGACGCCGAATCATCATTGATTCACTCATTTCTCGACCCTAGCGAGTTGAGCAGCTGGCCGAACCGAGAATGGGTATGCGGATTAGTCACGCGGTGAGTTCGACACTGCTTTCACCGAAATCGGCTACCACCCTCAATTGTCCGCCGAGTGCGGCAACATAGGACTGCAGAGTCCCCAGCTCGGTACGTGACAGATCTCCACTCTCAAGCTTTGAGACCCGCGCCTGCGATACGCCCATGAGCTCGGCGACGTCAGCTTGCCGGGCATGTCCGTGCTCCTTGCGGATGTCGGCCAGTCGCTGCGCCTGAACGGTCGCGAGCATCTTCCGACGCGCTGCATTCGCATGTTCGGGGTCGAAGTGACCTCGAACGATGGCGTCGGCGCGAACGTCGCGCCAGTTCCGTGCCATGTCACTCACCTCCTGCCACCCATTTCTCATACCGTTGTTCGGCGATAGGAATGTTCTTGTCGTACCAAACTTTCCAATTGCCCGCTTTGTCGCCGCCAAGTAGCAGGATGGCCTGCCGGCTGGGGTCGAACACGAACAAGATGCGAATGCTCGTCGCGGCCGGTCGCAATTCCTTCGGATTGTGAAACTTCGAACCACCTACCTTGTCGACAGTGGGCCCGCCCAGCGAGGAAGAGAACCCGCCACGCCATGAGAATAACTCCTATGTTATATATAGTAAGCCGTGAATTCATGGTGCCCAGAAGGTCTGACAAGGTTAGGTCGCCGGAGTTATACGAGCTTGGGATGCCGTCAACATCTCCCGCTTTCTGGATGGCAGCCGTGGCAAAAACCGTCTCGGGTCAGCTGACATCACGGCGATAACGCCGCGGCTTACCCTCACCGAGATCGGCCAACGACGCGACGCGACGGATCGACACCGCAGCGCCGAACAGTGACGCCAGGGCAGCCTCGATCGCCGTGCTGTCCCCGCCGACCACCGCGGCGGTCACCGTGCCGTCGGCGCCCTGGTGCACGGTCCAGCCGATGGCGCCGTGCCGCTGCAGCTGTTGGGTTACGTCGACGGCGGGCAGCCGGTCGCCGGTGACCGTCGCGAAGACGACCTCTTCTCGGCCCTCGAGGTCGGCGATCGCCAGGCCGCCGTCGGGCAGGGTCACGAGCCGGCCGAAATCGCCGGTGCGGTAACGCACCAACGGCAATAAAGGGTTCTCGCCGGCAGTCACCACGATCTCGCCGCGCGCCCCAGAAGGCACGGGAACGCCGGCCGCGTCGAGGATCTCCACATGCACCCGCCGGTCCAGGATGCGGTGCGGGCCATCGTCGCAGCGCACGGCGATCGGGCGCGTCTCGTGCAGCCCGTAGACGTCGTACACCGGCACCCTGAACTCGGCCTCGAGCGCTGCCCGCGCTCCCGGCGTCAAGCCCATGGCCGAGGAGAACAGCGCCAGCGGATGCAGCCCGCCGATTCCCAGCAGTGAGGTCAACGAACTCGGATCACCGGTGATCACCTGCGGATCCTGCGCTCGCAGAAAGGAATTCCGCTGCCCCTCGCCGCGCGCCCACGCCGACGGGTGCAGGTTCAGCCGGGCCATGCCGGCGTGGCCGAAGGAGCTGATCGAGCCGGCATAGCTGAACGCCTGTTGTTGATGCACCACATTCACCAGGGCCAGCCGCCGCGGGTCGGGATCCCAGACGACGCCGTCGGATACCGCCAGCGAGCGGAACAGATGGAAGGTGCGGGCCGTGTCCTCCAGATCGTCGGGGATCAGCAGGGCGTGGCCGGTCGAGCCGGAGCTGGTGCCGTGCACGAGCCGACTCAGGTCCGCGCCGAGTGGTACGTAGGCACCGATGTCGCGAATCAGGTCCTCGCGGCTGGTGGTGGGGAAGTCCTCGAGGCGCTCCAACCGACCGAGCCCTCGGTAGGCGAGCAATCCGCGCGCGGTCTGCAGATGTCCGGCGAGCCAACCGGTGTGGGGTAGTGGTTCGAGCACCCGGGTGATCGCGTCGGCATCGAGCCGGTCCCCGGTCGCGTGCGTCCACACCGGTGCGTCCGGATGTTCGCGCAGCGCCCGTAACCGGGCCGCGCCGGCGGCATCCAGCGTGGGCCAACGCTGCGCGTCGGACAGGACGGCGGCCGCGCCGGGGCGGTACTCGCCGATCTCGAGGTGTTCCTGCGGGGTGCTCATTCGTGCCCGTACCGTTGGGCGGCTTCGCGGGCGGCCTTGGCGCGCATGGCCGAGACGACGGCGGCCCGGTGCTCGTAAGCTTCCCGGGCCGCGGCGAAGGCCCGGTCTCGGCGCAGGCTGTCGCGCATGTCAAGGGCGGCGCGGGCAGCGTCGCGGTCCTCTCCGGCGGGCACGAACCCGAAGCGCAGCAGGAACCAGCGCGCGGCCTCCTCGCGGCGTTCGTCGTCGGTGAACCAGGTGCGCGGCGGGGCGACCGGTGCCACCCGTAGCCCCAACATCTCGGCCGCCAGGTCTGAAACCAACAGGAAGCGGTGTGCCACACCGATATCCACGCTGTAGCGACCCAGGGTGAGCTGGCTGCCCAGCAGCCACGCGGCGATGGCGGCACCGGCACGCACGTCGTCGCCGAGGTCGTCCAGGCGTGGCGCATCGGTGGGTCGGTTGCGGCCCGGCACCAGCGGTCCGCCACCCGGGTGGCAGACCAGCTGGTCCAACAACGCCCGGATGTCGACGGCCGGGTCGAGGAATTCCGCCGGCGTCGCCGAGATTCGCGCGGTGATCTCGGCCAGGGCCGGGCCCTGTCGCAACTGCGGGTCGGCCCAGAGCGACTGTTCGTCACCCCCGGAGCGGATCCACCGGTTCAGCGCCTCGTCCCGGATCTGCTCGTGGTTCATGCCCGCGCCCCCTCCAGAAGATCGGCCGCCAGAGCGCCGCACGCCGCCGGCGCGGCGGCCAGGTCCGGCACGAGCCGAATCTCGTAGCCCGCGGCGGCAGCCTCGGCGGCACCGCGGCCGACCCCGAGAAGAACCAGAGTGGCCGAGTCCAGCGCCGGGCGCACATCCGCGGCCACATGGGCATAGTCCGGCTGGCCGGCGCCGAACAGGCTCGTCATGCCGTCGTCGGAGAGCACCACCAGATGGATGCCGCGCCGCTGCGGCCGGGTATAGCGGCGCTGCAACAGATCGAGGGGAAACGTGGTGCCACCGCCGAAATAGTGCAGCACCGCATCGATCGCGACGCGACGGTCCCGCGTCCAGTCGCAGCCGGCTACCTGCCCGGCCGAAGCGAAGGACGTGACCCGGACGCGGCCGCCGCCGGCGAGCGCCGACCCCACCAGGATCACCCCGGCCAACAGCGCCGGTGACCCGAGTTGCGGCGCCGGCATGGACCCCGAGGAGTCCACATACAGGTCCAGGTCGATTTCGGATTCGGCGCGGACGGCGCCGTCGGGCAGCATTGCGCGCCGGCGGGTGGTGACGCCGGGAATCAACACCGGACCGGCCGCCAGCGACGCGGGCAGATCCAGGTCGGCGAGCTCATCACCGGCCTCCCAAACTTCAAGCGGGCCAGGAAGATCGGGCTCGGGCAGAACCTCGTCGGTGCGCACCCGTAGCGGGCGCCACCAGGGTGCGGCCCGGCTGGTGTACCAGGCCCGCAGCACGGCCGCCGGGTCCCCGGCGCCGAGCACGGCCTCGGTGACAGCGATGTCATGCGCCTGCCCACCGTGGCCGCGGGACAACGGAATCGCCTCGCCGATCGGTTCCTGCAATCGGGGATCGGCGAGCACCCGGGTCATCTCGACCTCGGTCAGCGGCGTCCCTCCGACCTCTCCCGCGCACCCGGTCCCAAAAACGTCTTTGGTGAACGCGCCTCCGAGCACCAGCCCGGCCCGCAGTGCCCCGCCGAGCGGGTCGGTCCCGTAGGTGCGCACCAGGTCCGCGAGTACGACGGCGTCGGTCTCGACCGGTTCGGGCGTCACCGGTCCGCCGGCGAGCGTGCCGGCCGGCAACAGCCACAGCATCTCGTAGGCCCGCAAGACCCGCGCCATCACGGGGTCGGGCGTGTCGGTGCGCAGCACACGCCAGGTGTCGGCGATCGTCGGGGTCAGCCCGGCGCGGCGCTGGGCTCGTTCCACCCGCACGTTGATGAGCATGTCCTCCCACAGATTCGCCAGCATCGCCCCGACCCGGGCCACCCGATCGATCGGGACACCGTCGGGCGCGGCGACCGACACCGCGTTCGCCATCTGCAGTTGGATCCGCGCCCCCTCCACGCGGGTCGCGGGGGCGAGTACGTGGTGGCCGAGCTCGTGGGCGAACACGCTGACGAGGTGCCCGGTCAGTCCCTGACGACGCAGGTCGGCGACATCGATGAGCACTTGCGACGGGAAGGTGAACGCCGCGAACGTGCCTTCCAGCTCATGCGGATGCGGCGGATGCATCCGCACGCCCCACAGCTCCTGGGCGTCGGCCCAGGCCTGTGACCATCCGGGTAGCGGTTCGTCGGTCACGGCCAGATCCGTAGGCCGGGGACATCGACGCCCAACAGGTAGGAGCCGTCGGCGCGGACCACACCCTGCTCGCGTTCGACGGCCCATCCCGATTGGGATGGCACGAACACCGCGCCGCACACGTCCAGCAACAGCAGCCACTGCCGGCGGCCCGCTCGCACAACGAACCGGTCGGGCCGCTCGGTGCCCACAACGTGCTCCGGCGGCACCAAAAACGGCCCACCCAAACCGACGAAGCCGCCGACGGCATCGATCCGCGGCTGCGGATGGCCGCGCGGGTGCCCGTCGTGGCCGGCGGCGCCGGGCCACCAGAACGGATCGGTGGTCAATCCGGCCAGCGTGGGGCCGACGGACTCGGGCGCCACGGCGAGGACGGCGCCGACGTGGCCGGTGGCATCGGGCCGGGCCGCGAGCAGGTCCCGAGCCCCGGCCAGCGCGCTCACCCGCAGCCGGACCACGCCGGCCCGCCAGGCCGCGAGCGCGGTCAGCACCGATTGCCACTCTGGCGGGGCCGCGGGGACATGTTGGGCGAACCGGCGCAGCAGTGGCACCGAGCCGCCCCAACCGGCGACGTTCGCCTCGACCTGCGCCGGCTGTGCGGGCGGAGATGACGGCAGCGGTGGCAGGTCGAGGTTGACCAGACGCCCCTGCGGTCCGGGCGGGATCACCGCCCACCGCCGGTGGCATCCAGCCAGGTGAGGTAGTTGCGGTAGCGCTGGTGCACATGCTTGAGCGTCAGCAGGTCGGTGTAGGTGGAGCCGTAAAGCTTTCCGGTGCCGGCGATCTGGGCGATGCGTGACTCCACCGCGGTCAGCCGTGCGGACACCTCGGCGCGGCTCACCCCGGTCAGCCCGGCCCGTAGTTGAGCCAGCAGCTCACCAACCGGGTCCTCGTCGCGGGCCAACCGGTCCCGGCGGGCCCGGTCCCACAGCGTGGAAAGCCAGGCTCCGGTGTCGGTGCGCAGTTCGGCCCCGTCGGCGCCGTCGAAGGCTGGATGGTGCAGATTCGGAGACACCTTGCCCCGCAACGCAAATGGGAGCACGGCAGCTACGTCGTCGGAGCTGACGGCCGGGCGTCCGCGGAACCAGGCCATCGCCTTGGCGTACAGGATGAGGGCCTGCAGCGCACGGGGTGACGGCGCCGACGCGGTCTCGGCGCCCAGATCGGCCTGCACGTCGGCGCCGGTGTTCAGGTCGATCACCTCGCCCACGCGGCCGCCGCCGGTGGTGATCACGTCCTTGGTGCGGTGTTCGAAGGTGCGCCCGCCGTGCTGGGCGAACTCGAAATGGCTTGCAAATGCCGATAATTCGGATACCACCTCCGGCGGAACCGGCACCGCCCGGATTCCGGCGGCGACGGCGGCCCGCTCGGCGGTGCCGAAGACCAGCTCGGGTGGTACGTGTTCCTCGGGCCGCTCGCCGCGTTCCACCCGGGCGATCAACTCGTCGAGGAACCGCGGGTTGTAGCCCATCGCGGTGACGGTGACGTCCATCCGATCTCGCAGCGCCTGGATGAGCGCGAACGTGCCCCCGCCCGCATCGTCGTTGGCAGTGAAGAACCACGACTCCACGCCGTCGGCCGGTGCGGTGGCGAGCAGTTGGTCGTGTGACTCCACATAGCCGTCGGCGACCATGGTCAGCAGAGCCGACTGGGTCTTGGTGGGGATGCGGTTCACCTCGTCGACGATCTTCACCGGCGCGGTCAACCACTCGCGCCAGGCGATCCGCACGTCGGCGAGCCGCTCGGCGCCGAGCAGATCCTTCGGCAGCGGCATGCCGACCAGGTCGGAGATGCTCAGCTGCGGTTGCCCCTGTTGGATGTCGCGACGCACCTGCGCCGGCGTCGACCCGGCCATCACCGCCAGCACGGTGGCCACCGTGGTCTTGCCGCGTCCCGGCCCACCTACCAGCAGGCACCGACCGCCGACGGCGAACGCCAGCAGCGGCACGAGCACACCCGAGGCGTAGGACTGATCGGTGGGCAGCGTGAGGACGGCACCGGCATCACCGACCGAGAAGGTGACCGGGTCGGCCGTGGAGAACTCGATGTCGTGATAGGGCAGCACCACTGCGGAGTTGACGAGCCAGAAGTAGGCCTGTCGCACCTTTTCGTCGAGGCTCACCGGGGCCTGCGGCGGCGGTGCGAAGAGGTCATCGACCGTGAGGTCACCGATGCGGTCGCCGGGCTCGGGGCGGGTAGGTGCCTCGGGGATGTGCTGCCAGCGATCGCTCATCTGATGATGATGCCGGTTCCGCGCTGCGGCAGGGGGGCGCTGCACAGCGGTGTCGCGGCCAATTCCCGCCCGACGGCGTCGAGGGCGGTGGCGGTGCGCTGCGCCGGCGTGCCCCGCACTTCGATCCAGGGCACGGGCTGGGCGGCAAGGGTTTCGCGGAACCGGTCCTGCATGGCGTGCCGCAGGTGTTCACCGTCGCGCCAGCCGTCCTGCACGAACGGGATCTCGTCGCCGGTGAGCAGGTACAGCAACGGCGGGTGTGCGG
Source organism: Mycobacterium sp. NS-7484 (assembly GCF_001953975.1). GTDB lineage: Bacteria > Actinomycetota > Actinomycetes > Mycobacteriales > Mycobacteriaceae > Mycobacterium. The sequence goes on from NZ_MBEJ01000005.1 coordinate 54,773, forward strand.
CGGCCCGGAGTTCCAGCCGCTGCGCCCGATGCCCCACGTATCGCTCATGCCACAGGGTGGTGGCCAGGGCGTCGGTGTCGCAGACGAGCACCGAACGTGGCGCGGTGGTCGCCGCGGCGCGCTCCATCGCGATCTGCCGGTCGGTGATGAGATCGAATTCGTGTGTGCGCCAAGGAGAGTGCGGGCCGCCGTCGCGGGTCTCGGTGTACTCGCGGCCATACTCGGGCACCCAGTCGGTGCCCAGCGCGGCGGCGAGATCGGCGGCCAGGGTCGTGGACCCGGTCGACTCGGCGCCGAGCACCACCACCCGCCGGATCAGGTCGGTGCGCACCAGCGGCGGCAGCGCCGACCAGTGCGCATCCGGGTCCGCGCGGATGGCGGATGCCGAGATCGGCAGCTGCGCACGGTCCGGGTTGACCTGCAGCCAGGTGGCATTCAGGCGTCGGGCCAGCTCGCCGCCGTAGACGTCGGAGGTGAACACGGCGTCCACGGCGGCATCCAACAGAGCCTCGATCACCGTCATGTGGGCGTCCCAGGCCGGTGCGGAATCGAAGTCGACCGGGGCGTCGTCGAGGCCGCACACCACATGTGCGCCAGGGAATTCGGCGCGTATCCAGCCCACCCGACGGTCCATCGAGATGGATTCTGCGCTGGACCCGAGCACCTCGACGGTGACCGCATCGCAGCGGGACAACGCGGTCCTGATCAGCAGCGCGTGGCCGGCGTGGAAGGGATAAAACTTGCCCAGCACCAGGCCGTGGGCGAACTCAGGCATGTTGTCCGACCGGTTCGCTGCCCGGCACCGCGGCGAGGTCACGCCGCCACATGCGCAGGCCGTTGACGCACAGTCCGATGAAGATCAGGTAGAGGGCGCCGGTGATCCACAGGCCCTTGCTTGCCGCCAGCCCCACCATGGCGATGTCCACCGCGATCCAGACGCACCAGGTCTGCCAGCATCGCCGGTTCAGCAGCACCTGGGCGACCAGGCTGAAGGAGGTGACGGCGGCGTCGGCCACCTCGGTGGTGGAGTCGGTCTGGCCGAGCAGCAGCGCCACGACCACGGTGCCGAGCCCACCGGCGAACACCGCGACCGCGAGCCCGCGGGCAGTGGCGGCGCGGACGAATCCGATGTCGACGGCGCCCTTCGCCCGCACCCAGCCGTACCAGCCCATCACCCCGAGACCGAGGTAGACCACCTGCAGCGCGGCGTTCCCGTACAGCGCGGTGGTGGTGAACAGCCACAGGAAGACCAGGTTGTTCGCGATGCCGACCGGGAAGTTGTACACGTTGCGCCGGCCGGCCAACCACACGCACAACAGGCCCGTCCCGAACCCGAGCACCTCGGTCCAGTTCGCCGCCCACCACGGGCCCACGTGTGCTCCCTCCGACGCCTCAGATCACCAACGGTGCGATCAACATCGTCGCACCCAGGACCACCAACCCGATCAGGAAGGCCACGACCGTAAAGCCCATCACCTGGCGCACATTGAGTTTCGCGATGGCCAACAGCGGCAGCAGCCAGAACGGCTGGATCATGTTCGCCACCCCTTCACCGACGGCGACGGACATCGACATCAACCCGAGGTAGGCCGGGGATTGCTGCCCGACCGCCAACGCCGAGTCCACGGCGATCGGGCCCTGCACGGCCCAGTGCCCGCCGCCGGACGGCACGAAGAGGCTGATGATCAACGAGCCGATGAACGTCAGGAACGGCAGGGTGTACTGCGTCGCCCCGTTGACCACCGCCTCGGCCAGCAGGGTCTGCAGCGGTTTGGTGTCCTCGATTGCCTGATAGCCCAACAAGCCGACCAGTCCGCCGTACAGCGGATACTGCAGCAGCAGTGGCCCGGACACCTTCGCCGCGCCGGTGAACGCCCGGATGAACCGGATCGGGGTGCGGTGCAACAACGCGCTCGTGATGGTGAACAACATGATCATCGACGAGATGTTCAGGGCGAAACCACTGAGCACGAAGTACGCGATCCCGGCGACGAACACCAAAACGTTGAGGATCCACAGGTTTTCCAGCCATTCGGCGAACGTCTTTTTCCTGCTGACGTCGGTGTCGTCGTGCGTTTCGCTGTCCGGTTGCTCCTCGTCTTCGAACACCGCAGGATCCGGTGCCAGGCCCTGGGCCGGCGCCATGCGCCAGATCGCCAGCGCGAGCACGGCGAGCACGACGATCACCGAGAGCCAGCTGTAGGGCTGGAAGATGGTCTGGCTCAACGGCACCGTGATGCCGGTGATCTTGTGGATCACGTTGATCGGACTGCTGCTGTCGGTGTTGGCCAGCGCGATCGACGACGACAGGCCCTGGGTCCAGACGATGAAGCCCATGAATGCCGCGGCGATCAGGTAGCCGAAATCTGCATCGGTGAACCGCCGTGCCACCTGCCGGGCCACCAACGCGCCGGCCACCAGTCCCAGCCCCCAGTTGAGCAGCGACAGCACCGCGCTCACCGCGAAACAGAGCAGCGCCCCCTGCACCTGGTTGTTCGGCTTGGCGGCGATGTAGCCGATGGCCCGTTTCAGGATCGGCGCCTCGGCCAACGTGTAGCCCGTCACCAGGATCAACACCATCTGGAAGGCGAATGTGAAGATGTTCTGCGAGCCCCACACCCCGCCGTACCACGCCTTGAGCATGCCGTCGGCCGACGCGCCGTCGACCAACACCGCCACCAGCGCCGCGACGATGAGGGTGAGGATGACCGCGAAAAGATACGGGTCGGGCATCAGACGTTCGACGTAGCGGACACACAGCCCGGTGAACGACTGCATGACGCCGTGGCGCCGGGGTGGGTGTTCTTCGCCTGCCGCAGTGGGTTGTTCGCTCGTCGTCATCGACTTTCCTTGCCGTTTCGCCTGCCGGCAGGGACTCTAGCCTCAGAACCGCTCGCGCAAGGGCCGATCCGCCGGGGTGGCGCGATAGATACCGCGGTCGATGAGCCGGGGGACCACCTCGTCGATGAACTCGCGGATGGACTGCGCACCCGCGGAGAGCATCAGGTTGAATCCGCCGACGTTGCCGTCGGAATGCCAGGCTGCGAAGTCCTCGACGAGATCGTCGTAGGAGCCGACGAACTTGCGGTGGGTGGCGCCGCCGCGGCCGACCGCCTGGGCCACGACTTCACGCACCGTCACCTCCGGGCGTTCCTGAATCCAGTTGTACAGCCCCACATAGTTGCCGAAGGTGCTCTTGATCGTCTTCTCGACGTCGGCCGGGACCGGCAGCGCCGCGACCGGGAACGGTGCGTCGATGTCGTCGAGCGGGATGTCGATACCGAACTGGCCCAAGGCAAACGGGGCGATGGGCGCCCAGTCGACGTAGCTGTCCAGCTCGTGCAGCCGCTCCTCGGCTTCTTTGACGGTCTTGCCGACATAGGGAATGAGGCCGGGGATCGCCGGCACGGAGCCGGGTTCACGGTCCTGGGCGGCCAGCGCCTTGTCCAGGGTCTCGCGGTAGACCGCGGCGCCCTCGCGGGTGGAGGAGTTGGTGAACACCATCTCGGCGTACTTGGCGGCCACCCGGATGCCCGCCCCGGAGCCACCGGCCTGCGCGATCAGTGGTCGGCCTTGCCGGCTGGGTGCGATGTTGAGTGGGCCGGAGACCTGAAACAGGTTGCCCCGGTGGTTGATCGGCTCCGCGTAGAACCGGGTGCGGCCGTCGGGATCGCGGCGCAGCTCGCGGTTGTCCCACAGCGATCGAAGCACATCGAGGAACTCGTCGGCGCGCTGGTAGCGTTCTTCCCGATCCAAATGCTGTGCCAGGCTGTAGTTCAGCGCGAAGTCATCGATGACGGAGGTGACGGCGTTGTATCCGGCACGGCCGTCAGACGCCTGGTCGAGTGAGGCCAGCAAGCGGGCCAGGTTGTACGGGTCGTAGAACGTCGTCGACGCGGTGGCGATGAGGCCGACGTGCTTGGTGTGCTGGGATATCGCGGTCAGCGCGGTGATGGGTTCGGCCGGGCCGCCGTCGAAGGCCGGTGAGCCCTGCATGCCGGGGATGTCACCGACGAACAGCGCGGTGAACAAGCCCTCGTCACCGAAGCGCCCGTACTCGAGCAGGCGCTCGAAGGTGCTGCGCTCGGCGATTCCGTGCGCCTGTTCGTAGCCGTACGCGCCCTGGTGCAGGTTGATGTCGTTGGCTACCAGGTTCAGATGCAGATACCGTCGGTCCGTCATCGGGAGTTCCTGTCTTGGTGAGGGTTTCAGCGCATGGTGGCGTAGAGGGCATCGGTCATCGCCTCGATGGCGGCCTCGCGGTCCAGCGGCCACCCGTCGACGAGCCAGAGATGCATGAAGGAGTCGACCATGGTGTACATCATCGCGATCGCCAAGCGGATCTGAGCCTCGCCGGCGCCGGGGATGGCGTCGTTGGCAATCCAGTCCTCGATGTTGGCTTCCATGGTGGCCCGGTGGGCGGCGGCGAATTCCGGGTCGGCGGCGCGGGCTTGGTGCAGCGCCATGTAAAGCTCCGGTGCGGCGGTGTAGAAGTCGACCACTTTCTCGAAGAAGGCCCGAACCGACGGCCGTCCCGACTTGCCGCCGCGCGGCGCATCCTGCTGGGACCACACCATCATCCGGGTGTTGCGCAGCTCGCGCAGCACCGCGGCCTTGCTGTCGAAATGCAGGTAAAAGGTGGCTCGACCGATCCCGGCACGCCGCACGATGTCGTCGATGGTGACCGCGACATAACCGCGCTCGCCGAAGGCTTCCAGGGCGGCGGCCATGATGTGCTCACGCGTCATGATGCGATGACGATCGCGCATCGTGAGTTTCGGTGCCCCGGCGTCGGTGTCGTCGACGTGCGTCGTTTCGGTCACGTCAAGATCACACCCTCCAGCTGGCCCGTCGAGCGCCACTTGGCCAACATGTCGAAGAACTCGACGGGCTTACCGCCGAAGTTGGTCGACAGCATGCCGTGTGGGTTGTCCTTGTCGCCTTCGGAACTGAGGTAGCTCGGCGTGCAGTCGGCGTAGAAGGCCTTCGGCTTGACCGAGGCCTCGTTCATCGCCGCCAACCACTCTTCCTCGGCCTCGGCGGTGGCCTCGATGGTTGTCGCCTTGCGCTCGACGAATGTGCTGACCAGATAGGCGAAGTGGCGGGCGCGCTCCTCGGCGGTGTGGGTGTAGTTGGGGGAGACGCCGGATTGGGTGTAGCCCAGAAAGAAGCAGTTGGGGAAGCCGTGGGTCTGCAGCCCGTGCAGGGTCCGCATGCCCTTGGCCCATTTGTCGCTCAGTCGGACATTGTCGCGGCCGACGATCTCGAACCCGAGGCGCCGGGTGAATTCGGTGCCGACCTCGAACCCGGTTGCGAAGATCAACGCGTCGAGCTCGTATTCGACGCCGTCGACGACGGCGGCCGTCTCGGTGAACCGCTCCACTCCACGGCCGTCGGTGTCGACCAGTTCGACGCTGTCGCGGTTGAAGGTCTTGAGGTATTCGTCGTGGTAACCGGCGCGTTTGCACATCAGGCGGAACCAGGGCTTGAGCGCCTCGGCGGTCTTCTCGTCGTGCACGGTGTCGCTGATCCGTCGGCGCAGGCGTTCCATCGCGTCGAAGTCGGCGCGGAACAGGAACGCGTCGATCTCCTGCGGGGTCATCTCTCGGCCGAGGCGGGCGGTCTCGCGGATCACCGCAGAATCGGTCAGCTCCAACGCATTGCGCGTCCAGCCGTCCTCGGTGAGATCAAGGTCCATCTCGACCCCGCAGGTGACCCGGGTGAAGTTCTCCATCCGTTCCCGCTGCCAGCCCGGCTGCAGACCGGCGGCCCAGTCGCGGTCGGTGGGCCGGTTGCCGCGTTCGGCGACGGTGCTCGGAGTCCGTTGGAACACATAGAGTTTCTGCGCCCACCGGCCCAGGTGCGGGATGCACTGCAGGCCCGTCGCGCCGGTGCCGATGATGCCGACGCGCTTGTCGGCCAGCTTGGTCAGCCCGCCGGTCTCATCGCCGCCGGTGTAGCCGTAATCCCAGCGGCTGGTGTGGAAGGTGTGCCCGGTGAATTCGTTGATTCCCGGGATGCCGGGCAGTTTCGGGCGGGTGAGCGATCCCGGGGAGACGGTGACCAGCGACGCGGTGAACACATCGCCGCGGTTGGTCGAGATTTCCCAGTGCGCGTCCTGCTCATTCCAGCGCATGCCGGTGACGGTGGTTTGCAGCAATGCATTTCGGTACAGCCCGTAGTGCCGGGCGATGGCCTGCAGGTGTGCGCGGATCTCCGGCCCATGGGCATAGCGCTCGGTGGGCATGTAGTTCAGCTCTTCGAGCAGCGGCAGGTAGATATAGGACTCGATGTCGCACTGGGCGCCGGGGTAACGGTTCCAGTACCACGTGCCACCGAAGTCGCCCGCGGTGTCGACGATCCGGATGTCGGTGACGCCGGCCTCCTGCAGCCTGGCGGCGGCGATCAGGCTGCCGAGCCCGGCGCCGATGATCACCACCTGCACGTGGTCGTGCACCGGCTCACGGTCGACCCACTCGGTGTAGGGATCGTCGGCGTAGTGCGAGAAGTCGGCGGTGACCTCGACGTACTGGTCGACGGCATCGGGGCGCAGACGCTTGTCACGTTCGAGCGCGTACTTCGCGCGGACCCATTCGGCGTCGTACTCCGCCGGCTGAGGACGCAGGGAAGTAGGCGTCTGTGGCATCTCGCTCCTCGAATCCGAAAATTTCGCTAGACACACCGTCTGGTCAATGGACCGTATGCCATCTTGGCAGACGCATCGTTGATTATCGAGGGCTCAGCCGGAAAAACTGGTTTCCCCGTCGCGGGGTCGGCCACCTACCCTGGGGTGCTGCGAAAGTGCCGATTGAGACAGGAGTGGTGATGACAGCGGGACCGGACACGGGGGAGATCGCGACGCGACCGCGTGCCGAGTCGAGCCCCAACGTCATCATCGCGTTGCTGGTCGGGTCCGCGTTCGTGATGATCCTCAACGAGACGATCATGAGCGTCGCATTGCCGGCGTTGATCGTGGATCTGCACATTTCCGCCAGCACGGCGCAATGGCTCACCAGCGGTTTCCTGCTGACCATGGCCGTGGTCATCCCCATGTCGGGCTCGCTGCTGCAGCGGTATCCGGTGCGCGGGATCTACCTCACCTCGATGTCGCTGTTCTGCACCGGCACGCTCGTGGCCGCCCTCGCACCGGGTTTCGCGGTGCTGATGGCCGGGCGGATCGTGCAGGCGTGCGGCACCGCGGTGATGATGCCGCTGTTGATGACGACGGTGATGACGTTGATTCCAGCCGACCGGCGCGGACAGATGATGGGCACCATCTCGATCGTCATCGCGGTCGCCCCGGCGATCGGGCCCACGCTGTCCGGCTTCATCCTCGGCTCGCTGGACTGGCGGTGGATGTTCTGGATCGTGCTGCCGATCGCGCTGGCTTCGTTGGCCGCCGGCCTGAGGTGGTTGCGGGTCGAGGACGAACGGGAGGAACCGGCCCCGATCGACCCGATCTCGGTGCCGTTGTCGGCGGTCGCATTCGCCGGCCTGGTCTTCGGCCTCTCACTGTTGGGCGAGGCCGCGCATGGCGGGCCGGGCATCCCCGCCTGGGCGCCGATGGCACTCGGCGCGGTGGCGATGGTGGCTTTCGGAGCACGCCAGGTACAGCTGCAGCGCCGGGACCGCGCGTTCCTCGACCTGCGGCCGTTCACCTACCGGCGGTTCTCGGTGTCACTGAGTCTGGTGGTCCTCGGCTTCATGGGATTGTTCGGGGCCATCATCATGGTGCCGCTGTACGTGCAGGACGTGCTGGGCCACAGTGCCTTGGTGGCCGGGCTGGCGACCCTGCCGGGTGGATTGCTCATGGGCCTGGCCGGACCGTTGGTGGGCCGGGCATATGACCGTCACGGCGCGCGGATGCTGGTGGTACCGGGGTCGATGCTGCTGTGCGCATCGCTGTGGGGTTTCACCGCGCTGTCGGCCGCCTCACCGATCTGGGAACTCGTCGCGCTGCAGACCCTCATGATGGTCGGCCTGTCGATGATGTTCACCCCGTTGATGACCGACGCGCTCGCCGTACTGCCGGATCGTCTGTACTCGCACGGCAGCGCGATCTTGACGACGTTGCAGCAGGTGGCCGGCGCCGCGGGCACTGCTTTGTTCGTGACGGTGATGACCAAGGCCTCGCAGTCGGGCGGAGCACCCGACATCTCGGGCGTGCACGCGGCGTTCCTGGCCGCGGCGATGATCGGTGTGAGCGCGGTGGTCATGGCCTTCTTCACCGCCGCCCGTCCGAGTCCGGCGGGCGGCACGCCGACGCACTGAACCGCTGCCACGGCACAATCGACGACGTGGACAAAGACCCGAAAGTCGTCGTCGTCACCGGAGCGGGCAGCGGCATCGGCCGCGCCACCGCGCAGGTTCTGTTGGACGCCGGCCATCACGTGGTGCTCGCCGGTCGCCGGCCTGAGACGTTGGCACAGGTGGCGGCGCACCGGCCGAATGCGTTGGTGGTGCAAACCGATGTCACCGACTCGGCGTCGGTGCAGGCCTTGTTCGCCGAGACCGTCGCATCGTTCGGTCGCGTGGATGTGTTGTTCAACAACGCCGGCGTGTTCGGCCCTTCGGCCTCGATCCTCGACATCGACGACGAAGGGTGGCGCACCACCTGGCGCACCAACGTCGACGGAGCGGTGTACTGCGCACGCGAGGCCGCCCGCCTCATGGCTTCCCAGCTACCCCGAGGCGGCCGGATCATCAACAACGGCTCCCTGTCGGCGCACCGGCCCCGGCCCAACAGCCTGGCCTACACCACCACCAAACATGCGATCAGCGGGCTGAGCGCGTCGATGTTGTTGGACCTGCGCGACATCGACATCTGCATCACCCAGATCGACATCGGCAACGCTGCCACGGACATGACCGCCGGGTTCAGCCACCAGACTTTGCAGGCCGACGGAAGTCTCGCGGCGGAACCGACTTTCGACGTCGAGCATGTGGCCCGCGCGGTCGCTCACCTCGTCGAGCTGCCGCTGGACGTGTCGGTTCCCTCGCTGACGGTGATGGCCCGGGCCATGCCGTACTTCGGCCGCGGCTGAACCGAGGTCCCGTGAGTACCACTGCACGCTTCGTCGTCAACTGCTCGATCCTGTTCCCCGAGCTGCCCCTGCTGCAACGACCCGACGCAGCCCGCCGCGCCGGCTTCGAGGCAGTCGAATTCTGGTGGCCCTTCGACGATCCGGTTCCACCTGGCCCGGAGGTCGACGCGTTTGTGCGGTCCGTCGAGGACGCCGGGGTGCGCCTGGCGGCGATGAACTTCACCGGTGGTGACATGGCCGCGGGGGACAGAGGGCTGGTCTCGGACCCCGCGCGGCGCAATACCTTCCGAGACAACGTCGACGTCGCCATCGGCATCGCACAACGGCTGGACACCAAGGCATTCAACGCGCTCTACGGCAACCGACGTGAGGGGCTGGACCAGTCCACACAAGACGAGACCGCGTTGGAGAACCTCGCGCACGCCGGCCGGCTGGCCCAGGGCATCGGTGCCACGATCCTCATCGAACCCCTCAGCGGCGTACCGGCGTACCCCTTGAAGACCGCGGACGAGGCGATCGCGGTGATCGAACGCGTCGAACGGGAAACGGGAGTGACGGCGCTGAAGCTTCTCGCCGACCTGTACCACCTGCAGGTCAACGGTGACGACATCACCGCGGTGATCGACCGCCACATCGACCGTATCGGTCACGTCCAGATCGCCGATGCACCGGGACGAGGCGCGCCCGGCACCGGAGCCATGGACATCCCGGCCCACCTGAGCCACCTTGGCCGTCGCGACTACCGCGGTCACGTCAGCCTGGAGTACCAGCCCGACGGCCCCGACCCGTTCGGCTGGCTGCCGCGATCACGACGCGGCGTCAGCCCCTGGTTGTCCCTCGGGTGACCGAACACGTTCGTCCCCATGCCAATTCGCCAGCAGGCGCAGTGCCGTCTCGTCGGCAGATCCGGCTGCGGTGGTGTAGATGATGAGGATCTGATCTGGGTCGGCCGACGGGTTGAGGGCTTGGTAATCGACGGTCAGATCACCGACCAACGGATGATGGTAGGCCTTGGTTCCGGTCGTCCGCCGTTCCACGGTGTGGTTGGACCACCAGGATCGGAATTCCACCGAACGGATGGACAATTCGCCGACGAGGGCGGCCAGCTTGTCGTCGTCGGGATGGCGTCCGGCATCGAGCCGCAACATGGCGACGGTATCGGCGGCCACCTGCTCCCAATCCGCGTAGAGCTCACGGGCATGCGGATCGAAGAAGACGAAGCGGGCCTGGTTACGTTGGGCGGCGGGCAACTCGCGGAACTCGGTGACCAGGGCCCCGGCCAATCGGTTGTGGGCCAGCACGTCCAGGCGCCGGCCCAGGACGAACGCCGGTGAACACACCTGGTCGAGCAATTCCAGCAGACGCAGGGTGGCGCCGTCCACCGATTGGGGCCGCGATCGCCGCTTGCGTTGGGTGGGCTGGCGTCGCGCCAGGTGATGTAGGTGCTGACGCTCGGCCTCGTTGAGCTGCAGCGCGCCGGCCAGCGCGTCGAGCACATCGGTCGAGGCGCTGCGGCTGCGGCCCTGCTCGAGGCGGGTGTAGTAGTCCACGCTGACCCCGGCCAGTCTGGCCAGCTCCTCGCGGCGCAACCCCGGCACCCGGCGACGCGCAACCGTCTCGTCGTCGAGACCGGCCGCCTGCGGGCTCAACTGTGCCCGCCGCGCGCTGAGGAATTCGGCCAGCTCCGAAGATTTTCGGTCGGTCATGCTGCCAGTCTGCCCGCTGCGCGCCGGTTGTCGACGCCGAAGGTGGCCCAGTTTGTCCCCCGATAGACAGGGCGGGTCTGACCGCCCCAAAGTCATCCGATTGCCGGTTGTCTGGGTGGTGTCACGTCGTCACGAAAGGAGAACCACATGTCCACCCTCATCACCGCAACCCCACTGGCCGAGCGGGTCGCTGTCGTCACCGGCGCCTCCAGCGGTATCGGCGAGGCCACCGCGCTACGCCTGGCCGCGCTGGGCGCCACGGTGGTGCTTACCGCGCGCCGGGCCGACCGGCTGGCGGCCCTGGCCCAGCAGATCACCGAGCGCGGGGGCACCGCGTTGGCCCTCCCGGTCGACGTCACCGACCGCGAGGCAGTCAAAGCCGTCGCCGAGCAGGTCGACCACCGCTTCGGCGGGGCCGATCTGGTGTTCGCCAATGCCGGAGTCCAGCTCATCTCACCGGTCGAGGACGTCAAATTCGATGAATGGCAGCGCCAGATCGACCTCAACGTCACCGGGGTGATGAACGTCATCGGTGCCTTCGTGCCGCAGCTCGTCGCTTCGGCCGCCGACGGAAAGCCCGCCGATCTGATCACCACCTCGTCGATCGCTGCAACGAGGGTGTTGGAAAAGTTCTCGGTGTATTCGGGCACAAAGGCGTACATCAGCCAGCTCACCAGGCTGTTGCGAGTTGAGCTGGGCCGCAAGAACGTCCGGGTCGCCACCATCGAACCCGGGATGGTCGACACCGAATTGCCGTTGCACGTCACCGATCCGGACGCCTCGAAGCTGATGGCCGATCTGATCGACGAGATCGACGTCCTCACCGCCGCCGATGTGGCGGAAACGATCGCCTTCATTGCCGCGGTGCCCCGACACGTGAACCTGACCGAGATCACCATCCTGCCCACCCAGCAAGCGATCTGAGGAAGGAACACAGATGAACAAGACGGTCTTGATCACCGGAGCCTCCAGCGGTATCGGCGAGGCCACCGCGCGGCGCCTGGCCGCCGACGGGCACCAGGTGTTTCTCGGTGCCCGCCGTACCGATCGGCTGCAATGCCTGGTCGACGAACTCCGAAGTGCCGGTGGCGCAGCAGCCTTCCGCCGTCTGGACGTCACCGACGCTGATGATGTCGAGCGGTTCGTAGCCGCCGCACTCAGCACCTATGGCCGTGCGGACGTGATGGTCAACAACGCCGGGGTGATGCCGCTGTCGATGCTGGCCGAGCGCCGTGCCGACGAGTGGAACCGCATGATCGATGTGAACATCCGCGGCGTGCTGCACGGCATCGGCGCTGTCCTGCCGGTGATGCGGGCCCAGGGCGGCGGCCACATCGTCAACCTGGCATCCATCGGTGCCCACGAGGTGGAACGGACTGCGGCGGTCTATTGCGCCACCAAGTTCGCGGTGTGGGCGATCTCCGAGGGACTACGCAAGGAGAGTTCGGGTGACATCCGGGTCAGTGTCGTGTCCCCGGGTGTCACAGAATCTGAGCTGGCCGAGTCGATCTCCGACGAGGCGGCACGTTCGGCGATGCGGGACTACCGGGCGGTCGCCATTCCCGCGTCAGCCATCGCCGATGCCATCGCCTTCGCCGTCGGCCAGCCGGCCGAAGTGGATGTCAACGAGATCATCGTCCGCCCAGCGGCCAGCACCCATTAGCCACTGCGGAGATTGCCCGCGCCCGGGGGCCCACCGAAAACAACAGAGCCGGGGCCTTCGGGCCACCGGCTCTGTACAGCGGGCTCGTCATCTCAGCGATGTGCATCCTGAAGCTCGTACCGCTGTACGACTGCGATCAACTCTTCACGAACCGTCGAGTTGGGCAGTTCGTTGATCCGCGCGTAGAGGCGGCGCCGCATGTTGGCGCGCTTCTGGTTCGCGCGAAACTGTGCGAAGGACATACTTCTCACTCCTCAAAGTGCCCCGGATCACGGGGACTCATGTGTTGTTGACGTCCACACCTCGGGGATCGCCCGAGGAACAGGGACCCTTCCATGGTCCCGTCAAACGCTAGGTAAAAGCAATTCTTAGAGTGTGAGTTTGGCTACAGCGCAACCAGTTTCGATAGTGTCCCGGGTCACATCACACGAGCCGCCGAGCGGTGACCTATGCTCGCTGCGGCGAACGGCGTGCCCGAGGGGCGGTTTCGTCGACCATCGGCGAAGACGGCGCAGGAAGTTTCATCGTGCAGGCAATTGTTGACGATCCGGTCCGCGTTTCTGCCGTGCGGCCGCAGGCGAGTGACCCCCTGATCGGGTTGAGCGGCGTGGCCATCGTGATGGTGGTCGTCGGCCATTTCTGGTTCGGTCAGGCCAGTGCCGGACTCGATGTCCTGTTCATGCTGACGGGGGTTCTGCTCGGCCGGCGAGTGCTGCACCACATCGGTACGGCGGGCCCGAGCGCCATGGCCGGCGAATTCGCCTGGCTGGTGCGGTGGTTGGTGCCGCCGATGGTTCTCATGATTGCCGTGTGCGCGGTACTGACCGTGCTGATTCAACCGCAGACCCGGTGGGAGGCATTCGCCGAGCAGACGCTGGCCGGCCTGGGTTTCTACCAGAACTGGCAGTTGCTCCAGTCGGCCGAGGACTATGTGCAGGCCGGTGCGGCGGTGACGCCCCTGCACCACCTGTGGGCGGTCTCGGTGCTGGCTCAGTTCGCGGCCGGATTCCTGGCACTGGCCGCCGTGGTGACGGCGGTGACGAGGCGTCGGGGCCGGTCTCTGCGGCGCGATGTGCTGATGGCGGCCTGCGGTGCCGCGATGGTGGCGTCGCTGTACTACGCGGTGGTGACGCACTCGGACAACCCGATGCCGGCCTACTACAGCACCGCCGCGCGCGCCTGGCAGCCACTGGTCGGCGTGCTGGCCGCGGCGCTCGTGACCCGCCCGGCCCGGCTCCGCGGGTGGCCGATCTGGTCCCGGATCGGTGAGACGTTGCGCAGCGCACCGTTGGTCGCTCTCGGAGCGGTGGCGTATCCGCTGTACCTCTGGCATTGGCCACTGTTGATCTTCTGGCTGGCCACCGTCAACACCGATGCGGTCGGTCTCGTCGACGGCAGCGCGGTCGCCGTGGTCGCCGCGTTGCTGGCGTGGCTCACCGCGCGGTTCGCCCAGCCGCCGTGGCGCACGCAGTGGCGCAACCCCGCCGCGGCCTTGACGGGGATAGTCATTGTGCTGGTGACGGTGATGTTGGTGGCGACATCGTTGATGTGGCGGGGCCATGTGGCATCGGCGCGGGCCAGCGGTGCGGAATTGGAAATGCTGCCGGTTCGCGACTATCCGGGCGCGCGGGCGCTCATCGAGAACCGCAGGGTCGCCAAACTGCCGATGCGCCCGAGCGCTCTGGAGGCGGCCGACGACATCCCGCCGTCGTCGGTCGACCATTGCGTCACCGGATTCACCGGCGACGAGGTGATCACGTGTACATACGGAGACCCCGAGGCGGCCCGTACGATTGCGCTGGCCGGCGGGTCCCATTCCGAGCACTGGCTGACCGCTCTGCACCAGATCGGCCGGCAGCACGGCTTCAAGGTGACCACCTATCTGAAGCTCGGTTGCCCGCTGACCACCAAACCGGTGCCCATCATCGCGGGTTCCTTCCAGCCGTATCCGTCCTGCCGGACGTGGTCGGACCAAGCGCTGGCCCAGATCATCGCCGACCGGCCGGATTACGTGTTCTTCACCGCGACCCGCCCGATCCTCAACGGACCCGGTGACTATGTGCCCGATTACTACCTCGGGATCTGGGAAGAACTGGCGGCCAACGGTATTCCGATGCTTGGCATGCGGGATACGCCGTGGATGGTTCGGGACGGCTGGTTCTTCTCACCGGTCGACTGTCTGTCGGACGGGGGTGATGCCGAGTCGTGCGGGCTGCCTCGCAGTGAGGCGCTGGCCGCCCGCAACCCCACGTTCGAGTACCTGGACAGGTACCCCTCGATGAAGGTGCTGGACCTCAGCGACGCCGTGTGCCGGCCGACCATCTGTCGCGCGGTGGAGGGCAACGTGCTGATCTACCACGACACCCACCACCTGTCCGGCGCCTACGTGCGCACGCTCACCGACGAGTTGGCGCGGCAGCTGTCCGAGGCCCTCGGCTGGTGGTGACCGTCATTCGACGATGAACACCGGGATCTGCCGAGTGGTCTTGGTCTGGTACTCGGCATACGGCGGGTAGGCCTCGACGGCCAGCTTCCACCAGTGTTCGCGCTCGGCACCGGAGAGCTCGCGAGCCGTCAGCGATGCGGTCTTGTCGCCGTCCTGCACCGTGACAGCCGGGTTGGCCTTCACGTTGAAGTACCAGGAAGGGTGTGCCGGGTCTCCGCCCTTGGAGGCCACCATGGCGTAGCGGCCGTTCTCCTCCACCCGCATCAGCGGGACGTAGCGCTTCTTGCCGGATTTGGCGCCCGTCGTCGTGAACAGCACGATGGGGCGGTCCAGCACCTCGACGCCGTCGGTGGTGCCTTGTTCCAGGATGCGTTGGGTCTGCTCGCGTACCCAGTCGGTGGGGCTCAGTTCGGCTTGCTCAGTCACGCACCCCGCAACAGCGGCTCCCGCCCGGATATTCCGCGCTCAGCGAAGCGCCAGCACCACTTTGCCTTTCGCGGTGCGGTTCTCCAGGGCGGCGATGGCCTGGGCGGCCTGCTCCAGCGGGTACACCTCGGGCTGCGGCGCGGCGACGGCACCGGAGGCCAACAACGGCTGCAGTTCGGCCCACTGCTCGGCAAGATATCCGGGATGGGAGAACGTCCAGGCGCCCCAACCGGCCCCGACCACGTCGACGTTGTTGAGCAGCAGGCGGTTGACTTTGACCGTGGGGATCTCACCGCCCGTGAAGCCGACCACCAGCAGTCGGCCGCCCACGGCCAGTGAGCGCAACGAGTCGGTGAAACGGTCACCGCCGACGGGGTCGACCACGATGTCCACCCCACGCCCGCCGGTGAGTTCGGAGACCGCATCGCGGAAGCCCTCGGCCAGCACCACATCGGATGCCCCTGCGGCCCTGGCGATCTCGGCCTTCTCCTCGGTGGACACCACCGCGATGGTGCGTGACGCGCCGAGTGCGGGTGCCAGTCGCAGCGCGGAGGTTCCGATGCCACCGGCCGCGCCGTGCACCAGCACGGTCTCGCCCTTGGCCAGCCGGCCGCGGGTACGCAGGGCGAAGTGCACGGTGAGGTCGTTGAACAGGATGCCGGCCCCGGCCTCGAACGACACCGCGTCGGGCAGGGCGAACACCCGCTCGGCGGGCAGCGCCACGACTTCGGCCATGCCGCCCGACAGCATGGTCAGGCCGAGCACCCGGTCACCGGCGGAGACATGGGCATCGTCGGGCGCGGAACGCACCACGCCGGCGACCTCAGCGCCCGGGGTGAACGGCAGGTCCGGCTTGTACTGGTAGAGACCGCGGGTCAGCAGCGCGTCGGGAAACGCCACGCCGGCGGCGTGGACGTCGATCACCACCGCATCGGTCTCGCCGGCGGGCTCCTCGACCTCTACCACCTGCACCGCATCCGGACCGTCGAGTCGGCTGATCTGTGCTGCACGCATCGCCTGTCTCCTTGTGCGTAGACCGTTTGAGTGGACCGCCGGCCAATTGTGACAGGTGTCAAGTCGTTGGCCTAGCATCACCGGATGCTCAATGCCCGCGCCGCAGTGCTGCTCGACGCCGGAGCTGACCCGCAGCTCACCGAGGTACAGATCCGTGAACCTGTCGGCGATGAAGTGCTGGTCCGGATCGACGCCGTGGGCATCTGCCACACCGACGTGACCATGGCCGCCCGGTTCCGCAAGGTACCGATGGTGTTCGGCCACGAGGGGGCCGGCACGGTGGTCCAGGTCGGGCCGGACGCCACCCACCACATCGGTGATCAGGTCGTGCTCACCTTCGCCAGTTGCGGCAGTTGCCCGGACTGTCTGGACGACGCTCCCGCCTACTGTGCGCATTCCACCGACCTGAACATGCGCGGCAGTCGCCGCGACGAGTCCAGCGCGCTTCGGCTGGCCGGCGAGCCGATCAGTGGCGGATTCTTCGGACAGTCCAGTTTCGCCACGTACGCGATCGCCGGCAGCCGCAACGCAGTCGCGCTACCCGAGCCGATCGACCCGGCCCTGGCGGCCCCGCTGGGCTGCAGCGTGCAGACCGGTGTGGGCGCGGTGCTCAACGTGCTCGCCCCGACACCCGAGGATGCGTTCGTGGTGTTCGGCGCCGGCGCCGTCGGGCTCTCTGCGGTCATGGGTGCCCGCATCGCGGGATGCCGCACCATCATCGCCGTCGACCCGATCGCGCAACGTCGTGCACTGGCAACCGAATTGGGTGCCACGGCCACGATCGACCCGACGGCCGTCGACGCTGCCGCGGCGGTGCTGGAGCTCACCGGGGGAGCGGCCGCCGCGGTCGACACCACCGCCCGCCCGGACGTGATCGCCGGTGCGGTCGGGGTACTGCGGTCGCGCGGGTCACTGGCGCTGCTGGGTCTGGGCGCCATGACCGCTGAGCTTCCGGTCGTGCTCATCATGGCCAAGGGGCTGACCGTGCGCGGCGTGGTGGAAGGTGACAGTGATCCGCAGTCGTTCATTCCGCGACTGGTCGATCTGCACCGCCGTGGCGAACTTCCGCTCGAGGCCTTGGTGACCCGCTACGCCTTCGACGACTTCGAGGCCGCCTGGGCCGCCGCCAAGACGGCTGACGTGGTCAAACCCGTGCTGACCACCGAAGCGGTAGGCTCGTAAATCCTTTTTCGCCCCGGCAACGACGCCGACGATCGGAGCATGATGACCCTGCCCCAGCTACCACCGGGACGCGCCGTGGAGGTCCGTGCGGTCGACGGTGTCCGGCTGCACGCCGAGGTGTTCGGACCCGAGGACGGCTATCCGATCGTCCTGGCCCACGGCATCACCTGTGCCATCGGGGTGTGGGCCCATCAGATTGTCGATCTGGCCGCCGACTATCGCGTCATCGCCTATGACCACCGCGGGCACGGCCGCAGCGAGGCCCCGCGCGAGCGGCACCGCTACAGCCTCAACCACCTCGCCGCCGACCTCGACGCCGTGCTCGACGCGACGCTGCGGCCGGGCGAGCGGGCCGTCGTCGCCGGACATTCGATGGGGGGCATCGCGATCACCTCGTGGTCGCAGCGCTATCCAGCCCGGGTCGCCGCCCGCGCCGATGCCGTCGCACTGATCAACACCACCACCGGGGATCTCCTGCGCGACGTGCAGCTGCTGCGCGTACCGGCAGCATTGAGCGCCACCCGCATCCGGGCGGCCGGCACCGTGGTCAGGACGTTCGGCGGGTTTCGGGTACCCCGGTTCACCGCGCGTCCCAACCAGCGCTTCGTCGCGCACCTGGCTGTCGGCCGTGACGCCGAACCGTGGGTGGCGCCCTACGTCTACCGATTGTTCACCGAGACGCCGGGGGCCGGCCGCGGTGGCTGGGCTCGGGCGCTGGTCAACAGCATGGGGCCGCAACACATTTCGGTGAAGAACCTGTCGGTGCCCACACTCGTGATCGGCAGCCACAAAGACCGGTTGCTGCCGATCGATGCCGCCCGCCGCATCGCCGCCGACGTCCCGAACCTTGCGGGCTTCGTCGAGATGCCCGGCGGGCACTGCGCCATCCTGGAATGCCCCGACCAGGTCAACGCCCAGTTGCGGGCCCTGGCCGAGTCGGTGACGTCCCAGCCGCTCAGTTCGTAAGCCGACCGGCCACCTCGGCGGCGGCCCGCTGCCCCGAACGCACCGCCCCGTCGAGGAATCCGGTCCACACGTCGGCGGTTTCGGTGCCGGCCCAATGGATCGCGTCCACCGGCGCACGCAACCACTGGCCGTACTGCGTCCAGGATCCGGGCGGCACGGCCGCGGTCGGGCCTCCGGGCGCGAATTGTTCTGTGCCCCAACAATGGTCGATGTAATCGATCGGCGCCAAGGCGGCGTCGCCGAACAGGGTGGCAAAGCCGGCCAGGGCCTGTTTGCGTCGCTCCGTCGCCGGCAGCCGGTCGAACGTACGCGCATCGGTGAAGCCCAGCAGGATGCCGGGGCCATCGTCGCCGGGGCTCACGTCGAAAGTGATGAACACCGGACCTTCATCGGACAGTGCCTCACCCGAACATCCGTTGGCCCGCCAGAACGGGCGCTCGTAGGCGGCGTAGGCCTTGCTGAGGTTGCCCTGCGGCCAGTGCGCGGCCAATTCCGTGTAGGCCCGGGGCAGCGGGGGACTGAACTCGATACCGGTGCGGTGCTGCGGCGGGATCGCCACGATCACCGCTTTCGCGTGCACCACACCGGCCGGGCAGCTCACCTCGACGGTGCCGTCGGTGCGTCGTTCGATGCGGCCCACCGGGGCGTCCAGCACCACCCGGTCGCCCAACTCCTCGGCCATCCGCAGCGCGATCTGCTGGGTGCCCTCGGGAAATCGGTCCTGCTGGGCGCCGCCGCGCACGTCGAGCATGCGGTCCAGTCCACCGGCGGCCTTCACGTAGCGGGCGGCGTGCAACATCGACACTTCATCGGGTTCGGCACCCCAGGTGACCCGCGACATGATCGCCATCAGGTTGCGGGTCGAGGCGTTGGCGTCGGCCGAGCGCAACCATCCCTCCAGGGTGCGCTCATCGAGGGTGTGGGCGTTCGTGCTGTTCCACGGCTCGTCCACGCGGATCAGCCGGCACAGCCGCTCGAAACGCCACTGGATCCGGGACACGTCGAACAGTTCCATCATCGACAGTCGCGGGATCGTGCTGCGGTAGGACCGCACCCGGCCATGCCAGCGGATCAGGTTCTTGCCGCGGTCGTAGGTGGGAACGGTTCGGCAGCCCAGTTCTCGGGCCAGCGTGAGCACGGCGTCCTGGGTCGGTCCGACGAACGTGGCGCCCAGGTCGACGGGTATCCCGGCGATGGTGGCGGTCGACGAGCGGCCGCCCACCCGGTCGCGTCCCTCCAACACCACCACCTGGTGTCCGAGCCGGGACAAGGCGCGGGCGGCGGACAGTCCGGCGAAACCGGCGCCCACCACGACGACGTCGCTGCTCGATGGGAGGCTCACCCCTCTAGGCTCTCACGCGTGAAGGTCATGACAGCGTTGTTCGGGCCGACGGATGCGATCCAACGAGCCACGGCCCTGCGCGAGGCCGGTGCCAGCGGGGTGTTCACCTTCGAGGGGCCGCACGACGTGTTCACCCCGCTGACCCTGGCGGCCACCGTCGGCGATCTGGATCTGATGACCAATGTGGCAATTGCGTTTCCGCGCAACCCGATTCACCTGGCACATCAAGCCATCGACCATCAGATCCTCTCGGGTGGCCGGTTCACACTGGGGCTCGGCACCCAGATCCGTACCCAGATCGAGAAACGGTTCGGTGCGCAGTTCGACCGTCCGGTGGCCCGGATGGCCGAGTTCGTCGCGGCGTTGCGGGCGATCTTCACGGCCTGGGAGACCGGCGAACGGCTGGATTTCCGGGGCGAGTACTACCGGCACACCCTGATGACACCGACGTTCACGCCGCGTGACAACCCCTACGGTCCGCCGCCGATCTACGTCGGCGCACTGGGCCCCAAGCTGACCCGGGCCACCGCCCAGTTCGCCGACGGCCTGCTGGTCATGCCGTTCGGTTCCAAGCGGTTTCTGCACGAGGCCACGCTGCCTGCCGTGCGCGCCGGGCTCGCTGCGGCCGGGCGCGACGAGGGCGAGCTGGCGATCGTGCCGGAGATCATCGTGTCGGCCGGGGACGACCATGACGCGGCGCGCCGATTGCTGGCGTTCTACGGCTCCACTCCGGCCTACCGACCGGTGTTGGAGGTGCACGGTTGGGGTGATTTGCAGCCTGAGCTCAACGCGTTGTCCAAGCAGGGCCGCTGGGCCGAGATGGGTTCGCTGATCGACGACGATGTGCTGCACACCATCGCCGCCTGCGGTAGCCCGGCCGACATCGCCGCGCACATTCGCGACCGGGTCGACGGGGTGTCCGACCAGATCTGCCTGTACCAACCGGGTCCGATCGCCGTGGAGTCGCTTGCCCAGATCGTTGACGCGCTCCGCGGATGACGACCTAATCTGGTGGTACTGAGCGGGACCAAAGGAGGTTCGCCATGGATGGCGCTCGTCGGGACGTGGATGCGGGTTACTCGGACGTGCTCATCATCGGAGCGGGGATCTCCGGTCTCGGTGCGGCCTATCGGCTTCAGGAGAAGAGCCCGGGACTGACGTACACGGTGCTGGAACGCCGCCAGCGCATCGGCGGCACCTGGGATCTGTTCCGGTATCCGGGCATCCGCTCGGACAGTGACATCTTCACCTTGAGCTTCCCGTACCACCCCTGGTCCCGGCCGGAGAACGTGGCCGACGGCGGCGACATCCGCGAGTACCTCACCGAGACCGCGCGGGTCAACGGGATCGATCGGCACATCCGGTTCAACACCCGTGTGCGGTCGGCCGATTGGGATTCGGGCACCGACACCTGGACCGTGCACGCCGAGCAGGACGGTCAGCCGGTGACGTACCGGTGTCGGTTCCTGTTCTGCGGCACCGGTTATTACAACTACGACGAGCCCTACACACCGGAGTTCCCCGGCATCGAGAGCTTCAGTGGGGACGTCGTGCACCCGCAGTTCTGGCCCGAGTCGCTGGACTACTCGGGCAAACGGGTCGTGGTGATCGGCAGCGGGGCCACCGCGATCAGCCTGGTGCCCGCGCTGGCCCAGCAGGCTTCGCAGGTGACGATGCTGCAACGGTCACCGACGTACATGATGTCGATGGCGCGGATCGATCCGATGGTGCAGGCCATCCGAAAAGTGCTGCCCCGCAGGTTGGCTCATCAGGTGGTGCGGTTCCGGAATGCGATGATCCACGTCCTGACCTACTTCATGTTCCGCAAGGCGCCGCGTTTCGGCCGGTGGCTGATCCGCAACCGGACCATCGCTGCCCTGCCGGCGGGCTATCCCGTCGACGTGCACTTCAAGCCGCGCTATAACCCGTGGGATCAACGCATGTGCCTGGTGTTGGACCGCGACCTGTTCGACCACATCAGTGACGGCCGCGTCGAAGTCGTCACCGATCACATCGACCACGTCGATGCCGCGGGCATCGTGCTGAAATCCGGTGCGCGGGTTGATGCCGACGTGATCGTCACCGCGACCGGTCTGCAACTGCAGGCGCTCGGGGGCATCAAGCTGTCGATCGACGGTCACGAGGTCAAGCCGACCGAGCGATTCGTCTACAAGGAGTTCCTGCTGGAGGACGTGCCCAACCTGGCCTGGTGCATCGGGTACACCAATGCGTCGTGGACGTTGCGGGCCGACATGACCGCTCGGGCATTCGCAAACCTGGTGGCCTACATGGGCGCTCACGGCTACACCCACGCCTACCCGCACAAAGGCGCGGCCCCGATGCCGGAGAAGCGGACGTGGGATCTGGAGGCGGGCTACATTCAGCGTTCCGAGCATGCGCTACCGCGCTCGGGCACCAAACGGCCCTGGCATGTGCGGCACAACTACGTGCTGGACGCCATCGACCACCGCTTCGACCGCATCGACGAGTCGATGGTCTTCGGCCGCGCCCCGGCCGACGCGAACGTGGCCTCCTGAGCGCCGCCGCATTTCTCCCGCGAGCAGACGCAAACCGGCGCATTTTCCTGGGAAAACGTGCGGGTTTGCGTCTGCTCGCGCGGGAAAAGTGGCCTAGGGCGCGACGGTGAGCCAGTCGGCAAATCCGGATGGGTCATGCCGGCCGAGCGCGCCATGCTCGAACAGGCCCCAGCCTTCCACCGACGCAGCATTGCCTTCGGTGCAGACCGCCCGGCCGACGTGATCGATCACGCCGAAACCGGACCGCCCGATGATCGCCGGATCGGTCATGTCATAGGTGCGCCGCTCGGTGAACTTTTCGCCCTTCCAGACGCCGTGAATCCAGTCGACGTCGCCGCCGTAGCCGCCGCCGACGTGAATGGGCACCGGCAGCTTCGATTCCACGTCAAACCGCAGTGGCGTGCCGTCTAATGCAGTGGCGTCGATGGTGGCCCCGGTCGGAATGCGGGTGCCCGACCGGTAGTGGATCTTGACCCGGGGCCAGCCGAGCTGCTCGACGCGGCCGTCCCGGAAGATGCGTGTGCAGTCGTTGAGCGAACGGAAGCCGCTGGGATCCTCCTGGATGATCAGCACGATCGCGAAGTCGTCGAACGCCATCGGCACGTACAGCCACCACATGCCCTCGAAAGGTGGATCTGCCGGGCGCCCGGCCGGTTCGGCCTCACCGATCGGACGAATGCCCCAGGACCGGTCGCGCGAGCCTATCCAGGTCTGCGGGTCGACGTCGATGCGCCGGCCGTCGATCTCCAGATAGCCACTCCAGGAGCCCAATTGGGCAAAGCGCTGGGCGTCGAGCGTGACGCGGTTGCCCTGACGCATCAGATGCGGCTGCTCCTGCACGACATCGAACAACCCGTCCCAGGTGAGATCGGCGGCGACGCCGTCGGTTTCGTCGAGCACGATCCGGAGCTTGTGCAGTGGCTCGATGACCTCGACGCGGTAGTCCAGCACGTGCTGGTTGAGCCGGTCCTGGTCGATGGCGTCGGACAAATGCACGGCGGTCTGCGTGTCCCCACCACCGCCGAATTTGCCGCTGTCGCGGCGGGATACCAGGAAGAACGCATCCTTCACCCCCAGGTTAGGGTAATAACCGATGCCGGTGACGACGAAGATGTCGCCGGTGCGATCGTGAGCGTTGAAATACGAGCGGTCGTAGAAGTTGCGATCCGACGACCCCGGCCACGCGATCGGCTGGGGGACTTGATGTACCGGATACTCGTCCATCGGTCCGAGCATCATGCCTCCTCGATCAGGCGCCGCAGCAGCGACGCGTGGTAGAACATCGTCTCGACGTCTTCGGGCTTTTCGATCTCACCGAAATGCACACGCCGGGCGCCGGTGCGCATGAACACGCAACACCAGATGACCCCGGAGTAGATGTAGAACCAGCGCAGATCACCCAGTTGCGCACCGGTCAGTTCGGTATAGGTGGCGCGGACGTCCTCCTCGCGCATCACGTCTGGCAGGCCCGGCAATCCGGCCAGCCCGGCGAGCTCCTCAAAGACCATGTGCGCAAAGATGATCCAGGCGACGTCGAGTTCGCGGGGGCCGAGAGTGGCCATCTCCCAGTCGAGTACGGCCACCGGACGGAAGTCGTCGTACAGCACGTTGCCGATGCGGGAATCGCCCCAGGACAGCACGGTGTCCGAGGCCGCGACCTCCTCGGGGAAGTGTTCCTCGAGCCATTGCAGCGCGCGCTCCACCAGAGGTGAGCGGCCGATGTCGGGCACCGAGAACTCGTACCATTCCTTGAGCCAGCCGAAGTGGCGGCGTAGCGGGGTGTTGCCCGGTGGGTCGACCTCCGACAGGAACGCGAAACGTTCTGCGGCGTCTCCGATTGCGTGCAGTTTGGCCAGCACCGCCACGGTGCTGTCCTGCAACTCGCGCCGGCGTTCGGCCGGCGCATCGGCGAACCAGTTACCGCCGAACGTGTAGGGCATGACGTCCGGCGGCACCTGGCCGTCGACGCGATCCATCAGGAAGAACGGGGTGCCGAGCACCTCGCCCGTGGTGTCGATCCAGCGGACATTGGGCACCGGTACGTCGGTGAGTTCGCCGACCTGGCGCATTACCTCGAACTGGTGATCCAGCCGGTAGGACGAGAACACCGGGATGTCGTCGGTGGTGGGGGCGACGCGGGCCACCCACCTCTGTTCCTTCGGTTCACCGTGTTCCTCCCAGCGGCCGGTGAGCATGATCGTCTCCGAGGACATGCCGTTGGAATCGACTCCGCTTTCCACGGTGATCTCTGGGGTGACGCCGCCCGGCAACACGGTGGACAGCCATTTCGACAGCACCGTAGGCAGGCTGGTGACGTCACGGCTGGAGCGTTGCAGGTGGTCGACATTCTCGACGGCAGCGTCTACGGCCGGCTCGTTTGCCATTGAATTCTTCCTTACGGCCACAATTACGATACTGTTAGTAGCGTTATGAAAGCAGAGTCATCACCGGTTGGCAAGACCGCCGGAGCCGGACGTCCCCGCGATCCGCGTATTGACGCTGCCATATTGCAGGCGACTGCGGACCTGCTCGTGGAAATCGGTTACGCAAACCTGACCATGGCGGCGGTCGCCGAACGCGCGGAGACCACCAAAACCGCGTTGTACCGCCGGTGGTCCAGCAAGGCGGAATTGGTGCACGAGGCCGTGTTCCCCGCGGCCGCGACGGCGTTGACGGCACCCGCCGGGGACATCGCCGCCGACATCCGGGCAATGATCGGGGCGGCGCGCGACGTGTTCACCAGCCCGGTGGTGCGCGCCGCGCTCCCGGGGCTGGTCGCCGATGTCGCCGCCGATGCCGAACTCAACGCCCGGGTGATGGCCCGGTTCGCCGAGATGTTCGTCACCGTGCGTACGCGGATCGTCGACGGCATCGAGCGCGGTGAAGTCCAGGCAGACGTGGACCCGGACCGCTTGGTGGAGCTCATCGGCGGATCGACGATGCTGCGAATGTTGTTGTGGCCGGACAGAGATCTCGATGACGAGTGGGTGACGCAGACCGCGGCGATCGTGGTCCATGGGGTCACGGTGGGGCCGTAGACCCTGACGGTGTTTGCCTCACCGTGAGGAGAAATCTTTCGCACGGATACGTGGCCGCATAACCTGCGGCCACGTGACTGTTACCGCCCCACGTTCAGCGGCCAAACCGACTGCGCGCACCGTCGCGCTCGGCAGTGCGGTCGGTACCACGATCGAGTGGTATGACTTCTATCTGTATGCCACGGCCGCGGCCTTGGTGTTCAAACCGCTTTTCTTCCCGAATATTTCATCGACCGCAGGCACGCTGGCCGCTTTTGCCACCTACGCCGCGGGGTTCGGCGCGCGGCCGCTGGGGGCACTGATCTCCGGACATTACGGAGACCGCCTGGGCCGCAAGACGGTGCTGGTCGCCGCGCTGGTCGGGATGGGACTGAGCACGTTCGCGATCGGGCTCCTGCCGACCTATGCCCAGCTGGGCCTGCTCGCGCCGGTGCTGCTGGTGACCCTGCGATTGTTGCAGGGTCTGGCTGTCGGTGCCGAATGGGGCGGTGCGGCACTGCTTTCGGTAGAGCATGCCCCGGCGGGGCGCCGCGGATTGTTCGGCAGCTTCACCCAATTGGGTTCCCCGGCAGGCATGGTGCTCTCGACCGGTGTCTTCTACGTGACGAGAACCGTCACCGGCCCGGAGGCCTTCCTGGCCTACGGGTGGCGAATCCCTTTCCTGCTCAGCGCAGTTCTGGTCGTGGTTGGGCTGGTGATCCGGCTGAGACTCACCGATGCTGAGGTGTTCTCGCAGGTGAGAGAGCGTGGTGAGGTGGCGCGGCTGCCCGTGCTGGAGGTGCTGCGCACACAACCGCGCAACGTGCTGATCACCACCGGATTGCGGTTCTCGCAGATCGCCCTGTTTGTTCTGCTGACAACATATTCGTTGACGTATCTGCAGGATTCGTCAGATGCCGGCGGTCAGGTCGGCTTGACGGCGGTCTTGATCGCATCGGCGCTCGGGCTGATCAGCACACCGGCGTGGGCGATGCTGTCCGACCGGATCGGCAGACGACCACCGTATCTGTTCGGTGCGGTCGCTGGAGTGCTGGCGCTTGTCCTGTTCTTCGTGGCGGCCGGCACTGGATCACACATCGCGATCGTGTTGTCGATCGTGTTCGGCGTCAACATCGCTCACGACGCCATGTACGGTCCCCAGGCAGCGTGGTTCGGCGAACTGTTCGACACTCGAGTGCGGTACAGCGGGGCTTCCCTGGGCTATCAGATCGGCGCGGTGCTGTCGGGAGGTTTCGCGCCGTTGATCGCGGCGGCGCTGCTGGTCGCCGGTGGGGGCAGCCCGTGGTTGATCGTCGGGTACTTCGGGGTGTTGACCGCGATCACCTTTGCCGCAGCGTATTTCGCCCGTGAAACACATGTGGACGAGCTTGGGGAGGTGCGATGAGCAGGATCTACCTCAACGCCTTCGACATGGCCTGTGTCGGACATCAGTCGGCGGGTCTGTGGCGTCATCCCGAGGATCAAGGTTACCGCTACCGCGAGCTTGGGTACTGGACGGAGCTGGCGCGCACCCTCGAGGCCGGCGGTTTCGACGCACTGTTCCTCGCCGACGTCCTCGGTGTCTATGACGTCTACGGCGGCTCGCGCGACGCGGCGGTGGCCGATGCCGCGCAGGTCCCGGTCAACGATCCGACCCTTGCGGTGTCGGCGATGGCGGCGGTCACCGACACCCTCGGCTTCGGTGTCACGGTATCGCTGACCTACGAGCAGCCCTATGCGCTGGCGCGTCGACTGTCGACGCTGGATCACCTGACCGGTGGCCGGGTGGCCTGGAACATCGTCACGTCGTATCTCGACAGTGCCGCGCACAATCTGGGGTTGGACGCGCAGATCCCGCACGACGAGCGGTACGAGATCGCCGAGGAATACCTCGAGGTCTGCTACAAGCTATGGGAGGCGTCGTGGGAGTCCGATGCCGTCATCCGCGACCGCGAGCGTGGCGTGTTCACCGACCCGGCGAAAGTTCACGACATCGAACACAAGGGGCGTTATTTCAGCGTGCCAGGTCCGTTCCTGTGCGAACCTTCCCCGCAGCGCACCCCAGTGCTGTTCCAGGCGGGCGCCTCGTCGCGAGGGGTCCGGTTCGCGGCCGCGCACGCGGAGGCGGTGTTCGTGTCCGGCCCGACGCCGGAGATCGTGGCCAAACCTGTCAAGGCGCTTCGGGCGGCCGCCGCCGACCATGGCCGAGATCCCCGGTCTATCAAGGTGTTTACGATGCTGACCCCGATCGTCGCAGAGACCTACGAGGCGGCCGCGGCCAAGCTTCACGACTACCGCCGGTATGTCAGCGCGGACGGTGCGCTTGCGCTGTTCGGTGGATGGACCGGGGTGGACCTGGCCGAGCTCGGTCCCGACGAACCACTGCGATACGTCCAGACCGAGGCCAATCGTTCCGCATTGGCATCGTTTACCACCTCGGACCGGAATTGGACGGCGGGAGAGCTGGCACACGAGGTCGGTCTCGGCGGCCGTGGCCCGGTGGTGGTGGGCTCGCCGACCGACGTCGCCGACGAACTCGAACGGTGGGTCGACGAAGCCGGTGTGGACGGGTTCAATCTGGCCTATGTCACCACGCCGGGTACGTTCGTCGACTTCGCCCGCCACGTCGTGCCCGAGTTGCGTCGACGCGGCCGGGTTCCTGACCATGGCGAACGGGTGACGTTACGCGAGCGGCTCGGCGGGGCCGGACCGTTACTGGCCCCGGACCATCCCGGTGCCGCCCACCGCCCGGACCGGGGCTGAAATCCTGGTCGAACAGTTGACAGGAACCGCGGTCGGGGTTCGACACTGGTGAGATGACCGCGGATGACGTTCAACCGTTCCCCACCGACTGGCAGCGAGCGTTGGTCCTCGTCGCGCATCCCGACGACCCCGAGTACGGGGTGGGCGCGGCCGTCGCGAAGTGGACTGCCGCCGGCAAGGCCGTGCATTACGCGCTCGCCTCGCGGGGTGAGGCGGGCATCGCGGGGATGCCGCCGGAAGAGGCCGGGCCGCTGCGCGAAGATGAGCAGCGACGCTCGGCGGCCATCGTCGGGGTCGATGACGTGGAGTTCTGGGACTTCCCAGACAGCAATATCCGCAATACGGCCGAACTGCAGGCCAAGATCGCCGGCACTATCACCACGCTGCGCCCTGACGTCGTCGTCACGCTCTACAGCGGTCCCTATTGGGCGCCCGGAGTGCCGAACCAGCGCGACCACATCGAGTTCGCGCACGCCGTCGCCGCGGCCTACGAGAGCGTTTCCGAGCCGCCGGCTTGGCTGTTCGAAAACGGTCCGGGCCCAACGCATTGCGAGGTGGTCGACGATTACACCGATCTGGCGGTGAAATCCCTTGCTGCTCACCAGGTTTACCTCTCGGTGCTCGATCCCGACACTCCCGTCGTCGAACAGGCGCGGCGACAGGTGCACATGTCCACCCCGCCTCTGGCGGGATTCGGCGCGCGAACAGTGGCGTTTCGCTTACAGCGGCATCGCTGAGCCCATCGAGCACGCCTGCTATCGCTGTGTGTGCGGTGACATATTTCGAGCTATCCCTCGAGCTGGCCCCGGTTACGTTGGGCCACAGCGCGATAGCGGTCACCCAGGCCGTCGAAGTCACGAGCCTGCGCGCCGGCGATCGCCTGTTCGGCGGCCAGTGCCGGGCTGATCACGGGTTCGGCCCCGCGTGTGTAGATCTCCTTGAGCCCGGCCATGGTCGGGCCGGGCACCTCGGCGATCTGTCCGGCCAGTTCCAGCGCGCGGTCCAGCAGTCGCTCGTGCGGCACCACCTCGGTGACCAGGCCCAGCCGTTCGGCACGTGTCGCGTCGATGACTTCGCCGGTCATCGAGAGACGACGCGCCATGGCGGCACCGACCACCTGGGGCAGCCGCGCGGTCATACCTCCGCCGGGCAGGATGCCGACCCGGGCATGGGTGTCGGCGAACACCGCCCGCTCCGAGGCGATCAGAAAGTCACAACCCAGCGCCATCTCGAGCCCGCCGGTGAACGTGGCGCCGTTGATCGCCCCGATGATGGGTGTGCTCAGTTCTCCGGTCTTGGTGATGCAGTTGTGCGACTGGAACTTCTCGAAGTAGCCCATGCCCAACGTCTGGGCTTCCTTGAGGTCGACGCCGGCGCAGAACGCGGGGTCGGTACCGGTCAACACGATGGCGAGCACCGCGTCGTCGAGATCGGCGGCCTCCAGTGCGCCGTAGAGTTCTTCGATCAGCTCTCGGCCCAGCGCGTTTCGGGACTGTGGGCGATCGAGGGTGGTGACCCGGACGGCGTCGTGGTCGGTGATGCGGACGGTCGTCATGGTTCGAATCTAGCGCTACGCCCGGCCCGTTCTACCCGCGAGCAGTCGCAGATGTCCCGCTTTTCTCGGCGTGTCGGGTACATCTATGTCTGCTCGCGCAGGGAACGGAGCGGTCAGCGTAGGAAAGTTTCGGCGTGGTTGGCCAGATCCAACAGCGGCTGGGGGAGCGCACCGAGGAGGAATGTGACCGCGGCCGTGAGGGCCACGACGGCGGTGGTGGGCCCGCTGGGGACGACGACCTCGGGCGCGTCGTCGGGGGAATCGGTGAAGAACATCAACACGATCACCCGCACGTAGAAATAGGCCGCCACGGCGCTGGCGATCACGCCCACGATGACCAGCGGGATCGCGCCGCCTTCGCCCGCTGCTTTGAACACCGCGAACTTTCCGACGAAGCCACTAGTCAGCGGAATTCCCGCGAAGGCCAACAGGAACAGCGAAAAGACCACGCCGACAAGTGGATACCGCCGGCCCAGACCGGCCCACTGGGCCATCGACGTGGCCTCGTCGCCGGCGGCGTCGCGCACCAGCCCGACGACCGCGAACGCGCCGACGGTGCTGAATCCGTAGGCGAACAGATAGAACAGTGTGGCGGACACCCCGGCGGGATTGGCGGCGATCACGCCGGTCAGGATGAAGCCCGTGTGGGCCACCGCGGAATAGGCCAACATCCGTTTGACGTCGGTCTGGGTGACGGCGGTGATGGTTCCGACCACCATGGTCAGGATGGCGATCGCCCACAGGACCGGTCGCCAATCGTCACGCAGTTGCGGCACCGCGACGTAGAAGATGCGGAGCATGGCACCGAATGCCGCAATCTTGGTGGCTGCGGCCATGAACGCGGTGATCGAGGTCGGGGCGCCCTGGTAGACATCGGGTATCCACGAGTGGAACGGCACCGCACCGACTTTGAACAGGATCCCGACGAGCAGCAAGGCGATCCCGATCAGGGCCAGCGGAGTATTGGGCGCACGGGTCGCCACCGAACTCGCGATACCGTTCAGGTTCAGGGTGCCGGCATAGCCGTACAGCATGGCGGCCCCGTAGATGAAGAATCCCGACGAGAACGCTCCCAGCAGGAAGTATTTGAGGGACGCTTCCTGGGACAGGAGCCGCCGTCGGCGGGCCAGCCCGCACAGCAGGTACAGCGGCAACGAGAGCACCTCGAGCGCGATGAACATGGTCAACAGATCATCGGCGGCCGGAAACAACAGCATGCCACCGATCGCAAACATGGTCAGCGGGAAGACTTCGGTTTGCATCGCGCCGGTCGTGGTGGCCACCTTCTCGGCGACACTTCCGGGCACCGCCGAGGCCTGCGCGGTGAATCCGTCCAAACCCCGTGCGCCACCGTCAGGTTGGGTATGTGGTTGACGTTCAGCGATGAGCAGGACGCCCAATATGCCGACCAGGGCGATGGTGCCCTGCAGGAACAGCGTCGGGGCGTCGAGAACCACCGCGCCCAGCACCGCCGGCTTGCCCGGGGTGCCGCGAAGATCACGGGCCAGCAGCATGACCGCCACCACCGCGGCGACCAATCCGGACAACGCCAGCGTCACCTGCACGCGGTAACGCGCGGACCGCGGGAGAAAGGCTTCGGCCAACACCCCCGCGACCGCCACCCCGAAGACGATCAACATGGGGGAGAGCAGGCCGTACTCGATGCTGGGTGTGACCATGTCAGCGGACCCCCTCTGCCAGCTTCGGCATCACCGTCGGTGGCGGATCGGTCTGACCGATGGTCACCAGGGTGTGCTGCACCGCCGGGTTGATCACGTCCAAGGCCGGCTTGGGATAGATCCCCAGCACGAGCAGCATCGCGATCAGCGGTGCGACGACGGCCAGTTCCCGTGGCACCAGGTCGCGGACCTTGTGTTCACCGTCGGCGAGGCTCTCGGGTACCGGGCCGGTCATCATCCGTTGGTACATCCACAGGATGTACACCGCCGACAGCACCAACGCGGTGGCGGCGAAGACCGCGATCACCGGGTACCGGGTGAATGTGCCGATGAGAACCAGGAATTCACTGATGAACGGCGCCAGGCCCGGTAACGACAAGGTCGCCAGCCCGGCCACCAGGAAGGTGCCGGCCAACACCGGTGCGACCTTCTGCACGCCGCCGTAGGCGTCGATCAGCCGGGAACCGCGTCGCGACACCAGGAATCCGGCGATGAGGAACAGCGCGGCGGTGGAGAGCCCGTGGTTGATCATGTAGAGCGTCGAGCCGGACTGCCCTTGGCTGGTCATCACGAAGATTCCCAGGATGATGAAGCCGAAGTGCGATATCGAGGTGTAGGCGATCAACCGCATCACGTCGGTCTGCCCGATGGCCAGGACGGCGCCGTAGACGATGCCGATCACAGCGAGGGTGACGACCAGCGGCCGGAAATACGTTGACGCGTCGGGGAACAGGGGCAGGCAGTAGCGGAGCATGCCGAAGGTGCCGACCTTGTCCATGACGGCCATCATCAGCACGGCGCTGGCCGGGGTGGCCTGCACCGCGGCGTCAGGAAGCCACCGGTGGAACGGCCACAGCGGTGCCTTGACCGCGAACGCGAACATGAAGCCGAGGAACAGGAAGTTCGCCACCGCCGGGTTGATCACGAACTCGCCGGACGAGACCGCAGCGACGATCGCCCGGAAATCGAATGTGCCAGAGCCGAAGGCGTCACTGCCCGCGGTGACGACATACAGTCCGATCACCGCGGCCAACATCACCAGACCGCCAAAGAGGTTGTACAGCAGGAACTTCACCGCCGCCTTGGAAGCGTGAGCGCGCTGTCTTCCAAACCCCCCGATCAAGAAGTACATCGGGATCAGCATGGCTTCGAAGAACACGTAGAACAGCAGAATGTCCAGGGCCACCAGCGACATGAACACCATGCCCTCGACAGCCAGTGTGAGCGCCAGATACGCCTGCACCCCACGGCCACGGAGCCCGGCCTGGTGCTCGCCGTCGTTCCAGCCCGCGATGATCAGCAGCGGCAGCAGTACCGCGGTGAGCACGACCAGTGCCAACGCGATCCCGTCGACCCCGAGAATGTAACCGGTACCGAATGACGGTATCCAGCGGTGCGATTCGACGAACTGGTACTGCTCGCCGTCCGGATCGAAGCCGACGGCGAGCACCCCGGCCAGGCCCAACGCCGCCAGGGACACGGCCAGCGCCAGCCATTTCGCCAGCGTCTGCTGCGCGGCCGGGACCAGCATCACGACGACCGCCCCGACCGTCGGGACCACCCACAACGCCGTCAACCACGGAACGGTACTCACCACAGTCGCACCGCCAGGATCGCCGCCACCACCAGGACCGCTCCGCCCAGCATCGACAGTGCATAGGACCGGGCGAAGCCGGACTGGACCTGACGTAGGGTGTCGGACGTTCGAGTGACGAGAGCAGCCAGCCCGCCGGCGGTACCGTCGACAACCTTGTCGTCGACGGCGACCAGGGCTGCGGTGAGGGTCTGACCACCTCGCATGAACACCGCCTCGTTGAACGCGTCACCGTACAGGTCCTGTCGGGCCGCCACGGTCAATGCCGACCCAGCGGGTACATCAGCCGGAACCGACCGCTGCGCATACATCCGGTAGGCCACCAAGATGCCGACGGCGACGACCGACAGCACCACCACGGTGACCACCCAGGCCGGGACCGCATGATGTGCCTCATGGCTGCCGACCACCGGTTCCAGCCAGTGTGACAGCGTGCCGCCGATCGCCAGCGCCCCACCGGAGACCACCGAACCGACCGCGAGCAGGATCATCGGCCCCGTCATCACGGCCGGCGCCTCGTGCGGATGAGCGCTGTGATGTTCCCCCGTCGCTTCGCTCGCCCCGCCAGCCCAACGCTTTTCGCCGAAGAACGTCATCAGCATCACCCGGGTCATGTAGAACGCGGTGATCCCGGCACCCAAGATGGCCGCTCCACCCAGGATCACCCCGCGCGCTCCACCGGCCCCCAACGCGGCTTCGATGATGCTGTCTTTCGAGAAGAAACCGGCCAGCGGTGGCACACCGATGATCGCCAGGTAGCCGAGCCCGAACGTGGCGAACGTGATCGGCAGGACCTTGCGCAACCCGCCGTAGCGGCGCATGTTCACCTCGTCGTCCATGGCATGCATCACCGATCCGGCGCCGAGGAACAAGCCGGCCTTGAAGAAGCCGTGGGTCAGCAGATGCATGATCGCGAACGCGTAGCCGGCGGGGCCGAGTCCGGCCGCCAGCACCATGTAGCCGATCTGCGACATCGTCGACGCGGCAAGGGCTTTCTTGATGTCGTCCTTGGCGCAGCCGATGATCGCGCCGAACAGCAGTGTCACCGCACCGACGATCACCACGCCGGTCTGCGCGGCCGGGGCGAGATCGAAGATCGGACCGGACCGCACGATCAGATAGACGCCGGCGGTGACCATGGTCGCGGCGTGAATCAGCGCCGACACCGGCGTCGGGCCCTCCATGGCATCACCCAACCAGGACTGCAACGGCACCTGGGCCGACTTGCCGCACGCTCCCAACAGCAGCAGTAGGCCGATGGCGGTGAGCGTGGCCTCACTCAATGCCGGTGCGGCACTGAATACTCCGTCAAAGGAGATCGACCCGACGGCGGCGAACATGATCATCAGCGCGATCGCCAGGCCCATGTCACCGACCCGGTTGACGACGAACGCTTTCTTGGCCGCGGTGGCCGCCGACGGTTTGTGGGACCAGAACCCGATCAGCAGGTACGACGCCAGGCCCACCCCTTC
>NZ_MBEJ01000006.1 GCF_001953975.1 Mycobacterium sp. NS-7484
GGCCGCTCGCCCTGCCGGACCGCGGCGCTGCGGCGGCCGAATGCCGGTGGTGCGGCCGCGCCGAGCCCGCATTGCGTTGTGCGCGTTGCGGTTCCGATGCGGTACGGGCGGTGGTGGTGGGGGCTCGCCGGACCGCTGAAGAGTTGGGCCGGGCCTTTCCCGGTACGTCGGTGATCACCTCGGGCGGGGACGCGGTGGTCGGTGCGGTGGGGAACGGTCCGGCCCTGGTGGTCTCGACACCTGGTGCAGAACCCGTGGCTGACGGCGGTTACGGCGCGGCCCTGTTGCTCGACGCGTGGGCTCTGCTGGGCCGCCAAGATCTGCGGGCCGCCGAGGACACGATGCGGCGGTGGATGGCCGCGGCGGCCTTGGTGCGGCCTCGTGCCGACGGTGGTGTGGTGGCAGTGGTGGCGGAGTCGGCGATCGCCACCGTGCAGGCGTTGATTCGATGGGATCCGGTGGGGCACGCCGACGCCGAACTCGACGGCCGCGGTGAGGTCGGACTGCCACCCGCCGTGCACATGGCGGCCATCGACGGGACGACGACGGCGGTCGAGGCACTGCTCGACACGGCCCAGCTGCCGGCCGCGGCGGAAACTCTCGGCCCGGTGGAACTTCCGCCCGGAGCGCGCCGACCTCCGGGGCTCGATGCCGACGCCGAGGTGAGCCGGATGCTGGTCCGGGTACCGCGCGACGGTGGCCTGGAGTTGGCCGCGGCATTACGACGCGCCACCGCCGTGCTCAGCGCACGTAAGGATCAGCAGCCATGTCGCATCCAAATCGACCCATTGCACATAGGCTGAGGCGCACACTTCATCTCTGCTGGTGAGGGCCGACAGGAGGCTGCCATGCGTCGGATGTGGTCGTGGCTGTTCACCCTGGCGCTCATCGCATTCGGCCTGCTGTGGCCTCTGGTGTTCACGGGTGGGTCCGCATCGGGCCCGGGGGCGGCCGACCCGGTGGTGATCACCGACTACCGAGGCGATTTCACGGTCGACGCCGACGGACGGCTGTCCGCGGTCGAGACCATCACCGGCGATTTCCCCAGCGGCCGCCACGGCATCTTCCGGTACTGGGACGTGGCGAATCAGAACAACTCCCGGCTGCGGCAGGTACCGGAGATCACCTCCATCACGATGGACGGGTCGTCGATTCCGTATGAGCTGTTGTGGGAAACCGGTAAACGGTTCCGGGTCGCCAAGATCGGCGACCCGGCCACCACCCTGGACTGGGGCCCTCACGTCTTCGAGATCCGTTACGCGATCGACGGCGCCTTGGATCCGGGCACCGTTGCAGCCCAGCGTGAATTCGCCACCACCATCGGCGATTCCGACGCCCGATCGGTGTTCTACTGGAACGTCATCGCGCCCGCGTGGAACAACACCATCAAGCGGGCCGACATCTCGGTCACCCTGCCGGCCGAGGTGACCGGGGCGGCATGCAGCGTCGGGTACGGCGTGGGCAGCGCGTGCACAGACCTGCGCACCGACGGCAACACCGTGCGGCTGACGGCTACTGACCTGCAGCCGCATACGCCGGTGACGCTACGGGCCGGCGTCGACGTCGAGAGTCCGGCGCAGGTGAGCCTGCCGTGGCCGTACACCTGGGACCGGATTCTCGGCCGGTCGGTGAGCGCGCTGGTCTGGATCGCCCTGCTGACCGTCGGTATGGGTCTGCTCGCCTACCTCTGGACGCGCACCACTGTCGAACCACCGCCGGGATTTCCGGTGCAGTATGCCCCGCCCGAAGGGCTCGGCCCGGTGCAGACGGAGTACATCCGCACCGAGACCATTCCCAAGACCGGGCTCAGCGCGACGCTGTTCCACCTCGCCGAACGTGGGCTCGTGGAGTTGCGTCAGCTCGGTGACATGCACTGGAAGATCAAGGGTCTCGCCAAGCCGGCCGAGTGGACAGATGTCGATCCGGTCGGCATCGATGTCGGCGCAGCGCTCAAGGTGATGTCGGTGGGAGCCGCGTTCACCGCCAAGAACACCGCTGCGTCGGGCAAGAAACTGAGCAAAGCCAAGGCCGATATGGACGTCGCCGTTCGCAAGTGGGCCTTCGACGGCGGCTTCATGGTCAAACGTCGTAAGGAATTGTGGCTCCGCGCCGCCA
>NZ_MBEJ01000007.1 GCF_001953975.1 Mycobacterium sp. NS-7484
CAGTGATCACTCTCCAATCGAAGGGTGCTCACTTTTCAACCGGAACTACCTGCTCACTTTTCGACCGGAGCCGACACCGTCACCTAGATAGAGGCCGAGTAGGTACGAGTATTCGCGTGGCGGCAGCTCTGAAAAGTTGTGATCCGCGCCGCATGGCGAGTCCGCGCAGCGCAGTCTGTGCCGCTTCGGTGACCGCGCTCGCCACTCTCGTACCGTGGGACGTGGGATGCCTGTTTCCCGCGCAATCTCGCAGTCGTTCATCCCGGCCGCAATCAGTTTCTGGACACTGTTGAACTCGTCTGCCGACCGCACATTGCGCCCCTCTCGACCTCCGATGAGTCCAAGGTATTCTCGGCCTCCGACAGATCCGATCAAGGTGCTGGCTGTACGATCGGAACGCGCCATGCGGGCGTGGCGGAATTTGGCAGACGCCCGGGCTTTAGGTGCCCGTGTTCGAAAGAACGTGTGGGTTCGAGTCCCACCGCCCGCACTCAAGTCACACACGATCTCCAAAGCTGATATCGCATGCGATATCAGGTTTCATGGTCGGTGGTCGGTTCCAGAGCCGTCGACACCGTCCGTGACCGGCACCCGCCGCAATTCCCCCCGTAGCGACGCAATCTCCGCGCGCAGATCGTTGATATGCGCCGCGGTCACGGCCGCGGTGGCAGCGTCGTCGACGGCCACGCTCTGCACGATCCACGAGGCAATCGTCGCGGTGATCGAACCGACCAGGCTGATCCCGCCGATCATCAACAGTGCGGCGATCACCCGGCCGGTTGTGGTGACGGGATACATGTCGCCGTAGCCGACGGTGGTGATGGTGGTGATCGCCCACCAGATGGCATCGCCGAAGTCGGTGATGTGGGCGTCGGGTTGGCCACGCTCGGCCTGCAGCACGGCCAGTGAGGCGACGTACACCAGCAGGACCGCGCCCGAGATCGTGTACAGCACGACCTTGCCGCGGATGGCATGCCCGACGGCTTTCTGGATGACGCCGATCAATACGATCAGACGCAGCAGACGCAAGGGTCGCAGCAGCGGCAAGACCACGATCGCCAGATCCACGAGGTGGGTGCGGAACCAGTGCATGCGGTTGTCGGCCAGATAGAGCCTGGCCACATAATCCGCGGTGAAAACAGCCCAGGTGAGCAGGGTCGCGAGCTCGACGACTCGGGCCGCCAGGCCGTGCGGCTGGACCAGTACCTCTATCGAGTAGGCGGCCAGGAACACCGCTGCCACCGAGGCCAGCGGCCACTCGGCGCGGGCTTCCCATCTGTCGAGACGCTGCTGCATGGTCACCGCAAAAGTGTGCGGCACCACTGCGCGATATGTCAGGCCACCCCGTCAGGCCACTCCGTCAACGGGGACGGCATTGCCCTTCACGGTGTTGAGGATCTGGACGATGTTGTCCACGTCTGTCTCAGGGAACACATCGTCGGGGCCGGTTGGTGCATGGTCGATGTAGGGAGACTCGTACAGGCGGGCCGGTTCGACCACGCCGGTGGCGGTGAGCTCCGTGATGATCAGGTTGATGAACCGGAGTTGGTCGGCGCTGAACTTCGCGCCGTCCAGGTATGCCGAGAACGCGTCGACAGCGGCCTCACGGTCGAGGCCCACCAAACCGCGAATGAACAAACCCAGCCCGTGCGCCTGTTCCTTGGCCAGCGCGATGTCTGCGGCACTGCCGGTGCCGCTGTCGACGAGCATCTGCTCCAGGGCGGCAAGGTCGGCGGTGGTGAGTGCCTTGTTGCGGCGCAGGCGTTGCAGAGCGACGTGGTCTTGATGCTGTCTGAGGTAGGCCTTCGCCTTGAGTTCGAAACGCTCCCAATTGGTTCCGGGGGTGATGCCCGGCAGGTCGACGAGT
This sequence comes from Mycobacterium sp. NS-7484, assembly GCF_001953975.1. Classification (GTDB taxonomy): domain Bacteria; phylum Actinomycetota; class Actinomycetes; order Mycobacteriales; family Mycobacteriaceae; genus Mycobacterium. The sequence goes on from NZ_MBEJ01000007.1 coordinate 1,868, forward strand.
GTGGACTCACCGAGCTCGTCGGCGAAGTCGGTGTAGACGACGACCTTCTTCGCCTTCTCCAGAAATCGAAGCAGCCCGCGCAGTTTGCGTCGAGCATGCTCGAGCATCGGCAACGTGACATCGACCCACCACTGGTCGCCCGCAACCTCATCGAGTAGCTCCTGCTGAGCGGCAACCGTCGGAATGGCGGTTTGGTTCAGCAGTCCGGACGCAATGTCCTGGATCTTTTCGCGCAGCCGCTCGGCGGCCAAGGCGTCACCTTCGAGTTGGGCGAGTTGGCGACGCAGGATCAGCATGTCGAACCGTTTGGCGTCTTCGTCCTCGTCTTTGTGCGTCGACGGTAGGCCGGCCAGGGACTCGGCGACGTCGGCTGCGGTCTCGGTGCTCAGCGTGCCCGCCCACGGTTCCCACCGCGCGTACTGCTCCACCAGTCGGCGATGTGGACGCACCAGGAAGTTGTCCAGCGTCATGCCGGCCACGATGCGGTGCAGCGACCATGCCACGTCGACACGTAGGCCACGGTCGCTCTCGGTGCCCTGCCCCTCGTCCGGATCGGGGTCTTTCGGCGGTTGAAGCTTGTCGAGCGCGGTGATCAACCCCAGACGGGTTTCGAACAGCCTCTGGTTCAACGATTTCTGCAGCGAACCCGGTGAGCCGGGCAGATCTTGACTGAAGTATTCGAGGTTGCCGCAGTAGTCGAAGACGTAGAAGTTCTGCTTGTGCTGTCCCGGACCGAACAAATCTGGGCACAGTCGGGTGCCGCGGCCGATCATCTGCCAGAACTTGGTTTTCGAGCGGACCAGCTTGAAGAACACCAGGTTGACGACCTCGGGCACGTCTATTCCGGTGTCGAGCATGTCGACCGAGATCGCGATGTGGGGTGCTTTGTCGGCGATGGAGAAGTCGTCGATCAACGATTGCGCGTGCGACGTGCCGTGGGTGATGACGCGGGCGAAATGACCGGCCAAATGCGGATATTGGATGTCGAAGCGGTGTGCAATGAACTCTGCATGGTCACGGTTCTTGGCAAAGATGATGGTCTTGCCCAGCCGATCGCCGGTCGCGACGCGATGTCCCTTGGCCATGAGATCGGCCAGCACCATGTCGACGGTGCTCTCGTTGAACAGGACCTTGTTCACCTCTTCGGAGGTCACCTCGTCGGGGGTGTCATCGCCCCAATCCAGGGATTCCCATTCGTCCTTCTCCTCCTCGGACAGGTCGGCATAGCGGATACCCCGGTCGAGAAACTTTGTGCCGCCCGAGATTCCGACGGCCGGCACCAGAAACCCTTCCTTGACCGCATCGTCGAGACCGTAGGCATCGGTCGGGACGCCGTCCTCAAGGTGGAACAGTCGATAGGTGTTGTGGTCGACCTCGTCCTTCGGCGTGGCGGTCAACCCGACCAGCAAGGAATCGAACCACTCGAAGATGGCCCGGTACTTCTGGTAGACCGAACGGTGGGCCTCGTCGATAACCACCAGGTCGAAATATCCGGGTCCGAATTTTCTTGTCCCCGAGCTGGTGTCGTTGATGAGATTCATCATCGTCGGGTAGGTGCTGACGTAGACGCGCCCATCGGTGGTCTTCTCGGTCAACAGGTTCACCGTGGTGGCGTCGGGCAGATGCGTCTTGAAGGCGTTCGCGGCCTGGGTGACCAGTGCCGTGCGGTCGGCCAGGAACAGCACCCGTTTGGCCCAATTGGCTTCCATCAGCTGCTTCACCAGGGCGATGACGGTCCGGGTCTTGCCCGAGCCGGTGGCCATCACCAACAGAGCTTCGCGGCGCTTACCGGTAAATGCCTCGTCGATGGCACGGATGGCGCGGTGCTGGTAGTGCCGTTCGACGATCGCCGAGTCGATGGCCGCGTCGGTGAGCGATTGGCGGGTCTGGCGACGCTGGATCATCAGTTCCAGCTCGTCGTGGGTGTAGAAGCCCTGAATCGGACGCGGCGGGTAGCCGCCGGCGTCGTCCCAGATCCAGTGTTCATACCCGTTGGTGTAGAAGATGACCGGGCGCTGACCGGTCATCGTCTCCAGGCAATCGGCATAGAGCTTGGCCTGCTGCTGGCCGATGTGTGGGCTCTCCCGAGTGCGCTTGGCTTCCACCACCGCGAGCGGCAGCCCGTTGGCACCCCACAACACGTAGTCGACGAAACCGCGTCCATCGCCGGTCGGCATACCGGTGACCTCGTACTCGCGGTCTTTGACTTCCGTGAGCGGCCAGCCGGCTTCGTTGAGCAGTAGGTCGATGAAGGTGTCGCGAGTCTGTGCCTCGTTGTAGTCGCGATCGTCCGGTTGTTTGTTGGCGGCCTGGGCCTGTTTGATTTCCTCACGCAGGCGGGCGATCTCGGCCTCATGCGCGGCGGCCACCTCGTCTTTCTCGGCCAGCGCCTTGGCGTACGCCTCGTCCTGAGCTTTGAATTTCGCCGCGAGCTGGGCGGCTTCCTGGCGGGTGAGGGGCGCGGCCTTGGCTGCCAGTTTGGGGTCGAACGGCAGCTTGAGCGGCGCGGCCTTCGGGTAGGCCGAGTAGTGGAACACCGCCCACACCATGACGTGGTGCAGTTCGCGCAGGACGGCCAAGGCGATGTTCGGGGCGATCGCCTTTTGTTCGTGCGCGGCGGCGTTCCCGGCTTTGCGGATCAGGTTGAGCTTCTGCACGATTGCCTGCGGAACCTTCGCGCGAAAGGGCGGTTCGTTGATCCGGGCGGACAGGTCGTTTTTGTACGGCAGCGGAAGGTCGAGGATGTCGTAGATCAGGCCGACGAGTTGCTCGATCGCGCGTCGGCTGTAGATGCAGGCCGAGCGCGGATCAGTGCCAAGGTAGCTTTCGGCGCGGGCGCAGTCCTCGTGGATCTGGGGCCAGTCGGCGGCGCCGACGAAAGCGAAGTTGGTCACGACGTGCCTCCTGCGGTCAGTACGTCCAGCACTCGCGGTGCGAAGAAACGGCGCTTGTAGGCGTCCGCGTCCACGACGGCGAGAACCCGAGATCCATGAGCTGCCCGATGAGTTTATTGGCTCGGCCGTAATTCAACGGATGTCCACCATCCTTTGGTGGGACCTCAGCTGCAGGTCTCCTTGCTCGAATTGAACCGGCTTGTATACCGCGCGAGCCCGACATGTCCGTGCGCATCCTGCGAAGTGGCTGGTATCGCGTTCGAACCGCCTCCCCGCCCGGCCGTCTGAGGCAGGCTTGGGTGAGGAGTCGACGGGAGGAGAACCGATGATCGATGTCTTACCAGACATGCCCGAGGGTGTGTTCGGAATCCAGGTATCGGGGCGGGTGCGCGGTGATGACCTGAAAGAGTTCCGCCCGAGAATGGATGAACTCCTGGACTCCGGCGAGATTCGCATAGTCGAGGTCGTCTCACCGGACTACGAGGGATTCGGGCCCGGCGGGCTCGTCGAGGATTTGAAGCTCGGCTTCGGCGCGCTGTTTCGCCATCACTCCGCGTTCAAGCGGATCGCGGTCGTATCCGATATGGATTGGGTCGCCCACGCCATGCACGCATTCGCCTGGATGATTCCGGGTGAGCTCAAGGTCTTTGGGCTCGGTGAGCTCGATGCGGCGAAGGAGTGGGCCGCGGGCTGAGGTGACCTGAACGTCAGAGTGCGAGATGCAGCCTCAAAGCCTCATCGAGATCATGGAGCTCGCGCACCGAGAGCTGCCCGAGCCGGTACCGGAGCCGCTCTGCAGCAACAGATCTGACTTGCTCGGCCTGCGCTTTGGAATCGGCGCCGAGGCCGCTGTGGGCAGCGAGGAACACCTGGAACGGATAGATCCTGTCGACGTTGCTGGTCACCGGTACGACCGTCACGACTCCGCGTCCTAGTCGCTCGGCTGTCGCATTTGCTCGATCGTTGCTGACGATGACCGCCGGGCGTGACGTGTTTGCCTCGCTGCCGCGGGCAGGGTCTAGGTCTACCTGCCAGATCTCACCGCGCCGCATCACCGATACCGTCAGCCGTGGTGTTGCGCCAGGGGTCGGCGTCGCTGCTGGACGCCCATTCGGCCCAGGCCTGGTCGTAGTCGTCCTCAAGGTTGGGATACCGCAGCATCTGGACTGCGCGTTGGATGGCGGCCGACCGCGAGGGGAGGCCGGATTGCTCAACGTACGCATCGAGTACCGCGACGTCGTCTTCAGACAAACTCACGCTCAGCTTCATGCGTTGATGCTACTCGGGTAGCAATGGGGTAGCAACGCGCACGTGAGCTCGCCGGACTCCCCCGCCGACGAGTTCATGCTCACCGATGCCGGCATCGGTGTCAGCCCAGAACAGGTCGAGCAGTTCCTGGCGACGGTCGGCGCAAGCTCCAAAGGCGACGAGCTGCAGCGGAGCCGTCGCACATACATCGGTCAGTTCGGCATCGGCCTGCTGAGCTGCTTTCTCATCGCTGACGAGATCACCGTCGTTTCCCGCAGCGCCACCGGCGGCGAGCCGATCGAATGGATAGGCAGGAGCGACGGTACCTACACCATCCGAACCGTCACCGAAGCTGTCGAGGTCGGCACGACGGTGCGGCTGCGCCCCCGCCCCGACATGATCGGATGGGCCCGCGCCGAGCAGGTGCGCCCCCTGGTGCAGAAGTACGCCGAATTCCTTCCGGTGGAGATCAACCTGCTGACAAGCCAAGGCCCGAAGGGTCTTTCGCGGGATTACCCATGGGCCCACGATTTCGGCGCCCACCGGTCCACCGTGTTGCAAGGTGTTTCACCGGTCTATGGCGGTATGGGTGTGGGCCCCCAGTTCGACGCCGTCGAGATCGCCGACGATGGCCTGGGCCTGCATGGGGTGGTGTACATCGGTGCCGCGTCGGCGAGGTCGAAAACCGCACGCAACCGCGTCTACGTCAACGACATGCTCGTCGACGACGACGCCACTGCACTGATGCCCGCGTGGGCCTTCTTCGCCTCGGCGGTAGTCAACTCGACCACGCTGGAACCGACCGCCAGCCGCGAGGCCGTGATGGACAACTCGACGCTGACTGCGACACGGCGCAAGCTCGGGCAGGCCGCGCTGAGATGGCTGCGGGCCCTTGCCGACACGGACCCGGAGCGGTTTGGCGAGTTCGTCGCCGACAACGCACTGGCACTGCGATCCGCAGCGACGCAAGGTGCCGATGCCGAGAATCTGGAGTTGGCCGAAGTCGTGCTCCCGATGCTCACCATGCAGACGACCGAGGGGCACATGCGGCTGGCCGACGTGGTCACCCGAAACCCCAATGTTCTTTTTGCGTCGTCGGTCAAGGAGTTTCGCACCATCGCGAGTTTCAATCCGGGTGGGCGGATAGTGGTGAACGCCGGCCACGCCCTCGACCAAGAGGTCCTGCTCATGCTGCCGCAGGTGATGGCCGGTGTGACCGTCACGCGTGCGTACGCGGCCTCCGAAATCGCTGGGTTGGCGGCACCGTCGGTCGACAGCGAAACTGACGTCCTGGCGTTGGAACAGCGTGGGAGTCAGGTGCTTTCGAAGTTGGATTGCCGGGTTGTGGTGCGCCAGTTCCCGTCGACCGACCTGCCGGGCGTGTACATCGGTCGCGGGCAGATCGACGTGGCATCACCGGGGTGCGGGGACATACAGCACCTCGTGCTGAACTGGGACAACCGGGCGATACGCGCACTGACCCGCACGACCGACGATCTTGTGTTCAGTCGGCTCATGCAGTTGCTGTTCGTCCAGGCCCGGATAGCCGGCCAGTGTGACGGGCCGGAGGATCGGGCGCTGCTGTCGGAAGCACTCGACGACATCATCCTGCTCGCCGCGGGAGTCGACGGTACCGAGGTCGCCCGATGAGCGAGCAACGGCAGGCTTCAGCAGAAGAGCTCGAACAGCTTGGCGACGCGGCGCTGTCCGCGGAGCAGCTGGAGCAGGCACTGGGGCACTACCAGAATGCACGCAAAATCCTTTGCGAAGCACTCGATCTCGTCGCGGAAGCTGAAGCCGACTTCGAAGTGGTGTCGATGATCGCGGACGATCTGATGCGCGTCACCGAAAAGGCCTTCGACGCCCGCAGCCGACTTCATCCGCCACCGGAGTCTCAGCTACCGCCGCCGAAGTCTGGTCGTGAGAAGGCAGTTGAACTACGGGCCGCAGTCGACGAGTCAATGGCAGAAGGCGAGCTCGCTCATGCGTCGCATATGAGTTTCCGGCTCGGCGAGACGCTTGAGGATCTCGGTGATCGCGAGGACGCCGAGTCCGCCTACCGACAAGCCGTGGTGCTCGCGCGGGAAGTCGACGCGGACGATCCCGAGTTGGTCTTGGCTGCGTTCGTGTCCTTGATCCACTTCCTCTCTCCCTCAGAAGAATCGGTGACTCTCGCTCAGGAAATGGCCGGCTACCTGATCGATCGCCGTGACATGTACCACCCGATGCGAGCGGCCGACGCCGCCTACCACTGCGCGATAGCGGAGTTGAACTTTGCCGAGGTGGCACCGCACCGGATGGACCACGCAATCGACGAGATCGCGGGCACCGCGATCAAGATGCTCGACGAGGTCTGCTTTCACGGCAGAAGTCAGGCACTGCAGCGACTCGTGGCCGATGTCCTACGTAGTGCCGGCCGCGACAGCGAGGCCGAGTCGTGGCAAGCCGACGCGGACAAGTACGAGGACTGGGGATCGTTCATGGAGCAGCAGATCCCCGGCCACGTGCATCTCTGGGACATCCGGTTCGATTTACCTGAGGACAAATGATCGAGCTCATCCCACGGCCCACTCCTCGCCGCATCGAGCACACGGAGGCCAAAGACCTTGAGGTCGACGCCGTACGGCGAGATCGAGATGATGCGCGGGGCGGGAGCACCGCCGAGGGCGTCACGAGCGACGATGGCATCCATCGCGTTCTGAATCAGTTCCCGCACATAGACGCCGGGACTCGAATACAGGTTCTTGCTGAGCAACGCGATCACGCCGCCGAGGTTCACTCGGAAGTTCTGCTGCTGAAGCCCGGTCATCTCCGGCTCCTCCTCTGTCGGTTCATTCGAGAGCCGCACAGCGTCGCATGGGGGACCGACAAGTTTGGAAAACCACGAGGGACTCACCTACGCGCTCAACGCCTGCGATTTCGCAAGCGAACGCACGCGCTGTGGCTCACCTCGGCGACCGGTTGGCTGGATGGCCGCCGGCCGGTCGACCTACTCGTAGGGGCGGCCGACCATGTCGTCGCGGCCGCTGGCCAAATCTTCGACGCGGTCGGACTGTAGTGCCGGTGCGCGTGCCGGATGCCGCGGCGCTTACCGATGCCGCGGGGCCATCTGCCCAGCAGGTCCTCAGTAGTACTGAAGTACTGCAGCGGGCGGTTCCGCGGATGGAGTCACAGTGTTGAACTTTCGCCGTGGCAGGGGTCTCTCGCGCTAAGTTGGCGTTTCAGGACTGACGTCACCTGGAAAGAGGTCTCAGACGTGGAGCGTCTGCCGTTCGCACAGCTTGGTGCGGAGCGATCAGCGATGATGGAGCGACTCCGTCAGCTGCCGATCGCTGACGAAGTTGTCCGTCAACGAGCGGTGGCTGACCTTGGACGCGCAGTCGAGAATTGGTGGGGCGGCGCGTTACCCCCGATAACGCGTTTCGCAGATACGCCTGTCCAGGGCCGTCCGGTCGTCCTTGCGGCCCACCCGGCCGAGCTCTGGATTGTGCGCGCGATCTCTCCAGCGCGGCCAGCGATGTTCCGTGTCGAGGCAAACGGGGCGGTCTGCACCGTCGATGCCACCGGTCGATTTCACATCTTCGTTACCGGGTTGTCGCGCCTACTCGATGAAGCTGCGGATATCTGCCGACACGTTAATGGTGGAGGCAAGTTTCTGCTCGTCGAGCGGGGTCGTCGTTTCTTCATCGGACTCGACGCGGATGACACCCCGGCACTGGTGCATGTGGACGTAAGCAACGGGCATCCACGCCAGGAGGATCGATCTTCGGCGACGCCCAAGAGCTTCTGGCAACAGTTGGTCTCGTTTCTACCCTGGGTGCACGACAAGCCCGAGAAAGTCATGTCCCCTCCCAGTTCTGAACGTACGGACGATCCCGCGGTGGACGATGACATCAACGCCAGACCGGTTCATCAACTCGTTGTCGACTTCGACACGGGCGCATGGCCGGCCTCAGGCGTTCTGAAGGAACTGGGTTACAAGGTGGGAAAGAACGGACTCGGCCCGCTTGTGAGGCGGCAGATCCTCCACAATGCGTTGACGGTCGAACTGATTGCAACCTCGGCCGATGCTGAGTCGTACCTACGACAATGGGGTGCGCCGAGCACTCGACAACGTGCAGCGAAGATCGAGCGCTGCTTGGCCGGATTCGCCGAAAACGCCCGGCGTCGAGACGCTGATATGGCAGAGGCGATCGCCGACTGGGAAAGCGACCTGGCGTGGTTCGCGCGGGAACGCAGTCACTGACGCCAAACCGGGTCCATCCAAAACGTCACCGCCCGGAGGGCCGGAATGTGGGTGTTCTCGACATCGCAGCGAGGATTGAGCAGAGTGGTCTACTCGTGCTCGATTCGGCCGCCATCGTCGGTGAGCGCGACGCGAACCCCGAAAACCCGGTCGGTGCTTTCTGGAGCCAAACCGGTTGTCTCAAAGACAATCGTGGCGAACGGCATCACAGTTCTCCTCGAAAGGCGCGGGATTGAAGTGATGTGAACAGGGATTCATCGAGAGTTGACCGCAACTTCTGGTTGCCGTCGAAACGACTTACTTCTGCGAGTCTCTGGGTGAACTCTCTCTGTAGTTTGATGGGAGGCAACAAAATTGCGAATCTTTCGGCGACTCTTTGGTAAATGGTCTTGTGGATGGAGCCATCACTGCTGCCAAGGAGATGAAGCCGGCTTGCTCTAAGCGCTGCCATGAGGTAGTCCGAGTCGAGGTCGGCGCCAGGTATCCAGTTATGGAAATCTTGAGAGGTTGCCATCGGTTGGCCGAGTTTCGTAACGAAGCCCACGGAGGCGGTTCGCGAAAAGCAGACAGTACCTGCGGGCAAGAGAACGGCGGATGAATTTGCTAAGCCGGCGGAGGTGATCCGCAGCTCGGTCGACCAGGCAGTCTTCCCGTCCAACTGCCGTATCTCGGGAAGTGAGATCCACGGTATGTCGCCATTCCAATAATCTTCACGCTTTCGATCGGGCGTATGGCCTGTCGCCATCTCAGCAACCTCGTCCAATCGGACCCATTGCCAACCGCTGGAATGCTTTAGACGCGGCTGCGGAGTCACAGCGCGTCTAGCCTCCACCCCAAACATTTCGATGAATATGGATTGGGCCAGGCGGTCAACGGCTCCGAGTATTTGTCGTCGCTTAGCGCAGATTTTGTCGGCGTGGTCGAGGATCGCGGCGATGCGGCGCTGCTCGTCGAGTGATGGTAGTTGGATCTCCATCGCCAACAGGGATTCGCGGCTAACGGTTGCTTGATTAACCCATTGCCTGCACATCGCTGAAAAGGTGCCGCGTAGGAATTTCCATTGAAGCCATCGCCAAAGAAAGTTTGGGTCGAGATCGTTTTGATCAGAACGCAGCCGAAGAAAGTGGTTGCTGAAGACTGCTGGTTCATCGAGGTCGGGCACCAGAACTGACTTTCCGACGTTGTCTGGGCTGTTCGTCGCATTGAATAAGACGTCACCCTGTTGCACGAGAAATTTGTCAAGATTTTTCTGCGCTGACCGAGGCACCCGGCGGCGGTTGCCTAAATCGATGCTGCTCATTTTGGATATGTTGTGCATCCGGAACTGGAAGATGCCGCTCTCGTCCTGCCTTCCACACGCGAATCCGGGCTGTGCGTCTACCAAGACATCGCCAAGTCTCGTCACGACAGCATCGCCTTCAATGCGGCGAGCCCAGAAGCAATTTCACTCTCGAGCTTCTCGATTTCAGCGATGATCTCCAACGGAGGCCGATGTTCGACCTCGTCGTGCACGATCTCCTTGTACCTGTTCAGCGACAGGTCATAGCCCTGGGCGACGATGTCGTCTTTTAGCACACAGAACGACTGCTCGGTGCGGGCGCGTTCAAGCTCCGAGGACCCGCGTAAGGCCCACCGCGCCAACGCATCCGGAAGATCATTCGCCTCAACGGGGTTTCGCTTGTCATCCAAGGAAAATCCGTCGGCAGTGACGTCGTAGAACCACACGTTCTCGGTGCCGCCGGAGTTGGTCTTGGTGAAGAGCAAGATCGCCGTCGACACCCCGGCGTAAGGCTTGAAGACGCCCGACGGGAGTTTTACGATGCCATCGAGCTTCTGATCCTCGACCAGGACACGACGAAGTTCCTTGTGCGCCTTGGACGATCCGAACAACACACCATCCGGCACGATCACCGCCGCACGCCCACCAGGCTTGAGCAGCTTCAAGAACAGCGCAACAAACAGCAGCTCGGTCTTTTTGGTCTTCACCACCCGCTGCAGGTCCTTGGAGGTGGCCTCGTAGTCGAGTGACCCGGCGAACGGGGGATTGGCGAGGATCAGGGTGTATTTCTCGGTGTCCTCGCTGGCGCCCTCGGACAGGGAGTCTCGGTAACGGATGTCGGGGGACTCGATGCCGTGCATCAGCATGTTCATCGAACCGATGCGCAGCATGGTCGAGTCGAAGTCGTAACCGTGAAACATGCTGTTGTGGAAGTGTTTCCGCTGCGCGGCATCCGTCAGCACTGATTCGTGCGTATCGCGCACGTACTCCGATGCGGCCACCAGGAAGCCGGCCGTTCCGCACGCCGGATCGCAGATCTCGTCGGTCGGCTGCGGCGCGGTCATCTTCACCATCAGTTCGATGATGTGGCGCGGGGTGCGGAACTGTCCGTTCACCCCGGCGCTGGCGATCTTGGACAGCAGGTACTCGTAGAGGTCGCCGTTGGTGTCGCGATCGGCCATCGGGATGTCATCGAGCATGTCGACGACCTTCGATAGCAGCGCAGGCGTCGGGATGGTGAACCGAGCGTCGCGCATGTGCTCGGAGTACGTCGACCCGTCGCCACCGAGCTCCCGCAGGAACGGGAACACCTTGTCACCGACCGTCGTGAACATCACCGCCGGCTCGGAGTTCTTGAACTGCGACCACCGCAAGCCTTGCTGGTCCGGGCCGAACCGCAGCCCCTCGGGCTTGCCGGTCACCCGGGCCTTCTTCTCGGCGAGGATCTCCAGGTCATCGAGGCGGCGGATGAACAGCAGGTAGGTGATCTGCTCGATCACCTCCAAGGGATTGGAGATGCCGCCGGACCAGAACGCATCCCAGACCCGATCCACCTTGCTCTTCAACTCACCCGTGATCACTGCACTGTCCCTCGCTGCCGTCAAGAACTGAACAGGACTGTATATACGACCCGGGCGACAAATGGTGGGAAGGGGCAAGGTGCGCGTCGTGCCTGCCAACGTTTCTGCGGTCATCCGTCGGCGATGTCATGGTGTGTCAACGATGATGGGTGAGCAGGCGACCGATTCCGAGGAGTTCCGATTACATCCCAAACGATCGGCGCGCGCCTCCGGCAGGCTCGGTGGTGGTTCAGCGCCTTCGCGATCCTCGTCATCGGCGCCACCTTCGCGCTGTACATCGCCGCGCAACAGATTGCGGCATGGGTACGTGAGGTTGAGGCTGACTGCTATGGCCGGTGGCCAGCCGCACCGATCCTGTCCGTGACCGGGTGGACGGCGGTGGGATTAGCGGGGCTGGCCGTGTTGTGTGTCATTGTCGGTGTAGGCCGAGTGATGACTGGACCATCCCGGGGTGGTGTCAAAGTCGCCGTGGCGGTGGTCGGCCTTGCCGGCGGCGTGGCGGCACTGTGCATCATGCTGGTTGGCTTCACCGATGCCACCGTCAAAGCCGATCGCTATACCGTCTCGGGCAGCGACGGCGGACCACTGTGTCCGATGCGCGGCTGAAGCGAGCGCGAGGGTCTATTGCGCTGCTGCCGCTAATTCGGTCTACCTTGTGCAGGCGCCGTCGAGTGCCATCAGATTGTCGTGGAATTCATGTGCAATACGCGAGTATTCGCGGGCTGACGGTGGCGGCGCCGTGGCCGCCTGCGGCATGGACGATAGATCCGCGCGTGCCCGAGGTACGAGCTCGGCTGTTTGGTCGGCGAGTTCGGCCATCTTGGTGGCGCGTTCACCGAGGGCCGGGTCATCCTGAATCTGGTCGGCGAACTCTTGAAGCTGCGCCGCCCACTGTCGGTAGTCAGAGTCGGTAGTCTCGATTCCCGCCTCAGTGTTCGTCTTAACATTGTGGTCGAACTGCTTGTTGTACTCGATCATCGACTGCACGACGGCACACTTCGACGCCGCGCGGTTCGACAGTTCGAACACAGCCGCAGCTAACCCGGCTGTCACCACGACGCTTATTGCGCCGAGAATCCACCATCTACGCCGAGTCATCAACGAAGTGTCCCATCGAGATCGACGCTATGGCTGTCAGACCTCGCGCAGAACAACCATGGCGTCACGCTCGGCGCAAAAGCCGTGCGAAACCGGGCCAAAACCGACCCCACCCGCGAACCAACCCCTACTTGTCGAACTTCCCACTCAAATATTCAGCACGGCACGCATTCCGCGCCAGTTTGCCGCTCGTCGTGCGGGGGATGACGCCGGCGGCGACCATGCGCACGTCGGCGACGCGCACCTGATGGTGGCGTGACACCGCCGAGCGGATGGCGTCGACGATCGGCCCGGGCTCGGCGCGGCCGGCGCCGGCCGCCCGTTCGGCCACGACCACCAGTTCCTCACCGCGGTCACCGGGCACCGAGAACGCGGCAACGTAGCCGGAGCGCACCGCGCGGGACGACAGGCTGACGGTCGCCTCGATGTCGGTGGGGTAGTGGTTGCGGCCGTCGATGATGATCATGTCTTTGATCCGGCCGGTCACATACAGATGGCCGTTGACGTAGACGCCGAGATCGCCGGTGGCCAACCACAATCCGTCGTCTCCCACCCCGTCGGCGTGGCTGCCCGATTCGAGGCGGGTCTGCAGTTTGTTGCCGAAGACCCGTTGGGATTCGTCAGGACGGCCGAAGTAGCCACGGCCGACGTTGTTGCCGTGCAGCCAGATTTCCCCGACCATGCTGTCGGCTAACTCGTCGCCGTCGGCGCCGGCGATCACGACCCATTGATTCGGGATCGCGCGGCCGCAGGACACGTGCGCCACCGCACCGTCGGCGTTCGTTTCGACGATCACGGCCTGGCCGGCATTGAGCTTCTCGCGATCCAGATAGATGACGCTGGCGGTCTCGTTCGGCGCGATGCTGGCCACCGACAGCGTTGCCTCGGCCATGCCATAGGACGGTTTGACGGTTGTGGCAGGCAATCCATAGGGGGCGAACGCCGTGGTGAATTCCTCGATCGAGGACATGGTCACCGGTTCGGATCCGTTGAGCAGCGTGACGACGTTGCTCAAGTCGATCGATTCGCCCTTCGGCGGCAGACCGCGTTGCGCGCACAACTCGAAGGCGAAGTTGGGTGCGGCCGCCAGCGTCGGCCCGGTCGCGGACTCCTCGGCGAGGCGCTTGATCCAGCGGTAGGGCCGGCGCACGAACGCCATCGGGTCCATCAGGGTGATGTGGTTGCCGCACAGAGCCGGGAACATGATCATGATCAGGCCCATGTCGTGATACAGCGGCAGCCAACTCACGCCCCGGATCCCCATTTCGAGATCGCCGGCCAAAATCATCTGCATCACGTTGGTGCACACGTTGCGATGGGTGATTTCCACCCCGGCCGGGATGCGTGTCGATCCCGACGTGTACTGCAGGTAGGCAATGTCGTCGGTGCCGCGTGGCACCTCCGTGAACATCGGAGCGAGAGAATCGGGAACGGCGTCGACGGCGATCATGCGTGGGCGATCGGCGGCGGGCAACGTCCGCAGGAAACTGCGCACCGACTCCGATGCCGCGGTGGTCGTCAGCACCACCGTGGGCTTGGCGTCACCCAGCACGGCGGCCAGCCGTTCGGCGTGGCCGGCAAGGCTCGGCGCGAACAACGGCACCGCGATGTTGCCCGCGTGGACGGCGGCGAAGAATGCCGAGACGTAGTCGACGCCCTGTGGGGCGAGGATCGCCACCCGGTCGCCGGGGGAGGTCACCTGCTGTAGTCGGGCGCCTACCGAGCACACCTGTGACCACAGGCCGTTCCAGCTGAGTTCGATCATGCGCCCGTCGGGATCCGACGAGTAGTCCACGAAGCGGTAGGACGGTGCATCGCCAAACCGCGCCCGGTTGCGATCGAGGAATGACGTCAGTGTGACACCGTCAGGCACCACGATGGTGCCGTCGGCGTTGACGTAGTCCTCAATGCTGGACTCAACGACAGTGTTACGCAAGGCATCCCGACCCATAGCACAGACTCTAATAGTGGTGCTAAGTAACCATGGAACCGGAGTGGCATGACAGTTCTCACTGCCGTGGGTCAATGTGATCTTGATCGCACCGGGCGGACTGCTATCGCGGACCGTCCACGGCGTACGTGCCTTTGTCGTCGGTGAACTCGACGATCACCCTACGCAGCGTGTCGTTGATCTCCACCGCGCACTCGAACGTCGCACCCGTCCGCACCACCGGATTGTCGCCGTTGTTGCACGCGACGGCCGCGACGTGGTTCGCGCCGTAGCCGTTGATCGGATCGGACAGGATCTCGGCCACGCCGGCCTCGGCCTGGCGGACATCGAGCCGGGTGCCGTTGCCTTCGGAGCCATTCCATGCCCACAGCCCGACCCCGATCACCGCGATGGCCACCACAGCGACCGCGCCGGCGAGCACACGCCGGTCGACCGTGCGCGGTTGCGGTGGCGCCGGCGGACGGGCAGGTGGCTGCGGGACGCGGCGAGGCGGTGGTACCTGGGTGCGCCGGACCGGCTGCGGCGGAGACCCCGGCGGCGTCCATGCCGGACGGGCCGGACCTGCGCCCGGCGGCGGCGCGCCACCCGGGCGCACCCACCACGGCTGCTCAGGACCGCTCATCGGCTCTCCTCAACTGGGCTCATGGCTCACGGAAACCGTTGGTAGCACTGCGCGTCATCGCCCTGAAGGCCAGAGCGGTAGGCCAGGATCCGGGTGAATCCGGCGGGCAACACCCTGCCGTTGACGTCGCTGGCCGCCAGCCCGTTGGTCAGCAGGCCACTGATCGCCTCGTCGGTGTCCCCGGCCGACAGGGTGATCGGCTGGTTGGGTTCGGCCATTCTGGCCTGGCCGACGCCGGTCAGGCAGCCGGTGCGCATGGCTGCCACCGGGGTGTCGAGGGTCAGGCCTTTCTCGTGTTGCACCGCCAGCGCATACCGCGACGTCAGCACGGAGATCGCAGAGTTGTCACCTTGTAGAAGCTCGCGCTCGTCGTTCTCGGTCCTGCTCTCGCCCAAGGCCTTCATTCCGTCCAGATCCACGACGATCGTGTTGGTCGCCGGGCAGTACGACGCCGGCGGGGATGGTCCGGCATCGGGGCACGCGGCGGGTTCGGTGCTCAGGCTCGGCGGATCGGCCGGGGCGTAGATGCGCCGCAGGGATTGCATCGTCGTCTCCAGCAGGTCGGCGGTGATGGTGCTGTCGCCACTGTGTGTACCGCTGAAGAGGTCGAGGAACTTGGGCAGGTCGCCGCGGCGCTTCGTGATCTCGTCGGAGTCCATGGCTGCGCACTGGTCGACATTGCCGCTGAAGCCGATCTGGAATGCGCTGACCCGGTCGAGCGCCGAACCGTGCTCATTGCCGGTCAGGGTCGCATCCAGTCGCGTCATCAGGGGATCGCGGATGTAGATGAGCCCGGCCAGAACGTGGTTGAGCCCGTCGGATGTGCTCAACTCGAACCGCGGTGATTTACCCGCGGCCACCCAGCGTAGGTACACCCCGGCCAGGCAGTCGGCCTGTTGCTCGGCCACCAGAACCGGTGTGCCGTCGGTGACCAGGCGGGCTTGTTGTTGGACGGCGTGGCCGTATTCGTGGGCCATCACCCCGACCACGCCCATCTGGCCGAAATATTGTGCGGCAACCGGGATCGCCACGCCGCGATCCCAGGCCAAGACGTCGCTCTTGAAGCAGTAGAAGGCGTTGGTCAACCCGACCGTGCTCTCTCCGCAGAGCTCAAGGCCGGGAGACACGTCCGAGTTGAACGACACCACCCGGGAGACGGGCGTGAACTCGCCGGGTAGGGAACCGCCGCGGTAGTTCTGTGACCAGAAATCTTCGATGTCATCGATCGCGAGCAGCGCCAGATCGTCGATCTGGCCGCCATCGGTGTTCTCGGCCTGTCGCCGCGGTGCGGGCGCATCGGGACGGGTGCCGCTGTGGCCGTCGGTCACCGGTAGGCCGCCCACCCGGTCGGGTAGGAACAACATCGAGGTGGCCCGGCCACCGATCACCGTGGCATCCGCGCACCCGGCCAGCAGTACCGCACAACAGGCCAGGCCGATCCACCAGCGAATTCTCGCCAATTGCTCCGCCTTCCGTGCGATACACCTCTGCCAGTTCTACCTCGTCCCCCCGACGTTGGGCACCGGCCGCCGGAGAACTGGCCCGCCGAACTGAGCGACAATGGCACCGCTATGCCCACCTTCGACGAACTCCTGACCCGGGTGTTGGCCCGCGCGGCCGAGCCGGGAACTGCCGTCGTCGGGATCACCGGAGCGCCTGGCGCCGGTAAGTCCACTCTGGCCGAGGCGCTGACTGTCGCCGCCCGCGCCCGGCTCGGCGACGTCGCGGTGGCCCACGTTCCGATGGACGGATTCCACCTGGCCGACGACGAGCTGCGCCGGTTGGGGCGGCTGGACCGCAAGGGGGCGCCCGACACTTTCGACGTTGCCGGCTACGCGGCGCTGCTGCGTCGAATCCGGGCTCGGACGGAGGTGGTCTACGCGCCGGGATTCGAGCGCGACATCGAGCAACCGATCGCCGGCGCGATCCCGGTGTCCCCGGAAGCCGCAGTTGTGCTCACCGAGGGCAATTACTTACTGCTCGATGACCCGGCGTGGTCGACGGTTGCCGCCGAGATCGACGAGACCTGGTTCTGCGCAATCGAAGACGACGAGCGGATCGCCCGACTGGTGGCCCGTCACGTCGCCTACGGAAAGTCGGAGGTGGCGGCCCGACGATGGGTGACCGAGGTCGACGAAGCCAACGCGCGGTTGGTGGCGCCGACGGCGGCGCGGGCCGATCTGGTGGTCACGCCGACGTCGCGGTGACCGGCCGGCCTCCAGAAAGAGGCTTACGCGCATAACCGAGGAGATAAACTCGCCTCTCGCGATCCGAGAGGCGAGTTTTCAGTTGATGTCACCGAAGAGCAACGCGCGCATCGATCCCACCGTGCGCAAGGCCATCACCGGCGCGTCCATCGGCAACGCGGTGGAGTGGTTCGACTTCGCCATCTACGGCTTCCTGGCCACCTACATCGCCACCAACTTCTTCCCGGCCGGTAACGAAACAGCTGCGCTGCTCAACACTTTCGCCATCTTCGCCGCCGCATTCTTCATGCGTCCGCTCGGCGGATTCGTGTTCGGTCCGCTGGGGGACCGGCTCGGGCGTCAGCGCGTTCTCGCCGTGGTGATCCTGCTGATGTCGGCCGCCACACTCGGTATCGGGATACTGCCCACCTACGCCACCATCGGTGTGGCCGCCCCGTTGCTGCTGCTCGTGCTGCGCTGCCTGCAGGGGTTCTCCGCCGGCGGCGAATATGGTGGCGGCGCAGTCTATCTCGCGGAGTACGCGACCGACCGCCGGCGCGGGTTGACGGTCACTTTCATCGCGTGGTCGGGAGTGCTGGGATTCTTGCTCGGCTCGGTGACCGTCACGCTGCTGCAGGCATTACTGCCGCCCGACGCGATGGAGAGCTACGGCTGGCGGATCCCGTTTCTGATCGCCGCGCCGCTGGGCCTGGTCGGGCTCTACATCAGGCTGCGACTCGACGACACCCCGGAATTCGCCAAACTCGACGACGCCGATCGGGTGGCCACCTCACCGCTGCGGGAAGCGGTGGGCACCGCACGCCGCGCGATCTTGCAGGTGATCGGCCTGTTCATCGTCTTCAATGTCGGCTACTACGTCGTCTTCACCTTCCTGCCGACGTACTTCATCAAGACGTTGCACTTCAGCAAGACCGAGGCGTTCGTCTCGATCACGCTGGCCAGCCTGGTGGCGTTGATCCTGATCCTGCCGCTGGCCGCACTGTCCGACCGGATCGGGCGCAAACCGCTGCTGCTGGCCGGGTCGGCCGGATTCGTGGCGTTGGCGTATCCACTGTTCCTGCTGATGAATACGGGATCGGTGGTCGCTGCCATTACCGGACACTGCCTGTTGGCCGCCATCGAGTCTGTGTACGTGGCCACGGCGGTCACCGCCGGTGTCGAGTTGTTCGCCACCCGCGTGCGTTACAGCGGATTTTCGATCGGCTACAACATCGCGGTGGCCGTGTTCGGCGGGACCACACCGTATGTCGTCACCTGGCTCACCGCGGCGACCGGCAACGCCCTGGCCCCGGCGTTGTATCTGGTCGCCGCCGGCATCGTCTCGGTGCTCACCGTCTTGACCTTGCGCGAGAGTGCGGGCCGGTCGTTGTCGAGCGTGGATGGCCCAACCGGGCAGCAACGTGTCACGATGACACCGTGAGTGCGACGAAAGGCCGCGCGCCCAGGGGTAGTGTCGGGCTCCGCCCGACGAAAGCCGACGTGGCCAGGCTGGCCAACGTCTCCACGGCGACCGTCAGTTATGTGCTCAACAATGTCGAGGGACAACGGATCTCGGAGCAGACCCAGGCAGCGGTGCGCAAGGCCGCGGCCGATCTCGGCTATCGCCCCAACCTCGCGGCACGCAATCTCGCGGTCGGCGGCAGCGGTGTGGTGCTCTACATCGTGCCGCGGACGGACCTCGGCGAGTTGCCACTCGAGGTCGGCAGTCGCCTGACCACGGCGCTCGGCCGGCACGGCATCGTGCTGTCGATGCAGCTCGAGACGGACGACGGGCAGAACATCGTCGACGCGGTGGCCAACCTCAACCCCGTCGCTGTGGCCGGCGTGTTTCCGTTGACCGGCGCCGCAGCGGCGGCGGTCGAGGCCGCGAAGATCCCGCAGATCTACCTGGGCAGCGAAAAGCTGCGTGCGCTCGGGTCGTTGCATCTGACCGTCGGAGCGATGCGGGTGGAGCACCTCATGTCGCGCGGCCACACCCGGTTGGCCTTCGCCTACTCCGGCGCCGAGGTCCTGCGACCACTCGGTGACTACTGGTTGTCCGGTCTGCGGGTGGCCGCAGGCGAGCACGGTTTGCCCGAGATCGAGGTCGGAAGCGTGGCCACCGATGGATCCGATGCGGCCGGGGTGGTGTCGACGTGGGTGTCGGCGGGTGTGACGGCCGTGTGCGCGCAGAGCGACGAGACCGCGTTCGTGGTGCTACATGGGATGCGCGAGGCCGGCTTCCGGTGTCCGGACGACCTCGCAGTCATGGGGGTGGACGCGATACCGCTGGGCGCGGTGAGCTCTCCGCCACTGACGTCGGTTGTGTTCGACGCCAAGACGATCGTCGATGCCGCGGTGCCGGCCATGATGGCCGAACTCGGGTATCCCACGGTCGCTGACGCCGAGGGCAGCGACCCGGCCGCCCTCATCGTGCGCGACAGCACCTGAGCATTACACCTGAACGAAAGGCCGTAACCGTATTGGGCCTTGTCCCGTGGTCGACTCGACGTGTAACTTACGCGGGTAAGTAACTCTCCGCAGCCCTCAGAGAGGTGGACCGCCGTGAGTGTGAGCACCACCAGTGACGTGTACTTCGACCCCTACGACGTCGAGATCAACGCCAACCCGTATCCGACGTTCGCTCGGCTCCGCGAGGAGTCCCCGCTCTACTACAACGAGCAACATGACTTCTACGCATTGAGCCGGTTCGCCGATGTCAACAAGGGGCTGGTCGACCATGAGACCTTCAGCTCGGCTCGCGGAGCGATCATCGAACTGATCAAGGCCAACATCGACATCCCTTCAGGCGCTTTGATTTTCGAGGATCCGCCGATCCACACCGTGCACCGCAAACTGCTGTCGCGGATGTTCACCCCACGCAAGATCAATGCGCTGGAACCCAAGATCCGGGAATTCTGCGCGCAGTCGCTGGACCCGCTGGTCGGTACCGGAAAGATCGACTTCATCAAGGATTTCGGAGCGATCATGCCAATGCGGGTCATCAGTGCCCTGCTGGGCATTCCCGAAGACGACCAGGAAATGATCCGCGACCACGGCAACGAACAACTGCGCACCGAGGCCGGCAAGCCGATGAAAGCCGCGCAGGAGGGTCTGGTCGACGGCTCGATCTTCGAGACCTACATCGACTGGCGCAAGGACAATCCGTCCGACGACATCATGACGGATCTGCTCAACGTCGACTTCACCGATGAGCACGGCGTCACCCGTAAGCTCACCCGCGAGGAACTGCTCATCTACATCAACGTGGTGGCCGGAGCGGGTAACGAGACCACCACCCGGCTGATCGGTTGGGCGGCAAAGGTACTCGCCGAACACCCGGATCAGCGTCGGCAGTTGGTGGAGAATCCGGCGCTGATCCCGCAGGCGATCGAGGAGCTCCTGCGGTTCGAACCGCCGGCGCCGCATGTGGCACGCTACGTCACCCGCGACGTCGAGTTCCACGGCCAGACCGTTCCCGAAGGCAGCGTGATGATGATGCTGATCGGTGCGGCCGTCCGCGACAGCCGCCAGTTTCCGCCCGACGGTGAGGTTTTCGACATCCACCGCGAACAGCGCCAGCACCTGGCGTTCAGCGTGGGCACCCATTACTGCCTGGGATCGGCGTTGGCGCGGCTGGAGGGGCGGATCGCCCTGGAGGAGATGCTCAAGCGGTTCCCGGAGTGGGACGTCGATCTCGACAACGCCGTGCTGTCGCCGACTTCGACTGTCCGAGGCTGGGATTCGATGCCGGCATTCATCCCGTGACCGCCGCGCTGACCGTCCCCAAGGACTGGGCCGACGTCACACCGGAGTGGTTGACGGCCGCGTTGGCCGACCATCACCCGGATACGGTGGTGGACAGCGTGTCCGTCGACATGCGCGACGACGGCACCAACCGTCGTGCGCGTCTGTCGGTCACGTACAAGCCCGGGCCTGCTGGTCCGGCCACGGTGTTCGCCAAGGCCGTCGACCCCGGTCACAAGGAGATGATCAAGTACACCAGCGGGCTGTTGCACGAACCGCGGTTGTTCAACTCGAAGGTCGAGCTGCCACTAGAACATCCGGTCGTGTATGCCGCACCGATCGACGAGGCCGACGAGGACTTCGTGCTGGTCATGGAGGACCTCACCGCTCGCGCCGCCGATCCGCGTGATGCCACCAGGCCGTTGACGGTGGAACAGGCCGCCCAGGGCGTGCGCGGCCTGGCTCGGCTGCACGGTGCGTTCTGGGGTGAGCGGGTGCGCCGGCCGGGTTTGGGCTGGCTCGAGCCGTTCGAGCCATGGGACGGCATGCAGTGGGCTCCGTTGCCCGCAGCGCTGGAGCGTCTCGGTGACGACGCCCCCGCCTCGGTGCACGCGTTGAGCATCGACCAACTGGTGGAGCGCATTTGGAAGCCCTTCATCCGCACCCTCACCGCTCCAGGCGCTTCGCAGACCCTCCTGCACGGTGACCCGCATATCGGGAACACCTATGTGGTGCCCGACGGGGATGTCGGCTTCTTGGACTGGCAGGTGGCCCGTCACGGCAACTTCTCGCTGGATCTCGGTTACTTCCTGCAAGGCGCCCTGACCACCGAGGACCGGCGGGTGGCCGAGCGTCAGCTTCTGGAGGAGTACCGGGACGCTCTCGGCCTGCCGGCCGAGGAGCTGCCGTCGCCCGACGAGATCTGGTTGCGGTACCGCGCCTCGGTGGCGCACGGCCTGATGACGTGGCTGGCCACCGCCAGCGCGGGCGAGCTGTGGCAGCGCCCGGACATCGCCCTGGCGCTGGCGCAACGCTATTCGGCCGCCTACGAGGATTTGCAGACGGCGCAGGCGCTGGCCGATCTCATCGATTAGCCGCTATAACCAAAATCGCCCGCCGCGCGGTGCGTGCACCTAACCTGTCCGGCATGACAGGTGTGGTGGTGACAGGGGCAGCGTCAGGGATTGGCCGGGCCAGTGCGGAGGCACTGATCGCGGACGGACGACGGGTTTCGTTGTGGGACATCGCTCCCGAGGTTCGCGATGTGGCCGGCGATCTCGGTATGCCCTCGGCGGTGATCGATGTGTGTGACACCGACGCACTGGCAGCCGCGGTCGAGGAGACAGCCCGGGCGCTCGACGGGATCGACGGCCTGGTGCACGCGGCGGGCCGGGTGCTGGCCGAACCGGTCGGCGCCTACACCGAGGAATCCTGGGATGCGGTACTCGACGTGAACCTTCGGGCCCAGGCGTTGTTGGTTCAGCTGCTGCTTCCGCATCTGGAGAAGTCCGCCCGCGACGGTGGGTCACCCGCGGTGGTCGGCATCTCGAGCATCGAAGGCTTGGCCGCCAACCCGTTCATCCCGGCCTACTGCGCGTCCAAGGCGGGGCTGCTCGGCATGACCCGGTCGATGGCTGCTCAGTTGGGGCCGTTGGGTATTCGCGTCAACGCCGTGTGCCCCGGCTTCATCCACACCCCGATGCTGCAGATCGCGCTGGACGTCGAGGAGATCCGGACGGGCTTCGAACAGGCCGCGCCGTTGGGGCGGCTCGGCCGGCCCGACGAGGTCGCGGCGGCCGTGGCATTCCTGATGTCGCCGAAGGCGTCGTTCGTCACCGGCACGCAGTTGGTCGTCGACGGGGGAGTGACCAGCCGTCACGCGTGAGACGGACGGGTTGTCCGGCGCGGTAGTCCTTACGGGACGCTGTGGCGAATGTGTAGCTTCCTGTTGTGACAACGCGGTATTTCTCGAGAAGGTACACACTCGTCACAGCGTGCTGAAAGGGATAGTTGCCTGGGCGTCCAGATGCGACGGCCTCCGACGTCCAGGCGCGTCGCGCCGCACCTATGCGGGATTCATCCGGAAGACCCGCGGCCGACCTAGTCGCTGGCGGGCAGCGGCTTGGCCTCCTTGAGGCTGAGCGCGGTGTCACCGATCGACAGGGTGCCGGCGCCGGCCTTGGTGACCAGCACCTCGGCACCGCCCTCGTCGACGTAGCGCTTGCCCATCAGGTTGCCGTCGGAAAACGCCGGGTCGAGCGTTGCGCCGGAGTCCTTTTCGGCATCGAGGGGGATCATGGCCACACCGCCGGCACGCAGATCGTCGAGACTGTCGGCGCTGCGCACCACGATCACCTGGGTGTCACACACCTGGCTCTGGAGGCGGGTACCGTTTTTGATCATGCTGGCTCCTTAGAGACGAGTTCGTCGACGAGTTGGCGGCGCAGGACCTTGCCGGTCGGGTTGGTGGGCAATTCGTCGCGGAACACCACCCGGTCCGGGGTGCGCGATCCGCGTAGTTGCTTGCGGACATGATCCCGCAACGCGTCGGGGTCGGGTGAGGTGCCCTCGACCGGAACCACGACCGCCACGATGATCTGTCCCCACTGGGGATCCTCGGGGCCGACGACGGCTACGTCGCGGACCTCGGGATGCTCGACGAGCACGTCCTCGATCTCGGCCGGGGCGATGTTCTCCCCGCCGCGGATGATGGTGTCGTCGGAACGCCCGCCGATGAACAGGTAGCCGGCCTCGTCGAGCATGGCGACGTCTTTGGTGGGGAACCAGCCCTCGGCGTCGAGCACCGATCCGATGTCGGTGTAACGACCCGACACCTGCTCGCCGCGGACGAACAGTTCACCCGTCTCCCCGGCGCCCAGCACAGTGCCGTCCTCGGCACGGATCTGCACCTCGATACCGGGCACCACCTGGCCGACGGAGCCGAGCCGGCGGGCCGCAGCCGCATCTTCGGCCGCCAGCGCCTCGCGGTGATCGTCGGGGCCGAGAACGGCGATGGTGGAGCTGGTTTCGGTGAGGCCGTAGGCGTTGACGAAGCCGACGTTCGGCAGCAGTTGCAGTGCCTTGCGGACCAGGGGCAGCGCCACCTTCGAGCCGCCGTAGGCCAGGTTGCGCAAGGTGGGCAGCTCGACGCCGGCAGCCTCGAGGGCGGTGACGATGCGATCCAGCATCGTCGGCACCACGGTGGCGGACGTGACGCCCTCGGTGCGGACCAGCTGCACCCACCTGTCGGCGTCGAAGTGGCGCAGGTAGACCATCTTGCGGCCGGCGTACAGGTTCGACATGGCCGCGCTGACGCCGGCGATGTGATACGGCGGAACACAGATCAGCGCCGCGTCTTCCTCTGCCGCAGAGGCGAATTCGACGGTTCCAGTGATGTAGCTGGTCAGATTGTTGTGGGTGAGCTCGACGGCCTTGGGACGTGAGGTGGTACCCGAGGTGAACAGCACGACCGCGACGGCGTCGGGGTCGGCGAATTCGGCGGCAGGTTCGTTTTCGCGTGCCGCGGCGAGGAATTCGTCAGAGGTGATGACCTGCTTGCCCGCTCCGGCGACCACGTCGGCGTACTCGGCGTCGGCGACCACCAGGGGATCGGGCAGGCGTTCGATCAGCTCGTGCAGACCGTCCCGGCTCAGCCGGTAGTTGAGCGGGGTGAACGGGACGGCGGCGCGCGCGGAGGCGAACAGCAGCAGTGGCAGCAGCGCGCCGCCGGTGCCCACATACGCCACGTGCGCGGCCCCGGAGGCGGCGATGACGCCGGCACCGCCGTCGGCCAGGTCGCTGACCTCCTGGGTGGTCAGACGGAGGTCGTCGGACACGACGGCGGTGCGGTCGGGCCCGCCCGATACCGCCATCTCCAGCAGCAGTGAGATGCTCACAGGCCCTGCCCCGGCGCGTCGATGAAGATGTCGATGATCGGATTGTCCCCGCCGCCGTAGCGCGAGAGGTCGGTGACGCCGGACTCGGTGAGCACCTCGGAGTCGATGAATGT
Organism: Mycobacterium sp. NS-7484; assembly: GCF_001953975.1. Classification (GTDB taxonomy): domain Bacteria; phylum Actinomycetota; class Actinomycetes; order Mycobacteriales; family Mycobacteriaceae; genus Mycobacterium. Next base: position 26,728 of record NZ_MBEJ01000007.1, read on the forward strand.
CTTGCCGTTCACCTCGGCGGCCGGGCGCGACAGGATCTCCACGGCCGCGTCGGCCATGATCTCGGGCTTGCGGGAGGACTGCGCCAGGTTCTGCCCGTCGGCAAGGTTTGTGACCGCGGAGGTGACGATGTAGGTCTCGGGCCACAGGCAGCTGAAACCGATGCCCGCATCGGCATATTCGGATGCCCAGCCAAGAGATAGCAGCGTCATGCCGTACTTGGACAAGGTGTAGGACGGGTGGGCGCCCAGCCAGTAGGGGTTCATATTCATCGGCGGGGCCAGCGTCAGGACCTGCCCGTTGGTGGACTTGCGCAGGTACGGCAGCGCGGCCTTGGTGAGCAGGAACGTGCCGCGGACGTTGATGTCCATCATCAGGTCGAACTTCTTGGCCGACAGGGCCTCGGTGGGTTCGGTGGCGATGGCGCTGGCGTTGTTGATCACGATGTCGACGCCGCCGAAGTGCTCGACGGCAGTCTCGATGGCGCGGGCCACATCCTCTTCTTTACGTACGTCGCCCACCACCGCGACGCCCTTGCCGCCGGCGGCCTCGACCTCGGCGACCGCGGTGTGAACGGTGCCGGGGAGCTTCGGATGGGGCTCGGCGGTCTTGGCCAGCAGCACGACGTTGGCCCCGCGGCGGGCGGCGCCGAGCGCGATGGCCAGGCCGATTCCGCGGCTACCGCCGGACACGACCAGCGTGCGGTCGGTGAATGACTCTTGCTGGCTGGACATGGTCCTCCTCGTCGAGCGCAGCAACCCGCTGTTGCGCCGTCGTCAACGGTACTGTCAACCGTACCCAAATGGTATTGGCATTCTCATTTTTAGCAAGTCTCGTAATCGGGTCGAGCGGCGCCCTTGGAATCGTCGCTTCACCACATCGGTTCGGCACCGGCGGCACGGGTCCTCGGGGCGCAGGTCGCAGCGTTCCCGGCCAGTACACGCCCCACATTTCCCCTGTGCGGTATTGGCATTCTCATTTTTAGCAAGTACGTTATCCACTGATGAGCGAGCAACCTGTCCCTCCGGTAGAGACTCCGTCTGGTATTCCGCTGGAACCGGTCTACGGACCGAGTGACCGTGCGGTCGAGCCGCCGGCGCCGGGGACCTATCCCTTCACCCGCGGCAACTTCGCCTCCGGCTACCGCGGCAAGACCTGGACGTTTCGCCAGTATTCGGGCTTCGGCACCGCCGAGGAATCCAACCGCCGATACCGCTACCTGCTCGATCAGGGCGGTACGGGCCTGTCGGTGGCGTTGGACCTGCCGACCCAATGTGGCTACGACTCCGACGACGAGGAGTACGGCGAAGAGGTCGGCCGCGTCGGCGTCGCCGTCGACACCCTGGCCGACGCCGAGATCCTGTTCGATGGCATCCCACTGGACAAGATCAGCACCAGCTTCACCATCAACGGCACCGCGGCCATCCTGCTGGCGTTCTACGTCGCGGCGGCGGAGAAGAAAGGTGTGCCGCGCGAGAAACTCACCGGCACCATCCAGAACGACATCCTCAAGGAGTACGCCTCCCGCGGTACCTGGATCTGGCCGCCGGAGCCGTCGTTGCGGCTGATCGCCGACACCATCGAGTTCTGTGCCGCCGAGGTGCCGCGGTTCAACGCGATCTCGGTGGCCGGCGCGCACTTCCGCGACGCCGGGGCCAACGCCATCCAGGAGATGTCGTTCACCCTGGCCGATGGCGTCACCTACTGCGACACCGTCGTCGAGCGCGGCCGGATGACGATCGACAAGTTCGCCCCGCAGATCTCGTTCTTCTTCTACACCCACGGTGACTTCTTCGAGGAGATCGCCAAGTACCGGGCCGGCCGTCGTCGCTGGGCCACGATCGTGCGGGAACGCTACGGCGCCACCACGGACAAGGCCTCGATGTTCCGCTTCGGCTGTGTGGCCGGCGGTGCGTCGCTGTATGCGCCTCAGGCGCAGAACAACCTGGTGCGCGTCGCGTACGAGGCCATGGCCGCCGTGCTCGGCGGTGTGCAGTCGATGTTCACCGCGGCCTGGGATGAGCCGTTTGCGCTGCCGTCGGAGGAGTCGGCCACGTTGGCGCTGCGCACCCAACAAATCCTGGCCTACGAGACCGGGGTGACGAAGGTGGCCGATCCGCTCGGCGGGTCGTACTTCGTCGAGGCACTCACCGATGCCACCGAGGCCAAGATCATCGAGATCATGGACGACCTGGAGAAGCACGGCGGGATGGTCCGGTGCATCGAGGACGGTTACCTGCAGGGCCTGATCGCCGACGAGGCGTTCAAGATCCACCAGGAGACCGAGTCCGGGGCCCGGCCTGTGGTCGGGGTCAACAAGTTCGTCGTCGACGAGCCCGCACCCGACATCGCGACGTACGAACTCGACGCCGAGGGGCGCGATCTGCAGCTCAAGCGACTGTCGAAGGTCAAGGCCGAACGTGACGACGTCGCGGTCAAAGAAACATTGGCCGCGTTGGCCAGAGGTGCCGAAGGAGACGACAACCTGATGCACCGGTTGATCGACTGCGCCAACGCGTATTGCACAGTGGGAGAGATGGTGTCGACGTTGAAATCGGTGTGGGGCGAGTTCCAGCAGCCGGTGGTGTTCTAGATGGCTGAATCCGCTCCCACCCAAGCCCGCCCGGCCCGAGTGCTTGTCGCAAAGCCGGGGCTCGACGGTCATGACCGCGGCGCCAAGATCGTCGCACGTACCCTGCGTGACGCCGGATTCGAGGTCATCTACACCGGCATCCGTCAGCGCATCGAGGACATCGTGTCGATCGCGCTGCAGGAAGACGTTGCCCTGGTGGGCCTTTCGATCCTCTCTGGGGCACACGTCGCGCTGACCACGCGCACTGTCGAGGCGCTGCGGGCGGCCGACGCCGGGGACATCGCCGTCGTCGTCGGTGGCACCATCCCTCAGTCCGACGTCCAGAAGCTTCTGGATGCCGGTGCGGCTGCGGTCTTCCCGACCGGTACCTCGCTGGAGACTCTGGTGACCGATGTTCGTGCCCTGACCGAGAAAGCGAACTGACATGCGCCTTGGTGTGATGATCGGGGCCGAGCGCGGCGATATGGCCCGCAAGGTCTCCAAGCTGGTCTCCGATATCGAGTGGGCCGACTCTGCGGGTCTGGCCACGGCCTGGATGCCGCAGGTGCCCGACGACTTCGACCTGCTGAGCATGGTGGCGTTGATGGCCTCGCACAGCACCCGGATCGAGCTCGGCACCGCGGTGGTACCGCTGCAGGCGCAGCATCCCATTGCCCTTGCCCGGCAGGCGCTTTCGGTGCACGCCATTTCCAACGGCCGGTTGGCTCTGGGGGTGGGGCCGTCGCACCACTGGATCATCCGGGACATGCTCGGCCTGCCGTACGACAAGCCGGCCGCCTACACGCGTGACTATCTGCAGGTGTTGAATGCCGCGATTGCCGGGCCCGGTCCGGTCGACGTCGAGAACGATCACTTCACCGTGCACAACCCCACCGCGCTCGGCGCAGAAACCCCGATGCCGGTGTTGGTGGCCGCGCTCGGCCCGGTGATGTTGCAGATCGCCGGTGAACACGCCGACGGTACCTCGCTGTGGATGGCCGACGAGAAGGCGATCGGCGAGCACATCGCACCGAAGATCAACAAGGCCGCCGCGGAGGCCGGAAAGCCCGCGCCGCGTATCGTCGCCGGCATCCCCGTCACGCTGTGCGCCAACTCCGAGATCGAGGCGGCCAAGGAGCGGGCCAACCGCATCCTGGCCGAGGCCGAGACCTCGCCGAACTATCAGCGGTTGCTGGATCGGGGTGAGGCCCGCAATGTCGGGGACCTGTGCGCCGCGGGGGATGAGGAATCCATCCTCAAACGGTTCAAGCAGTTCGCCGATGCGGGTGTGACGGATCTGTCGGTGCGGTTGCTGCCGATCGGGGAGACCCGTGACGAGCTGATCGCATCGAAGTACCGGACGCGTGAGGTGATCGCCGAACTCGCCAAGGCCGTGCGATGACCCGCCATCGCCGAAACGACGCTTTGTGGCGACTTCTCGGCCCCATCACGCCAAAAACCGTAGTCTCGGCGAAATGACGGGCCCTCTTGCGGGTATCCGCATCATCGAGGTCGGCGTCATGCTGGCCGGGCCCTACGCCACCATGATGCTGGCCGATCTCGGCGCTGAGGTGATCAAGGTCGAGCCGCCGGGTGGAGAGATCTCCCGACAGGTGAGCGACAGCTACTTCGCGAGCCTCAACCGCGGCAAGCGCAGCATCTGCCTGGACCTGGCCTCGGAAGCTGGTCAGGCGAAACTGCATGAGCTGGTGGCGGATTCGCATGCGTTGTTGGTCAACATGAAGCCGTCGGTGATCCGCCGCCTCGGTCTCACCTACGAAACTCTGCGCCGCGTCAACCCCAAGCTGGTCTGCGTCGCGATGACCGGCTTCGGGCTGGACGGGGGAGATGACCCGGCCTTCGACTACGTCATCCAGGCCGCCACGGGCGTGGCGGCGATGACCGGAGACCCGGACGGTCCGCCCACGCTGCCGGGCTACTCGTCGGCGGACAACTCCACGGGGCTGACCGCCGCGCTGGGATTGCTGGCGATGATCGTCTCGGGCGAGGGCGGCCAGGTGGATGTCTCGTTGCGCGACGTGATGCTCTCGCAACTGAACTACCGGGCGGCGGCCTACCTCAACGACGGTGTCGAGCCGCGCCGCCACCCGTACGGTGCGCATTCGTATTATGTTCCGGCACAGCTGTTCCCGACCGCCGACGGCTACCTCGCGTTGTTCGTCACCCACGACGGATTCTGGAAGTCCTTCGCCGGAGAAGCCGGAATCGACGGTTTCGAGACCATGGCCGAACGGGCCGCGCGTCGTGACGAGGTCCTCGACGTGGTGACGGCGGCGTTGGCCACCGATACCGCCGCCGGCTGGGAGTCGCGGCTCAAGCCGTTGGGAATCCCGGCGGCCGCGGTGCGTACGCTGCCGCAGGCCCTGGAGGCGACACCCGAGATGCTGGTGACGGCGGGGGACTTTCGGCTGGTGGGGACCCCGGTGCACGTCTCCGGTTACACGCCGGACTACCGGCCTGCACCGGCGTTCGACGAGTATGGACAGCCGTCGCCGGTTTCTGCACCAGGGTCATGATCGTTTGGATTCTGCGACCCTGCGGTGGAAACCGGCGCAGTCACCGGCCACGCGCTCAGTCTTCGTCGTAGGAAACCGTCACCGCGTCACAGTCCGGGACGGCCTGGCAGGTCAGTACGTACCCTTCCGTCACCTCGTCGTCGTCGAGGGCGTCGTTGACGCGCATGGTGGCGGTGCCCTCAAGGAGCTTTGCCATGCAGGTGCCGCAGTTGCCGGCCTCGCACGAGAACGGCGGGGTCATACCGGCGCGACGCGCGCTCTCCAGGAGGGTTTCGCCGGGTCTGCGCGGCACGGACAACTGCTCACGGTCGAACACGATGGTGACCTTGCCGTCCGCGTCGCTGCCGGCCATCGGTTCTGCGGTCATGTGACTCCCCTGTGCACTATCATTCTGACTTAGAGAGAATACCATTCTCCATAAATGATAGTATCCTCTCGACCCGGCTGAGGTGTTCGCCGGGACTCACTTGGCAGTCTTCACGGAAAGGTCGGTGCGATGTGCCAGCGGGGTCGAATTCGGTGACTGTCACCGATACCCGCGCCGTGCTCGCCTTCGACGACATCGAGTACACGTTGGCCGATCTCGACGCGCTGACCAGCGGGATGGCCACCACGCTGGAACATCGAGGGGTGCGCGCCGGCGATCGGGTGGCCATGATGTCGTCCAACCGTCCGGAGTTCGTCGTCGCGTTGCGGGCGATCTGGGGCCTGGGGGCGACGGCCGTGCTGATCAGCCCGGCTTGGAAATCGACCGAGGTGGCCCACGTCCTGGCGCTGACCGCGCCCGGCCATGCCGTGGGTGACCACGACGTGCTGGCAGCGCAGATGTCGATGCTGCACCTGGACGAGCCGATCACACCCGGCCTCCGGCAGTTCGACGCCCCTGACCCGGACTCCGACGCGCTGTTCGTCTTCAGCTCGGGAACCACCGGCCTGCCCAAGGCGGTGCGGCACACCCATCGCGGATTCGCCGCGGCCATCGAGCACTGGCGCGACGCGCTGGGGTTCACCAGTGCCGACCGGATGCAGATCATGACGCCGCCGTCGCACATTCTCGGATTGCTCAACATCGCGATGGTGCTCGACACCGGCGCGTGGATGCGGCTGCACCGCCGCTTCGACGTCGACACCATGTTGCGGCACATCGAATCCGACCGGATCACGATCGAAATGGCTGTGGCACCAATAGCGTTGGCTCTGGCCGGCCACCCGCAGCTGGAACGCTACGATCTGTCCTCGCTGCGCTACGTGATGTGGTGTGCCACCCCGGTGACCCGCAGTGTCGCCGAGACCGTCACCGAGCGGGCCGGGGTGCGATGGCTGACCGCATACGGCACCACCGAACTCCCGGTGATTGCCTGTAATCCGCTGCACGCCACACGGATCGACACCGTCGGCACCGCGGTACGCGGCGTCGACGTCCGCATCGGCGACGACGGCGAGATCCAGGTGCGGTCGGAGTCGGTGATGGCCGGCTACCTTCCCGCCGAAGCCACGGCCGACGCGTTCTGCGACCGGTGGTACCGCACCGGTGACCTCGGATACCTCGATGACGACGGTTACCTGCACATCACCGACCGCTCCAAGGAGATGGTCAAGGTCCGCGGATTTCAGGTCGCGCCGGCCGAAGTCGAGGCGGTGCTGCACGGGCATCCTTCGGTCGACGACTGTGCCGTGTTCGGCGTGGCCGATGCGGCTGACGGCGAGGCCGTGGTGGCCGCCGTGAGGACAAGCTCAGCGGTGTCGGCCGAGGAGCTCATCGACCTGGTAGGCGAGCGGCTGGCCTCGTACAAGCGGCCCAGCCGCGTGGAGTTCGTAACCGAGATACCGCGGTTACCTTCCGGAAAGGTATTGCGACGAGTGCTGAAGGAGCGGCATGGACGTTCGTCTGACGTCTGAACAGCAGCAGCTGCGAGAGGCCGCAGCGAAACTGGCCGATGACCTCGGACCGGATGCGGTCGGAGAATTGGCGGATGAGGGCCGGATTTCCCGGCTGGAAAGCACGGTCGCCGCGACAGAATGGCGCACCCTGCGGTCCGACGGGGCCTCCGGCGTGGAAGTGGCGATCATCGCCGAGGAGTTCGCCCGCGGCCTGGTCGACGTGCCGTTCCTCGGGCCGGTGCTCGCCGATGATCTGAGTCGTCGCCTGGACCGGGCGGTTCCGGTCGGAGTCGACGAGGCCGCCACCGCCGGTGTGGATCTGACCCACAGCACGGTGGGCGTGGTGGAATCGCCGGCCGAACTCGGGGAGTTGTCGGCCGAAGATGCGCTGCGCTGGAAGGCTTTGGCGTTGGCGGCCACCAGCGCCGATCTGGTCGGTGCCGCCCGCGGCGCACATGCGCTGGCCGTCGACTACGCCAAAGTTCGTGAGCAGTACGGCTCCACGATCGGCTCGTATCAGGCCATCGCGCATCTGCTGGCCGAGGGGTTGGCCTTGATCGAGGGGTCGATCAGCGTGCTGCGTCATGCGGCGTGGGCCGTTGACGAACTGCCGGCCGAGGAAGCGGTGCGGGCCGGCAAGATCGCGAAGGTCTACTGCGCTCGAGCCGCACGCACGGTGTGCGAGACCGCGATCCAGGTGCACGGCGGTATCGGCAATACCTGGGAATGCCTGGCGCACGTATTCCTGCGCCGGGTGCTCGTGGCCACCGAGTTGTGGCCCGTCAAGTTAGAGGACTTGGAGGTCAGTGATCTTGGACTTTCGTGATTCAACCGAGGAAGCAGCCTTCCGCGACCGGCTGCGGTCCTGGCTGGCTGACAACGCCGCCTCCTTCAAGGCGTCCGGTGACGATTACTGGGCCCGGATGGGGGAGTGGCACCAGGCCCTCTACGCCGCAGGCTTTTTCGGCACCTCGTGGCCCAAGGAATTCGGTGGCCAGGATCTGCCGCCGGTCTATGACGTCATCGTCGACGAGGAGCTGGCCCGCGCCGGCGCCCCGCCCCGCCCGAGCCTGGGCTACCTGGTCGTCGGCTTGGGGCACCACGGCAGCAAGGAGCTGCAGCAGCGGTTTCTGCCGGGGATGATCAACGGGACCGAGCGCTGGTGCCAGGGCTTTTCGGAGCCGGGCGCGGGCTCGGATCTGGCGTCGTTGACCACCACCGCGGTCCGTGATGGCGACAACTACATCATCACCGGGCACAAGATCTGGACCAGCTACTCCGACGTGGCCGACTGGTGTCTGGTGCTGGCCCGCACCGACAAGGATGTGGCCAAACACAAAGGCATTTCGGCGTTCATCGTGTCGATGCACCAGGACAGCATCGAGCAGCGGCCGCTGCAGATGATCAACGGTGTGACGACCGAGTTCGGGCAGGTGGCCTTCGACGGCGCCGTCGTGCCGGCCGCGAACATGGTCGGTGAACCCGGCGACGGCTGGCGCCTGGCCATGACCGTCGTCAGCCATGAGCGGGAACCGTCGACCCTGGGGTACTCGGCCCGGTACGGAAAGCTGGTGCGCGAGATGGCTTCCCGTGTCGGCGACGGCAAGGTGCCGGAGGATCTGGCGTGGGCCGGGGTGCAGGCCGAGATGCTGCGGCTGCATGTGCGCCGGCGACTGTCCGAACAACTCGACGGGCTCAAGCACGGCCCGGACGGCTCGCTGGACAAGCTGCTGATGACCTGGGTCGAGCAGTCCGTCGGGCACGCCGCACTTTCGGTGACGGGGACGACGGACGCCGAACTGCTCAGCGCATACCTCTACAGCCGAGCGCAGAGCGTCATGGGCGGCACGTCACAGATCCAGAAGAACATCATCGCTTCTCGAATCCTCGGACTGGGGGTCTGACCACATGTACGGAATGCCAGACGAAATCGATGTGCAGGCCGACGGAGCCCTGCGCATCATCACGCTGAACCGCCCGGACGCGCTCAACGCCGTCAACGACAACCTGCATGTCGGGCTGGCGAGGATCTGGGAGGAGCTCAACGAGGACGCGGACGCGCGGGCCGCGGTGATCACCGGTGCCGGGGGGGCATTCTCGGCCGGTGGTGACTTCAACTACCTCGACGAGCTTCGGCGCGACGAAGCGTTGCGGCAGAAGACGATCAAGCACGGCCGTGACCTCGTCATCGGCATGGTGCGCTGCCGCATCCCGGTGATCGCGGCCGTGAACGGTCCGGCGGTCGGGCTGGGCTGCAGCCTGGCCGCGCTGTCGGATGTCGTCTACATGGCCGAGACCGCGCACTTCGCCGATCCGCACGTGCAGATCGGTCTGGTGGCCGCCGATGGCGGTCCGCTGGTGTGGGGCTCGCAGATCAGCCTGTTGCAGGCCAAGGAGTTCGCGCTGACCGGTGTGCGGATCAAAGCGCAGCGGGCCCTGGAGCTGGGCCTGGCCAATCATGTTGTGGCCGACCCGCTCTCGGAGGCGATCGCCTGTGCCAAGAAGCTGATCGACCTGCCCAAGCAGGCCGTCGAGGCGACCAAGCGGCTGATGAACATCCAACTGGAACAGCAGGTGATGGCGTCGCTGGATTACGCCAACCTCGCCGAGTACGTGTCGTTCGGCACGGCGGACTTCAACCGGATCGTCGACGGCCTGATCGCCAAGAACTGAGTTCCGTTTCCCCGCGAGCAGACGCAAAACCGCACATTTCCCAGCGGAAATGTGCGGTTTTGCGTCTGCTCGGCGTCAGAAGGTGAGCGCCTCGGAACGCTGGACGGTACCGGTGACACCGCCGGCATCTTGACCCGCCAACCGCACGGCGGCGCGGCCCATCGCCTCGGGCGGCTCGACCATTTCGGGCGGGATCTTCAACCCGCTGCCGCCGGCGTGCCAGCCTTCGGTCAGCACCACGCGTGACGGGCTCAGGCAATTGACGGCGATGTTGTCGCCGCGCAGATCGGCGGCCAGGCCGAGGTAGAGACGTTCGGCAGCGGACTTGGACACCCAATAGGCATTCGAGCCGTGCTCGATCATGTCGACTCCGGTGGTGGTGATCGCGATGAGCGAGCCACCGCCGCGTTTGCGTACCTCGGGGATGACGGCCTTCGTCACCAGGAACACCCCGGTGAGATTGACGTCCAGACACAGTTGCCAGCGCTTGAGGGGCGTGGTCTCGACCGGCCCCAGCCACAGCACGCCGGCATTGGCCACCAGGATGTCGATCCCACCGAACTCTGAAACCGCCGTGGCCACAGCCTTGTTCACCGATTGCTCGTCGGTGACGTCGCAGGCGACCGGCAGCGCCCGACCGCCCGAAGCGTTGATGGCCTCAGCCACCGATCCGATGGTGCCGGGTAGCTTACCGGGTTGTTCGGAGCGGGCGGCCACGGCCACGGCGGCGCCTTCGGCGGCCAACGCCGCCGCGATCGTGGCGCCGATCCCGCGGCTGGCTCCCGCCACGAAGGCGACTTTCCCGTCGAGACTTTCGGATGTCGCGTCGCCGTGAGTCGACGTTTCGGCCACGTTCGTCATAGGTCGAGTGTGCCCGAAATGCTGCTCAGCACCGGCGTTTCCACCGGCAGACACGCACGCTCGGCCAGTGACGGGGGCAACACCGCCACCATCACTTGGGCGGGAAGCGCAACGCCCCGTCGAGGCGGATGATCTCGCCGTTGAGGTAGTCGTTTTCGATGATGCTCTGTGCCAGCTGGGCGTATTCGGTCGAGCGGCCCATGCGTTTGGGGAACGGCACCTGCGGACCCCAGTACTGTTCCAGTTGATCGGCGGCCTTGCCGTAGGCCGGTGTGTTGATCGTGCCCGGCGCGATGGTGCACACCCGAATTCCCAACGGCGACAGATCGCGCGCGGCCACCAGTGTCATGCCGAGTACGCCGCCCTTGGCGGCGGAATAGGGCAGCTGGCCGATCTGGCCTTCGTAACCGGCGATCGAGGCCGTGTTGACGATGACGCCGCGGCCACCCTCCTCCAACGGCTCGGTCTTGGCGATCGCGGCGGCCGACAACCGCATCACGTTGAACACGGCGGTCAGGTAGAACTCGATCGTCTTCTTGAAGCCGTCGAGGTCCAGCGGGGAGCCGTCCTTACCCACCAGCCGGCCGCCGCTGGCGGGCCCGCCGTGGGTGTCCACCGAGATGCGCAGCGGGCCGAGGGCTTCGGCCTCGGCGATGGCCGCGAGCACTGATTCCTCGGAGGTGGCGTCGGTGCTCACATACCGCACGCCGAGTTCCTTCTCCAGGGCCGCGCCCTTCTCGTCGGCCAGATCCGCGACGACGACCTTCGCGCCCGCGGCCTGGAGACGACGGACAGTTGCTTCCCCCAGGCCACCCGCACCGCCGACGACGATCGCGGAGCTACCGGCGATTTGCATATGGTTCCCCTTCTTGCAACTAGGACTCTCTGGCTGCGAGAATAACATTCTCATATCGTGTTAACCAGGGAGCCGATCAATGCCCGAAGCCGTCATCGTGTCCGCGTTACGCACACCCATCGGTACGGCCAAGAAGGGCACGCTGCGCGATACGGACGCATATACCCTGGCTGATCACATGGTGCGGGCGGCGTTGGACACCATCCCGGCCGAATTCACCGACCAGATCGACGACCTGATTCTGGGTGAGGGCCTCTACGGCGGCGGCGTCGTCGCGCGCCATGCCGCCATCACCGCCGGGCTGACCACAGTGCCCGGCCTGGCCAACAACCGGCACTGCGCCGCCGGGCAGGCCTCCGTGCAGACTGCGGCCGCCGGCATCCGGGCCGGAATGGACCGGCTGGTCCTGGCCGGTGGGGTGAACTCGGCGTCCACCTCACCGCGCTTCATGCGAGCCGCGAGCAGCGCCAAGGATGCCGAGTGGGTCAACTGGTTCCCGCCCACGCACCCGGACCGGCCCGACGCGCCGAACATGGACATGTCGATCACGGTCGGCTGGAACGCAGCGGTCAAGGCCGGCGTGAGCCGTGAGGAGATGGACCAGTGGGCGCTGGATTCGCACCGCAAGGCCATCGCGGCGATCGATGAGGGTCGGTTCAAGGAGGAGATCGTCGCGATCGATACGCCACACGGCCTGTTCGACACCGATGAGCATCCCCGCCGTGACACCACCTTGGAGAAACTGGCCGCGCTCAAGCCGTTGCATCCCGAGATCGAGGGATTCTCGATCACCGCCGGCAATGCATGCGGTGCCAACGACGCCGCGGCACTGCTGACCATCGCCAGCGACGAGCTCGGCCTACCGGCCCTGGCCACCATCAAATCGTGGGCCTCTGTCGGTGTCGACCCGGCTTCCACCGGACTGGCACCTGTCGACGCGATCACCAAAGCGCTTGGCCGCGCCGGGCTTTCGCTGACAGACGTCGATCTGTTCGAGATCAACGAGGCCTTCGCCGCGATGTGTGTGGCCACCGTCAAACTGCTCGACATCAATCCCGAGATCGTCAACGTCAGCGGTAGCGGCTGCTCGCTCGGCCATCCGGTGGCGGCCACCGGGGCGCGGATGCTGGCCACCATGGTTCACGAGCTGCGCCGGCGCGGTGGCGGTATCGGTGTGGCCGCGATGTGCGCCGGGGGCGGCATGGGCTCGGCGACGGTCATCGAGGTGCCTTCGCCGTAGTGTCGACCGTAATGACGAATCACAACATCGACGAGCTCATCACCGCCGCCCGCGGCGGATCCCAACGCGCCGTCGGGCGGTTGCTGAGCCTGGTCGAAAGCGACCGCCGCGACGAGGTTCTCGCGGTTCTGGGACCGGCCTCCCCGCGCGTCATCGGCATCACCGGACCACCCGGTGCCGGCAAGTCGACGACGGTCGGGGCGCTCGTCGGGGCCTATCGCGAGCGCGGTCTGCGGGTCGCTGTGCTCGCGGTGGATCCGTCCTCGCCGTACAGCGGCGGCGCCCTGCTGGGCGATCGGATCCGGATGGCCGCCCATATCAACGATCCCGACGTACTCATCCGGTCGGTGGCCACTCGCGGGCATCTCGGTGGCCTGGCCGCCGCCGTGCCCGCGGCGATCCGGCTGTTGGCCGCACTGGCCTATGACCTGATCGTGCTGGAGAGCGTCGGGGTGGGGCAGTCGGAGATCGAGATCGCGGCGATCGCCGACCCGACGGTGGTGATCCTCAACCCCGGTGCCGGAGATGCCGTGCAGGCAGCCAAGGCGGGTCTGCTGGAGGTTGCCGACCTGGTGGTGGTCAACAAGGCCGACCGGGACGGCGCCGATCAGACGGTTCGGGACCTGCGGACCGAAGCGAGCGTCCCGGTGCTCAAACTCGTTGCGGCACAAGGAGAGGGTCTGGCCGAACTGGTCGAGGCCATCGACGCGCATCATCGCACCGACACCGGGCAACGGCGCACCGCCCGGGCCCGCACCCAGATCTTGTCCCTGGCACAGACCTTGTTGCGCAACCACGCTGAGCTGGACCGGTTGGCCGCGGCCGTGGCCGACGGCACCACCGATCCGTACACCGCTGCCGAGCAGTTGTTCGCCGACTGACCGGCGGCTCAGCTGACCGACTTGCCCGTCGCCGCCGTATATCCGCTGCGGTAACCGAACACCATCGCCGGGCCCAGGGTGCCACCGGCGCCGCCGTAGGCCTTGCCGGTCACCCCGCCCATGGCGTTGCCCGCGGCGAACAGGCCCGGTATCGAGTCGCCGTTGACGTGCAGGACGCGGCCATCCCGGTCGGTCCGTGGTCCGCCCTTGGTGCCCATGGCACCGATCTTGACCGGCACCGCGTAGTACGGCGCGGTGTCCAGCGGTCCGAGTGTCTGGCCGGCCGGGGTGGCGGCCGAATTGTCGCCCCAGTAGCCGTCGTACGCACTGGATCCACGACCGAAGTCGGGGTCCACTTCGCGCGAGACGTTGTCGTTCCAACGGCGCAGCGTCTCGGCCAGGCCCTCGGAGTCGATGCCGGTCTTGGTGCCGAGTTCGGCGAGTGAGGCCGATTCGCAGAACCAGTCCGGCACGGTGCCACCCGGTTCCACGCCGAGGAAGCCGTAGCGCTGCAGGTGCAGCGAGTCGAACACGATCCAGGCCGGGTCGTTAGCGTAGCCCAGCTTGGGGTCGAGGTACTGGAAGGCCCCGGCCATGGAGTTGTACTCGCCCGCCTCGTTGAGGAACCTCTTCCCGGCCCGGTTGACGATGACGCTGCGGGGCCGGGTGCGTTCCAGCCGCACGCTGCGGCTGCGCGGATGCCCGTCGATGGTGTCGCCGGGGATCTGCACGATCGGCACCCACCACGCCTCGCCCATGTTCGCCAGGTCGGCCCCGTGGGCCATGGCCATCCGCAGTCCGTCACCGGTGTTGTTCGGCGGGGACACCGCGCCACGCATCGGGCCGCGCAGGTAGGTCTCGACCAGTGTGGCGTCCCACTCGAAGCCGCCGGTGGCCAGCACGACGCCGCTACGGGCGCGGACCCGCACGTCGGCTCCGTCGACACGCAGGCGCACCCCGGCGATTCCCGCGGCGTCACCGATCAGCTCGACCGCGCGGGTTTCGGTGACCGGTTGCACACCGCGCTCGAGCAGGCCGCGTAGCAGGCCGGCGATCAGTGCGGTGCCGGCCACGCAGAGGTCGGCGTCGGGATCGTCGTAGACGGCGTGGATGCGGGCCCGGGTCTCCGCGTCGATGCCGACGTTGCTGAAATCGGCTGGGAAGGAGGTGATCCGGTCTTTCCAGTCGCCGAGTTTGGCCCTGTCCACCGGGCCCGCACTCAGCGAGCGGCCACCCCCGGGGCGCCCACCGGGCAGTTCGGGTTTGTAGTCGGGAAAGCCCTCGGCGACCGCGAAGCGCAGCTCACTGTGTTCCTCGACGAAGTCGAGCATTGGCGCACCGGTTCGCACGAAGGTGTCCACCAGGTCGGCATCCAGGTAGCCGAGTGATTGGGCCTGCAGATACTCGATTGCGTCGGAGACCGGCAGCGGCCCGTCGGCGCTGCGGTCGTGGGCCGGAATCCACACGATGCCGCCGGAGACCGCGGTGGTGCCGCCGACCGTGGGTGCCTTCTCGTAGATCGCCACAGAGGCGCCGTTGACCGAGGCGGTCAACGCCGCGGTGAGACCGGCCCCGCCGCTGCCCAGCACCACGACGTCGACCTCGTCGTCCCAATCGCTCATTGGTTCAAGCCCTTTCAGTACAGGATCCCCGATAGTTCTTTTGCTGCCCGCACCACCGCGTCCTTGCCGCTGCGTACGACGTCTTCGCGGTGGGAGATGAGGTTGATGCACGTGGGTGGCGACGGCGGACGCCGCCGCACCGGCACCGCCAGGCCGTACGTGTTCGGCTCGATCTCGCCGTGGGTGATCACCCAGCCTTGCTCACGGGTCTGATGGACCAGTTCGCGTTCGCCTGGACGTGGCGGCATGCTCGCCAGCAACGCCACGCCGGCCGCACCGCGATCGAGCGGGTGGCGGCTGCCCTCGTGGAAGGACAGTTGGTAGAACACCTGGGTCGGGACGATGACCGCGACGGCCACCTGTTGATCACCCTCGGCCACCAGGAGTGACACCGTGCTGCCCAGTTCGTCGGCGAGGGCGCGCAGAGTCGGCACACTGAGGGCGCGCATGTTGTTGTCGAAGGACGAACCGAGCGCCGCCAACCCGGCGCCCGGGCGGTAGCGCCCGTCCTCACCCTTTGTCACGTAACGGAATTGGCTCAGTGTGGCCAACAACCGGTACGCGATCGTGCGATGGGCCCCGACGTGGTCGGCGACCTGTTGAACGGTCAGCCCGGTCGGCGCCGCGGCGATGGCCGCGAGCGCGCTCAGACCCCGCGCCAGCGTCTGTGAACCCGGTGCCCCGGTCGGGGTGCCGTCGGTCTTCGACGGGTCCTGCGGCTGGCTTGCCTTGGCCGGCATCGCGCCCCTCCTTGACAGATAGAACCGCGAGAGTGATGCTCTGATAATAATGCACGTTGATGTGCGCTATATGAGCAAAGTGCTTACAAATTCGGAGAACTTCATTCTCCCTACCTCCGGAGAGGGCATCATGACGAGCACTGCCGCCGGGCCGGCATCCGGTTCCGTTTCGGCCACCGAGCACGAGAGCGTCTGGAGCGATCTGCAGGGCGTGGCGTTCTCGCAGGGTTACCTCGATGTGGGCGGGGTTCGCACTCGTTATCTGCACGCTGGTGACCCGAAATCGCCTGTGCTGGTTCTGCTGCACGGGTCGGGCGGTCATGCCGAGGCCTACGTGCGCAACCTGGAGTCCCACGCCGAGCACTTCTCGACATGGTCGATCGACATGCTCGGGCACGGTTACACCGACAAGCCCGGCCACCCGCTGGAGGTAGCGCACTACGTCGATCACCTGATCGGATTTCTCGACACGATCGGTGCGGAGCGCGCCCACATCTCGGGTGAGTCCCTGGGTGGCTGGGTGGCCGCGCGGGCTGCTGCCGATCACCCCGATCGCGTCGAGAGGTTGGTGCTCAACACCGCCGGCGGCTCACAGGCCGACCCCGAGGTGATGAAGCGGATCATCACGCTATCGATGGCGGCTGCGGAGAACCCGACGTGGGAAACCGTGCAGGCCCGCATCAAGTGGTTGATGGCCGACAAGACAAAGGATTACGACGACATCGTGGCCAGCCGGCAGGCCGTGTACCGTCAGCCCGGCTTCGTCGCCGCGATGAGCGACATCATGGCCCTGCAGGACCCGGAGATCCGGGCCCGGAACCTGCTGGGGGAGAAGGAATACGGCTCGATCACCGCGCCCACCCTGGTCTTGTGGACCAGTGACGATCCGACCGCCGACGTCAGCGAGGGCCGGCGCATCGCCTCGATGATCCCCGGCGCGCGGTTCGAGGTGATGCCCGACTGCGGACACTGGCCACAGTACGAGGATCCCGAGACGTTCAACCGGCTGCATCTGGACTTCCTGCTGGGGCGCGTCTCGTGACCGACCAACAGGTCGACGTCGTCATCGTCGGGGCCGGGCCGGTAGGTCTGACCCTGGCGAACATCCTTGGTATCAAGGGTGTTCGGACCCTGGTCGTGGAGGAACGTGACACCCTCATCGACTATCCGCGCGGCGTCGGACTGGACGACGAATCGCTGCGTACCTTCCAGTCCATCGGACTGGTGGAGGCGATCCTGCCGCACACCGTGCCCAACCAGATCTTGCGCTTCTATGACGGCAATCGTCGGCTGCTGGCCGAGATGGCGCCTCCGGACGCGCGATTCGGCTGGCCCAAACGCAACGGGTTCGTCCAACCGCTGGTCGACGCGCAACTGCTGGCCGGGCTGGACCGGTTCGAGCACGTGCAGGTGGCCTGGGGACGCCGGATGGAGTCGGCCGCCGAGTCGGCCGACGGGGTCACCGTCGCGTTCGGTCCGGATGTGCCTGCGGTACAGGCGCAGTACGTCATCGGGTGCGACGGCGGGCGCAGTGCCACGCGCCGCCTCATGGGGGTGTCGTTCGACGGCACCACGTCGGCCACCCGCTGGGTGGTCGTCGATCTGGCCAACGATCCGCTCGGACATCCCAACAGCGAGGTCGGCGCCGACCCGGACCGGCCGTATGCCTCGATCTCCATCGCGCACGGCATCCGGAGATTCGAGTTCATGATCCACGCCGACGAAACCGACGAGCAGGCCGAGGATCCCGAGTTCGTCGCCCGCCTGCTGGCACCGTTCGTGCCGCATCCGGACAAGGTGGACGTCATCCGGCGCCGGGTCTACACCCACCATTCGCGGATTGCCGGCAACTTCCGCAAGGGCCGATTCCTGCTGGCCGGGGACGCCGCGCATCTCATGCCGGTGTGGCAGGGGCAGGGATACAACAGCGGGATCCGGGATGCAGCCAATCTCGGCTGGAAGCTGGCCGCTGTGATCAACGGCCAGGCCGGGGACGCCCTGCTCGACAGTTACGACACCGAGCGGCGCAAGCACGCCCGGGCGATGATCGATCTGTCCACTCTCGTCGGTCGGGTCATCTCGCCGACCAACCGCAAGGTCGCGGTGTTGCGGGACAAGCTGATTCGCAGTGCCTCGGTGGTGCCGGCGCTCAAGCGGTATGTGCTGGAGATGCGGTTCAAGCCCATGCCGCGTTACGACCAGGGCGCGGTCTACCACCCCAAGCCGCCGACGGCGGACTCACCCGCCGGCACGTTGTTCATCCAGCCGCGGGTGGACACCCGCGAGCAGTCCAACGTGCTGCTCGACGACGTGATCGGGCTGAACTTCGCCGTGCTGTGCTGGAACAACAACCCCCGCGCGCTTCTCGGCGAGGAGGCCTTCGGGCGGTGGAAAGCGTTGGGCGCGAAGTTCATCGCCGCCCGACCGCAGACCCAGCTGTTCTGGACCGGACACGACCCCGACGACGATGACGTGGTCATCGTGGGGGACCGTGCCGGAGCACTCAAATCCTGGTTCGACGGGCACACCGAATCGGTCCTGGTGCTGCGGCCGGACCGGTGCATCGCCGGGGCCGACATCGCTCAGCGCGCCCCCGAACTCAGTACCGCCCTGTTCGAGGTTCTGCACGTGGAGGGAGGAGTGAACGGTGCCAGTAGCCCTGTGCTGTATGTCCCACAGCCCACTGCTGAATCTTCCGGGACCGTCAGCTGACCTCCTCGGTGAGATCAGAGCTGCGGTCGCCGATGCTCGTGAATTCGTGGCGGAGTACGACCCGGAGCTGGTGGTCACCTTTTCCCCCGACCACTACAACGGGTTCTTCTACCGGCTGATGCCGCCGTTCTGCATCGGCACCGCCGCGGCCGGGGTGGGCGATTACGGGACGCACGAAGGTGCGCTCGACGTCGCCGGCGACATCGCCCAGCAGTGTGCCGAGGCAGTGTGGGAGCAGGGCGTCGACATCGCGATCTCGACGAGCATGGACGTCGACCACGGCACCGTGCAGCCCTTGCAGGAACTGTTCGGTGCGGCGACCGCGCGCCCGATCGTGCCGATCTTCATCAACTCGGTCGCCACGCCGCTCGGTCCGCTGTCGCGATCCCGTGCGCTCGGCGCCGCCGTCGGTGCTTATCTGGCCACCCTCGACAAGCGGGTACTGGTGCTGGGTTCCGGTGGACTCTCGCATGATCCGCCGGTGCCGACGCTGGCCACCGCGCCGCCGGCCGCGCTGGACCGGATCGTGCACGGTGTCCCGATGACCACCGAGCAACGGATGGCCCGCCAAACCGCCGTGAGCCAGGCCGCTCATGATTTCGCCCGCGGCGACAGCGCGCTGCGGCCGCTGAACCCCGAATGGGACCACGGCCTGCTGGAGATCTTCGACGAGGGCCGACTGACCGACCTGGACGGCTGGTCCAACAGCTTCATCGCCACCGAAGGGGGCAATTCGGCACACGAAATCCGGACCTGGGTAGCCGCTTTCGCGGCGTTGGCAGCCAACGGGCCGTACCGGACCGGGAACCACTTCTACCGGGCGGCACCGGAATTGATCGCAGGATTCGCAATCAGGACGGCGGTGGGAATCGCAGTATGACCTCAGACACCATGACATTTGACAAGACAGTCGACGTGCTCGTCGTCGGCTCCGGGGGCGGCGGCATGACGGCGGCGCTGACCGCCGACGCGGCCGGCCTCGACACGCTCGTCGTCGAAAAGTCCTCTTACTTCGGAGGGTCCACCGCCCTGTCGGGAGGTGGGATCTGGGTACCCGGGGCCCCGTCACAGCGCCGAGCCGGCTACGTGCCCTCCCCGGATGGGGTGTTCGACTACCTCAAGCAGATCACCGAGGGCACTGTCAGCGACGCCCGTCTGCGCAAGTATGTCGAGGCCGCGCCGGAGATGATGGACTTTCTCGAGCGCAACAGCGACTGGTTCGAGTTCGTCTGGAAGCCCGGCTATGCCGACTACTACCCCGAACTGCCTGGCGGCTCCCCACAGGGCAGCACCATCAACGTCCCGGCCATCGACCTGCGCAAGCTCGGCGAGCACGAACAGGAACTGCTCGCGCCCCTGGCGTTGGCACCCAAGGGAATCTGGTTCGCCCCCAAGGATCTTCGGCTCTTCTACCAGATCCGGCAGAACTGGCGCGGCAAGGCGGTACTGCTCAAACTGATCTGGCGGATGGTGAGGGCCCGGGTGTTCGGCGACCGGATGGCGGCCATCGGCCAGTCCCTGGCCGCCCGGATGCGCTTGGCACTCAAACAACATGACATCCCGCTGTGGCTGGACGCCCCGATGACCTCCTTGATCACCGACTCCGACGGCGCGGTGGTGGGCGCAGTCGTCGAAAAAGACGGGCGCCCGGTCAAAATCCGGGCCACTGGCGGAGTCATCTTGGCCTCTGGTGGCTTCGACCATGACATGGCCTGGCGCAAGGAGCACCTGCCGGTGCTGGACAAGGACTGGAGTTTCGGCAACCCGGCGGCCACCGGTGACGGTATCCGGGCCGGCGAAAAGGTGGGCGGCGCCACCGATTTGCTCGACGAGGCGTGGTGGTTCCCGGCCATCTGCTGGCCCGACGGCCGGCTGCAGTTCATGCTCAACGAGCGCATGATGCCGTCGCAGTTCGTGGTCAACGGGGACGGTAAGCGGTTCATCAACGAGGCCGCGCCGTACATGGATTTCGCTCACGCCATGATCAAGGGACAGCAATCGGGCACCACCCACATCCCGTGCTGGTTGATCACCGACATCGACTCGTTCCACCGGTATGTGGTGGCCGGTCACCTGCCCATCCCCAAGATTCCGTTCGCGCCGGTTCCCACCGGCCGCAAGGTGCCTGCAGCCTGGCTGGATTCCGGCGTCGTGGTCGAGGCGCACAGCTGGGATGAGCTGGCCGGCAAGATCGGCGTGCCCGCGCAGAATCTGCGGTCCACCGCCGAGCGGTTCAACCAGTTGGCGCACACCGGGCACGACGACGACTTCAACCGCGGCGACAGCGCCTACGACAACTATTACGGCGACCCGACTTTGCCGAATCCCAACCTGCGTCCACTCGGCAAGCCGCCGTACTACGCCTTTCAGATCATTCTCGGCGACCTCGGGACATCGGGTGGCCTACGCACCGACGAGCAGGCGCGGGTGCTGCGCGCCGACGAGACCGTGATCAGCGGCTTGTACGCGGTGGGCAACGTCTCGGCGGCGGTGATGGGCCGCAGCTACGCCGGTGCGGGGGCGACGATAGGCCCGGCCATGACATTCGGGTACGTCGCCGCCAGACACATCGCCGGCCAGACCGCCGCCAACCAACACGTCCAGGACACCGTCAGCAATCCCTCAGGAGGAAACCGATGAAGATCTCGCTGTTCTACGAGTTCCCGCTGCCCCGGCCGTGGTCGGAGGACGACGAACATCAGCTGTTCCAGCACGGCCTGACCGAGGTGGAGGCTGCCGACAAGGCGGGGTTTTCCACCGTCTGGCTCACCGAGCATCACTTCCTGGAGGAGTACTGCCACTCCACGGCTCCGGAGATGTTCCTGGCCGCAGCCAGCCAGCGCACCAAGGACATTCGGCTCGGTTTCGGTGTCATGCACCTGCCGCCGCCGATCAACCACCCGGCCCGCATCGCCGAGCGGGTCGCCACCTTGGACCACCTGTCCAACGGGCGCGTGGAGTTCGGCACCGGCGAGGGCTCCTCGGTGGCCGAGTTGGGCGGCTTCGACATCGACCCGGCGGACAAGCGCACGATGTGGGAGGAAGCTCTTGAGGTTTCGATCCGCTGTATGACCGAGGCCCCGTTCACCGGTTTCAAGGGCGAGCATGTCGAGATGCCGGCCCGCAACGTGATCCCCAAGCCACTGCAGAAGCCGCACCCGCCGGTCTGGGTGGCGTGCACCCGCCCGTCGTCGGTGCAGATGGCCGCGCAGAAGGCAATCGGTGCCTTGAGCTTCGCCTACACCGGACCCGAAGCGCTCAAGGAGCGAGTCGACGGCTACTACAAGGAATTCGAAGAGCAGGGCGCCCCGGTCACCCCGGCGATCAACCCCAACATCCTGGCGATCGGCGGTGACCTGTCGATGATGGTGGCGCGCTCCGACGAGGAGGCGCTCAAGCGGCTCGGAATCGGTGGTGGGTTCTTCTCCTTCGGGATCATGCACTACTACCTGACCGGTATGCACACCCCCGGCCGCACCAAGGTGTGGGAGCGTTACGAGCAGGCCGTCAAGGAAGATCCGACGCTGGCCTATGGTCCCGGCCGCGGCGCCATCGGTTCGCCCGACACCGTGCGCGAATTCCTGCGGGCCTATGAGGCCAGCGGGGTCGACGAGATCATCCTGCTGCTCAACCCGCGCAGCCACGAGGGCACCATGGAGTCCATCGAGATCATGGGCAAGGAGATCCTGCCCGAGTTCATCGAGCGAGACGCAAAAGCTGTGGCAGACAAGGCGAAGCGGCTGGAGCCGGTGATCGAGAAGGTCGAATCGCGCCGCCGGCCGTCGGATGCCCCGCTGTTCGATGAGACCTATGCCTTCGGTGGTCTGCCGACCGGTCGCGACAAGTTCACCGCCGGTGAGATCCCCGAGGCGATGGCCGAGATCAACGAGGGCCGGGTCAAGGCAGCCCAGGCGGAGAAGGCTTCTCGAGAGTCTGCCGGCTGACCGTGCCCCTGCTGAGCGATCTGGTGCGCTATGACGGTAAGCACGTCGTGGTCACCGGCTGCGGATCGGGCATCGGTGCCGAGACCACCCGGGCATTGGGGGAACTCGGCGCCCGGGTGACGGGTCTGGACCTCCGGCCACCCGATCACCTGCCCGACGAGTTCATCGAATTGGACCTGGCCGACCCGGATTCCGTCGACCGCGCCGCCGGGGCCGTCGACGGGTCGGTGGACGCGCTGTTCAACGTGGCCGGGGTGTCCTCGGGTATCGGTGATCCGCTGCTGGTGGTGCGGATCAACTTCCTGGGAACCCGGCAGTTCACCGAGGCCATCGACATCGCCGACGGCGGGTCGATCACCTCGGTGTCCTCGTTGGCGGCATCGGGGTATCGCGACAACGTCGCTGTCACAGCAGGTCTGGTGAAGACCGCTTCCGTCGAGGAGGGATTGCGGTGGTGCGCCGAGCATCCCGAGGCACTTGCTGACGGCGGCTACCGACTGTCCAAGGAGGCGATGATCCTCTACGGGATGCGCCGGGTCGGCGAACTCGGCGCGCGCGGCATCCGGATCAACTGCACCGCGCCCGGGGTGACCGAGACGCCGATCCTCGACCAGTTGCGTTCGGCCTACGGTCAGCACTATCTCGATTCGTTCACCACCCCGCTGGGCCGCAATTCCGAAGCGGCCGAGCAGGCTTCGTTGTTGGTGTTCCTGGGCAGTGCAGCGGCCAGCTACGTCACCGGGCAGGTGATCTGGGCCGATGGCGGCATTCTGGCCCAGCGGCAGGCTGATCTGTTCGATGCTGGAGTCGACACCGAGCAGAGGAGTTGAGCGTGGCCGGGACGATGAGCGACTTTCGGAAGGTCGCCGACGACGTGCGCAACTGGGGACGTTGGGGCGATGCCGACGAGCTGGGCACGCTGAATCTGATCACCGCTGACAAGGTCGCCGAGGGTGCGTCGCTGGTCAAGCAGGGCAAGGTGTTCGCGCTCGGCGGCGACTTCTCCTCGGCCGGGCCGCAGGGGGCGTTCCAGTTCCGGCAGAACCCGACGCATGTGATGACCGTCGACGGCGGTGATGCCAACACGCTGGCGCAGTACGGACCGCAGTGGTTGCGTAATTCGGTGGCCCATCAGGTCAGCGAATTCTTCGTGGACAACCCGTTTCGGTTCAACGACGACATGATCGTGATGCCACTGCAGGCCGCCACGCAGTGGGATGCGTTGTCGCACGTCTACTACGAAGACAAGCTCTACAACGGATTCCCGGCCGATTCGGTGACCAGTTTCGGGGCCTTCCACTGCGGAATCGACAAGGTGGACGGCAAGGGCATCACCTCCCGGGGCGTGCTGCTGGATGTGGTCCGTCACCGCGGTGCCGAGCAGTTCCTGGAACCGGGCAATCCGATCACGCCGGCCGAGCTCGATGACGTGGCCAACGCGCAGGGCGTGGCGATCACTCCGGGCGACATCGTCGTCGTGCACACGGGTTGGTGGACACGGTTTCTGACCAACGGGGACGGTACCGAGCCCGGGTCTGGACTGGATTGGCGTTGCGCGTCGTGGCTGCACGACCACGAGGTGGCGGCGGTGGCCGCCGATAATTTGATGGTCGAGGATCCCGACCCGGCCAACGGGGTCGAGGGCACATTCCTGCCGATGCACATGCTCTGCCTGCGCGATATGGGTCTGATGCTCGGCGAATACTGGGATCTGGGCGCATTGGCGGCCGACTGTGCGACCGACGGGGTTTACGAATTCCAGCTCATCGCCCCGCCGCTGCGCGTCACCGGTGCTGTCGGTTCGCCGGTGAATCCCGTTGCGATCAAATGAGGAAGTATGACGTCAACTGAGAAAGTGCCCTTCGTCGTCGGGCTCGGTGGCACGCTGCGCGCCGATTCATCGACCGAGCGGGCCGTGCGGTACTGCCTGGAATCGGTGCAGCGGCAAGGTGGTCGGACCCGGATGTTCGCCGGACCGGACCTCGACCTGCCGATGTACGCCCCGCATTCGCTGGAGCGCACCCCCGCGGCGTTGGAATTCGTCTCGGCGCTTCGCGACGCCGATGCGGTGGTGGTGGGCTCACCCGGCTATCACGGCGCGATCTCCGGTCTGGTGAAGAACGCGCTGGACTACATCGAGGATCTGCGCGAGGACCCGCGGGTCTATCTGGACAACACCCCGTGGGGCTGCATCAGCTGTGCCTACGGCTGGCAGGCCGCGGTGGGCACGCTGGGGCAGTTGCGTTCGATCGGTCATGCGCTGCGCGCCTGGCCCACGCCACTGGGCGTGGCGATCAACTCCGCAGACCAGATCTGGGACGAGTCAGGCGCATTGGCCGACGGTCCGGTGCGCAGCCAACTCGACATGCTTGCTACGCAGCTGCTGACATTTGGCCGGTCGGGTGGGGCGGCGCAGTGACGTCCTCGGCAAGATGAGATCGTCTGGCACGCGATCCCGTTTGCCCCCTCGAGGCCGCTGGTTGCTGAGGCTGCGGGCGCGGCCATGAGCTCGATGTTGATGATCGCTGGACTGCACGATGTTGCCTCGGGGCAACTGAAGACTGCGGCGGCTGCGATGGACCGCTGTGAGACTGACGCCGAAGCCGTGGCGAATGATGTTCGCGACCTGTTGAATTACGCCGCTGAAGCACCCGGAGTTCAGGTGAACACGGACACCAATCAGTTGACGCCACCGGATACGACGCACCTCGATGCCGAGTCGGCACAGAAAGTCGCGGACAAGGTCGCCGACCTGGAAGCGCGCATAGCGAAGGCTCTGGCCGCTGGAGCTTCAGTCGATGGTGACCTGGCACAGGCCATTGCGACCGCTACGGGAGTCCCCGCCGGGGACACGCCGACTTCCCTGCAAGATCTTTTGTTGCCGGGCATGTCTGACAACGGACCGTTGGCGGAGGGCGAAGTCCGCAATCTTGGCCCTGTGGCGGGGACGGGTGCGTACCCCGGGATCCCTGGTATCGGGGCCGCCGATCTCGGCGAAATTATCGAATTGCCAAATGGCCAGAAGATCGCGATATTCGGCGATTCGTATACAGGCGACAAGCAGGGTGATGGCACCCATTACCCGTCGGTCGCGGTGCCGGTCACTTTCGACGCACAAGGGCGTCCACAGTTCGGCAAGCCAATCACTGGACCGGATGGCAGTCCCAACGTGTTGTTCCCTCTACCGAAGGCGGTGGCTGAGGCGGGCGCGAACAATGCGTTGCCTTCGGGAAGCATCCAGATGCGCGACGGACGCACGGTCATGATGGTGGTCGGTACCAATACCAACGAAGGTCTGGCCCCTAAGGGCGGCTCGTGGTTGGTGGAGGTCAACAAGGGCACCGACCTCTCGAACGGACGGGGACTGGTTCCCGTCGATGTTCCTGGCGGTAAGGACTCGTGGAAGCCATGGGAATCTGCTCCCGCTCCGCTGCCGAACGACCCGAACCATCGGGCGAGTGCGCCAGGGAGCGCTCCTTCCCAGATCAGCGGGTTCGAGGCCGATGACGGCAATGTCTACATCGCCGCTGATACCTTTGACCGCAACCAGGGCGTCACCATGTATCGGGTTGACGCGGATCAAGTTACGGACCGCGATGCCTGGCAGCCGTGGACGGGGCAGGATTGGGGCCAACCGGGACAGCAAGCCGTAGACGTTAGCCGTGGTCAAGCGTTCGGCGAACTTAGCTTTCGTGAAGTTGAAGGGAAACCCGTTCTATCCGGATTCAATGCAACTACCGGAGACGTCGAGGTTCGGGTTGGTGAAACACCTGCCGAAATATTTTCCGCCCCAGCTACCACCGTCGCAGAAGGCGGTCGCTGGGGCGAGGTCGGCAAGGTACCGCAGAACTATGGCGGTTACATCATGCCTGGCGCAACTCTAAATGACATGGGCGTACTGGTCAGTCAATGGAATACGGACACAGGCAGCCCATATACTGTCGGGGAGTTCAGGGTGAATCCTAAACAATGACCGCTACGGCTTTGAAGTAATCCGCCTTGATAGGAAACAAATGATTCCAAAGATGGCCGCCGTCGCTGCAGGAGTTATGAGTGTCTACCTAAGCGCGTGTACCGCACAGGCCGACTCGCCAAAGTTCCCTGACATCAGCGGCTACGTCCCGGTTAACGCTCAGGAATACGAGATAGACACCTCCACGCCTGGTATGCCCGCTGGTCAGGTCTTTTTCCTGACGCCGGATGGGATACCGTGCACGTTCCTTTCCGGGGCGGTGGGATGTACTGGAGGCAACCTCCCTGGAATTCAGGAAAAAGATAAGAACCCGTACACGTACATTGATACAGCCGTCGGCGTACAACGTGCCGGCTCGACACCGTATGAGAACGGTACGGTGCGTGACCATCCGATAAAGGAACTTCCGCCCTATCACTCCATCACGGTGGGAGGGGCGACATGTGGCGTGGATGATAAGGGTACAACCGCATGCAAAGACTCGGAGGGCCGTGGCTTTATTTTGTCATCGACTTGGTCGGGCTGGCTGCCAAAAGTGTGAGACGTCAAATAGTTTGTGACTGCGTCACAGACGGTGTCAATCGTGTGGGCGTCGCCTGCGTGGGGATCGCAGCCCTCGGAACTTTCGCCGTAGCTACGGTTGGCACTGGTGGAGCGCAGGCCGGCTTGCCGAAGTTTCCTAACATCGGCACCTACGCTCCGGCCGACGCTGGTGAATATGCGGTGGATGCCATGACGCCTGGCAGGCCCTCTACGCAGGTGTATTTCCGTACGCCCGACGGTGTTTCCTGCAACTTTCTATCGGGACAGGCGCAGTGCATCGGAAACGATCTGCCTGGTATTCCGCCTGCGTCTCCAACGTCAAACGGCGGACCTCGTGTCAATTGGATCGGCACAGCGTCGGGATTGAAATTCGTCGTTCCATCGGATGACCGCTCTGCTGCGATCAAGACACTTCCTGCTATGCATTCGATCGCCGTCGATGGGGTGATCTGCGGAGTGGACGGTTCAGGAACTACGGCGTGCAAAGACCCGCAGGGTCGCGGTTTCATCCTGTCGACCACGTGGTCGGGATGGCTGCCAAAGGTATGACAGGTGGCCCTGCCGATGAGGCTTGACGGAGCCGGCGAGTAACCGTCTGATCGTTACTAAGCGCTCTGGTCAATTCATAAGCTGGAGAATGCTGTTCTCTAAATCGGAAAACGACAGTATCGTGTGGCCGTGGACTTCACCCGCAAGAGCATCGACGTCGACGGCCTGACCACCAGCTACCTCGAAGCCGGGCAGGGTGACCCGGTTGTCCTGCTGCACGGCGGTGAGTTCGGCGCCGGCGCCGAACTCGGCTGGGAGCACGTCATCGGTGCGCTGGCCGAGCATTACCGGGTGCTCGCGCCGGATATGTTGGGCTTCGGTGAGAGCGCCAAGGTCGTCGACTTCACCGACGGCCGCGGCATGCGAATCCGTCACATCGGGCGGTTCTGTGCCGAACTCGGCGTCGCCTCAGCACATTTCGTCGGCAACTCGATGGGCGCGATCAACCTGCTCGTCGACATGACATCGGAGGCTCCGCGGCTCCCGGTGCGATCACTCACCGCGATCTGCGGGGGAGGGGAGATCCAGCGCAACGAGCATTCGGCCGCGCTGTACGA
This sequence comes from Mycobacterium sp. NS-7484, assembly GCF_001953975.1. GTDB lineage: Bacteria > Actinomycetota > Actinomycetes > Mycobacteriales > Mycobacteriaceae > Mycobacterium. Next base: position 54,867 of record NZ_MBEJ01000007.1, read on the forward strand.
CTACGACGCCACGTTGGAGGGGATGCGACGCATCGTCACCGCACTGTTCGCCGATCCGGCCTACCCGGCCGACGAGGCCTACGTGAAGCGGCGCTACGAGTCCAGCGTCGCGCCGGGAGCGTGGGAATCCTTGGCAGCGGCCCGCTTTCGGCGGCCGGGCCTTGAGGCGCCGGCGACACCGTCGTCGAAACGTGCCTATGACCGGATCGGTGTGCCGACCATGATCATCGAGGGGGATCGTGACAAGCTGCTGCCGTCCGGTTGGGCCGCCGACATCGCCGGGCAGATCGCCGGCGCGCGTAGTGCGGTGATCGCCGGCGCCGGACACTGTCCGCAGATCGAACAACCGGCCGCGCTCGTCGCGGTACTGCTGGAATTCCTGAAAGAGGTGCGATGAACGAACTGGCCGGAAAAGTCACCGTGGTCACCGGCGGGGCGTCGGGTCTCGGTGAGGGCCTGGTGCGGCGGTTCGCCGCCGAGGGCGCGCGGGTGGTGATCGGCGACATCGATGAGGAGCGCGGCAAAGCGCTGGCCGACGAACTCGGCGAGAGCGCGCGGTTCCTGGCTACCGATGTCGCCGACATCGAGCAGGTGGGCGCCCTGGTGTCGACCGCGGTGGACACCTTCGGCGGTCTGGACGTGATGGTGAACAACGCCGGGGTCTCGGGCCGGATGCACCGGCGGTTCCTCGATGACGACCTGGCCGATTTCGACACCGTGATGCGGGTCAACGTGCGGGCCGTCATGGCCGGGACCCGTGACGCCGCGCGGTACATGGCCGAGCACGGCGGTGGATCGATCCTCAACCTGACCTCGATCGGTGGGATCCAGGCCGGCGGCGGCGTGATGACCTATCGGGCGTCCAAGGCCGCGGTCATCCAATTCACCAAGTCCGCGGCGATCGAGTTGGCGCACTACGAGATCCGGGTCAACGCCATCGCGCCGGGCAACATCCGCACCGCGATCGTGGCCAAGTCGGCCTCGCCGGAAGAGCGGGAGCGCATCGAGGAGTTCGAGGCCGGGATTCGGGCTCAGATGCGCAACGATCGTCCCCTCAAGCGGGAGGGCACGGTCGAGGATGTGGCCGAGGCGGCACTGTATTTCGCCACCGACCGTTCGCGGTATGTCACCGGTACCGTGCTGCCGATCGACGGGGGCACCGTCGCGGGCAAGGTCATCGTCCGCAAGCCCAAGAGTTAGCCTCGCTGAGCCCCGAAGAAGCCGCCGAGCCTACGGTTTCTGCCCTGGTAACCAGGTTTTTCCGGCAGAAACCGTAGTGTCGGCACGTTGGTGTGGCTGCGTGGCGCGGCTCCGCACACAGATTAAATCAACTGCTTGACTTAATTACAGGAGAGGCGTTGACTGTAACGGTGACGACAGCCAGCCGGACTGCGCGGGCCGACCGGGCCCTCGGCACCCAGGAGGCGATCCTCAAGGCGGCCGAGCGGCTCTATGCCGAGCACGGCGTGTTCGCCGTCTCTAACCGTCAGGTGAGTGAGGCGGCCGGGCAGGGCAACAACGCCGCGGTCGGTTATCACTTCGGCACCAAGACCGATCTGGTCCGCGCGATCGAACACAAGCACCGTGGACCGATCGAGTGCCTGCGACAGCAGATGGTCGCCGACACCGCCGGGTCCTCCCAATTGCGCGACTGGGTGGCGTGCCTGGTGCAGCCGCTCACCGAACACCTTGCGGCTCTGGGCAACCCGACGTGGTATGCCCGGTTCGCCGCGCAGGTGATGACCGACCCGGCCTACCACGACATCGTGGTGCGCGACGCCCTGAGTTCGGCATCGCTGGTCCAGGTCATCGAGGGAATGAAGAACTGCCTACCCGAACTGCCCGACGAGGTTCGCGTGGAGCGCAACATCATGGCGCGCAACCTGTTGATGCACAGCTGTGCCGATCGAGAACGTGCCATGGCTCAAGGTGACACCTTGCCCAGGCCGTCCTGGCAACGTGCCGCCTCGGGCCTGATCGACGCCATCGTCGGTCTGTGGTTGGCACCGGTTACACGAGAAAGCGACCGCGTATGAAAGTCACTGTCAACCAGGACAAGTGCGTCTCGTCAGGACAGTGTGTGCTGAATGCCGGCGAGGTGTTCGACCAGCGCGACGAGGACGGCGTCGTCGTGCTGCTCGAGCCCACCCCCGGACCCGACCAAGCCGACAATGCCCGCCGCGCCGCAGCGGCCTGCCCAGCCCTGGCCATCGAGATCGAGGAATGACACCCACCCATGTCTGAAACCCTTACCGACACCACCGCCACCGACATCCCGGACTACCCGATGGAGCGCGCGGCGGCCTGCCCGTTCGCCCCGCCGCCACAGATGTTGGACATGGGCAAGGTCAAAGGCCTGTCCCGGGTACGCATTTGGAACGGTGACACCCCGTGGCTGATCACCGGTCACGAGGAGGCGCGCACGCTGTTCGCCGATTCTCGGGTCAGCGTCGACGACCGTCGCTCGGGTTTCCCGCACTGGAACGAGCACATGCTGTCCACGGTCGACAAGCGGCCACGCTCGGTGTTCACCTCCGACGCCGAAGAGCACACCCGGTTCCGCCGGATGCTGTCCAAGCCGTTCACCTTCAAGCGGGTCGAGGGCCTGCGCCCGGCGATCCAGAAGGTCACCGACGAGTGCATCGACAAGATGCTGGCCGGGCCCAAGCCGGCTGACATCGTGGCCGGACTGGCATTGCCCGTGCCCACCGTGGTGATCAGCGAAATGCTCGGTGTGCCTTACGAAGACCACGAGTTCTTCCAGGAGCACGCCAATGCCGGCCTGGCCCGGTACGCAGCTGCCGACGCCATGCAGAAGGGCGCGATGAGCCTGCACCAGTACTTGATCAACCTCGTGGAGGAGAAGCAGGCCCATCCCTCCGAGGACGCCGTGTCGGACCTGGCCGAACGGGTCACGGCGGGCGAGATCAGCGTCAAGGAGGCCGCGCAGCTGGGCACCGGTCTGTTGATCGCCGGGCACGAGACGACGGCCAACATGATCGGCATCGGGATCCTGGCCCTGCTGGAAAACCCAGAACAGGCCGACTTCCTGCGCAACGCCGAGGATCCCAAGGTGATCGCCAACGCGGTCGAGGAGCTGATGCGGTACCTGTCGATCATCCAGACCGGTCAGCGCCGGGTCGCGATCGAGGACATCGAGGTCGGTGGCGAGACCATCCGCGCCGGCGAGGGCATCATCATCGACCTGGCCCCGGCCAACTGGGACGCCAAGGCCTACCCAGAACCGGACAAGCTCGACCTGAGTCGGGACGCCGGCCAGCAGCTGGGCTTCGGGTACGGCCGTCACCAGTGCGTCGGCCAGCAGCTGGCACGCGCCGAACTGCAGATCGTCTTCCACACGCTGTTGCGTCGCATCCCGACCCTGGCTTTGGCCATCCCGTTCGACGAGGTCCCCTTCAAGCATGACCGCCTCGCCTACGGCGTCTACGAGCTTCCCGTCACCTGGTGACCTGACTTTCAGCCCACAGCCCGAATGGAGATGTGAAATGTCTACCGCGACTCAAACGCTCTATCCACCAGAAGGTTTCGGTGCCCCCAAGAACCGCAAAGGGCATGCATCGGCCGACGGTTTGACCGGTCTTCCCAGAGGCACCGAGATCTTTTCCGCCGACAACCACATCTCGGTGGCCGACGACATCTTCTACGAGCGCTTCCCCGAGGAGCTCAAGGGCGCCGCGCCGCGAATCTGGTACGAGGACGGCGCCTACATGGTCGGCATGAAGGGCAAGGCCTGGACCGGTGGCGATTTCGGCCGCGTGCTGATGCAGTACGACGACCTCGCCGGGGCGGCGTCCAACAACATCGCCGCACGCATCCGAGAACTCAAAGAGGACGGCATCGACAAGGAGCTGGCCTTCCCGAACGCGGTGCTCGCCCTGTTCCACTACCCGGACAAGGCGTTGCGCGAGCGGGTGTTCCGGATCTACAACGAGCACATCGCCGCCTTGCAGGAGCAGTCGAACGGCCATTTCTACGGCGTCGGGCTGATCAACTGGTGGGACCCCAAAGGGGCGCGCAGCACACTCGAGGAGTTGAAGTCGCTGGGCCTCAAGACGTTCCTGCTGCCGCTGAACCCGGGTAAGGACGACGAGGGCAACATTTACGACTACGGCAGCACCGACATGGATGCGGTGTGGGACGAGATCGAGGCGTCGGGAATCCCGGTCAGCCACCACATCGGCGAAACCCCGCCCAAGACACCATGTCAGAACAACAGCGTCGTCGTCGGCATGATGGTCAACGTCGACTCGTTCCGGGAGCAGTTCGCCAAGTACGTCTTCTCCGGCATTCTCGATCGCCATCCCACGCTCAAGATCGGGTGGTTCGAGGGTGGAATCGCCTGGGTGCCCACGGCTTTGCAGGACGCCGAGCATATGCTGGCCTCCTACCGGCACATGTTCAACCACGAACTGCAGCACGATGTCCGGCACTACTGGGACAAGCACATGTCGGCCTCGTTCATGGTCGACCCGCTGGGGCTTCGCCTGATCGACGAGATCGGCGTCGACAACGTGATGTGGTCCAGCGATTACCCGCACAACGAGAGCACGTTCGGGTATTCGGAGAAGTCGCTGGCCACCGTCGTGGAGGCCGTCGGTCCGGACAACGCCGTCAAGATCGTCTCCACCAACGTCCAGAAGTTCCTGGGATTGGTATGACGACGCCGACGACGGCGACGCGCTCGGGGGTGACCACGATCGTCCGGTCCGGTTTGAGCTGGATGGACATTCCCGACGAGCCCGATCTCGGCCGGATGCGCCGTGAGGTTGGGGTGCGTCTTCGTGATGCCATGCGGCAGCACGGTGTCGACGTCCTGGTGCTGCTCGGCAACGGCAACGTCGTGTATGCCACCGGCGCGAGCTGGCCCCTTCTGGATGCCGGCCTCTCGCATGTCGAGCGTCCGATCGCCGTGGTCTTGGCCGACGACGAATACCCACACCTGTTCCTGCCGGCACGTGAGGGCGCCCCGCTGGAGACCGACCTGCCCGACGACCATCTCCATCCGCCGTTGTTCCTCGAATTCGACGAGGGCGTGGAGCATTTCCGCCGGATACTGGCCAGTCTGGTGCCGGCCGGGGCGTCCTTCGCCGTCGATGAGCTGACCGGGGCGATGCGCCGCGCCGGCGATCGGCTGTTCGCGACCCCACCGACGGACGCCGCACCGGTGGTGGGCGCGGCCAAGTTGGTCAAAACTCCCGATCAGATCGCCGCGGTCCGTCGGGCTTGCCGGATCACCGAAGAAGCCATGGTGGACGTGCAGAAGTCGTTGGCTCCGGGCGTGCGGCAGACCGACCTGTCGGCACACTTCCTGCGCCGCGCCTTCGAACTCGGCGCGACGGCCAGCATGCTCGAGGCGATCTGGCAGGTGATGCCGGCCAGCAAGGCCGAAGGTGCATGGACCACGCACGGCGATCTGGCGCTGCCGCTGTTGTCCACCGAACGTGAACTCAAACAGGGCGACGTGCTGTGGACCGACGTGTCGATCACCTACCGAGGATATTGTTCTGACTTCGGCCGCACCTGGGTGGTGGGGCAGGAGCCCACCGAACGGCAGCAGGCCCAGTTCCACCAATGGCGCGACATCCTCGCCGCGGTCCTCGCCGTCACCAAAGCGGGTGCCACCAACGGAGATCTGGCCCGCGCCGCCATTGCCGCCGCCGGCGGACACAAGCCGTGGTTGCCGCACTTCTACATCGGCCATGGCATCGGCTCCAACGCCGCCGAGATGCCGATGATCGGCACCGACCTCGGACAGGAGTTCGACGACAACTTCGTGTTCCCGGCCGGCATGCTGCTGGTGCTCGAACCGGTCGTGTGGGAGGACGGAACCGGTGGCTACCGCGGTGAAGAGATCGTGGTGATCACCGAAGAAGGGTGGATGCCGTTGACCGACTACCCCTACGACCCGTATCGGTGAGCGGGAGCGAACACGTGAGTATCCAAACCCCCAACATCGACGCGAATTTCGACGTCACCCCCGATTCACCTGCCCTGCGCACCGGGCGCCGGGAACGGGTGCTGGCGCAGATGGCGGCCGACGACCTGGACATCCTGGTGTTGGGACGCCAGGCCAACGTCCGATACGTCAGCGGTGCCCCGCAGCTGTGGGTGGCCGGCACCCGACCGTTCGGCCCGATCTGCAGCCTGGCCCGCGACACCGGTGCGCTGTACCTGAACAGCACGTGGGATGAAGGCATCCCGGAGGAGATTCCGCACGAGAACCTCTACGGTCTGTGCTGGAACCCGATGACGTTGATCGGCGTGCTGCAGGGTATACCGGGGGCCGATACGTTCACGCGGGTCGGAACCGATGCGCTGACACCGACTTTCGCCACGCTGCTGCCGATGGCTTTTCCCGCCGCCGACCTCGTCGACGCCGAACCGGCGATGCGCGCGGCACGGCGTATCAAAACGCCCGAGGAGATCGAGGCGCTGCGCACCGCGCTGCGAATCGCCGAGCACGGACTGGCCTCTGCGGTCGCCGCGGTGGCGCCCGGCAACACCGAGCGCAACCTGGCCGGGGCGCTGATGGAATGCGAAGCCGCCGGTGGTATCAGCACCCCGGCCACGCAGGACTCGGCGTGGATCACGTCGAAGGACAGCCCGTTCCGCCGTTCCGCGGGCGACGGCCGGTTACGCGACGGCGACCTGGTGGCCGTGTCGGCCGGTGTGCTGGCCGGCGGCTATGTGGGCGAGGTGGCCCGCACGTGGCCGGTCGGTGAGATTGCCGACTCGGCCGCCGTGCAGGCGCTGTACTCGCGTCGGGATGCCCTGTGGGACAAGCTAGTCGATGCCTGCCGGCCCGGGGCGAGCGCCGCAGCCCTGCTCCGTGCGTACGCCGAGGCCGGGGAGCCGGTTCCACCGATGCCGGTGGCGCATGGACTGGGTCTCGGCTTCGATCCACCGGTGGTGACGCCGCAACTCCAGGCGACCGTTGACAGTGAGCGACTTGAGGAAGGAATGGTTTTGGCCGTTACTGCGCACGTGTGGGAGAAGGGTGTGGGCTCGGTCTTCACCCGCGATGCGGTGCTGATCACCGACCGGGGCCCCGAGGTGTTGTCCGACGCGGCGACATGGTCGGCGTCATGACCGACACCCGCCCCACACCTGAGGAGATCATCCTCTACGACAAGGATCCCAAGACCAAGATCGCCACCATCACGTTCAACCGGCCGGAGTTCCTCAACGCGCCGACGTCGATGGCCCGGCTGCGTTACGCCGACGTGTTACGGGCCGCCAACGCCGACAACGACGTCAAGGTGGTGATCATCCGTGGGGTGGGTGACAACCTCGGCAGTGGCGCGGACCTGCCGGAGTTCATGGAGGGCAATGACAATCCGGCGGTGCGGCTGGCCGAGTTGCGGCTGGAGGATGACGGTGTCGGCGAGGTGACCTACCCGCCGAAGGGCACCTTCCGCAACGGTGCCACCATCTCCGCCTGGTACGCCAATTCGCAGGCCGGCAACCGCGCCCTGCAGGACTTCAAGAAGATCAGCATCGTCGAGGCCAAGGGCTACTGCTACGGCTGGCACTTCTACCAGTGCGCCGACGCCGATCTGGTGATCTCCAGCGAGGACGCGCTGTTCGGCCATCCGTCGTTCCGGTACCACGGTTGGGGACCACGCATGTGGACCTGGGTGCAGATGATGGGCCTGCGCAAATTCCAGGAGATGGTGTTCACCGGCCGGCCCTTCACCGCCGCCGAGATGTATGACTGCAACTTCCTGAACAAGGTCGTGCCTCGCGATCAACTGGAGACAGAGGTGGCCAAGTACGCCCTGGCCTGTGCCCGGAACCGCCCGGTAGACACCGTGTTCCAGCAGAAGCTCTTCTTCGAGGTGTTCAAGCAACAGCAGGGTGAGTACATGGGCAGTCTGCTGAGCGCGTTCTTCGAGTCCATGGGCAACGGTGTGGCGAACGACAGCGACGACGACCTGGACATGTTCGAGTCGATCGATTCCGGACTCTCGGCCGCGGTCAACGACAACGACAGCAAGTTCCCACCCGAGTTCCGGTTGTCCAAGAAGAACCGGGCCAAACCCGAATAGACACATGAGCGCACCACTTGACGGCTACACCGTGATCGATCTGTCGTCGGGGATCGCGGGGGCCTACGCCACGAAGATCCTCGCCGACGGCGGCGCCGAAGTGATCAAAGTCGAAGCACCCGAGGGCGATCCGTTGCGCCGCTGGTCGGCCTCAGGCTCCCGGGTCGGGCCCGACGAGGACGGCGCCCTGTTCACCTTCCTGGCCGGTGGCAAACGCAGCGTGGTCGTCGACCCCGATGACCACGACGACGCACAGCTGCTCGAGAGCCTGGTGGCCACGGCTGACGCGGTGATCTGGTCGCCGGAATCGGCTGTCGCACAGCGCCTCGCGCCCGAGGACCTGTTCCGGCGGTATCCGCATCTGATCGTCACCACGATCACCCCCTTCGGGCTGGACGGTCCGTGGAGTGGTCGGGCCGCCACCGAGTTCACCCTGCAGGCGTGGTCGGGTGGAGCGATCGGCATCGGCCGCGGCGTGCAGGATCGGGCGCCGGTGTCGATCGGTGGTCAGGTTGGGGATTGGTTGACCGGTGCGTATGCGGCGGCGATGACGCTGGCATTTCGGGCCCGTGCGCTGCGTGACGGCGTCGGCGAGCTGGTGGATCTGTCCGCGCTCGAGGCCCAGATCCTCGGCCTGACGTACTATCCCGTGACCTACTTCGAGATGTTGGGCCGACCGTGGCGCACGGAGCGCAGGCCCACAGTTCCCGGCGTGGCCGAAGCCGCCGATGGTCTCGTGGCGCTGGGTTGTGGCACTGCCCAGCAGTGGTGGGATCTGTGTGCGATGTCCGGCCACGACGAATGGATCGACGAGACGTCGGAGCTGACGATCACCGAGCAGGCCAACTTGCATGCCGACGAGCTGTACAGCTGGTTGCGTGAGCAGAAGGTCGACGATGTCCGAGAGTTGGCTTCGGCATTTCGGATCCCCAACTCGCCGGTGGGCAACGGCGAAAATGTCACGGCCATGGACCATTTCGTCGAGCGTCAGGCGTTCGTCCGCAACCCGGGGCAGGGATTCATCCAGCCCGCAGCGCCGTACCGGCTCTCCGGCGTCACGTTGAGCGGTCCCGCACCGGCGCCAAGGCTCGGCGAGCACACCGAAGAGGCCCGGGCTGCCGAACGAGTGCCCCGCGCCGTCCCGGTCGGCACGCCCGCCAAAGATCGGCTGCCGTTCAGTGGGCTGCGGGTGCTCGACATGACGACGTTCTGGGCGGGGCCGTCGTGCACGCATGCGCTCGGCATGCTCGGCGCGGAGATCATCCACCTGGAGTCGACGCCGCGGCCGGACGGCACCCGGTTGATCGCGGGCATCCCGGCCAGTGTCGAACAGTGGTGGGAGCGCTCACCGATCTTCAGTGCGCTCAACACCAACAAGAAGAGCCTGACCCTGGACTTCCAAACCGAGGCGGGCCGCGACCTGCTACGTCGTCTGATCGCGACGTGCGACGTGGTGGTGGAAAACTTCACTCCCCGGGTGATCGACCAGATCGGGCTCGACTTCGAATCGGTGCGTGCCCTCCGCGAGGACATCGTGATGGTGCGGATGCCCGGTTTCGGACTGGACGGCCCGTGGCGCGACAACCCGGCCTTCGCGTACATCATCGAGGACGCGTCCGGATTGAGTTGGCTCACCGGTTATCCCGACCGCGCGCCGTTCGAACCGTATTCGGTCGGCGATCCCAACGCCGGGGTACATGCGCTTTTGGCGCTGATGTTGGCGCTGGAGCACCGCCGCCGCACTGGCGAGGCCGTGCTGGTGGAGGCCGCGATGGTCGACGCTGCGCTCAACATTGCCGCCGAACAGGTCATCGAGTACTCGGCCTACGGTGCACTGCTGCAGCGCGATGGCAACCGCGGTCCGGCCGCAGCCCCGCAGAACATCTACCGGTGCGCCGACATCGACGAGTTCGGCCGGGCGGACAGCTGGGTCGCCATTGCGGTGAGCGACGACGCCCAGTGGCAGGCGTTGTGTGCCGCGATCGGGCAGCCGGACTGGGCGACGGATCCGGAGTTGGGCACCGCCGCCGGACGACGTGCCCGCCACGATGTGATCGACGAGAGATTGGCGGCCTGGTGCCTGCCCCGCAGCGGTGACGAGATCGTCGAGGCGCTGTGGCCCGCCGGTATCCCGGTGGCCAAGGTGATGCAGCCGCACCGGCAACTTGACGTGCCGCAGTTGCGCTTCCGTAGGTTCTTCGAGCATGTCGGACATCCGGTGAACAACCCGGCTCCGCACAGCACGTTGCCCGTGTGCCTCGCCAATGGGCCGCGGGAGCTGCACCGCCACGCCGCACCGCTGCTGGGTGAGCACAACCACGAACTGCTGACCGAGCTGGGTCTGTCGGGCGACGAGATCGCCGCACTCGCCTCCGACGGCGTGATCGGTACCGAGCCCGGCGTCGGTGGACGCCGAAAAGCAGCTCGCTGAGCGGTGTTTCAGCGCCGCCGATACGCGTGCGCGTCGAGGAGGGCGTCGAAATCCTCGGTGGCCCAGAGGTGCAGAACGTTGCTCAACATAAGCAGCGGTGATCGTATCGCCTCGTTCTCGGCGATCACTGGGTCGAAGCGGTCGAGGTTGCGATCAGGCAGCACGGCCTGCAGATGCGTGGGCACGTCGAGCAGCCACGCCACGCCCATCACCGCGGCGTAGAGCACGAGCTGATGGCGTAGCAGGTTCACGTCAAGTGCCGGCCCACCGGCTGCGTGGAACTCGGTGGCGAAGTGGGCGAGCAGCTCGTCAAGGTGGTCTTCCCACATGCCGGTCTCGGCGCTGCACAACGAACCCCACAGGGCCATCGCGACATTCATCACGCTGACACAACCCCAGTCCATCAGACCGCAGGCCGTCGTGCCGTGTGGTTCGGTCCAGAACCAGGCGTTGTCGACATTGGCATTCCAGTGACACAGCGCCACCTGCTCGTCGGTCGCGTGGAGCCAGGCCATCACGGCATCTTCGGCCGCGTCGATCCGGACCACATCGGTGAGCACGCGGTCTATGAACTCGGCACGCCGGGCCACTGCAGGCAGTAGCGCCGGATACCGCACAGCGAAGGCGGCCAATCGGCGGACCTGCGCGGTCAGATCGGCGGGGGAGCGACGCACCCGGGTGCCGACGGCGACCTTGGCGGCGTCGTATCGAAACATGTCGGCCACGGCTTCGGGCAGCTCACCGCCGTGGTGTGCTCCAGCCAGACGGGCGACCGACGTGAGCAGCGCCCGGTAGTGGCCGAGCGCGTCGGGCATTCGGTAGTCGAGGCACTTGTCGTAGTGGGGTTCGATGCCGGTGGAGCCGAAGGCGATTCGCTCGGTCACCAGCACCCCAGTGCTTGAGGCCTGGTGATAGTCGGCGAACAGACACAGCGGCACCCTGATCGGCAGTGCCGTGCGAGCCGACAGCGCTCCGAATGCTGTTTCGAGTTCCATCTGCGTCTTGCCTCGATCCCGGCGGGCGTTGTCGAAGTCGCGGGAGAACTTGACGAAGAGTTCGGTGGGCAATCCGTCAGCGGGATCGGCGTAGCGGACATCCACGAGGGCCTTGCGTCCGGTGCTCCCGCCCGAGCATTCCTCGAACCGGGTGACCGCGACGACCTGGTTACGTTGTGGGAGAACGCCGAAGGCGTGCAGCGCCGTGGTCAGGAAATCCGGGCCGGCAATCCGCAGGGCTTCGGGATCAGCGGGAAATTCAAGCCCGGTAGCGTCCCCGGTCACCCAGCGTTGCATCTAACCTCGACAACCATGGCTATCAACCCTTCTGACATTCTGCTCACCGGACAGGTGGCCGTGGTCACCGGCGGCGGCACCGGGATCGGCCGGGGAGTTGCCGCCGGCCTGGCCGCCTTCGGTGCCTCCGTGGCGATCTGGGAGCGTAACCCGGACACCTGCGCAGAGGCCGCCGATTCGATCGGTTGTCTGGGTATCGTCACCGACGTACGTGACGCCGAGCAGGTGGATGCCGCGCTGGTGCAGACGATTGCGGAGTTGGGCACCGTGCGCGTCCTGGTCAACAACGCCGGTGGCGTGTTCTCCTCACCGCTGCTGGAGACCACCGAGAATGGCTGGGATGCGTTGTATAAGAGCAACTTGCGCCATGTGCTGTTGTGCACACAGCGGGTGGCGCGCCAGTTGGTCGCAGAAGGATCATCCGGCAGCATCATCAATCTCACGTCGATCGAAGGAGTGCGGGCCGCACCGGGCTACGCTGCCTACGCCGCGGCCAAGGCCGGCGTCATCAACTACACCCAGACCGCGTCGTTCGAGCTTGCGCCGCACAACATCCGGGTCAACGCGATCGCGCCTGATCTCACCGTCACCGAGGGGCTGTTGGCCTTGTCTCCGGACGGGTTGCCGGAAGGCATCGCCGACGCGATACCGCTGGGGCGGGCCGGTCACGTCGACGAAATCGCCGGGACCGCAGTCTTTCTGGCTTCCAGCCTGTCGAGTTACATCACCGGGCAGACGATCCATGTGGACGGAGGCACACGGGCTGCGGGTGGCTGGTACCGCCACCCGCAGTCCGGTGCCGCAACACTCGGCCCAGGCTAGGGATCCGGGCCTACTTGAGGCAGCTTCCAGCGTCCACCGGCAGGGTCACGCCGGTGACGTAACGAGCCTCGTCCGAGGCCAGGAACAGCACGGCGTTGCTGATGTCCACCGCCTCGACCCACGGGATGGGCAGGGTGTGGAACAGCTGGCAGATCGGCGCCATGTCGTCGGGGCCCGGGTTCTCCAGGTCGGGCCGGAACATCTTGAACGTGCCGTCGTTGTGCAACATCGGGGTGGCCACGTGCGTGGGATGCACGCTGTTACAACGGATGTTGTGCTGGCCGAGTTCGACGGCGAAGCCGCGCATCAGGCCGACGACACCGTGCTTGGCGGCGACATAGTTGCCGCAGTGCGGGTACGCCTTGAGGCCACCCACCGAGCTGGTCAGGATGATCGACCCGCCGCGGCCACCTGCGATCAGATGCGGCACACCGGCTTTCACCGACTTCCAGACGCCGGAGAGATTGATGTCGATCATCTCGTCCCAGTCCAGCTGGCTGGTTTCGTGCAGGACGTCCCCGCCGTTTCCGATGCCGGCGTTCGCCACGATGATGTCGAGGCGACCGAGCTGCTCGACCCCGCTGTCCACGGCAGCCTTGACCGCGTCGGCGTCGCGCACGTCCACCTCTGCGGTAACCACCCGACGGTTGAGGCCCTTGATCAGGTTCGCGGTCTCGGCCAGGTCGTCAGAGGTGGAGGCCGGGATGGCGGTCTCCACGCCGGGCCGGATCGGTCCGCAGATGTCGATCGCGATGATGTCGGCGCCCTCTTGGGCCAGCCGTATCGCATGGCTACGTCCCTGGCCACGAGCAGCGCCCGTGACGAACGCGACCTTGCCTTCCACCCGTCCAGTCATTGTTACCCCAGTTCTGTATTCGTGAGCAGCTACGTTCGGCGAAATCTGTGCAGCTGCTCAGCACTCTGTCACCGGGCCGCCCGCCGTGTCAACGACAGATGCGGTCCGAGCAATTTGTACTCTCCGCTTAGAAGAATGATGTTCTCGGCGAGGCGAGCTCAAGAGAGTGTGCGACGGTCCGAACCCCGATCGCGATGCGGGGCGCATCGTCGGTGCGGAGTGCATCGATGGCGCCCGTGCGTGCGATATGCAAACGGGAAAACCGGCGCGATCAGGTCGGCGGCGGCCGGTATGAGATCCGGCACACAGCGCCGGGCGAAGGTACTTCTGACTGCTAGAGAACGCTGTTCTCGGCTAGCCTGCGACGAAGCCGTTGGCCACGAAGTCCCACACTTCATCGGCGGTGATCGGGTGGACGGAGGCCTCGTCGGCTCCGCCGCTGGACTGCGCGACGAACATCACCGTCTGCATGGTCATGGCGGCCATGCGTCGCGGGTTGATTCCGGGGCGGAGCTGGCCGGCGTCGGAAGCTTCCACCATGAGCTCGGTGAGCAGGGCCAGCAGCGGCGCATGGGCCACCTTCACCTCTGACGGATGCGACACCAGCAGACGCGGGGCGAAGTCGGTGAACAGCGGACGTTTGGCGGCCGGGTCGGGGCGCGACGATTCGAAGAGCAATTGTATGGCGACCTTGAGCCGTTCGATCGGCTCATCCTGCGTGGAGGTGGCGGCCCGGATCTGGTCGGCCGATCGGCTCAGCGCATCCTCGAACAGTGCCAGGAGAAGCTCGTGTTTGCCGTCGAACTGCAGGTAGAAGCTGCGCAACGACTGCCGGGAGCGGTCCACGACCTCCTGCACGGTGAAGTCGGTGCTGCCCTTTTCGATGATGATCGCCTGGGCGGCGTCGAGGAACCGCTGCACGCGCTGGGCAGCCCGCAACTTGGCGGTTTTGATCGACCGCTCGACAGCGCGCTGCTTCCAAGCTGGTTCTTCGCCAGCGGTAGTCACTGGCTGGTCCGACGCTTGTCGAGTGGGGAGAACATGAACTGACTGTACCGGAGAACGCCTTGCCATTGTGGTCCCAGACCCCCTCGCGGCCAATGTGTTGGAGATTGTAACTTTCGCACTGAGAGAATAGTATTCTCACCGGGGGAATTATAGAAGCCTTTCGGGAAGAAGCCTTTCACATCAAATTGTGCCTCTCGACGCTCTTTTCGGGCCGCTGTGAGCAGAAGGAATGACGTGTATATCGACTACGACGCCAGCGACTCGATCGCCACGATCACGCTGAACCGGCCGGAAGCCGCCAACGCGCAGAACCCCGAGCTGCTCGACGAACTCGACGCCGCGTGGACCAGGGCCGCCGAGGACCACGATGTCAAAGTGATCGTCTTGCGGGCCAACGGCAAGCACTTCTCCGCGGGCCACGACCTGCGCGGCGGGGGACCGGTGCCTGACAAGATCACCTTGGAATTCCTGATCGAGCACGAATCGCGGCGCTATCTCGAATACACCCTCCGCTGGCGTAACGTGCCCAAGCCGTCGATCGCGGCCGTGCAAGGCCGTTGCATCTCCGGTGGCCTGCTGCTGTGCTGGCCGTGTGATCTGATCCTGGCCGCCGACGACGCGTTGTTCTCCGATCCGGTGGCGTTGATGGGTATCGGTGGTGTCGAATACCACGGGCACACCTGGGAACTCGGTGCCCGCAAGGCCAAGGAGATCCTGTTCACCGGCCGGGCCCTGACCGCCGAGGAAGCCGAGCGCACCGGCATGGTCAACCGGGTGGTCCCGCGCGACGAACTCGACACCCAGACGGCCGAACTGGCCGCACAGATCGCGCGGATGCCCGCGTTCGCACTGCGGCAGGCCAAGCGTGCGGTCAATCAGACCCTCGATGTGCAGGGCTTCTACGCCGCGATCCAATCGGTGTTCGATATTCACCAGACCGGGCACGGCAATGCGCTTAGCGTCAGCGGATGGCCGGTGCTCATGGATATCGACGGGATGAAGCAGAACATCAAGTAGCGGTGGGCCTCTGAGGATGGGGGCGATCCGGCTCAGCGTGGCCTACGCGGCCCGCCAGATCTACGCGCAGACCACCGCGGCCGTTGCGGTGACGCTGGTGGTGCTGGCGCTCAGTCGCAACACCGTCGGTGATGCCCGGGAGTTGTTGACCCAGGCGAACCTTGTTGCCCTGATCGCACTGATGGTCGCGGCCGCGATCGTCGATACCGTCGTCGGCTGGGTCCTCGTTCATCCGACGTTTCGATGGTTTGCCGCGGGGGATGAGCCGACGCCGCAGCAGCAACGTGCCGCCATGCGTATTGCACCGCGTCAGACGATCATCCAGTTCAGCACCTGGGCGGTGAGCGCGCTGGTGTACACGCTGCTGAACCTCGATGTCGGGGGAGGCGTCGCGTACGTGATGGGCGGTGCCATCCTCTTCGGTGGAATCGCGGCCGCCTGCATGGGATTCCTGGTGACCCAACGCATGTTGCGGCCGATCGTGGCTGCCTCGCTGACCGCGTCCTCCGCCATGCTGGTCCGGATGCCCGGTGTGCTGGCCCGGCTGGTCACCATCTGGACCCTGTTCAGCGGGCTGCCCTTGGCCGGTATCGCGCTGATCGTGCTGGCCCGCTCGAACGGCTGGTTCGTGCAGAAGACGGCGCCGGTCGAGGCTGCGGTGCTGGTGGTGGCCGTCATCTCGCTGATGTTCGGACTGCGCTCGATGTTCCTGGTGGCCCGCTCGGTGTCGGACCCGGTCGGAGAAGTCGTCCTGGCCATGAAGGCCGTGGAACGCGGCTGGTCCGGAGTCTCGGTCAAGGTGTACGAATCGTCCGAGATCGGCCGGCTCCAATACGGTTTCAACCGGATGGTGGCCGGGCTGGCCGAGCGGAATCGATTGCGCGACTTGTTCGGCCGCTACGTCGGGGTCGACGTGGCCCGGCACGCCTTGGAGCAGGGCGCCGCAGTCACCGGAGACGTCCGCGAGGCCGCGGTTCTCTACGTCGACCTGGTCGGCTCGACCGCGTTGGGCGCCACTCGACCGCCGCAAGAGGTGGCGCAACTGCTCAACGGCTTCTTCAAGATCGTGGTGGACACCGTCGAGCACCACCACGGCCTGATCAACAAGTTCGAGGGTGACGCGGTGCTGGCTGTGTTCGGCGCGCCGCTGCGCCTGGACAATCCGGCCACCTCGGCGCTGGCCACCGCCCGGGCCCTGGCCCCACGGCTGCACCAGCTGCCGGATGTCGAGTTCGGCGTGGGCATTTCGTGTGGCTCGGTGTTCGCCGGCAACATCGGTGCCGAGAACCGCTACGAATACACGGTGATCGGCGACGCGGTCAACGAAGCCGCCCGGTTGGCCGATCACGCCAAGGACCGTGAGACGACGGTGTTGTGCTCGGGTAGTGCGCTGGCGCATGCCGATGCCGACGAAAGTCGGCACTGGGTGGTGCAGGGTTCGACGGTGCTGCGTGGTCGCTCGACGGCGACGGTCTTCGCCGAACCGCTCCCGGATTAGTGGGTCACCCCCTACCGCGAGCAGACATAAACCCTTACCTTTTTCGCGGAAAGGGTAAGGGTTTATGTCTGCTCGGCAGAGGAACGCTACAGCTGGGCCAGGCGGGGCACGGTGCCGCGGGCCCGCAGGCCGGAGCCGGCCTTACGGGTGAGTTCCCGTGAGCTGCCCAGCAATCCGTCGAGCACCAGGGCGCGCTTGACGTGCACGTGCAGTTCGTGCTCCTCGGTGAAGCCGATGCCGCCGAGTACCTGCTGGCAGTGCTTGGCGGCGGTCAGCGCGGCCTTGCCTGCCGCAGCCTTGGCCAGCAACGAGTTCAGGTCGACGTTGTCCGAACCGGGCAGGCTCAGCGTCGCCTCGGCACCTTCGATGGCCACCAGGGTCTCGGCGAGTTTGTGGCGGACCGCCTGGAACGACGAGATCGGCTTGCCGAACTGGACCCGGTCCAACGCATGCCGGCGGGCCAGGGCCAGCATCGCCCGGGCCGAGCCGACCAGCCACCAACCCAGCGCGCGGCGTGCTTCGGAGATCCGTAGCAGTTGGCCGTCGGGGACCTGACGCAACGGCAGCCCGCCGAGGGTCGGATTCTCGGCGCTGCTCTCACGTTCCCACACCACCCAGGTGCCACCGGCATAGGGCATGGGCGGGGTGCCACCGGGCAGACCGCCGATGGTCTCGAGCAGCACGTCGTTGAGAACCGAGGCGTGCGAACCGGTTTCGCCCAGCAGCCGGAACACCAGCGGCATGGCGACCTCGGGCATGTCCGAGAGCATCTCAGCCCAGCCGAGCTCGGCCAGCGCAGTGTCGAGCTCAGGGCCCGACGCGGCCAGCATGGTCTTGCGCAGGGTGTCTTCGAGCAGGCCGAGTGACTCGGCGTCCAAGCCCGGTTCCGTCGTGGCGGCCATGGCTCACTCCTTCCCGAGGTCCAAGAGGCGGCGCGCGATGATGTTGCGCTGTACTTCGGCGGTCCCGCCGTAGATGGTGGCGGCCCGCGAATACAGGTACTCCGTGCGCCATTCGGAATCTTCGAGCTCGATGACCCCGGGAAGCAGGTTGCGCGCGGTGTCATAGAGCAATTGCTCGGCACCGGCCAACAGCACCTTGTCGATCGACGTGTCCGGGCCCAACTTGTGGCCCTCGGCCAGACGGCGCTGGGTGGCCGCCGAGCGGCAACGCAGCGTGTGCAGGGCCAGATAGACCTCACCGAGATCCGAATCCACCACCTGGCCTTGCCGTTTCACCGCTTCGACCAACGCGTCGAACCGGGAGTACAGATAGGCGATGCGCTGCCAGAAGCAGGTCGAGCGTTCATAGGGAAGCAGGTCCATGGCCAGCTGCCAGCCGTCGCCGGGCTTGCCGAGCATGCGGCTCGCGTCGACCTCGACGTCGTCGAAGTACACCTCGCAGAACTCGTCGACGTCGTGCATGGTGTGTAAGGGCCGTACCGAGATGCCCGGGGAATCCATGTCGACGAAGAACGCCGTGATGGCCTGATGATTGGGAGTGTCGGCGTCGCCGGTGCGGGTGAGCAGGATGCAGCGGTGCGAGAACTGCGCGAAGCTGGTCCACACTTTCTGGCCATTGACGACCCACTTGCCGTCCTCGCGCTGGACCGCGCGGGTGGTCAGCGAGGCCAGGTCACTGCCGGATCCGGGTTCGGAGAAGCCCTGGCACCACTGCTCTTCCCCGGAGAGCATCTTGGGCAGCATCTCCGCGGCCAGTTCGGGTGTGGCGTAGTCGATCATCGTGGGTGCGAGCACCTCGATCATCGAGTACGGGCCCGGCTCGGCGAGGCGCCGGCCGACGATCTCCTCACCGACGATGGCGCGCAACACATCCGGGCCGCCGAGCCCGCCGGCATGTTCGGGCCAGCCGTAACGGCCCCAGCCGCCGTCGTAGAGCGCGCGCATCACTTGGGCGAACTGCTTCATGTGCGCGGCCAGCGAGTGGTCGTCCGGCGGGGTCAGGTCATTCTCGGCGAGCCAGTCCTGCAGTGCCGCACGGAACGTCGCAGGGTCGAAGAGGTCGGTCATCCTGCTTCCGGCCTGCCGATCGCATGCGGCCGGCCGTGATCGTGATCGCCACTGCGCCGGATGAAGGTCATGGCCCGGGTCTTCAACCGCCAGCCCTCGGCGGTCCGCTCATAGGTGTCGCGGTAGTAGCCGATGCGCATGTCGTGCTTGGAATGCTCGATGAAGCACAGCGGTTGCGTGCCGGATGCCGTATCGGCGCCTTCTACCAGGTCGATCAGCGCGGTGCCGGTCATGAACAGGCCCTTGGGGGCCGCGTCGACGAGCACGGGGAAGCGATTGAGCGTATAGGTCTCGCCGAATGCGCTGTAGGTGCCGTCAGGGGTGAAAACACTGATCAGACCGTCGATGTCACCCTGGGTGATGGTGACCGCGTACTTGGCGAGCACCTGCTGGATCTCGATCAGATCCTCGATGCGGCTCGGGGAGTCAGTTGATGTGGTCATTGCGGAAAACCTTACCGCCTTTCATTACAAAATCCACACGCTGTGTAACGCTGATGTCCTCGAGTGGGTTGCCTGGCACCGCGATGATGTCAGCGAGCAGCCCTTCGGCCAGCCGGCCGCGGTCGGTGGCGTTGATCAGATCGGCGGCGATCGTGGTGGCCGAGCGCAGCACCGCGGCCGGCGGCATGCCCCATTCCACGAGCGTCACAAGCTCGTCGGCGTTGCGGCCGTGCGGGATGGCCGGCGCGTCGGTGCCGACCGCGATCTTCACCCCGGCCTCGTACGCCGCCTTGATCGACGTCTCGGCCTTCGGGAACATCTCGGCAGCCTTGTCCTGCAAGACTTTCGGCGCCTTCGACACGTCCATGGCCTGGGCCAGGCGGCGCGTGGTGACCAGGAACCGGTCGTTGTCGACGAGCATCTGGATGGCTTCGTCGTCCATCAGGAAGCCGTGCTCGATGCAGTCGATGCCGCAGGCGACAGCGTGCTTGACGGCCTCGGCTCCGTGAGTGTGGGCCGCGACCCGCAAGCCGCGTCGGTGGGCCTCGTCGACGATGACGCGGAGTTCCTCGTCCGAATAGTGTTGTGCCCCGGCCTCACCGGTCAGCGACATCACCCCGCCCGAACAACACACCTTGATCAGTTGTGCGCCGTGCTTGATCTGGTAGCGCACCGCCTTGCGGATCTCGTCGACCCCGTTGGCGATGCCCTCCTCGATGGTCAGCTCCAGCACGCCCGGCATGAACGCCGCGAACATCGTCGGGTCCAGGTGCCCGCCGGTGGGGGTGATGGCGTGTCCGGCCGGCACGATGCGAGGTCCGTCGATCCAGCCCGCGTCAATGGCCTTGCCCAACGCCACGTCGAGCAGGTATCCGCCGGTCTTGACGAAGAGCCCGAGGTTGCGCACGGTGGTGAACCCGGCCCGCAATGTACGACGGGCATTACCCACCGCACGCAGCACGCGGGTCGGGGGATCATCCTGCACCTGTGACAGGCCCGGGTTCTCGCCCCGGCCACCCATGAGCAGGTTGACTTCCATGTCCATCAGGCCGGGCAGCAGGATCGAGTCTCCGAGATCGATCACCTCGGAGTCGGCCGGGATCTCCCCACCCACAGTGCCGGATTTGCCGGCTCCGCCGACGCTAACTATGCGGTCACCGTCGACACGGACAATGCCGGGACGAATGATCGTCCCGGCATCGACGTCGACAAGACCCGCGGCTTTGAGGGTCAACATCGGTTAAACCACCGGCTCCTTGATGAGGTTGATGTAGGCCGCGCCGCTGTCGAGGACCCGCGGCTGCTTCCACACCTCGACCGGGAAGCTCACCATGACGATGGACTGGCCGAGATGCACCAGCGCCTTGGCGTCGTCAGGCATGCTCGACAGGGGGAAGCGGGCATCGACGTAGACCATGATGTCCTCGAGTCGTGCCATGCCGGCGTCGTACAGCTCCTGCATCTCGTCCATGGAGGAGTTGAGCCGCTTCTGGTAGCGCTCCTCCTCGGTGGGCAGGCACCAGTCGCTGAACCGCTCCAGGTCGGCGAATTCTTCGGGCAGCTTAGACATTTGCGGGATCCTTTTCTGCGGCCTTCTCACTGGGGGCAGCGTGCTTGCCGTTGCTCGAACCGGTTCCGTTGGCCCCGTTGGCCAGCGACTCCTTGTACCGGTCGACGTACTTGTGCGCGGTGTGGTGCAGGTGGCGGAGCAGAATTTCCTGGTCGCACAGCGGGAAGTCGAGGACGGCCCGGGTGCCGATCTGGGTCTGGGTGGCCTCCAGCGTGTTGGCGTCCTGGAACGCGTACTCCTTGAACGTCACCGCGGCGAGTTCCTGGGACAGCCGCTCGCGCAGGTTCTTCGGCGGCACGAAGTACAGGTCGGCCTCGAAGATGTGCGAGTCCACACCGGTCGGCCAGTAGTTGTAGGTCAGGTACCAGCCCGGCACCCAGAACAGCAGGGTGAAGTTCGGGAAGAACTCGAACGAGTCCTGGCCCCAGGTGCTGTGGCGGCCGGGATTGATCGCCGGCGGCAGCTCGTCGGGCAGGATTCCCTTGATATCGGGGCGATCCCACGGTCCGAACAGACCACTGTGAAGGATGCGCTCGATGGGCTTGACCATCTTCAGGTCCTTCGGCGGGCTCATGCCGCCCCAGGACGAGATCATCGAGTGGTCACCCTTGATGTCGTAGTGCAGCGCCTCGAAACCGAACTTGGCCAGCTTCTCGGCTTCTTCCTTTTCCGCCTGCTTCATGTGCAGGATCGGCGCGTGGTAGAACTCGACGAACGCGTCGATGAACAGCTTCCAGTTCGCCTTGATCTCCGCGCGGTAGCTGTAGTGCTCGGTCATCTCGTGGAAGGGATAACCCTTGAGCCCCTGGCCGAATTCGCCCAGGTACTCCTCCAAGGACACCGCATCGTCGTCGAAGTTCACGAAGATGAAGCCCTCCCACACCTCGCAGCGCACCGGCTTGAGCGGGTAGTCGGCCTTGTCGACGTCGAAGAACTCCTGCTCCTGCTGGATGAACGTCAGGTCGCCCTTGAGGTTGTAGCGCCAGGCGTGGTATTTGCAGACGAACTGGCGGCAGCTGCCGGACACCTCTTCGCCGGGGTAGTCGTTCCACACCAGCTTGTTTCCGCGGTGGCGGCACAGGTTGTAGAAGGCGCGGATCTCGTCTCCGTCGTTGACGATGATGATCGAGGTGCCCGGGCCGACCGACGGCAGTTCGCGGGTGATGTAGCTGCCCTTCTTCGGGATCAGCTCCACGCGGCCCATCTGCAGCCAGGTCTTGCGGAAGATGGCCTGTTGCTCCAGCTTCCAGTGCTCGGGGTCGATCGAATCCTCGTAGTTGACCGGGGCGGTACCCAGCTCGGGCCAATTCTCGGTCCAGCTGCCGGCATCCGGCTTCGGGAAAAACGCCATGTGTTCCTACCTACTTTCTTCTTGAGTTAGTGACCGGATTCCGGCGCAATTCCAAAGGTGTTGTAAGCCATGGCCATCAGGCCGTAGCCGCCGATCGTGAAAACCAGGTCCATGCGCTGACGCTCGTTGAGGTGCTCGCTCAGCGAAGCCCAGGTGCCGTCCGAGATCTTCGAGTGCTCGTCGAGTTCGTCGACGGCGTCGAGCACGAGTTGATCGAGTGCCGTGGTGGCCTGGCCGGTTGTACTGCTTGCGATCTGCTCGTCGGTCAACCCCTCGGCCTTGCCGATGAAGGCATGGTGGGTCCACTCGTACTCGCACTGCTTTCGATGTGCGATCCGCAGGATGGCCAACTCGCGGATCTGCGGGTCGAGCGTCGAGCGGAACAGCAGGTGATTGCTGAATCGCAGGAACGCCTTGGTCAACGCGGGGTGCCGGGCCAGCGTCGACAACGCGGTGCCCGCTCCCTCGGGGTTGAGCCGCTCCTCTGGGAGCATGACCGACAGTGCTCGGCGCACGTCGTCGTCCCACTCCTCGGCGGGCAGAGGGGCCAAGCGCACGGGGCGTTCTCCTCTCGGGACTCTCGTTGACGAGAATCAGGTTCTCATTTCCGACTAAGAGGTTTCCACCTTTTGCCGCGATGGTCAACAAGAACTACCGAGGTTTC
Organism: Mycobacterium sp. NS-7484; assembly: GCF_001953975.1. Taxonomy (GTDB): domain Bacteria; phylum Actinomycetota; class Actinomycetes; order Mycobacteriales; family Mycobacteriaceae; genus Mycobacterium. The sequence goes on from NZ_MBEJ01000007.1 coordinate 77,918, forward strand.
GTACTGACCTGGCCAAACTTCCATGTCAACGGCCTCGCTCATTGATTCTCGCTAGACGAGAAGCTAGTTTCCTCACTTAGAGAACCCGCATGGCATCCGACCGGACGGAGTGAGGCAGTGAACAAAGACGACATGATTCTGATCAGCGTCGACGACCACATCATCGAGCCGCCGAACATGTTCAAGAACCATCTGCCGGCGAAGTATCGAGATGAGGCGCCGCGGTTGGTGCACAACCCCGACGGCAGCGACACCTGGCAGTTCCGCGACACGGTGATCCCCAACGTGGCGTTGAACGCGGTGGCCGGCCGGCCCAAGGAGGAGTACGGGTTGGAGCCTCAAGGGCTCGACGAGATCCGCAAGGGCTGCTATGACCCGGATGAGCGGGTCAAGGACATGAATGCCGGTGGGGTACTGGCGACGATGAACTTTCCGTCGTTTCCCGGCTTTGCGGCACGGTTGTTCGCCACCGACGACGACGACTTCTCGCTGGCGTTGGTGCAGGCCTACAACGACTGGCACATCGACGAGTGGTGCGGGTCGAACCCGGGGCGGTTCATCCCGATGGCGATCCCGGCCATCTGGAACCCGCAACTGTGTGCCGACGAAGTGCGCCGGGTGTCGAAGAAGGGCGTGCACTCGCTGACCTTCACCGAGAACCCGTCCACCTTGGGCTACCCGTCGTTCCACGACCTGGAGTACTGGAAGCCGTTGTGGGAGGCCCTCGTTGACACCGACACCGTCATGAACGTGCACATCGGGTCCTCGGGCAAGCTGGCGATCACCGCGCCTGATGCGCCGATGGATGTGATGATCACACTGCAGCCGATGAACATCGTTCAGGCCGCGGCGGATCTGTTGTGGTCGGCGCCGATCAAGGCCTACCCCGACCTGAAGATCGCGTTGAGCGAGGGTGGCACCGGGTGGATTCCGTACTTCCTGGACCGGGTGGATCGCACCTTCGAGATGCACTCGACGTGGACGAATCAGGACTTCGGCGGCAAGCTGCCCAGCGAGGTGTTCCGCGAGCATTTCATGACGTGCTTCATCTCCGATCCGGTCGGGGTCAAGAACCGTCACGAGATCGGGGTGGACAACATCTGCTGGGAGATGGACTACCCGCACAGTGACTCGATGTGGCCGGGCGCGCCCGAGGAACTGTGGGCGGTGTTCGACACCTACGACGTACCTGACGACGAGATCAACAAGATCACCCACGAGAACGCGATGCGGCTGTATCACTTCGACCCGTTCGCCCATGTGCCCAAGGACCAGGCCACCGTCGGAGCGCTGCGCAAGGCTGCCGAAGGACACGATGTGTCGATCCGCGCCCTGAGCAACAAGGAGAAGACTGGCACCAGCTTCGCGGACTTCCAGGCCAACGCCAAAGCCGTTTCCGGCGCACGGGACTGATCGTCGGGCCGGGACCGGCCCAGAAAATAGGAGAACACAGTGTCGGGCGGTATGAACTTCGAACTGACCGAGGACCAGCAGCTGATCCGCAAATCCGTTGCGGAGCTGGCGGCCAAGTTCGATGACCACTATTGGATGACCAAGGACCAGGCGCACGAATTCCCGCAGGAGTTCTACGACGCCATCGCCGGTGGCGGCTGGCTGGGAATGACCATCCCGGAGGAGTATGGCGGCCACGGCCTCGGTATCACCGAGGCCACAATCCTGGCCGAGGAAGTGGCTCGCTCCGGCGGAGCCATGAACGCCGCCAGCGCGATCCACATGTCGATCTTCGGCATGCAGCCGGTGGTGGTCTTCGGGTCCGAGGAGATGAAGAAGGCCACCCTGCCGCGCATCGTCAACGGCGATCTGCACGTGTGCTTCGGCGTCACCGAACCTGGTGCCGGGCTGGACACCTCGCGCATCACCACGTTCGCCAGAAAAGACGGCGACAGCTACGTGGTCAACGGCCGCAAGGTGTGGATCTCCAAAGCCCTTGAGTCCGAGAAGATCTTGCTGCTGACCCGCACGGAGTCCCGCGAGGACGTCGAGAAGCGCGGCGGGAAGCCGACCGACGGACTGTCGTTGTTCCTCACCGACCTCGACCGCGACCACGTCGAGATCCGGCCCATCAACAAGATGGGCCGAAACGCGGTGAGCTCCAACGAGTTGTTCATCGACGATCTGCGGGTGCCGGCCGAGCACCTGATCGGCGAGGAGGGCAAGGGCTTCAAGTACATCCTGCACGGGCTCAACCCGGAACGGATGCTGATCGCCGCCGAAGCCCTGGGCATCGGCCGGGTGGCGCTGGACCGCGCGGTGAAATACGCCAACGAGCGCGTGGTGTTCGACCGGCCGATCGGCATGAACCAGGGCATCCAGTTCCCGCTGGCCGACTCACTGGCCCGGCTGGATGCGGCCGAGCTGATCCTGCGCAAGGCCACCTGGCTCTACGACAACGGCAAGTCGTGCGGTCGGGAGGCCAACATGGCCAAGTATCTGTGCGCTGACGCCGGATTTGGTGCCGCCGACCGGGCGTTGCAGACCCACGGCGGGATGGGTTACTCCGAGGAGTACAACATCTCCCGGTTCTTCCGGGAATCCCGACTGATGAAGATCGCGCCGGTGAGCCAGGAGATGATCCTGAACTTCTTGAGCGCGAATGTTCTCGGCCTGCCCAAGAGCTACTGAGGAGAAAACCAGTTCAATGAGGACCTATTTCGATCTCACCGGACGTTCGGCGTTGGTGACCGGGGCCGGCGCGGGAATCGGCGCGGCGGTCGCCGAGGCGCTGGCGGCGGCCGGTGCCTCGGTGCTGGTGACCGACATCAGCGGTGAGGCGGCCGCGAAGGTCGCCGAGCGGGTCAACACCGCCGGGGGCAAGGCCGACAGCGCCGCGCTCGACGTCAGTGATCGCGCAGCTGCGGAGGCCGCCGCGGCCCAGGCGGCCGCGCTCACCGAGGGCAACCTGCACATCGTCGTCAACAACGCCGGGGTCACCGCGCCGGCGATGTTCCCCAAGCTGACCGACGAGACCTTCCGGCTCACGTTCGACATCCACGTGATGGGCACGTTCCACGTCACCCAGTCGGCACTGCCGCACATGCCCACCGACGGCACCGGACGCATCATCAACGTCACCTCGTCCGCAGGCATCACCGGCACGCTCGGTCAGGTGAACTACTCGGCGGCCAAGGCCGGCCTGATCGGCATCACCAAGTCGTTGGCGCGGGAGTTGGCTCCCAAGAACATCATGGTCAACGCGCTGGCGCCGTTGGCCGCCACGCCGATGACCGAGACCATCCGCACCAACGAGAAGTTCGCCGCGAACATGATGAACCGCATCCCGCTCAAGCGCTGGGCCGAGGCCGACGAGGTCGCCGGTGCGTTCGTGTTCATGGCCTCCGATGCCGCGTCGTACATCACCGGGCAGGTGCTCCCGGTCGATGGCGGCATGGTTATGTGACTCTGTGAGCGAGTTGACGAGCGAACCACCGATGACAGACCGTTCCGCCCTGCCGCTGGCGGGTATCACCGTCATCGCGATGGAACAGGCGGTCTCGGCGCCGATGTGCACCCGGGTGCTGGCCGACTTCGGCGCCCGGGTGATCAAGATCGAGAACCCCAAGGGCGGTGATTTCGCCCGCGACTACGACACCGTGGTGAACGGGATGGCCGCCCACTTCGTGTGGGCCAACCGCGGTAAGGAGTCGATCACCCTCAACCTGAAATCTCCCGAGGGAATGGAAGTCCTGCACCGGCTGCTCGACACCGCCGATGCTTTCGTGTCCAATCTCGCCCCGGGCGCCACCGCGCGGCTCGGGCTCGGGCCCGAGGATCTCAAGGTGCGTCACCCGCAGGTGATCCCGGTCGAGATCGACGGCTACGGCCCCGGTGGCCCGCTGTCGCACAAGCGGGCCTACGACCTGCTGGTGCAGGCGGAATCCGGTTCGTGCGCGTCGACCGGGTACGCCGGGATGCCGGCCAAACCCGGTGCCGCAGTTGCCGATATCACCACCGGGTTGTACTCGGCGCTGTCCATCATGGCCCTGCTGGTCGGACGGGCCCGCAACGGGACGACAGGTGCCGCGCCGGCCGTGGCGGTCAGCTTGTTCGACACGATGACCGATATCATGGGCTACCAACTGACCTATACACAGCACTCCGGGATCGACCAGATCCCGCTCGGCATGAGTTCGCCGGCGGTGGCGCCCTACGGTGCCTTCGACACCCGCGATGGCCAGACCGTCGTGCTGGGCACCACCAACGACCGGGAATGGCAGCGGCTGGCCCGCGAGATCATCGAACGTCCCGATCTGGCCGACGATCCGCGGTTCGCCACCAACTCCGATCGGTGTGCGCATCGCGACGAGCTCAACAAGGCCATCGAATCCTGCTGTGCGCAACACGATCTGGCTGATATCCAGCAGACCGCCGACGATGCCGGGATCGGCAATTCGCGCTACAACCTGCCCAGTGAGGTCATCGAGCATCCGCATCTGAAGGCGCGCGACCGGTGGCGTAGCGTCGGCACGCCCAACGGCGACATCTCGGCACTGCTGCCCCCGCCGGTGATCAGCGGCATGGAGCTCGGCATGGGGGCGGTGCCGGGCCTCGGCGAGCACACCGACGCCATCCTCGGTGGGATCGGACTGAGTGCCGACGAGATCGCCGAACTTCGTCGCCACGGCGCGATCGGCCCGGCCTACCAGTCTTTGTCCTGAAGGAGAATCCCATGCGTGAAACCGTGATCGTCGAGGCCGTCCGCACCCCGGTCGGCAAACGCAACGGCGGGCTGTCCGGCTTCCACGCTGCCGACCTGTCCGCCCTGGTGCTCAACGCGCTGGTGGAACGGGCCGGCATCAGCCCCGACATCGTCGACGACGTGGTCTGGGGTTGCGTGTCGCAGGTCGGCGATCAGTCCAGCAACATCGGCCGGTATTCGGTGCTGGCCGCCGGTTGGCCCGAACACATCCCGGGCACCACGGTCAACCGGGCGTGCGGATCAAGCCAGCAGGCACTGGATTTCGCAGTCCAGGCCGTGATGTCGGGTCAGCAGGACGTGGTGGTGGCCGGCGGCGTGGAGGTGATGAGCCGGGTGCCATTGGGGGCCGCTCGAGCCACCGGCACCCCCTACGGCCCGAAAGTGTTTGCCCGGTACCAGGATTTCTCCTTCAACCAGGGCATCTCGGCTGAGATGATCGCGCAGAAGTGGGGCTTTGACCGAACCCGTTTGGACGAGTACTCGGTTCGCTCGCATGAGCTGGCTGCGGCCGCTCAGGATCGCGGTGCGTTCGAGCACCAGATGATCACGGTGTTCCCGGATCCGGCTGATCAGCTCGACCCGGTGGTCGCCGACGAAGGGGTCCGGCGGGGGAGCACCGTCGAGAAACTCGCCGGGCTCAAGCCGGCATTCGCCGACGACGGGGTGATCCACGCCGGCAACTCCTCGCAGATTTCCGACGGCGCCGCGGCGCTGCTGGTGATGACCGCCGAAAGTGCCCTGGCACTGGGGCTTTCACCGATCGTGCGGTACCGCGCGGGTGCGGTCACCGGAGCCGATCCGGTGTTGATGCTGACCGGGCCGATCCCGGCCACCCAGAAGGTGCTGCGCAAGGCCGGCGTCGGGCTCGACGAGGTCGGTGTGTTCGAGGTGAACGAGGCCTTCGCCCCGGTGCCCCTTGCCTGGCTGGCCGAGACGGGCGCCGACGAAGCCAAGACGAATCCGCTCGGGGGTGCCATCGCGCTGGGCCATCCGCTCGGTGCGTCGGGCGCGGTGCTGATGACCCGGATGATCAATCACATGCGCGACAACGGAATTCGCTACGGTCTGCAGACCATGTGTGAAGGCGGCGGGACCGCCAACGCCACGCTGGTCGAGCTCATCGACTGACGCTAGGGAGAAGTAGTGCAACGCAACCTGTTCACCGAGGACCACGAGGCGTTTCGTGCGCTCGCGCGCGATTTCATCGAAAAGGAAGTCGTCCCCGCCTATCCCGAGTGGGAGAAGGGCGGGCGCATGCCCCGTGACGTCTTCAAGCAGATGGGGGAGCTCGGCATGCTCGGCATGGCGATCCCCGAGGAGTACGGCGGCGCGGGTATCGACGACTACCGCTACAACGTGGTGCTGCAGGAGGAGGCGGCCCGGGCGTTGGTGACGCTGTCGACGGTGCGCACCCAGCTCGAGGTGATCCTGCCGTACTTCCTGCATTACGCGAACGAAGAGCAGCGGCAACGCTGGTTCCCCGGGCTGGCGGCGGGCACGCTGCTGACGGCGGTCGCGATGACCGAGCCGGGCACCGGTTCCGATCTGGCCGGCATGCGCACCTCCGCGGTCCGTGACGGTGACGAGTACGTGCTCAACGGTGCCAAGACGTTCATCACCGGGGGCATCCAGGCCGATCTGGTCGTCGTGGTGGCGCGCACCTCCACCGATCCGGAGAACCGGCGTAAGGGGCTGACCCTGCTGGTCGTCGAGGACGGCATGGCCGGGTTCGAGCGGGGCCGCGAGCTGGAGAAGATGGGCTGCAAGGTGCAGGACACCGCGGAGCTGTCGTTCACCGACGTGCGCGTGCCCGTGGCCAACGTGTTGGGGGAGGAGGGCGAGGCGTTCAGCTACCTCGGCCACAACCTGGCCCAGGAGCGGCTCACCGTGGCGGTGGGCTCGGTGGCTCAGGCCCGCTCAGCGATCGCGGCGGCGATCGACTACACCAAGGACCGCAAGGCCTTCGGCCAGCCGGTCGCGTCGTTTCAGAACACCAAGTTCGAACTCGCGGCGTGCTCCACGGAGGTCGAGGCGGCGCAGGCGATGCTCGACCGAGCCGTGGCCCTGCACGTCGACGGTGAGCTGTCGGGAGCCGATGCAGCCCGCGTGAAACTGTTTTGCACCGAGATGCAGGCGCGGGTGATCGATCGTTGCCTGCAACTGTTCGGCGGGTACGGCTACATGATGGAGTACCCCATTGCGCGGCTCTACACGGACGCCCGGGTGGCCCGCATCTACGCCGGTACCAGCGAGGTCATGAAGGTCATCATCGCCAAATCGCTGGGCCTGTAGACCTGGTGTATCCGGCGGTTGTGACAGCCGCCGGTAATTACTTTTCCTGAGACGCTTGTCACAGCGGCCAAACCAACTTACTGTGTGTTCACTAGGTTGGTTCGACGAAGGAGTCCGGTGGCTTCGGTGGCAGGTGCAGAGGCGTCTTCGGCGGGGGTGCGGCCCTACGAGACGCTCCTGGCCAAGGGGGAAGACCGCAGGCAGCGGATACTTTCCGTGGCAGAGAAGCTGCTCGCGCGCAATGGTTGGCGCAACACCTCGCTGGCGCAGATCGCCAGGGAGGTCGGCGTGACGCCGGCAGGCCTGTTGCATCATTTCGAGTCCAAGGAGCAGCTGCTCAACGCCGTGCTCGACGCGCGCGATCACGATGACGACACTCACGCCGACCGCTCCGGTGATCTTGCCGAGGAGATCAAGCGAGTCGCCAAACGGTTCGTCCGGGCGCCGGAGTTGGTGGGCACGTTCACGGTGCTGCTGGTCGAGAACATCCACCCCGACGCCCCGCTGCACGATCGTTTGCTGAAACGGCAGCAGGCCGCGCGCGACATCGTCACCGACATCATCACCCGTGGCCAGCTCAGCGGCCGCTATCGCACCGACTTCGACGCGGCCACCAAGGCCGTGGAAATCCTGGCATTCATCAATGGAATGGAGACCTCATGGTTACTCGATCCCTCGCTCCCGTTGACCGACGTGTTCAACAGCTACGCGGAGATGCTGGAACGGGAGATCGCGCAACCGGTCGGGCGCAACGGGGCGGCCGGCCAATGAGATTGGAGGACGACATGCGGTATCGGCTCGATGTGGTCGCCCCCTGTGTGGTGGACGCGGTCCGGTTCGCCGGCGGCTGGTTGGTGGACCGGGTGATGGCTGGTTGGGATGTCACGGTGCTGATCGGCGCCGACGAGGACGTCCGGCCGCTGGCGATTCTCGGCGTGGAGACCATCGCGCTGGAGTCGGTGCTCGAGTCTTGGGAGGACCGGCCGCATCCGCAGACCGTCGCTGTGGCCGCTGACCTGTTCAACAGCGACGAGCGCGTGCGCCGCGGCGTCCTGGGTGCCTTGGAGCAGGGGCACACCGAGGTCACGCTGTGGGGCGACGAGTGTCCGGCCGATCTCAGCGTCGATCCGGTTCGTCACGAATTGTCCGCTGCGGCGCGGGCTTTCAAGGCGCAGGCGCTGGCCGCCGTCAACCACCTGGAAGCCGGCGGTGTCGGCAACACCGAAGTATTCCGGTGCGGCACCATGATCAAGCGGTCAGTGCCGGCCGATCTGATCCCGGCCAGCTGACTACTCGCCGAACGTGCACCCAGATCGTGATTTCACGCGATTTCGCGATCTGGGCGCACGCTCGACGCTAGACGAATGTCGGCATCGCGGCCCAGCCCCGCACCGCGGCGGTTTCCGACGGTTTGGCGTTGGCCCAGTCGACCTCCCACTCCGGGAAGCGTTTGAGGATCTCCTCCAACGCGATACGACCTTCCAGCCGGGCCAGTGCATTACCCATGCAGAAGTGGGTGCCGGCCCCAAAAGTCATGTGTGACTTCTGCTCCCGGTGGATGTCGAAGACGTCGCCGTCGGGAGCGAAGCGACGGTGGTCGCGGTTGGCCGCACCGACCAGCATCAGCATCGCCGAGCCCTCGGGCACGGTCTGGCCGTAGTACTCGACATCGCGGGTGACGTAGCGAGCGATCTGCAGGGCCGGCGGTTCCCACCGTAGGATCTCTTCGATCGCCTGCGGGATGAGGTCAGGGTTTTCCACCAGCTGGCGGCGCTGGTCGGGGTAGTCGGCCAGAGTCTTGCCCGCCCAGCCGATCAATCGCGTGGTGGTTTCCGAACCGGCGGTCGCGATGACCGTCAGGTACAACAACAACTCGTCGCGGCGCAGCGTGCGCACGGTGCCGGTCTCGTCGGTGAACTCGGCATTGAGCAGATCGGTCATGATGTCGTCGGACGGGTGCTGGGTGCGCCAGTCGATGAACTCGGCGAACACCTCACCGGTGGCCAGGGCATCGACCGTCTGCCCTTGCAGGGTCTCCTCACCGTGGTCGGTGATGGCGCGCTGCCGATCCTCGGGGATGCCCAGCAACATGCCGATGACGCGCATCGGCATCTGCTCGCCGAGATCCTGCACGAAGTCGAACCGTTCCGCCCCGACCAGTGGATCCAGGCAGCGGGCGGTGAACTCCCGGATCTGCGGCTCAAGGGCGAGCACCTTGCGTGGCGTGAACACCCGCGACAGCAGGTTGCGGTGGATGTTGTGGATCGGCGGATCCTCGAAGATCAGGGTTCCGGGCGGAATCTCCATGCCGGACTTGATGATCTCGAGCAGCGCGCCGCGCCCGGAGATGAACGTCTCGTGGTCGATGACGGCCTTGTTGACGTCGTCGTAGCGGCTCAGCGCGTAGAAGTCGTGCTGCTCGTTGTAGTACAGCGGCGCTTCTTCCCGGATTCGGGCGAACACCGCATACGGGTCCATGTTGAGCTCGACGCTGTACGGGTCGTAGTAGAGATCTGGTTCGGCTGGTGCGGTGGGCGCTGTCATGAGGCCTCCATCGGGTGACGGGAGTGCTGATGCGGGCTGGTTTTCCTGAGCACTTGCTTAGCAGATATCGGACCATCATTACAGTTAGTCGGTGAGGTGTAAATGACTGTCGCTACGGACTGATGGGAAAGCCATGACCGCTGAGCAAGTAGTACGCGCCGAGATCGCCGCGTGGGCAAGCAATGACGTCGAGGAAGTCATGAGCCACTTCGCCGATGACGCCACCTTCGACATCGGTCCGGACTGGCCGAAGCTGACCGGGCGTGAGGCGATCCACGAGATGATGAAGGTGTTCTTCGCGGGCGGGAAATGCGTCGATCTGGAGATCCTCCACCTCGCCGTCGACGGTGACGTCGTCCTGATGGAGCGCCACGACCACTGGATCGTGAACGGCAAGCAGATGAGCTGGCCCGTCATGGGCGCCTACGAGGTGCGCGACGACAAGATCACCGCCTGGCGCGAGTACTTCTACCCGCCCAAGGATTTCGACGAGAGCAGCACTAGCTGAGATCGATGACCACCTTGCCGACGGCCCGCCCGTCGGCGACGTGACGCAACGCAGCGGCAACCTCGGACAGCGGGTAGACGGCACCGATATGTGGTTTCGCGGCACCGGTGATCAAAAGTTCCCGAAGTTCGGCTTCGTTGCGGGCGAACTCGTCGGGATCAACGTCTTGGAACTGAAAACCCATGACGTGAATCCCCTTGACCAGTACAAGGTTCAGCGGGATACGGGGAATCTCGCCGGACGCGTAGCCCACCGTGACGAACCGGCCGCCGCGACGCAGCGACCGCAGGGCGGGTTCGGACTGATCGCCACCGACCGGGTCGACGACGGCGTGCGCGCCCTCGGGCAGCGCGGCGCGTAATGCCGAGCGCAGATCGCCTTGCGTGCGGTTGATCAGCGCAGTCGCCCCGTAGTCGGCTGCAGCCGTGAGCTTCTCGTCCGATGACGAGACCGCGGTCACCCGCGCGCCCAATGCCACGGCCAACTGCACCGCAGCCAAACCGACACCGCCACCGGCGCCGAGCACAATCACGTCGTCACCAGGGGAGACCCGCGCCACGGAACGCAACGTGTGATACGCGGTGCGGTGTGCCACGCCGAACGCTGCTGCGGTGTGGTCGTCGACCCCGTCTGGTATCCGGTTGAGCCCGGCGGGATCCACGCACACCTCTTCGGTGAACGCACCGAACATCCCGGTGCCGGTCACCCGATCGCCGACGGCGAAAGCGTCAGTGTCCGAGGCAACTTCGGTGACCACCCCGGCGAACTCACTACCCACCACGAATGGCGTCGGCAGGTGCACCTGGTATTTGTCGGCCACCAGCAGCACGTCGGGGTAATTGACCGCGGTCGCGCCGACCCGTACCCGCACCTGACCGGCGCCGAGCGCGGGGGAGTCCAGATCGTCGATCTGGACCACCTCGGGTGGCCCGTAGGACCGGCAGACCGCGGCCTTCACCGGTAGTCGGTGGATTCGGCGAGTTCGGCGGCAGATCGCATCAACTCGGTCACCACCGGCCCGAATGCCAGCAACTTCTCGTCATTGCCGGCCCGCTGAAAACCCTGCTCCAGCACGATGGCCAGCTTCCACTTGGCCAGCACCAGGTAGTAGTCGAGATCGTCGACCTGGCGCCCGGACTCCTTCGCGTAGTGCGCGACCACGTCGTCGCGCGAAGGCATCCCACGCATGTCGACATAACCCATCTCCGACGGCTCCGGGTTATCCGTGTCGGCCGGCCACGATTGCACCATCCACGCCAGGTCCAGCTTCGGATCGCCCACGGTGCCCATCTCCCAGTCCACGATCGCGGCCATCGTGGCCGGGGCGCCGTGGCGGTACATGACGTTGGCGAACTGGTAGTCGCCGTGCATCAGACCGGGGATGAAGTCCAACGGTTTATGCGCCTGCAGCCACGCGGTGGCCACGTCGAGCCCGGGCAGCTCCCGGTTCTTGATCCGGTCGAGAAACCCGATCCATCGAGAGACCTGACGTTCGTGGAAGCCATCCGGCCGGCCGAGATCACCGAGGCCCCTGGCCTGCCAGTCCACCTTCGACAACAGCGCAATACCCTCGGCCAGTTGATAACTCAGCCCGGGGCGGGCGCTCACGTCGCTGTTGAACGGCTCGGGCCAGCGGCCGTGGGTGTCCATCGGGGACCAGCCGTCGACGAAACCCATCAGGTAGAAGGGCCGGCCCAGTACCTCGGGATCGGCGCACACCCCCACTGCGGCAGTGTGTGGGACGTCGGTGCCGTCCAGCGCCTCGATGATGCGCCACTCGCGCAGGATGCCCTTGTCCCGGTCCGGTGGTGCGCCGGCCGGTGGCATGCGCAGCACGCAGGTGTGCTCGCCGCGGCGAATCTCGTAGATGACGTTCTGGGTGCCGCCCGACAGGAAACGAGCGTCAAGGGGCTCGCCCTTGCCGGCCAGCCCAGCGTTGTCCATCCAGTCGGCAAGGCGGGCCGTATCTAGGCCGCGCACGTGAGGAGCAGAATCAGATTGCGTCACAGATTGCCCACCTCGGCCTCGAGGTATTCGGCGAACTTCGCCTTCGCGGCCTCACGCTTGCGGGGTATCCACTGACTGGGCCAGGTGTCGGTGGTCGGCTGGTAGTCACGCAAGACTTGCCGGGCCACCGTGGTCTTGTGTACCTCGGTCGGGCCGTCGGCCAGGCCCATGACCGCGGCACCGGTCACCATGCCCAGGAACGGCATTTCGTTGGTGACGCCGAGTGCCCCGTGGACTTGCATTGCCCGCCAGGCGATGTCGTGCAACACCGTGGGCATCGCCACCTTGACCGCCGCGATGTCCTTGCGGACCTTCTTGTAATCGTTGTACTTGTCGATCTCCCAGGCCGTGTAGAGCACCATCAACCGGAACTGCAGCAGCTGGGCGTACGAGTCGGCGATGTAGCCCTGCACGAACTGCTTGTCGGACAGCCGGCTGCCCTGCGTCTCGCGGCTCAGCGCGCGTTCACACATCATGTCCAGGGCCTTCTGAGCCAGGCCGATCGTGCGCATCGCGTGGTGGATCCGCCCGCCGCCCAACCGGGTCTGGGCGATCACGAATGCCTGCCCCTCACCGCCCAACAGCGCTTCGGCGGGCACCCGGACGTTGTCGTAGTGGATCAGCGCGTGGCTGCCGTGGTTGTCCGCCTCGCCGTACAACCCGACGTTGCGGACGATCTTCACCCCGGGGGTGTCGGTGGGCACCAGGAACATCGACATGCCCTGATAGGCGCTGACCTCAGGGTTGGTCACCACCATGACGATCAGGAAGGACGCGGTTGCGGCGTTGGAAGAGAAGAACTTCCATCCGTTTATCACCCAGTCGTCGCCGTCTCGTACCGCGCTCGTGGTGAACAGGGTGGGATCGGCACCGGCATGCGGTTCGGTCATCGAATAGCAGGAGAACAGCTCTCCCTCGAGCAGCGGGTGCAGGTACTGCTTCTTCTGCTCCTCGGTGCCGTAGTGCGCGATGATCTCGGCATTGCCGGTGTCGGGGGCCTGACAGCCGAACACGATCGGCGCCCACTGCGAGCGGCCGAGAATCTCGTTGAGCAGTGCCAGCTTGAGTTGGCCGTATCCTTGTCCGCCCAACTCGGGACCGAGATGGGTGGCCCACAAACCTTTCTCGCGAACCTTGGCCTTCAGCGGGTCGATCGCTTCCCGGCGCTTGCCCTCGAGTTGGGTGAACTGCAGATGTGGAAAGGCCAGGTCCAGCGGCTCGACCTCGTTCGTCACGAAATCGTCTGCCCAGTCCAGTAATTCCTGGTACTGCGGGTCGGTCTCGAAATCCCACGCCATCGGGGGTCCTCCGATCTAATCGATGGTGTTGAAGCCAGTGATCATCGCGCCGATATCGCGCGCGACGACGTCGGTGAACGAACGCTCGCCGAAACTGCCGCCCGCCCAATGCCGGACGCCCTCGCTGACCAGGACCTGCGCCAGCCGAGACAGGTGGTTCACATCGACGTGGGAACCGAGCTTGCCATCGGCCTGGGCCCGACGGAACAGCTCGCCGAACATGTCGGCGTCCTGCGCAGCCGAGTCGCCGTCGCCGGCCAGGATCCGATGCTCGTGGCGGTAGCCCTCCAGGATCGTCTCGATGATCAGATCGGGTGGGTTGCGCGCCATCGACCGCTCCAGGCTGCGGAGTGCCTCGGTGATCACGTTCATCACGTCGTAGTCGCCCACCAACAGCGATTTCACCCGCTGCTGCGCCAGCCGGGTGGAGGTCAGCCCCACCTCGAACAACACGTCCTCTTTGGCCGGGAAATAGAAGTAGAACAGCGCTCGGGAGACCCCCGCCGCCCGGCAGATATCGGCAACCGTCGTCTTGGCGTAACCGTTGGTGCGCCACAGTGCCATCGCGGCCTGGACGAGGTCGCGCTTGGTCTGGTGGGAGCGTGCCCGTTGAAAAGACGCACGGCGCTGACTGGTGTCAGCAGTGCCGGCCGCCGAGGTCTTGGGCATATTCGCCAGAGTAGCCAGGGATTCGCCGGTTGGGAATAGTTGACGTTTGTCTAACTATCGGATGCATGTATCGCCCGACGGCGGCCGAGCTCAGCGGTCTGGAGGCTTGGGGCAGAGAATCTTATTCTTGCTGTTTACCGCAGGTCGGCAACCCCCGGCGTTGACGGCGCAACGGCGGCTGTGGAAATCTGCTATTCATAGATGAGAGCCGCATTCTCCTAGTCGCGGCTGGAACGGGAGCAGCATATGGCGATCGACCCAACCGGTATCGATTTCTTCCGCGATGAACGATTGGTCGACAACCCGTACCCGTTCTTCGAGGCGCTGCGGAACAAGTGCCCGGTCACCCGTGAAGACCACTACAACGTGACAATGGTGACCGGCTGGGAAGAAGCCGTCCAGGTCTACAACGACGAGGAGACGTTCTCCTCGTGCCTGTCGGTCACCGGCCCATTCCCGGGTTTCCCGGTCCCATTGGAGGGTCGCAGCACCGAGGAAGTCACGGCGCTCATCGACAAGCACCGCAACGAGCTGCCGTTCAGCGATCAACTGCCTACGCTCGATCCGCCCACCCACACCGATCACCGCTCGTTGTTGATGCGGCTGATCACGCCCAAGCGCCTCAAGGAGAACGAGGACGCCATGTGGCAGCTGGCCGACGAGGTACTCGACAGCTACCTCGAACCTGGTCATGGCGAATTCATCAAGGGCTTCGCGGGGCCGTTCACCCTGCTGGTGATCGCCGACCTGCTGGGCATTCCCGACGAGGACCGGGAAGCATTCGTCAACGGCATCAAGCAGAACTCGGGTGGCGGTATCGGCAGCACCAGCAGTGAGTCGCTGTCCCACAGCCCGCTGGAGTTCCTCTACGGCCAGTTCGCCGATTACACCGCCGATCGGCGGGCCAACCCGCGCGACGACGTCCTGACCGGTCTGGCGCAGGCCACCTTCCCCGACGGCAGCATTCCCGACGTCGGTGACGTCGCGCGGGTGGCGACCAACGTGTTCTCGGCCGGGCAGGAGACGACGGTGCGGTTGCTCAGCACCGCGCTGAAGGTCCTGGGCGAACAGCCGGAGATCCAGCAGCGACTGCGTGACGATCGCAGTCTGATCCCGAACTTCATCGAAGAGGCGCTGCGCATCGAAAGTCCGGTCAAAGGCGACTTCCGGCTGTCCCGCTGCCCGGTGACCGTCGGTGAGACCGAGTTGAGCGCGGGCACCACCGTGATGGTCCTCAATGGTGCGGCCAACCGCGATCCGCGCCGCTTCGAAGATCCCGACACCTTCGACCCGGCCCGCAAGAATGCCCGCCAGCACCTGGCTTTCGGCCGCGGCATCCACAGTTGCCCGGGCGCCCCACTGGCCCGGGCCGAAACCCGCGTCGGCATCGAACGGCTGCTGGACCGCACCACCGACATCCGCATCTCCGAGGCCAAGCACGGCTCGGACGGCGATCGGCGCTACAACTACATCCCGACATTCATCCTGCGCGGCCTGACCGAGCTGCACCTGGAGTTCGATACCTGATGCGGGTCAAGGTCGACGAGGACCGTTGTGCCGGGCACGGTATGTGCCTGACGCTGTGCCCCGAGGTCTTCGAGATGTCAGATGACGGCTGGGCGGTGGCCGATCCGGAAGAGGTTCCAGCCGGGTTGGAAGACGCGGCACGTGAGGCGATAGACAACTGCCCGGAACGGGCGATCAGCGAAATCGACTAGTAGAGAAGGGTTGTGGACATGGCATCAGCCAAGGGGTACGTCATCATCACCGAGGACATCAAGGACCCGGCCGGCATGGTCGAGTACGCGAAGCTGGCGTCCAAGGCGATGGGCGGGGCCACCATCGTGGCTGTCGATCAGAAGCCCGAGGTGATCGAAGGCGCATGGCACGGCACCCAGACCGTGGTGCTGGAGTTCGAGTCGGTCGACGCCGCGCGCGAGTGGTACTACTCCGATGCCTACCAGGCGGCTGCCAAGGTTCGCCAAGGCGCCGCCGAGTGCAACGGCGTCATCCTCTCCGGCTTCCCCTCCTGATCGGGCCGGCCGCAGTGCGGTACAGCATCACCTACCCGATGCACACCCACCCGTATCACCCGGATCTGGTGAGCGGCAGTGGCGTTACCGCGATGGCCGCTGCGGCCGAGGCGGCGGGATTCGATGGCTTCGGTTTCACCGACCACCCGGCGCCATCACAACGGTGGCTCGATGCCGGTGGCCACGACGCACTGGACCCGTTCGTGGCCATGGCTTTTGCCGCGGCGCACACCACCACCTTGCGGCTGGTGCCCAACATCGTGGTGCTGCCGTATCGGAATCCCTTCGTGGTGGCGAAATCCGGCGCCAGCCTGGACCTGCTGTCCGGTGGCCGGTTCACGCTGGCGGTCGGAGTCGGTTATCTCAAGCGGGAATTCGCCGCGCTGGGGGTGTCCTACGACGAGCGGGCCGCACTGTTCGACGAGGCCCTCGAAGTCATCCGCGGTATCTGGACCACCGACGATTACACGTACGAGGGCAAGAACTTTACCGCTCGGGGTATCACCGCTCATCCCCGGCCGACGGCAAGCCCACATCCGCCGATCTGGATCGGCGGCAACACCTCGGCGGCGCGGGCCCGGGTGGCCAAACACGGTGAGGGTTGGTGCCCGTTCGCCGCACCGGCGGGCTTGGCCAAGACCGCCGGAACCGCGGCGATGGACTCACTCGACGCCTTGGCCGCCGGTATCGAGGATCTGCGGAGCCGGTTGGCCGACGCCAATCGCGATCCGGACGCAATCGACATCGTGTTCAACAACTTCGAAGGCGGTAACCCCGGCAGCGACGATTTCGACGCCGACGCGTACCTGGCCGGTGTGGACAAGCTGGCCGCACTCGGGGTCACCTGGCTGCACGTCACCCTGCCCGGCGACAGCCTGGCCCATGCACTGGAGGCGACTGAGGAGTTCGGAAAGTCGGTGATCGCCGCCTAGCCAGGGCCGGGCGCGGGCATGTGGGGCCGCCGATTTCGACGCTGGGGTCGTGATTCTTCGTTCGAAGCGACCCAGGCGTTGAAAACGGCGTAGTGGCAGGGAACCTAAGCGGGCGTCAGTGCGGCGATCGGCGTCGTCGTGGTGGCGTGCAGGAGAAGCTCGGCCAGCTCGCGCGGACGGCTCAGAAATGGTGAGTGCGACGCGTCGATGGTCAGCTGCTCGACGCCGAGACGCTGGGTGACCGTGTCGGCCAACCAGCGCGGCATCGAGCGGTCCTGGGTGCAGCGGATGAAACTGCGGGGCAGATCGGCCGCCCAGAACTGTGGCACCGACACCGGTGTGACGGTGGTGTCACCGAAGCGCTCGGGCCCCAGACGTTCGAAAGCCCAACGGGCCGTGGCCTCGTCGCAGTCGTGGTAGAAGTAGCGCCAGGCCCCGTCGAAGTCGGCGAAGTGCATCGCGCCGTCGTCGTCGAACTTCAGGTAGCCCAGCATCTCGCCGACGTCACCGTCGAACTCGTTTCCCAGATCATCGTCGGCCGAGCGCATCGCCATGGCTTCCGGGTACGTCCGGCCTTCCCGGGGCAGCGCAGCGGCCAGATATACGATGTGGCCCACCAGGTCTGGGGCGGCATCCGCGGCGAGCGTGGCATCGAACCCACCGCCGGAATGCCCCACCAGAACATCCCCGGACTGCATCACCTCGACGATCGCCGCGCGCCGGTTGGCCAGCGTCGACTCCTCTGCCATGCGGGCACCGTGCCCCGGCAGGTCTACCGCGACACCGTCATGACCGAGGTCCCGCAACTCGGCAATCGTGCGCTCCCAGCACCAGGCGGCATGAAAACCGCCGTGGACGAAGACGAAGCGCATGCGTGCGGTTACTCCTCGTCGATCGAGATGGCCTGTCGCGGACATTGCCGGACCGCCTCGCGGACCTGCGCCTCGTTCTCCGGTGTCACCTCTTCCTGTAGGACGTGCAGGTAGTCCTGATCGTCGAGGTCGAACACCTCGGGGATGATCCCCATACAGACCGCGTTGCTCTCGCAGATCTCGAAGTCGACGTGAATCTTCTTTGCCATTACCGCAGAACCCTTACCGGCACATTCGAATACCCTGCCACATTTTGCATCTGAACTCGTTGCAGGCCATCCCATTTCACCTCGTAACGAGGCATGAAATCGAGCAGCTTCTCCAGGGCGATGACGCTTTCCATGCGGGCCAGCGCCGCGCCGAGGCAGCTGTGGATGCCGTACCCGAGCCCGAGGTTCTGGGCCTCGGTGCGGTCGCGCTCGATGTCGAAGGTGTCGGCGTCGGTGAACGCGTCGGGATCCCGGTTCGCCGCCGCACTGATCAGGAACACCGGCTTGCCCGCCGGGATGGTGCCGCTGGGCACATGGGCTTCTTTGAGGGTGTACCGGACGTTGTACTGCACCGGGCCTTCGTAACGTAGCAGTTCCTCGACCGCGGCCGGCACCTTCTCGCGGTCGTCGAGCAGCTTCTGCCACTGCTCGGGATTCTTGGCGAACAACACCACGGCCGTACCGATGAGCTTGGTGACGGTCTCGGCGCCGGCTCCGCCGAGCAGGGTGGCGAAGCCGGTGATCTCGATGTCGTCGAGCCGGCGCATCTCACCGTTCTCGCCGGGGATCTCGGCCGCGATCAGACGGCTGATCATGTCGTCCTGCGGGTTCTCCCGCCGCTTCTGGACCAAGCCGTAGTAGTAGATGCCGGTGTCAATGTTGGCCTGCATACCGGCTTCGGAGTAGCCCATCTGCCCGGGCTCACGCGACAGGCTGGTGTCGATCCAGTGCCGAACCTGTTGGCGGTACTCCGGTTCCACCCCGGCCATCCGGGTGATCACCTCGACCGGGAACGGCCCGGAGAAGTCCTGCACCACGTCGAATTCGTCGCCGTCGATCTGGCCGAGGTAGCGGTCGATCTGTTCGATGACGGTGTCCTTCTGGGACTGGATCATCCTCGGGGTGAACGCTTTGTTCAGCAGGCTGCGCATGTGCCGATGGTCCGGCGGATCCATGAAGATGATCGACTTCTGCGGCGGCTCGTTGCTCTGCACCATCGCCAGATCGCACCCGCGCGACGACGAGAACGCCTCGTGGTCCTTGAGCGCCGCGGCGACGTCCTCATGCCGGGTCAGCGCGTAGAAGTCGAGCTCGTCGTTGTAGTACAGCGGCGCGTCGGTGCGCATCCGTCGGTACATGTCGAACGGGTTCTGGAAGAACTCGTCGGAGAACGGATCGAAGATCACCTGGGCCTTGGTCATTGGCTGGCTCCTCCTTCGCGGCGGGCTGTGCCGGAAGCGCAGTGAAACGTTACGGGAAACTGTGGAACTGTAACGCTAACAGTAAACCGATCGGCGGTGTTTGAAAAGCGCAAAATAGGTGCTGATCAGGTTCTGTTCTGGTCAACGAGGTCACTTGAGCGCGGCGTCGAGCAGGCTCTCCAACCGGCCGAGGTCGCTGCCCAGTTCAGCCGTGGTTCGACGCACCACGGCCACGTCTTTGCCGATGAATTCGCCGACCCTGGCGATGAAGGCGTCGGCCGAGCCCGTCGCCGCGATTCCGCCCAGCGCCCGGCTTGCCGCGCTGCCGTGGGTGAGCGCGTTCAGCAGCGTCTTCTCGTCGACGCCGAGCCGATCGCCCAGGCGCACCGCTTCGGCCACCACGCCGATCTGTGCCGCGAACACCGCGTTGTTCACCAGCTTCACCCGTTGCCCGGCGCCGACCGGACCCACGTGGAGCACCGGATCGGCATACGCGGTCAGCACCTCGCGGGCGCGGCCGACGGCGTCGTCGGCGCCGCCGGCGAACACCGTGACGGCGCCGGCCGCGATGTCGTGCGGCCCGCCGCTGACCGGCGCGTCGATGACCGCCACACCGCGGGCCGCCCCGCGTTCGGCCAGCGCCTCGGCGGTGTGGGGACTGCCGGTGGTGTGCAGCACGAGCACCGAACCTTCCGGCATGTCATCGATCAGACCCGGGCAGAGGTCGCGGACCTGATCGTCGGTGAACACACAGACGATCACCACGTCGGCCCCGGCCGCGACGGCGACCGCCGAATCCACGGGCTCGGCACCGAGTTCGGCCACCGCGGCGCGTTTGTCGTCATCCCGGCCGAGTGCCCGGACCAGGTGGCCGGCGTCGGCCAGGCGGCGCACCATCGGTGCGCCCATCCGTCCGGCCCCAATGAACCCGACGCGCATCAGCGGGGATGGTCCATGATGGTCAACGCATTGTCGGCGGCGGTAAAGACCGCGCCTTGCGGGGCCGACGCGTCGTCGGCCAGGCTGGCGGCATGCCGGCAGTCCTTCTGCAGCAGCGCGCCGGCGATCGGTGCCAGGTTGTCCAGTGTCCCGCCGAACATCGCGATGCTGTTGAGTGCCTTGCTGGTGGCCGAACCACGGCTGATGACCTCGCACAGCGCGGTGCGGGGAACACCAAGCGCCTCACCGAGTTCCAAGGCGCTCATGGCCGCACCCAGGTTGGCGCTGAACAGCAGGTTGTTCAGGATCTTGGCGACCTGGCCGGCGCCGACGGCACCGAGGTGCACGATCGGATCGGCATACGTGGCGAACACCGGGCGTACCCGCTCGACGGTCTCCTCGTCACCGCCCACCATCACCAGCAAGGTGCCGGCCGAGGCCGCGGGCTCGCCACCGCTCACCGGGGCATCGATGACGGTGACGCCTTGTGCCGCAGCCTTTTCCGCCAGCTCGCGACAAGTGTCGGGATGCACCGTCGAGTGGATGGCGATGACGCCACCCGGGGCCAACCCGGCCAGCACCCCCGTCTCGCCGTCGAGCACCTGACGTACGTCGTCGTCACCGACCACGCACAGGCAGACCAGGTCGCTGGCGGCGGCCAGTTCCGCCGGGGTGCCCGCCGTCTTCGCCGCGGTGTCGGCGAACGGTTCCAAAGAGGCCGGACGCCGTGCCCACAGGGTGGTCTCGAACCCGCCTTCGACGATCCGCCGAGCCATCGGCGCCCCCTGGCTGCCCAGCCCGATAAATCCGACTCGCATCAACCTGCCTCCACTTCCACTTCGGTGCCGGCTCGATCGGCCAGGCATTCATCGGCAAACGACAGCACCTTGCGGTGATAGCTTTCGGCTGTCAGACCCACACTGAGGTTGTGGCCGCCCTCCGGTAGCTCCCCGGTCTGCACCCGTGGTGCGACCGAGAACATCGCCGCGATGGCGGACAGCGCCTCGGGATCGGATTCCCAGACGTTCTCGTATTCGCCCGCGAGGAACTGCACCGGGACCCGGACCTGCCCGGCGAGCGCCGGAAAGTCCTGGCGTGCCCAGGTTTTGACGATCTCACCTTCGTAGGCCGTCCCGCCGGCCGCCAGGCCGGCCCCGATCACGTCGGCCGGGTACAACCGCGCCGGCTCCCACAGCAGATCGCGCAGACCACGCGGCCGGGGACGTTCGGTCGAGGCGCCGGCGAGGACCGCGCGTGCGCTCTCGTGATACCGGCGGCCGGTCCCGGCCAGCGAGACGCCGAGCACCTCGGGGCGCTGCACGGCCAGGTGCAACGCCAGTTCGCAGCCCAACGAATGGCCCAGGACAAACAGATTCGACAGCCCGGCGATGCGCTCGATCGTGCCGACCGTCAGGGCCACCCGCTGGTCGGGGGACACCATCGCATCGGGGTAGGCCGCCGAGGCGCCGTAGCCCGGGCGATCGAGCGCGATCACGGTGTATCCCTGGGCGACGGCAAGGCGCAGCAGTGAGAGTTCCGGGTGACCGGGGCAGTCGAAGTAGGCCGACATGGTCGCCCCGCCGTGCAGTGCGACCACGACGGCGCGCGGGTCGGGGGACTCGGCGACCAACGCCGACATCGGGACCCCGTCGACCATCACCACCCGGGGATGCGGAACTGCCTTACTCATGGGACACGCGTCAATCGTCCCGACGCATCAGCAGGACGCCGCTGGGCGTCAGGCCGCCGCTGCTGGCGACCGCGACGCGCGCACCGGAGACCTGGCGTTCCCCGGCTTCCCCGCGCAGCTGGGTGACGGCCTCGTGGATCAGGCCCATGCCATGCGTGCGGCCGTGCGAGAGCTGACCGCCGTGGGTGTTGAGCGGGATGACGCCGTCGCGGGCGATGTTGTGGCCGCCGTCGAGGAAATCCTTGGCCTCACCGATACCGCAGAAGCCCAGGCCCTCCAGCCAGGACAGGCAGTTGAAGGAGAATCCGTCGTACAGCTCGGCGACGTCGACATCGCTGGGCCGCAACGAGGTTCGTGACCACATGTGCGCGCTCTGACCGAGCACCTGCGGTTCGTGGGTCAGGGTGGTCTGGTCCCAGTCGAGCCGTTCGATGATCTGGGTGCCGACGGCCTCGAACAGGATCGGCGGCTTTGCCAGATCCCGCGCGACGTCTACCGCGGAGACGATGACGGCCACCGCACCGTCACACGGGACGTCGCAGTCATAGAGGCCGAACGGCGTGGTGATCATGCGGGCCGACAGATAGTCGTCCATGGTCAGCGGATCACGGTAGATCGCCGTGGGATTGAGCGCTGCATTGGCGCGCTGGTTCAGTGCGATCCAGCCGAGTGTCTCCCGGGTGGTGCCATACCGGTCGAAATGCCGGCCGGCGTTCTGCGCCAACGTATGTGCCGCGGAGGTGGCGCCGAACGGGTGCTGCCAGTTGTCACTGCGTCCACCCATCGGAGGGGACATCTTGCCCTCCTTGACCAACTGGCCGAACGTGGCCTCCCACAGCGTGCGGAAGCACAGCACGTGCCGGGCCATCCCGGTGGCCACTGCCATCATCGCCGCGATCACCGAACCGCCCGGACCGAAGGTGTCCATGCCGCCGTTGATCCATGTCGGCCGCAGGCCCAGCGCGCCCTCCAGGGCGCTCACGCCACCCTCGCCCATCCCGGCGATGGCCAGCCCCGGATACGTCGACAGGCCGTCGATGTCGTCGAACGTCAAACCCGCATCGGCAACGGCCTTTTCGGCGGCCTCGATGGTCAGCTTCACCGGCGGCACCATGAGCCGACGCCCGATGGTGGACATCCCGATGCCGGTGATGGCCGAGTGGTCCTCGAACTTCTCCTTGGTCAGCATCGGCCGCACATACTTGGCGACATCTGCGGGAGCGATCGGTTCGGCGACGGGGGGAGTGGCGGTGGTGTCGGCCGACGGCTTGAACACCGGCAGCCAGACGTCTTCGAGATGCTGGAAGTCGACCTCCACGGGCATGCCGAGTTTCAGGTCGTCGGCGTCGCATTCGACGATGTTGGTGGTCAACCGGACCCGGGGATCCTCGGCGATGGCCACCTCGGCCACCACGTACGGCGGTGGCAGGTCGGGGAAACCGAACCGGTGGTTGACCGTGAACCCGGCCAGCGAGCCGCGGCCGGAGACGTCGCGTACCCCCATGTTGTGGCTGCGGCAGTAGCGGCAGATCGGCTGCGGCGGGTGGATGAGCGCGCTGCAGTCCTGGCACTCCTGGATACGCAGGACGCCATCGGCGCCCGCGGTCCAGAAGTACTCGTTGAGCGTGGTGACCGTCGGGAGCGGACGTCCCGGTATCTGTGACAACTCGACTCCGGTGGTAAGCAGGTTATTCTGTGTGGAGAATCACGTTACCAGTCTGCGGGAGCGGTGATCCAGCCCCGGGTGTCAACCTGCGTCGCGCTCGCCCCGCACCTCTTTCAGCTCGATGATCGCGTGCACCGGGCAGTCCAGCAGCGCGCGCCGTACGGCCTCCTCGTCCGCCGCCGGGATGTTGCCGTCGCCTTTCAGCACGGCATAGCCCCAGTCGTCGAGGGGGAAGTACTCCGGCGCGTGCTTGGCGCACAATCCGAAGCCGTCACACAACGTGCGATCCAGCTTGACCCTCATACCGTCACCACCGCCTCCAGAGACTCCACTTCGTACGGGCGTGCCGCGGTGAAGGCACCGTAACGGCAAGTCTGGCAACCATTTTCGAGATGGCTCGCCACCACGTCGGGGAACTGTGCCAGAAGGCTGGCCGCCACGTTGGCCGCGCCGTCGAGCGTCGCGCAGGCACCACGGCCACGCAACACCACCGACCAGCGCTTGAGCCGGTCCAGGTCTTCCTGGGTGGCCACGCCGTCGCGCAACCCGACGGCGACCGCGGCCATCGCGGCGGTGCCGTTGAAGCACGATCCGCACTGGCCGGCGTTCTCTCGGTCGAAGTAGGACAGCACCGACGCCGCGACCGCCACCGGGCAGTCGTCGGTGAGGATCCCGATCGCGCCGCAGCCCAGCCCGGTGCCCAGGGCCCGAACGGACTCGTGGTCCAGTGTGGTGCCGACGATGTCACGGTTGATCAGCCCGGCGAAGTACCCGCCCATCAACGCCCCGCGGACACTGTCCGCCGCCACCCCGTGCAGCGTCAGCAGATCGGCGAAGGGGATGCCGTGGGGAACCTCGTACAGCGCAGGCGGACGTCCGGCACCGGTGATGGTGGCCAGAAAGGTGCCGGGGGAGCCCTCGGTCCCGAGCTGCCGGAAGGTCTGTGCGCCGTGCTGGTGCACATAGGCCAGGTGGGCCAGCGTCTCGACGTTGCTGATCAGTGTGGGCTTGCCGGCCACCCCTTCCTCGAACGGGCGTGGAGGCTTGTCGGTGGGTTTGGCCGGGCCGCCGTTGACGGCATGGACGGCGGCGGTCTCTTCACCGGCGACGTAACCCGGTGCGACGGTGAGCAATTCGATTGCCACCCCGTCGAATTCGGCGGGCAGCTCGGTGAGTGCCCGTTCGACGCAGGCGGCCGCCTGCCGATCCGAGACGTACATCACGGCGCGATCGGCGCCGACGACCCCGGCCGCCAGGCGCAGGCCGTCGAGGACGGCATGGGGACGGTGGCGCAGTAACCAACGGTCCTTGATCGAGGCCGGTTCCCCTTCTTCGCCGTTGGCGATCACCACGGTGCCTGTTGTGGCGCCGCGGCGCCCGTTGTCGCGTACCGCGCGCAGTTTCACCGCCAGGGGAAAGGCCGCACCGCCACGGCCGAGCAGACCGCTCGCCTGCACCTCGGACAACAGGTGGTCCGGATCGGTAAGGGGCGCATAGCCTCCGCTCTGGCGGTAGTCGGCCAGGTCTTCGGGCCCGTCGCGTAGCAGGCGCGCGGTGATCCCCGGCCAGGCCGCAACGGTCAGTTCGGCAGTCATGGTCACATCCCGTCCCCGGTTAGGCTTACCGGCATGAGAACTGCGGTGGTACGCGTCGGTGTCGACCCGGCTGGGGAGCTCGGGCCACAGCAGCTATCCGAAGGCATGGCAACGCTCCGGGCGCTGCTGGCCGAACGCGGCGCCGAGGTGCTGGACAACCAGCTCGCCGGACTGCCCGCGCATCGCCGCGAGGTCGAGGTGTTGATCGCCGGCGACGATGCGCCAGAGCTGCAGGCCCTCGCTGTCCAGCTGTGCGCCAAGGCCTTTGGTACCTCGCCCACCCCGGGCGTCGTCACGTTCGTCAGCCGGGGAACCGATGAGGACGCGCTGGGTGTGCTGGCCGGCTTCGGCCTGACCGGCGAGGTGAGCCGGGCCACCGGCGGCGACGGGTGGGACGTCGTCACGGTCACCCTGAAAAAGGCCGACCTGGCCCGCATTCCGGAAAGCCGCATCCACACGGCGCTGGAGGCCTCGTTGAACTGCGAAGTCCACATCACCACGGTCTGAGCCCGCGCGTGCGGGGCTCATGACGACCTCAGGAAGTCGATGATCGCCGGGGCTGCCTGCACCCAGGTGTCGAACAGGCAGAACGTCTTACCGCCGCTCTGGGCGAACTTCTCGCCGGCACGTTCCCAGGCGTCCTCGGGCCACGGCGGGTCGATCAGCTTGGAGCCTTTGATCAGACAGCTCACCTCAAGCGAGGTGCGCTTGGGATGATCCCAGTCGTTCTCGCCGCCCCGGATGATCAACGTGGGAACGGTGATGTTGTCGAACATCTCGTCCGGTACGCCGGGAATCGTCTGGCCGGGCTTCGACACAAAGGCGTTGAGCCAGCGCAACATCACCTTGAGGAACTCGTCGGGGTCGAGATCGAGCAGGCGCTGGCGGTTGGTCGGGTTCTGCTCGATCCGTTCGCGCCATTCCGGCACGTTCAGCAACCCCTCGATGCCCAGACCACGCACCGCCAGGATGCTCGGCGTCACGTAATGCCCGCCCAGGACGAAGGAGCCGTACACCCCGCCGACGATGTTCCACACCACCAGCTTTCGCACGATCTCGGGATACAGCATCGTGGTCAGCATCGAATCCCGCGCTCCGCCGGAGCCACCGAGGATGTAGCACGGCCCGATATCGAGTCCGGTGATCAGCTTGTAGAGCGTCTCGGCGCGCATGTGCGATTCGCTCTGCCCGTAGAACTGGACGTCGGAGCGGCCGCAGTTGGGTCGATCCCACAGCAGCACCCGGTAGCCGCCCTCGACGAGCGCCTCGGCCAACGGTCGCAGG
The DNA here is from genome assembly GCF_001953975.1 of Mycobacterium sp. NS-7484. Taxonomy (GTDB): domain Bacteria; phylum Actinomycetota; class Actinomycetes; order Mycobacteriales; family Mycobacteriaceae; genus Mycobacterium. Next base: position 104,375 of record NZ_MBEJ01000007.1, read on the forward strand.
CCCGGGATGTCCTTGCTGAACCGGCCCCCGGGGGTGAGAGCGATGAAATCGCCTTTCTCTCCCAGGATTTCGTAGACGACATTGCCGCCGTTGATCTCCAATGTCTTTTCGCCCGGCTTGAGTTCCGGGGCGCCGAGAACCAGCTCACTAGTCACGCCATCACCAACACTTCGTTGTCCACGACCCGCACCGGGTAGGTACGGATGCTCCATTCCGGCTTCACCGCGGTGGTGCCGGTTGCCAACTCGAAACCCCATTGGTGCCAGGGGCAGTAGATGTACTCCATGTCGCGCACCATCACCGCGTCGCCCGGGACGTTCTCGTCGACCACGGTGCGGCCCCGCGCCCGGCCCGAGCACAGTGGACCGCCTTCGTGCGGACAGTAATTGGCGATGGCATAGAACGTGCCGTTGACGTTGTAGACGCCGACGCCGTGGCGGCCGATCGGCACCAGTTTGTGTGTGCCGGGCGGGATTTCGTCGACAGTGGCGACGACGTGCTCGCGTCCCTGCGCGAGCCGGGGGCGCTTGTCCGGTTCACTCATCAGAAAACCCGTACCTGCCCCTCGAGGACCGGGACGGTCTCGGGCAGCTTGTACGTCTCGATGCCGTTGCGGAACATGATGGCCTCACGCGCATGCTCGGGGAGGTGCTTGACCAGCCAGCGCGGATCGTCGAAGGTCCAGTGCGGATAGTCGCTGGAGTACAGCAGGATCTTCTCGCACTCCATCCACTCGAAGGCCCGCGACAGCTCGGTCTTGTCCTCGGGGTAATCCAGGGGCTGGGTGGTGAACTTGATGTGGTCTTTGACGTATTCGGAGGGCTTGCGCTTGATGTCCATCCAGCTCTTGCGCGCCTCGTAGATCGCATCCATGCGCCACATCAGCGGCAGGATCCAGGTGAAGGCATGCTCGACGAACACGATGCGCAGCGTCGGGAACCGGTCGAACACCCCGTCGAAGATCAGGCTCATCACCTGGTTGGCCGCCAACAACGAATAGCTGACCATGAAATCGTGGTTGTAGCTGGGTAATCCGACCGGCGGCGTCGGCAGCGTCTCGAACTCGCCGCGCGACAGATGGCAGCTCACCGTGATGTCGTGCTTGGTGGCCGCCGCCCAGATCGGGTCGTACTTCGGATCACCCCAGGACGGGCGCGGCTCGGCTTTCATCAGAATCTGGGCCATGAAGGGGTGTTCGGCCCACTCTTCGATCTCGGCCACCGCGGTCTGCGGTTCCTCGATGGCGATGCAGATGGACCCGCGCCAGCGCTCATGCCAGTTGTTGTGCGGATCGAGCCAGTGGTTGGCCAGCCAACGGTTGACCGCGGTGCAATACGCCGCGGTGGCTTCACCGAGCCGGTGCTCGGAGTGCGTCGGCTCCAGAATGGCGATGTCGGAGCCCGCCTCCATGATGAGCTGGCGCAGCGCCATGTCGGGGTCGCTGCAGGCGAACTCACCGTCCGGGGGGAACGCGTCGACCCGCATGGCGTAGGCATGCGCGTAATCAGGTGCGTCGTAATAGATCTGCTCGCCGACCTTGTGGCTCAGGAAGTACTTGCTGCGCCATGGTTCGGGGATGTAGTCGAGTAGTTCACCGCGGCGTGGCATCGGGTGCACGTCGGAATCGACGCACCGGATCGCAATCCGTTCTTGTGCCGGTACCCGCGGGTTCGTCGTCACGGACATGGTTACCTCCCTCGGTCAGGCGTTACTTGCCGCAACGGCGTCGGTCGTCAGCGCGCTTTCCAAGCCGTACAGCTCGGCGGCGTTGCGCCACAACAACTTTTCGCGTTGCTCGGCGCTCAACGCGCTGGGGATGGTCGGCTCGTTCAGTTGCCAGTGCGGGTAGCTGGAGCCGAACATCACCATGTCCTCCTTGCCGGTGAAACTCAGCCACTCCCCGGCGAAGTCGACGTCACCGGGACCGTCGAGCGCGCCTTGGACGAAGTAGACATGGCCGGGAAGATAATCGCTGGGCATCTTGGGCGCCCACGGCGTCTGCTCCAGATGCGGACGTCCGAAGCAGTCCATCCGCCACATGAACGGGGTCAACAGGTCCGCAGCCCCGTCGGCCCAGACGAATTTCAGCTCGGGGGTCCGCTCGAACACGCCCTCGGCGATCATGTTCATCAGGTGATAGATGTAGTTGAGCGCCATGAAGCCCAGGTACTGCTCATAGGTTCGGGTCTTGCCGGACGGGGTCGGCGCGAACTGGATTCCGGCACCGCCTTCGATGTGGACGGCCACGGGCAGCCCCGCCGCGGCGGCCGCCTCCCACAACGGCCAGAACTGTGGCTTTCCATAGAGTTCGCGCGACTGCATCGGGATGCCGATCTGCACCACCCGCGGATGGTCCTTGTACTTGTCGATTTCGCGCAGGGCACCGGCGATGTCGTCGGGATTGACCCGGATGGTGCCTCGGAAGCGGTCGCCGTAGGTCTCGTGTTCGAGCCAGCGCTGCACCATCATCGCGTTGTGCGCCGCGGCCAGCGCGGTGCCGAGGTGACGGTCGGGCATGATGCCGCGCGTCATCGGGTGCAGGATCGCGAGGTCGACACCGCGGTCGACGAACAGATGCTGTGCGGCGATGTCCGGATCCGAGCCGGGATACTGACGGTCAGGTCCCTTGGTGCCCTTGGCGTATTCGCCACCCGGTGCGCCGTACCAGTTCATCTCGTAGTCGGGAAAGCCGCGGCTGGCGAACGGCTCTTTGAGGAAGTTCTGCCGTAGGTCTTTGTTCGATCCGAAGAAGATGTGCACGCTCGCGTCGATCAGCGGCGTTTGCGTCCCGTCGGGTTGGGCCGGGTCTTTCAAAGCCAAAACTTCCTCCGATGTTCGTCCGGAACGCACGGTCGGTGGCGACGGGCGCGTGCCGCCGGACCTCACCGCCAGTCTAGATCCATATTCTTCGATATCAAGAACATTGTTCTCGGACAACTTAAGCACTTCGCTGCAGGTCGGCGGCGGTGCTGGTCGGATGCCCAGCGCCGGATTTGGGAGAACCGATACTTGCCTGGGGAGAACGACGAGACCCAGGAGGAGAATGCTATTCTCCTTTCGAATCTGACAGTGCGGCAGGAGGCGGCGGGTGCTTCTCGAATTCGATGCCGATCAGCGGTTGTGGCAGGAAACCGTGCGCGATGCGGTGACCAAGCAGTGCCCGGCCACGCTGGTCCGCGAGGTGGCCGAGCAGGGTGTCGACCCGACACCGCTGTGGCAGAGCTATATCGACCAGGGCTGGACCGAGCTCACCGACTCGGAGAACGCCGTCGAACTGGCCATCGTGCTGGAAGAACTCGGCCGGGCCACCGATCTGACGCCGTATCTGGCCACGATGACGCAGTACGCGCCGCTGGCCGGGGAACGCTTCGACGCCGGCACGGCCGGCACCGCGGTGTACAGCGGAGTGACGGCCAACCGGGATACCACCGGATGGGTGCTGACCGGCACCGCCCACCACGTGCTCGACGGTGACCGGGCCGAGAACCTGGCCGTGGTGACCGATGCCGGGGTCTTCCTGGTCGACGCGGCCAAGGCGGTCGCCCGTCGCACCGCGGTCTTCGACCCGGTGCTGCATGTGGCCGAGGTGACCTTCGACGGTGTGCACGTCGAGGACACCGCCCGCGTGCACGTCGACCTCGAGAAGGCGCGCCATCTGGCCTTGACCGGGATGGCGATCACCATGGTCGGCGCCTGCCAGCGGGTGCTCGACCTCGCTCTCGAGCATGTCAAGCAGCGTCAGCAGTTCGGTGTGGCGATCGGGTCGTTCCAGGCCGTGCAGCACAAGGCCGTGGACATGCACGTCGCGATCGAACGGGCACGGGCACTTTCGTACTTCGCGGCCCTGACCATCGCCGCCGACGATCCGCGGCGGCGGCTGGCGTCGGCCATGGCCAAGGCGTCGGCCGGGGAATGCCAGGCGGTCGTCTTCCGTCACGGCCTGCAGCTGTTCGGTGCGATGGGCTTCACCTGGGAGAACGACGTGCAATTCGCGCTGAAGCGGGCCAAGTCGGGGGAGCTGCTGCTGGGCGGCGCCGCCGAACACCGCGCGCAGATCGCCGCCGAGTACCGCACGAATTACAGGGGACTGTGACATGCAGCTGACATACGACTCCGACGTCGAGGAGTTCCGCGCCGAGTTCTCCGCATTCCTCGACGCCAACCTTCCGTCGGAAGCCCAGACGCTGGAGCGGCCCACCTCCGTGTCGCACATGCCGCAATGGGCGCGCGACTGGCAGCGGCTGTTGTTCGACAACGGGTGGCTGCTGCCCGCGCAACCGCCCGAGTTCGGTGGCCGCAACGCCACCGTCGTGCAGACCTTCGTGCACCTTGACGAGCTGTGCCGGCGCCGGATCTACCACAGCTTCAATCCCCAGGGCGTCAATATCATTGCGGCCTCACTGTTGACGTTCGGCTCCGAGGAGCAGAAGCAACGCTGGGCGGTTCCGGTACTGCGCGGTGAGAAGACCGCCTCGCTGGGGATGAGCGAGCCCAGCGCCGGCTCCGACCTCGCCTCGCTGCGCACCCGCGCGGTGCGGGACGGCGACGAGTTCGTGGTCAACGGCCAGAAAGTGTGGACCTCGGGCGCCCACGACGCCGATTGGTTGCTGACCTTCGTGCGTACCGATCCAGATGCGCCAAAGCACAAGGGAATCAGCGTGCTGATCATCCCGACCGACACCCCCGGCGTGGTGTGCCGGCCGTTCGCGGACATGACCGGCGAGGAGAACCTCGACTTCAACGAGGTCTTCTTCACCGACGCCCGGGTGCCGGCCGAGAACCTGGTCGGCCCGCTCAACGGCGGTTGGGGCGTGGCCAACGGGTCACTCGGGCACGAGCGCACGATGATGTGGCTCGGGTTCGCCGACCGCATCGACAACATGTTGGCCGATTTCCACCCGAAGACCGAGTTGGAACGCGACCAGTACGCGACCACGATCATGGACTATCAGGCCTTGCGCGCCATGGGATCTGCAGCGCTGGCGAAGGCGTCCCGCGGCGAGGCGGACACCGCCTCGGTATCGGTGCTGAAGCTGTTCGGTTCCGAAGCCGAGCGCAACGCGTTCGAGAACGCACTGACCGCCGCCGGGCCGGACGGGTTGATCCACCCGTCCACCAGTGGGCCGTACGAACACATGAACCTCGACCACTACTTCGCCAGCTGGTTCGAGCGGTACGCCCGCAGCTTCGGCGGCACGATCGCCGGTGGCACCTCGGAGATTCAGCGCAACATCATCGCCACCCAGGTGCTGGGCCTGCCCCGGCGCTGACCTTTCCTGCGCGAGCAGACGTAAACCCCCCTATTTCCGGCCTGAAATAGGGGGGTTTACGTCTGCTCGGCGAAGAAATGACGGCGGAACAAACGTTAGGTTAGAGTCGGCGGGTGTTCACCATGCGCTTCGACCTGCGGGCGCCGCATACCCCGACCGCCGACCTCTACCGGGCCGCGATCGACATGTGCGCATGGGCCGAGACGCGGGGTGCGGTGATGGCGGTCTTGTCCGAGCACCACGGCACGGCCGACGGGCATCTCGCCGCGCCCCACCTCCTCGCCGCGGCGATCGCCGCCCGCACTGAGCAGCTCGCGATTCTCCTTGCCGCAGTGCCGATCACGTTCTGGGATCCGGTCCGGCTGGCCGAGGAGATCTGCGCCCTGGACATCATCAGCCGGGGCCGGGTCTGGTTTGCGTTCGGGATCGGACACCGCGCCGAGGAGTATGAACACTTCGGCGTGGACATGAGCACCCGCGGCAAGTTGGCCGACGAGCGGCTGGCGCTGGTGCTACGTCTGCTCACCGGGCAGACCGTCGAACACGAGGGACGCCGGATCACGGTGACACCCGGATGTCTGACGCCCGCGGGTCCCACCATGCTCGTCGCGGGTGGCACTCGGGCCGCGGCGCGCCGGGCCGCACGGCATGGACTCGGCTTCATCTCGCAGGTCGCTGCGCCCGAACTCAAGGATTTTTACGACGCGGAATGTCGCGCGAACGGACACGAACCAGGACTGGTCCAGTTTCCCGCGACGAACACCCCGACCGCGGTGTTCGTCGCAGACGATGTCGACCGGGCATGGGATGAGCTGGGCCCCTTCATTCTTCATGACGCGATCACGGCAGCCGCTTACCGGCACGGGGACGATTCGGTCGCGAGTATCTCGCGTGCCGACACCGTCGCAACGCTGCGGCAGGCCGACGGACCGTATCGGATCCTGACGGCCGACGAGGCGGTCGGCTTTGTTCGCGAGGGCAGACCTTTGCCGTTGTTACCGCTGTGCGGCGGGCTGCCGCCCGACATGGCCTGGCCCTATCTGGAACGGGCCGTCACCGCGACGGCACAAACGTAAACGCGAGGAGCCGAACATGAATCGACCGTTGCGCATCGTCGTGTGGGCGACCGGGGGCGTCGGGTCCATCGCGGTCGACGCGATCGCCGGACGACCCGATCTCGAACTGGTCGGCGTCTGGGTGCACTCGGCGGCGAAGGTCGGTCAGGATGCCGGCGTCCTGGCCGGGCGTGATCCACTCGGTGTGACGGCCACGGATGATGCCGAGGCGCTGATCGCCCTGCGGCCCGACTGCGTGGTCTACACCGCCAGCGGGCCGGACCGAGATGCCGCCGCGGTTCCCGACTACCTGCGGTTGTTGGCAGCCGGAATCAACGTGGTCTCAACGACATCGACCAGTCTGATCTATCCGCCGGCGTATTACTCGGCCGCCTGGCGTGACGAGTTGGAGGAGGCGGCCAAGACGGGCAACTGTTCGTTCTACGCCTCGGGTGTGTTTCCCGGCTTCGGTTCCGACGCATTGGCCCTGATGCTGGCCACCCAATCGAAGAAGATCGACCGCCTCACGGTCACCGAGGTTTCCCTCAACGATCACTACCCGGTGGCCGACGTGATGATGGACGGTATGGGTTTTGGTCGTCCGCTGGACTTCGAACCGATGCTCAAGACCCCGGGGTTCATCGAGATGGCTTGGCAGGCGCCGCTATACCTGATGGCCGAGGCCATGGGCGCCGAGTTGTCCGAGGTCCGCGGCACACTCGACCGGCAGCTCACCGACCACGACATCGAGGTGGCGTTCGGCACCATCGAGGCGGGGACCTGCGGGGCGGTGCGCACTCGCGCGGCCGGGGTGGTGAACGGACGCGAGGCCATCGTGATCGAGCACATCATCCGGATGTCCCGCGACGTCGCACCCGATTGGCCCGCATCGGAGTTCGACGCCACCTACCGGGTGGACATCGAAGGCGAACCCGACATCCATTGCGCGATGAAGCTCGGCGCCGACGAAGGGCATGGTGCCGGCCGGGCGGCGATGGCGGCCACCGCGATGCGGGTGGTCAACGCCATCCCCTATGTCGTCGATGCGCCGACCGGTCTGCTGAGCTCGCTCGATATCCCGAATACGTTGCCGCGGTATGCTTTCGACTAGTCGGCAGCTACCGTGCGATCACACCGCGCAGGCTGGTGTCCCGCACGTGGATCTGTGACGCGCGGGTGCCCAACTGCCGCAGGATGTTCTCCGGGATCCAGCCCACGCCGATCACCGACCGGGCCAGCATCTCGTTCGACGGGCTGTCGATACTGATCTCGCCGGCCTTCACCCCTGCCGCGAGAAGTGACTTGACCTGTTTGACGCGTTGCATGAACAGCCAGCCGGGGTTGGGCGTGTCCGGCGGCGACTGGCGCATCCACGCCAGCTGAATCCTGAATTCGTCTCCGAACTGGTCCAGCGCGTTGGTGTGGATCCAGCTCAGCGCATCGAGCTTTTCGATCGTCGTGCCCTTGGACCCGAGGACTTCGGTCCAGCCCACGGCGATCTTCTCCCCGAAAGACTGCATGATGGCCGCCAGCAGTTCGTCCTTCGACCCGATGAGCCGATAGACCGTACCGGTGCCCATGCCGGCTGCCGAGGCGATGTCTCGCACCGTCGTACCCTCGTACCCGCGCCGGCCGAACTCGGCCCGCGCCACCGCCCGGATGTGGGTCGTCTTGTCGTCGGCTTCGGAGGCGGCCTCCTCGGTCCAGCTCCGCACCACGGCGTCGGCCGCCCTGAACGGCACGGATGCGTCGAGTTCGGCGTCGCTGGGGTCGCCGGTGGACAAGCCTTCCAGAAGAATCCGGCACAGCAGGGTCGCGACCTTCTCCGGGGCGGCGTTGTGGCGCATGACGTCGAGACCGACCTGGAGCATGGACTGGCTGATCCGGTCCGCCAGCACCGCGAGATCGACGTCGGACCGTAGGTAACCGGCCCATCGCGCGGCCCGCAAGGTCTGCTGCATGGCCTCCAGCGTGGCGGTCGGGCGGCGCTGAGCCAGCGCGATGAGCTCCGGGTTGGAGCTCGGGCTCTCGTAGAACGACATCTGCAGCGCGGCTCGGTGGGCGACCGCGCATCGTGCGATATCGGAACCGAGCATGGCGATCCGGTCGAACGGCGAGGCCTGATCGGGGCCGTCCAGCCGCTTCTGGGCCGTCTCGGCGATGCGATCGAGATCGTCGTGGTACCGCCGGAGCAGTTCGACCAGGATCGCTTCTTTGGATTCGAAATGGTGGTACAGGCTGCCGGGCAGGATGCCTGCGGCATCCGCGATCTCCTGCAGCGACGTGCGCAGGCCCGACGTGGCGATCAACGTGGCAGCGGTCTCGAGAATCTCGGTCCGGCGCGTCCGATCCTCAGCTGCGGAGCCGGCGTCGGTTGCGCGACCTGGGGTGCGCTTGAGCGTCTTACGCTCCCCAGGCGTCACCTGGGGACGGCCCACAGCGGCTCCACGATGATTGCTGGCTCCCGTCACGCGATTTGGGTGTCCGACCCAATATTTGGTTAGAGGTTACCAGAACAGCGCTGGTACGCCGGGGATCCCGTGGAGCCGTCGCCCGGGTCAGGTGACGCCGAGCCGTTCGGTCACGTCGAACACCTCGTCGTAGATCGACCCGGGGATCGTGAACGGCTCTGTCGCAGACACTTCCGAAAGGTGCCTCGCGATGTCCTCCGCGCTGAGGTCGCTGTCCGGAGGTGCCATCCAGCCCCGACCCAAGCCTATGAAAACGCGGGCGAAGCGACCCGCGCAGGCCGAGAAGTTCTGGTGGCTGGACCCACAGTCGCGGCTGGCCAGGTACACCACCAACGGAGCGACGAGTTCTGGCCGGATCGACCTGAAAAAGCCGTTCTCCTCAAGGACTTTCGGATCGCCCAAGGTTTCGGTGACCATTCGCGAGACACCGAACGGCAGCACGGTGTTGGCCAGTATGCCGTGTGGAGCACCCTCGAGGGCGATCACGTTGGTCAGCCCGACCAGGCCCGCCTTGGCGGCGGCGTAGTGCGCCTCCAGATGTTGGCCGAACATGCCCGCCGACGAGGCGATGAACACGAACCGGCCGTAGCCTTGTCGCTTCATCACGCGGTAGGCGGGCTGGGCGAGGTAGAAGCCGCCGTCGAGATGGACGCTCAACATGCGTCGCCAGTCGTCGGGCGTCAGTTCGTCGAACGGGATGCTGTTGAAGATGCCCGCATTGCTCACCACCGCGTCGAGCCGGCCGAATCGTTCGACCGCCGTGCGCACGATCGCCTCGCCTCCCTCGGCGCTGTCGACCGAATCGTAGGACGCGACCGCGGTACCGCCGGCCGCCGTGATCTCTTCGACGACCTGATCGGCCACCGCAGCGTCCGCGCCGTGGCCCGTCATCGTTCCGCCGAGATCGTTGACCACGACGGCAGCCCCACGCCGAGCCAGTTCCAGCGCGTACACCCGGCCCAGGCCGCGACCGGCTCCGGTCACGACGGCGACCTGTCCGTTGAACTCGATCACTGTGTAGCCCTTACCCGTTGACTTCCCGGATCGTTCATTGACTCCGGTGCAGCCGAACTCTACGGTGGAACAGATATTTGGTCAACGTGGTCCGGAGGTGGGCGCGGAGGTGTCAGGTGGCTGACGGCGGAGACGGTGGGGACGCCGGGGATGGCCGACACTCCGGGTTGGGCATGCTGGCGTCAGCGCTCGCGGGCCGCCCGGTTGCGGTCGCCTCGGCCGCTGCGGGTGCGCAGGCGTGGACCGATGGGCAGACGATCTTCGTCGATCCAGCCGCCTCCGATCGCACACGGCTCGAATCGGTGGCGGTGCAGGCTTCGCTGATTGCGGCCGGAAGCCTCGCTCCAGAGGTGGTCGGCGGCCTCCTCCGACGCCGCAAACTCGCCAACCGATATCTGGCCGTGGAGGCGCATCGGGCGCTGTTGGTCAACGCGGCATTGGTGCCGAACATGTTGGGCGCCTTGGCAGATCGCAGCATCGGCGAGCGGAGTGACTCGTCCGCGACGTCCCTGCAGATCGCTCGCGGCAACGACGCGTTGCCGGACCCGCCGGCAAGTTTCGGGGCGATTCAGGCGAAGAAGGTGTACGCCGCGGCCACCAGGCAGCAGAGCCAACAGTCGGTGGGTCATGTGCCGCGGAAGCAAGGCCGCCAGGAGCTTGAACAGCTCGACGAGGACAATCCCGACAACTGGGACGACTCCGATGATCCCGATCTGTTTTCCAGTCCGGTCGGTGGCGGGGGAGCCATCGGCAAATGGCTGAAAAAGCTTCTGTCCTCGGCGCGGAAGACCGGAGCCAACGGTAGCGGCCCTCCCGGCGCGGACTCACCGACGCATCGCACCAACTCGACCAGACGCGGGCTGCATGCGGTGTCGTCGCTGGCCTCGGTGGACACTGAGGATGTTGTCGACGTGAAGACCGAGGGAATCAAGTACCCGGAATGGAACGCCGAACGTGGCGTCTATCGACTCGACTGGTGCACCGTTCGTGAGCCCGACCCGGAGATCAAACCCCACGTCACCCAGCAGATCGAGGACGCGATCAGTGTGCGGCGCCCGCTGGCCCGCCTCGGTATGGGCCTGCATCGGCGGCATCGCCAGCCGCAGGGTGACGACATCGACATCGACGCCGCTCTGGAGGCGCGCGTCGAGGTGCGGGCCGGCTCCGTGCCCGACGAGGCGGTGTACCTCGATAGCCTGCGCCGGCGGCGGGATCTGTCGGTGTTGCTGCTGCTGGACGTCTCGGGTTCGACGGCGGAACCGGGCACGGTCGGGCGTACGGTGCACCAACAGCAGCGCACCGCCGTCGCGCACTTGATGGTGGCGCTGCACGATCTGGGGGACCGGGTGTCGTTGTACGCCTACTATTCCCAGGGCCGGTCAGCGGTGACCATGGTGCCGGTGAAGCGGTTCGACGACCACCTGGATGCGCAGGTGTTCCGCCGCCTGAACAGTCTGGAGCCGGGGGCGTACTCGCGGCTCGGGGCGGCCGTACGGCACGGTTCGGCGGTCTTGGAGGACCGTGGCAGCACCTCGCGCCGGCTGCTGGTCGTGCTATCCGACGGACTGGCCTACGACCACGGCTACGAACGGGCTTACGGCGCCGCCGATGCCTGTCGCGCCCTGAGCGAGGCGCGGCGTCGTGGCACCGGCTGCGTTTGCCTGACGATCGGCGCCAGTACCGATGTGGAGTCACTGCGCCGAGTGTTCGGTAGCACTGCGCACGCGACCATCTCCAGCCCCGACCAACTCGCCGGCGTCATCGGGCCGATGTTCCGCTCGGCGATCCGCTCCGGCGAGGTTCGCCGCCGCGTGTCCTGAGCCGAAGCTGTGTCGTGATACCAAGCGCCAGAAGCTTATTGGGAAGATCGTCGCAGCACCACACGTCGCTGTAAGGGCTTGAAACAAACATCTGTTCCGGTTACGCTGCGAAAGTGCCGCAACGTGGCGGACACGACGAAAGGTGCGTTATGGCCAACGAATCCGGGCTCGCCTATCAGAACGGGGTCGATTCGCAGGCTCCGAACGCACGTCCCTATTACCAGCCCGTCGGTGACGAGGAGGCTGTGTTCAAGGCGGCATACCGCCAGGGGCTGTCGCTGGTGTTGAAGGGTCCGACCGGTTGCGGCAAGACGCGCTTTGTCGAAGCCATGGCACACGACCTCGGACGGCCACTGATCACCGTCTCCTGCCACGACGATCTCACCACCGCCGATCTGGTCGGCCGCTACCTGCTGCGCGGCGACGAGACGGTCTGGGTCGACGGGCCGCTGACCCGGGCCGTGCGCGAGGGCGCGATCTGCTACCTCGACGAGGTGGTCGAGGCGCGACAGGACACCACCGTCGTGTTGCACCCGCTCTCTGACTACCGCCGTCAGTTGCCCATCGAGCGCCTCGGCATCACCCTGGACGCGGCGCCGGGTTTCGGTCTGGTGATGTCGTACAACCCGGGTTACCAGAGCGTGCTCAAGGACCTCAAAGACTCGACGCGGCAACGGATGGTGGCCATCGAGTTCGGTTTTCCGGCCCCCGATGTCGAGGAGGGCATCATCGCCCACGAGGCGGGCGTCGACGGTGCCACGGCGGCCGAGCTGGTCCGGTTCGGACAGGCGATCCGGCGCCTGGAGGCTGGTGGGTTGCGCGAGGTGGCTTCGACGCGAGTGCTGATCGCCGCCGGGCGGCTGATCGCCGAGGGGCTGCCGGTGGCGGTGGCCGCCCGGGTGGCGGTCGCCGGACCACTGACCGACGACGTCGCGGTGAGCCGCGGGCTCCATGAGTTGATCGACGTCTACCTCGGTGGATCTGCCGTCGGTGATTGACGCGCCGGCCGACCGGGTTTAGGTTCAGAACAAATATTAGGTTTCAGTGATGTGCCCGCGATGAACGCCGGCTACCGGAGGTCAGATGTCGTACGAGAGCACCGCCGAGCCCATCAAGGTGGGCTATCTGATGGATTTCACCTTGCCGCCCGGGTTCCCGGACGAACTGAAGGCGTCGTTCACCCGGACCTTTGACCTGGTGTTCGAAGAGGCGGTTGAACAGGGCCTGATGGACCGGTCGGTGCAGATGATCTACCGCGAGGTCGAGGGGCTGCCGAAAGGTTCGGTCAAGGCGGTCATCGATGCCTATGGCGAGCTGGTGGACGAAGGCTGCCTGGTGGTATTCGGCCCGAACATCACCGACAACTGTGTGCCGCTGCGAGAAGCGATCGAGGAACGCTTCAAGGTGCCGGCGGTCAGCGTCACCGGCACTGACGACTGGTTGGGCGAGTGGACGTTCGCCTTCCCTCAGGGATCGATGACCGACGAGCCGATCTTTCTGGCGGATCTCGTCGCCAAGCGAGGCCTGACCGAGATCGGTGTACTGGTCGAGCAGAACCTGATCGGCGAAAGCTATCTGAAGAACCTGCGGACCGCCTGTACCCGCAAGGGAATTCGGATCGTCGCCGAAGCGACGATCGCGCAGACGGCTCAGGACATCAACGCCGCGGTGAGCACGCTGCACGAGGCCAAGGCCGAGGCGATCGTGCACCTCGGCTTCGGTTTCGGCATCGTCTTCATCAACCCGGCGCTGGAAGCCGTCAACTGGGACCCACCGCGGTTCACCACCACCGCATTCCAGAACGCGTGGGTCAACCCGATCATGTGGCAGGCCTTCCTGGGTTGGATCGGGGTCGACCAGTACGACGAGGGCAACCCGGTCGGACAGGCCTGGCTGGACCGATATGCCAAGCGGTACAACGGGAGTCGCCCCGAGTACTGCGTGTCGGTGGTCAACCACGATGTGGCAGCAACGTTGGTCCGGGCTTTCACCGACGCACATCCCCTGAGCCCGCGGGGCGTCAAGGAGGCTCTCGAGCGGGTGAAGATGATGCCGGCCGCCTCGGGTGCACCCGGCACCCGGGTGTCACTGGGCAAGTGGACCCGCCGGGCCTGGATGGGCGCGGGGTATCTGGTGGCCCGCACCCTCGACGAAGACGGCGTGAACTCTCACCTGGTCGACCGTTTCGGAGAGGAATCCCGATGACCACGGAGAAGGCCGCACCGCCGGGCGTCGTGACGCCGGCGGGCACCCAGAACAGCAAGGCGCCCCGTAAGGGTCCGAACTGGGGACGCTGGGCCGGCGCCTTCGCGCTCATCTCCTTCTTCAGCCTGTTCATCGCATTCGCGCGCACCGAGGTGCACCCCCGGGTGGCCAACCCCGACGTGGAGGGCCGGCCCCGCCCGGTTGAGTTCCTGCTCGGCTGGGACGGCTGGCTGTGGGTGCACCAGATCGGCACGGTGATCCTGCTGATCGTGCTGGTGGTGATCTTCGTCCGCGGTTGGCGGCGGGACCCGGGCAGCCCGATCATGCTGATGTTCCTGTGCACCACGTTGATCGTGTGGCAGGACCCGATCATGAACTGGGCGCCGTTCGCGGTCTACAACCCCGAGCTGATCCACTGGCCGGAGAACTGGCCGCTGATCATGTTGTCCCCGACGGTCGAACCGTTCATCGTGTTCGGCTACGTGGCGTTCTACTTCGCCCCGTTCTTCCCGGCGATCTGGATCCTCCGCAAGCTGCAAGCCAAGTACGGCCCCACCTCATTCGTCTCGCGGCACCCGCTGGTCAGCCTGGGCTCGATCACCCTGGTCATCGGTTTCATCTTCGACGCCATCCTCGAAGTGAGCCTGGTGCGCACCGGCCTGTACATCTACTCGCAGGTGATCCCGTTCGGATCGCTGTTCCCGGGCACCACATTCCAGTTCCCGCTGATCTGGGAGTCACTCGCGGTGACCTTCGTGATGGTTCCGGCGGCGGTGCTGTGCTACCGCGACGACACCGGCAAGGCGGTCGCGGAGAAGCTCGCCGCCAAGGCCCGGCTGTTCCCGAAGAAGCCGGTGCTGGGCACCTTCCTGGTGATGTTCGTGATCATCAACGTCGCCTACTTCGCCTACGGCAGCTGGTTCTGGGTGATCAAGGCCAGTGGCGCGGCCACCGCGGTCGCCTGCCCGTGGCCCTATCCCGAGGCGAAAGTCTATGACCCGCAGGGTTACTACCGCGCACATGGTGCCGAGGGGCCGTACTCGGTCGGCAAGTGGGCCACCTGGCAGCAGGGGCCGTTCGCCGACCTCGACGTCGAGTTGGGTTCGAAGGGTGACCGGTGCGCATCGGAGAACGCGAATGGGTGACCCGATCAGAACAGTCGTCATCACCGGCGCATCGCGCGGATTGGGGTTCGCCTCGACTGTGCGCCTTTACCGCGATGGATGGCGCGTGGTCGCGGCGATGCGCTCACCGGACGTCGGAATGCCCTTACTGCGTACGGCGACCGGAGCCGGCGAGGATGACGACAGACTGATCGGTGTCCAACTCGATCTGACGGACGCCGCCTCTATTTCGGCTGCTGCCAAGACGATCGAGGAGGCCTTGAAGGATACCGGGACAGCCGCACCGCATGCCTTGGTGCACAACGCCGGCATCTCGGCGGCCGGGATGGTCGAGGAGACGTCGTCGGATCTCTGGGAGCGCATGTTCGCCACCAACGTTCTGGGTCCGGTGGCACTGACCAAAGCGCTGCTGCCCGCCATGCGTGAAGCCGGGCGCGGCCGCATCGTGCTCATCTCCAGTGCGGCGGGTGTGCGTGGAATGCCGGCTACCGCACCGTATTCGGCAGTGAAAGGAGCGCTGGAGCGGTGGGGTGAAGCGATGGCGGGGGAGGTGGCGCCCTTCGGGATCGGCGTCACCATCCTGGTCACCGGGACTTACGACACCGACATCATCACCGATGCGGGAACCACCGATGACCGGGATCTGAGCGGCCCGTACGCCCGCCACCACCACACGATGGACACCCGTGGGCGCGCCATGATGAAGCACGCGGCCCGGCCACCGGAGAAGTTCGCCGAAGGTCTGGCGAACGCGCTCGACAGCACGAAACCGTTCGTCAAGACCGCGGTGGGCCCGGATGCCCGAATGCTGTTGATCGCCAGCAGGTTACTGCCGCCGTCAGCGCTGCATCAGATGACGCGGGTGATGATGGGTCTTCCGCGCCAGGGCACGATGCGCGGTGGGGCCTACCCGTTGACCACCTCTCAAAAGGCGATGGTGCTGGCTGCCAAGGCACTTCCGCAGCCGGTGCTGACCCGGCTGGCAGCCCTGGCGGCACGGCGCGCATCACGCAACGCTCAACCACAACAAGGGAGCAGCACCGATGCCTGATGCATCGACCACTCACGAATCGCGAATGCTGATCGACGGCAAGCTCGTAGACGGCGAGGCCGGTACCTTCGCCAACATCAACCCGGCCAACGAAGAGCTCCTGGGCGAAGTCTCCGATGCCTCGACGGCCGACATGCACCGGGCGATCGACGCGGCCCGTCGGTCGTTCGACGAGACCGACTGGTCGACCAACCGTCGACTCCGCAAGCGCTGCCTGGAACAACTCCACGAGGCCATCGAGGGCGAGCTGGAGGAGCTGCGTGAGGAACTCATCGCCGAGGTCGGCGCCCCGCGGGCCGTCACCCACGGACCACAACTCGACGCTCCGCTCGCCGACGGCCTCAAGTACCCCGCGCGGCTCATCGAAACCTTCCCCTGGGAAACGGATCTGGGTGACACCGTCGTCTCTGTCACCGGGGTGAATACCACACGCAAGGTCTGGTATGAGCCGGTGGGCGTCGTCGGCGCCATCACCCCGTGGAACTTTCCCTTCGAGGTCGCCCTGAACAAGCTCGGACAGGCATTGGCGACCGGTAACACCGTGGTGCTCAAACCCGCACCGGACACGCCCTTCAACGCCACCCGGCTCGGCCGGCTCATCGCCGAGAACACCGACATCCCGCCCGGGGTGGTAAACATCGTGCCGGCCTCCGATCACCTGGTCGGTGAAGAACTCACGCTCTCACCGAAAGTCGACATGATCTCGTTCACCGGTTCGACCGTCGTGGGCAAACGGATCATGGAAAAAGGCGCCGCCACGATGAAGCGGCTGTTCCTCGAATTGGGCGGCAAGTCGGCCACCATCGTCTTGGACGACTTGGATGACACGGCATTCAGCTCCGCCTGTCTGATCGGGATCGGACCACTCATGCACGCCGGGCAGGGGTGCGCTGCACCCACCCGGATGCTGTTGCCACGCTCGCGCTACGACGACGGCGTGGCGATCCTCAAAGGCCTCTACGAGAACATCGCCGCCGGCGACCCGCAGGACCCGGCCACGATCTGCGGGCCGGTCATCTCGGCCAAACAGCAGGCTCGCATCCTGGGCTACATCAGAAAGGGTGTCGACGAAGGCGCCACGATGCTCGTCGGCAGCGCCGAGCCCCCGAGACAGTTCGCCAAGGGGTTCTGGGTCAGTCCAACGCTTTTCACAGATGTGGACAACGCCATGACGATCGCCCAGGAGGAGATTTTCGGGCCGGTCCTGGCCGTCATTCCCTACGAGGACGAAGACGACGCGGTCCGGATCGCCAACGACAGCGCATACGGGTTGGCCGGCAACGTCATGTCCGGCTCGCTGGAACATTCGCTTGCCGTGGCGCGTCGGCTTCGCGCCGGGTTCATCGGCCTCAACGGCACCGCAGGCTACGGCGCGGACACACCGTTCGGCGGCTATAAGGACAGCGGCGTCGGCCGGCAGAACGGCCTCGCCGGATTTCACCAGTACACCGAGGTCAAGTCGGTCGCCTACCCGGCGATCTGATACCAGCACTCTAGGAGTTCACGCGTGGAACAGCTTTTCGACGACCTGGAGGACTTCGGCGCGTTCGACGACGCGGTATCCGGGGACGTCAGGGACCCATATCCCGAACTGGCCAGGCTTCGGCGCGAGGAGCCGATCCAGCGGATCGACATGTCGGCGATGCCCGGAGAAGCGGGCAAACCCGTCTTCATCGTCTACCGCTACGAGGACGCCCAGCAGATGCTGCGGGACAATCTGACGTTCTCGTCGTCCGGGGTGATCGCCGCCTTCGGACCGGTACTCGGCGAGCGGGTGATGCTCGGGATGGACGAGCCGGTGCACGGCCGGCTGCGGTCGCTGGTGTCGAAAGCTTTCTCGCAGAAGGCATTGGCCCGTTGGGAAGACGAGCTCGTCGGCCGGGTCGGAAACGAACTGATCGACAAATTCGCCGCGGACGGCAAGGCGGATCTGGTCAAGCAGTTCACCTTCGACTATCCGAGCCGGATCATCGCGGGCCTGCTCGGCCTACCCGAACAGGACTACCCGCAGTTCCAACGGTGGTCGATCTCGTTGCTGAGCTGGATCATGAACCCGGAGCGGGGACTGGCAGCGGCAGCGGCACTGTGCGAATACTTCGCGCCGATACTGGAAGACCGCCGCGCCGAGCCGAAAGAGGACATGATCAGCCTCCTCGCGGAGGCCGAGATCGACAGCGAGAAGCTCACCGACGACGAGATCTTCTCGTTCCTGCGGCTGCTGTTGCCGGCCGGGGTGGAGACCACGTATCGGTCATTGGGCAACCTGCTGTTCGGCTTGCTCTCGGACACAACACAACTGGACGCAGTCCGTGCCGACCGGTCACTGCTGCCCCAAGCCATCGAAGAGGCGGTGCGCTGGAACCCGCCCCTGTTGACCATCACGCGCACCACCACCTGCGACACCGAACTCGGCGGAGTTCACATCCCCGAGGGCTGTTCGGTGATGCCGATGCTGGGCTCGACGAACCGGCAGGAGGACCGGTGGGAGAACCCGGATCAGTTCGACATCTTCCGCACCTCCAAGGCGAATCTCGGCTGGGGGCATGGGGTACACGTGTGCCTGGGCATGCACCTGGCACGTCTGGAAATGCGCACTGCCATCAATCTTCTGCTGGACCGGTTGCCCAACCTGCGGATGGACCCCGACGGCGACGATCCCCACATCCGCGGGCAGGTGTTCCGCTCGCCGACTTCACTGCCGGTTTTGTTCGGATGACGGCTCCGGCGAGCAGACACAGATGTACGCGACACGCCGTGCCTCGGAGGACATCTCTGTCTGCTCGCCAACGAAAAGTGACCAGGAGAGCTTGAGATGACCGACTTCGAGACCATCGACTTCTTCACCGACCCGGCATTGGTTCCGGACCCGTACCCGTACTTCGATCACCTTCGCTCCAAATGTCCGGTCACCCAGGCGACGCCGTTCAACGTGCTGGCGGTCACCGGGTACGAGGAGGCGCTGGCGGTCTACAAGGACCCGGCGTTCTCGTCCTGCAACTCTGTGGCGGGACCGTTCTCGGGGATGCCGATCACGCCGGGCGAGAGCGACGACGTCACCGACCTGATCGAGGAGCACCGGCTCGCGGTGCCGATGGGCGAGCACATCACCTCACAGGACCCGCCGCTGCACACCCGTACCCGCGGTCTGATGAACAAGCTGATCACCCCCAAGCGGCTCAAGGAGAACGAGGACTTCATGTGGCGGCTGGCCGACCAGCAGCTCGACACATTCCTCGACAAGGGTGGCTGTGAGTTCCTCGCTGATTACGCGAAGCCGTTCTCGCTGTTGGTGATCGCCGATCTGCTCGGTGTGCCCGCGGAGGATCATCAGGAGTTCAAGGCGGCGTTCGCCCTGGGGGAGACCGTCGGTGAGCTCGGCAAGGAAGCGCCGACTACGCACAACCCACTGCAGTGGCTCAACGACAAGTTCTATGCCTACATCGAGGATCGCAGACGCGCCCCGCGTGAGGACGTGTTGACCGGGTTGGCGCAAGCCAAATACGAGGACGGTTCGACACCCGACATCGAAGACGTGATGAACCTGTCGACGTTCCTGTTCGCCGCGGGGACGGAGACGACGACGAAGCTGGTGAGCTCGGCAGTGCGGTTCATCGGCGACAACCCCGGATTCGAAGATCTGCTGCGTGCCGACCGCAGCAAGATCCCGGCGTTCCTCGAGGAGACCCTGCGCCTGGAGAGTCCGGTCAAGAGCCACTTCCGAATGGCCAGCCGGACGACAAGCATCGGTGACGTCGAGGTGCCGGCGGGAACGACGGTCATGGTGCTGCCCGGTGCGTGTAACCGCGATGAACGAAAGTTCCCGGACCCCCACACATTCCAGACCGATCGGGCCAATGTGCGCGAGCAGATCGCCTTCATTCGCGGCGTCCACTCGTGCCCGGGAGCGCCCCTGGCCCGGGCCGAGGGGCGCATCTCGCTGAACCGAATTCTCGACCGGATGAGCGGCATCACAATTTCCACCGAGCATCACGGGCCGGTGAACGACCGGCAATACGCCTACGAGCCCACGTTCATCATGCGCGGGCTCGCCGAACTGCACATCACCTTCACTCCGCTCGGCTGAGCCGCAACACCAAGGAGCACACTATGTCCGGAAAGCTCGACGGCAAGGTCGCTTTCATCACCGGGGCGGCCCGCGGGCAGGGCCGCGCGCACGCGGTCGCCATGGCCAAGGAGGGCGCCGACATCATCGCGGTCGACATCTGCCGCGACATCCCCACCAACCCCTACCCGCTGGCCACACCCGAAGATCTGGCCGAGACCGAACGCAAGGTCAAGGAACTCGGCCGTCGTGTCGTCGCGCGGGTGGCCGACGTCCGCGAACGCCATGAGCTGCGTGAGGCCATCGAGGCCGGGATCGCTGACCTCGGCAAGGTCGACATTGTGGTCGCCAACGCGGGCATCCTGCCGATGGCGATGGGCAACCCCGACCCGATGGGTTTCGTCGACGCCTCCGATGTCGACCTGCTGGGGGTGATGAACACCGTCGCGGTGGCGATTCCGCACCTGCCCGACGGTGCCTCGAT
Organism: Mycobacterium sp. NS-7484; assembly: GCF_001953975.1. Classification (GTDB taxonomy): domain Bacteria; phylum Actinomycetota; class Actinomycetes; order Mycobacteriales; family Mycobacteriaceae; genus Mycobacterium. The sequence continues at coordinate 124,932 of NZ_MBEJ01000007.1, forward strand.
CATCGTCACCGGATCCACGGCCGGCATGATCCGCGGCACCACCACGAGCCCCGACATGGGCCCGGGAGGGGCGGGATACGGCTGGAGCAAGCGGATCGTGATGGAGTACGTCGACGAGATGTGTCTTCACCTGGCGCCGAGGATGATTCGCGTCAACGCGATCCATCCGACCAACTGCAACACCCACCTGCTGCAGAACGAGGGCATGTACGGGGTGTTCCGCCCCGATCTCAAGGCCGCAGGCAAGACGGCCACCCGCGAAGACGCCGAGCCCCTGTTCAATCTGTTCCAGGCCATGCCGATTCCCTACATCGAACCGGAGGACATGGCCCACCTCGGGGTGTTCCTGGCCAGCGACGACAGCAGGTATATCACCGGCCAGCACATCCGCGTCGATGCGGGCTCACTACTCAAGTGGCCCAACGGTCCTCAGTAGACCTCAGCCAGGCCGGTGCAGGAAGCCGTGGAGCAGTGCCTGCACGAGTTCGTCGACGATCGCCTCCCGCGACGGGGGACGATCGTCGAAAAACGTCGACCGCAACGCCACCATGCCGACGATCAGCGCCACTGCGGAATGGGCCCGCAGGTCGGGCTGCGTCGATCGAAATCCGCGCAATTGCATGCCCTCCGTGCTGATTTGGCCGAGCAACCCGAGCGCCCGTCTGATGTCGGCGATGCCGGTATTCTCGGCCTCTTCGTCGCTGAGCCCGTCCGACGCGACGAGGGTCAACAGCAGCCCTTTGTGTTGCAGGAGCACATCGTAGAGTCGTCCGGCGAACTGCCGGGTCAGTTCTTCCTCGTCGGTCTCTTCGGGTACCACGGTCTGCCAGGTCTTACCGAAGTCGTCGACGAAGTCGGTGAAGGGCAGCACCATGGCTTCCCGGAACAGTCCGGCCTTGGAGCCGAAGTGACGAAACAACAGGTATTCACTGACATCGGCAGCTTGGGCGATCTCACGGGTGGTGATGCTGCGATAACCGTGGCGGGAGAACAGCTCACGCGCCGCGTCGAGCAACAGCCTGCGGGCCTCACCACGGGGGCGGCGCGTGCTCGCCTCCGAACGTCCCTGCGGCATCGCCGATCTCCTGACTCTCCACGCCCGGCTGATTCGACTTTCAGCCTAGGTGACCTTGACCAACGACTTGTAATAGTGTCCACTATTAAAAGTCTCGAACTTCATGTCCCCGGGAGGTGACAGTGGGCGCAATCATCATGTTGGGCACCCTGTTCGGCTTGATCGTCCTGATCGTCGGACTGGTGCTGTACTTCGATCCGGAGGCGCGTCGCACACCGCCGGCGTCGCAGCCCGCGGCGGGTTCGGAGGCCGAGGCGTGAACGTTCAGTTCCTGATCAACGCCGGTGTGGCGTTCGCACATATCAGCGGTCTGGGGTTCCTGGCCGTCGGCATCTACCTGAGTGTCCGGCGCGGGCGGCTGCATCCGCTGCTGCTGCTGTGCATCTCGGCGCTGTCGTTCTCCTGGATCGAAGCGCCCTATGACTGGGCGGTGTACGCCCAGTTCCCGCCCGAACTGCCCCGGATGCCGTCGTGGTGGCCGCTGAATATGACCTGGGGCGGGCTGCCCTCGGCGGTACCAGTGGGCTACATGGGTTACTTCGTCCTGCCGGCGATCATCGGTGCCGCACTGGGGCGCCGGGTCAGTGCCAGGTGGAACTGGCGGCGCCCCCAGGTCCTGCTGATGGTGGGGTTCGGGGTCGGCTTCCTGTGGGCCTTGTTCTTCAACGCGATCATCGGTGCGCGGCTCGGCCTGTTCTATTACGGTTACGTGATCGAAGGACTGGCCCTGTCAGAAGGAACCCGACATCAATATCCGATTTACGACTCCGTTGCGATGGGTGTCCAGATGATGGTGTTCACCTATCTGTTGGGCCGCACGGATTCCCAGGGACGCAACGTGATCGAGATGTGGGCCGACAAGGTGTCGGCGACCCGGCTGAAATCCGGATTGCTCTCGGTGCTGGCCGTGGTGGTGGTCGGCCACGCGGTGTACGCGTCGGTCTTCGCCCCGCACCTGGTCACCAAGCTGGGCGGGTGGGTGACCGTCGGACCGACCGAGCAGTTGTTCCCCGGCGTGCCGAACCAACCTCGGTAATGGGGCCGTCTGTCACGCGCGGCGAGTGTCAGACGTGCTGACGGCCGTCGCGGCGTGCCACCCAATGTCACACCAGAGTGACGCTCAGACCCAGAGCCCACTCCAGCGTGACATTGGACGGAGCACTCGAGCGCGACAGCGGAAGGCGAGAAAATCGAACCGATCGGTCGAACGCGTCGGCTCAGTAGTTGTTGCAGCTGTTGGCGATCATGTTGATCGGTCCGAAGTACTGCTGAGCCGCCGGGCTGGCCTGCAACTGGGTCACGGTCTGCTGGCGCTCGGCCGGGCCGGACGCCAGGAAGTTACGCAGCGCGCCCTGGGCGAACGGCGAGGTGTTGAACTGCTGGGCCAGGTCCGGGCGCTGCGCGTTGAGCGCCGCCATCACCTGGTCGTAGGTACAGGTCGTGTTGACGACGGCGCTGAAGTCGGGTTGAGCCGAGGCCACGCCGGTCGACAACGGGAAAGCCAGGGCCAGCGCGGCGAGCGCGCCGACGACATACTTCCGAGACGATGTGATCATGTGTGAAAACCCCCAGGTTGGTCGCCTCAAATGGCGACGCCTTGCACGATTGCCGGACCCGACCTCATTCGAGGTTAACAGGCGGCAGTCGCGCAAGGCGTCCTCGCAAAAACCGTGAGCCGCATCAGTCGATGACGGCGGCCTCCTTGCGCTCGGTGATCGGGCGGGCGAGCTCCTGCTCATTACAGATACGCTGCAACTTCTCCAGGGTCTCATCCAGACCCGGGCCGAGCGGCTTGCTCGGGGTGAAGGTGGCCGGCAGGTTGCGCATGCCCTGGATGACGCCGATGGTGTCGTAGTGCACGGTGCCCTCGGGATCGCACACATAGTCGGGCATCCGGTCCAGCACCGCGGTGAGCATCGACTTGAACACCGTGCGGGCCACGTTGGAGCCCACGCACCGGTGCACACCGATGCCGAAGCTGAAGTGCCGGTTGCCTTTTCGGTCGAGAATGATCTCGTTGGGCTTCTCGAACACCGAGGGGTCACGGTTGGCCATCGCCCACGACAGCCACAGCCGCTCGTATTGCTTGAACTGCTGCCCTTCGACCTCGACGTCGTCGGAGAACGTGCGTCCGTCCCCGGGAGCTGGGGTGAAGAAACGCAGGAACTCCTCGGTGGCCGGGTCGAGCAGCGTGGCGCGCTCGTTGCTCAACCGGGTGCGCTCATCCGGGTGCTGGCCCAGCCACTCCAGGGCATGAGCGGTCAGCGCGGTAGTGGTGTCGAACCCGCCGCCGATCACCAGACCGAGGTTGCCCAGGATCTCCATATCGGGCGCCGGTTCCCCGTCGATTCGCAGCTGCAGCATCGCGTTGACCAGACCGGGCCGCGGGTTCTCCCGGATCTCCATCATGTTGTTGATGATGTCGATGCCCATCTCGCGGTGCTGCTCGTTGATCTTCTCGCGATCGGGGGAGTGTTCCGGGGTGTAGACCGAGGCGTGGGTGGGCTCGCTGTAGACGTTCCACTTCTTGAGCTCGATGCCCATCATCGCCAAGGTGAATACCGCGGGGACGACGTTGGCCAGGTGCTCGACGAAGTCGATGCGGCCCGACTCGATGTGCTCATCGAGTGCGGCGCGGGTGATCTCGTCGACGAACGGCACCCAGCGCTTGATCGCGGCCGGGGACAGATACGGGTTCAGCGCCCCTCGGTAGGCACTGTGCTCGGGCTCGTCCATCTCCAGGATGCCGCCACGGACGACGGTGGCCCGGCTGGCTTTCGGGATCGTGATGCCCTGGTAGGGCGTCTCACCGCTGATGTCGTGGTGGTTGGACACCACGGGGCAGCGGGCCAACTCGAACACGTGCTTGCTGTCGGCGGCCACCCAGTGACCGTCGTAGGTGTCAGTCCAGGCCATCGGGCAGCGGGACTGCATCTCCTCGGTGATCTTCTCGAACTGCAGCCGGTATTCCGGTGTGTGCCGGTCGAAGTGGTAGTTGTTCTTCTTGCGGTCGTCGTCAGTCGTGACATCCTGGATGCTCACGGCGTTGTCTCCCTTGGTAATCGGTCGGTGTCAATCTTCGATGACAATGGCCTGCTCGGGGCACGAGTGCGCGGCCTCGCGGACCGCGTCCTCCTGATCGGCGGGCACCACCTCGGACACCGGTGACGCGTGACCGTCGACGTCGTCGAGCACGAACGAGTCCGGCGCGATCATCGAGCACAGCGTGTGGCCCTGGCACCGGCTGCCATCGACCGAAACCTTCACTACGCCAACTCCTTTCAGTTCAATTGATCCGGCATCACACGTGGTAGTCGTACCACTTGAGGTAGCCGCCGGCATCGACACGCAGCTGCATCCCGGTGACGTACCGGGCCTCGTCGGAGGCCAGCCACAGCACCGCGTTGCTGATGTCCTCGGGTTCGATGAAGTTGACCTTCATCGCCTGTTGGACCCCGAACACCGGCTCTGCGTCGGCGCGGGTGGGGTTCTCCAGATCCGGCCGGAACGAGCGGTACATCGGCTCGCTCTGCAGCATGTTGGTGTTGCAGTTGGTGGGGTGGATGACGTTGGCCCGGATGCCGCGCACCGCCAGCTCGGTGGCCAGGGCGTGGACGTACTCGGAGATCAGACGCTTGGAGATCATGTAGCCCATGCCGCCCGGATCGGCGCCCGGGTTGGGCTTGCTGTGGGCGTCCATCAGTGCCGCGGCCGACGCGGTGGCGATGATCGAGGCGCCCTCGGTGAGGTGGGGCAGCGCCACCTGGATGGCGTTGATGGTGCCGACGAAGTTGGTGTTGATGCCGTCGGTCCAGGCCTGCATGGCGGGCTGGCCCTTCATCGCGGCGATGCCGGCCTGGGCCACGACGATGTCGAGCTTGCCGAATTCGGCGAGACCGGCGTCCAGCGCGGCCCGCAGTTCGGCCTCGTTGCGAACGTCGGCCTGGGCGGTGACGATGCGCCGGCCGGTCTTCTCGACGTAGTTCTTGGTCTCTTCGAGGTCTTCTGCCGTCGCCATCGTGTAGCCGACGGTGTTGTAGTTCTTACAGATGTCGACCGCGATGATGTCGGCGCCCTCTTCGGCCAACCGGATCGCGTGACTGCGGCCCTGACCCCGACCGGCACCGGTGATGAATGCGACTTTCCCGGCAACCCTGCCTTCTACGCTGCTTCCCACAATTGTCCTTTCGCTGATGGATGTGTCGTGCGCAGGTGCGCGTCAGGTGTTACGGCCGCCGTTGACGCCGAGGATCTGACCGGTGATGTAGCCGGCCTCCTCGGAGATGAAGAAGGCGCAGGCCGCGGCGATGTCTTCCGGCTTACCCATGCGGCGCACCGGGGTCTGCTCGATCTGCTTGTCGGTGTCGCCGAGGAAGCCCTTGCCCTCGGCCTTGCGCAACATGGGGGTGTCGATGAAACCCGGTGGTACGGCGTTGACCGTGATGCCGCTGGGGCCGAGCTCCAACGCCAGGCTCTTGGTCAGACCGTTCACCGCGGACTTGGCCGCGACGTACGGCGCCATGAAGGGCTGGCCCGAATGCGTGCTCGACGACGAGATGTTGACGATGCGACCCCAGCCCGCCTCAAGCATGTCGGGCAGTACCGCCTGCACACAGTGGAAGACGCCGTTGAGGTTGACGTCGATGATCTGCTGCCACTTCTCGAATGAGATGTCGCTGAAGCGCTTGAAGCAGTCCAGGCCGGCGGCGTTGACCAACACCGAGATGGGGCCGAGCTGCGCACGAACAGCGTCGAGTGCGGTGTCGACGGCGGCGCGATCCGTCACATCGGCGACATGGGAGAACTCGTCGTCGGTGGCCTGTAGATCGAGCGTCGCTACATGGAGACCGTCAGCGCGCAATCGGGCCGCGATGGCCGCCCCGATGCCTGAACTTCCTCCGGTGACAACGGCATTCTTCATGACAGTTCTCCGGTCGCCGGGCGGTGCCGGACTTTCTCATCGCTCAAGAATCATCCTTCCGATTATGAGAACCGTACTCTCGGAGAGGTGCAGACCGCAAGATCCGGGCGCAACGTGCACACCTGCGGCTCAGGCTCCTGATCTGCACCGAACGGGGCATGACTAGCCAATCTATCTTTCACTTGAGTTCTCATCGAGCGAATGTATGATTCGCCGGTGATGAGAATGCAGTTTCCATCACAGTAGGGAATCGTCTGAGGAGGATGATGCAGGAAGCGCCCACCATCGCCGATGTCCAGCCGGCTGACCGGAAGTTGTTGATCGGCGGAGAGCTGCGCGAGACGCCGCGGACGTTTCCTTCCGTCAACCCGGCGACCGGCGAGGTATTCGGCTACGCGCCCGACGCCACCGTCGCCGACGCCCACGCCGCGATCGCCGCGGCCCGGGAGGCCTTCGACAACACCGACTGGTCCACCAACACCGAGCTGAGAATCCGCTGCCTCGAGCAGTTCCACGCCGCACTGGTCGAGCACCGCGAGGAACTCGCTGCGCTGACCACCACCGAGGTGGGTGCCACCGCGGCGTTGTGCGCCGGTGCACAGCTGGACGGGCCGATCGAGATCGTGCGGTACTACGCCGACCTGCTCAAGACCTACCCGCTGACCGAGGATCTCGGAAACATCGAGAGCCGCGGAATGCAGCACCACCGGTGGGTGGAAAAAGAAGCCGGCGGCGTCGTCGCGGCGATCATCGCCTACAACTATCCAAACCAGCTGGCGCTGGCCAAGCTGGCACCGGCGCTGGCGGCCGGCTGCACCGTCGTGCTCAAGTCCGCACCGGACACCCCGTTGATCACGTTGGCGCTCGGCGAGCTGATCGCCAACCACACGGACATCCCCGCCGGCGTCGTCAACGTGCTCTCGGGCGCGGACCCGGAAGTGGGCGCGGTGCTCACCACGAGCCCCGACGTCGACATGGTCACCTTCACCGGCTCCACCCCGACCGGTCGACGCATCATGGCTGCGGCCAGCGAGACCTTGAAGAAGGTGTTCCTGGAACTCGGCGGCAAGTCGGCCGCGATCGTCCTCGACGATGCCGACTTCAACAGCGCCGCGCTGTTCTCGGCGTTCAGCATGGTCACCCACGCCGGTCAGGGCTGCGCCCTGACCTCGCGCCTGCTGGTGCCGGCCAAACACAAGGACGAGATCGTCGAGTTGATCAAGAACAACTTCGCGATGGTCCGGTATGGCGACCCCACCGATCCCAAGACCTACATGGGTCCGCTCATCAGCGAGAAGCAGCGCGACAAGGTCGATGGGATGGTCAAGCGCGCGGTCGAGGCCGGCGCGACGTTGGTGACCGGCGGCGAGAAGGTCGACCCCGGCTTCTTCTACACGCCCACACTGCTGACCGATGTCGATCCGGACAGCGAGATCGCCCAGGACGAGGTCTTCGGGCCCGTGCTGGCGGTGATCGCCTACGAAGACGACGACGACGCGGTGCGCATCGCGAACAACTCGATTTACGGGTTGTCCGGCGCGGTGTTCGGCAGTGAGGACCGGGCCCTGGCGGTGGCCCGGCGGATCCGGACCGGGACGTTCTCGATCAACGGTGGCAACTACTTCAGCCCGGACAGCCCGTTCGGCGGTTACAAGCAGTCCGGTATCGGTCGCGAGATGGGTGCGGCAGGACTCGAGGAGTTCATGGAAACGAAGACGTTTGCGCGGGTGCTGTCATGAGCGCTAATAACGGTCCGCTCGCGGGTATCCGGGTCCTCGAGGTCGCGATGTACGGCTTCGTCCCCTCGGCCGGTGCCGTACTGGGGGAGTGGGGCGCCGACGTCATCAAGGTCGAGCACGCGGTGACCGGCGATCCGCAGCGCGGGTTACGGCAGACCGGGCCGCTCAAGGTCGAGGGCGACCCGAACCCGAACATCGAGCACGCCAACCGCGGCAAGCGCAGCATCGGGTTGGACATGTCGGTGCCCGAGGGCCGCGAGATCCTGCTGGAACTGGCGAAAAAGGCCGACGTGTTCCTCACCAGCTTCCTGCCGGGGCACCGGCAGAAGTTCGGCATCGACGTCGACGACATCCGCGCGGTCAACCCGAACATCATCTACGCCCGGGGCAGTGCGTTGGGCCCCCGCGGTGAGGAATCGGTCAAGGGCGGCTACGACATGACCGCCTTCTGGTGCCGGGCCGGAACCGCCGCGACGATCACCCCGGCCGGGATGCCGGGAATGATCGCGCCCCCCGGACCGGCCTACGGGGATACGATCTCCGGCACCAACCTGGCCGGAGGTATCGCCGCGGCACTGGTGAAGCGGGAACGCACCGGTGAACCGTCCATCGTCGACGTCTCGCTGCTGGGCAGCGGCCTGTGGTCGATGGGTCACACCGTGGCCCTGACCCAGCACCTCAACCAGCTGATGGTGACGCCGCCGCCCGGTGTGCACGGCTCGCCGATCAATCCGCTCGTCGGGTTGTACGGGACGGCGGACGACCGCTACATCTCGTTCGTGATGATGCAGCCGACCAAGTTCTGGGCCGACGTCTGCCGGCACATGGACCTGGAGCATTACATCGACGATCCGCGATTCGCGACTGCCGAATCATTCGCCGAGCACACGCCCGACGCGGTCGAGATCCTCACCGAGGCGATGAAGAAGCGGACTTTGCCAGAGTGGAGTGAGCGATTCGCCACGCTGGCCGGTCCGTGGGCCCCGGTGCAAGACACGCTGCAGGCCGCGCAGGACGCCCAGATCCGAGCCAACGAATACCTGGTGCAGGCCGGTGAACTCGAGTTGGTGGCCAACCCGGTGCAATTCGACGTCACGGCGCCGAGCACCGGTCCGGCCCCTGGTTTCGCCGAACAAACCGACGACATCCTGGTAGAACTCGGGCTGGACTGGGATCGAATCATCGAACTCAAGACCGCCGGCGCCGTCACCTAGTCCGTCGTCGCCATGTCCGTCGTCGCCTCCACCGGAGACCGCCCGCCGTGGGCTGTGTGCCGCGCAGCCCACGGTCATCCGCTACCGGTGGTCGACGGGCTGCGCCCGAATTGTCAACCAGCTGAGCAAGTTCTGCGGTATTTGCCCTCGCGAGGACTGCCGAGTCCGATAGCATCGGTCAGTCGGGGGGCGGTCGAATGGACAAGTCTGTCCGGCATCACCGGTAGGTCCGGTGATGTGAAGATGTTCCAGAGAAAGCGGGAGGTGCGTCAGATGTCCGAACGTACCCCGTATTTGCCGATCCAGGGCGGCCCCACCGCTTCCCGAGCGGCTTTGTATCTGAAAGTTGTTGCGGCTCAGCATGCCTCGGTTGATATCAGCGGCTTCGCCTTCCCTACCGTCCGGTTGGCACGCGGTGAGTCGGAGGTTGCGGCATGACCCGGCTCGGGCCAGAGGTCAGCACGCATGTAATCGACCCGTTCGAGCACCCGCGCACTGGAGCACCTAACATCGGCGCACCGACTGCGGTGTCCGCAGCCACAAGCCTGGAGGGACCACTCGCCAATGGCAGATAAATGGTCGACCGGAGTATCGCTGGCACGTAACCTGTCGGGTCCGATGCAGGCGGTCGGGGCACTGTTTGCGATGTCGCTGGACGCCATCCGGTTCATCTTCAAGAGACCGTTCCAGGGCCGGGAGTTCTTGGAACAGTGCTGGTTTGTGGCCCGGGTGTCGATGGCGCCGACACTGCTGGTGGCCATCCCGTTCACCGTGCTGGTGAGTTTCACCCTCAACATCCTGCTTCGTGAGCTCGGCGCGGCCGACCTGTCCGGTGCGGGTGCGGCATTCGGCGCCGTGACCCAGCTGGGGCCGATGGTGACCGTGCTGATCGTGGCGGGCGCCGGCGCGACGGCGATGTGCGCGGACCTGGGCTCACGCACCATCCGCGAAGAGATCGACGCCATGGAGGTGCTCGGGATCAACCCGATCCAGCGCCTGGTCACCCCGCGCATCCTGGCCTCCGGTCTGGTGGCGCTGCTGCTCAACAGCCTGGTGGTGATCATCGGCATCCTCGGCGGCTACGTGTTCTCGGTGTTCATCCAGGACGTGAACCCCGGCGCGTTCGCGGCCGGCATCACGCTGCTGACCGGTGTGCCGGAGGTGATCATCTCCTGCGTCAAAGCCGCACTGTTCGGCTTGATCGCCGGCATGGTGGCCTGCTACCGCGGGCTGACGATCGTCGGCGGCGGCGCCAAGGCGGTGGGCAACGCGGTGAACGAGACCGTGGTGTACGCCTTCATGGCGCTGTTCGTGATCAACGTGGTGGTCACCGCCATCGGTATCCGGATGACATCGGGATAGGCGGCGAACATGGGCACAATGACGATCCTGAGGACGAACTATCCGCGGGTGACCCGGCAGTTCAGCAAGCCGGTGTCGACGCTGAGCCGAATCGGCGATCACACGCTCTTCTACCTCAAGGCACTGGCCGGCACCCCGCACGCGGCCATGCACTACCGCAAGGAACTGGTCCGGCTGATCGCCGAGATCTCCATGGGCGCAGGCACATTGGCGATGATCGGTGGGACCGTGGTGATCGTCGGGTTCCTGACCCTGGCCACCGGCGGCGTGCTGGCCATCCAGGGCTATTCGTCACTGGGCAACATCGGCATCGAGGCCCTGACCGGGTTCTTGTCGGCATTCATCAACGTGCGCATCGCCGCGCCGGTGGTGGCCGGTATAGGCCTGGCCGCCACCTTCGGTGCCGGCGTCACCGCCCAGCTCGGCGCCATGCGCATCAACGAGGAGATCGACGCGCTGGAAGCCATGGCCATCCGGCCCGTCGAGTACCTGGTGTCGACCCGCATCGTGGCCGGCATGATCGCCATCACGCCGCTCTACGCGATCGCGGTGATCCTGTCCTTCCTGGCGTCGCAGTTCACGACCGTGGTGTTGCTCGGACAGTCCGGTGGCCTGTACTCGCACTACTTCGATACTTTCCTCAATCCGATCGACCTGCTGTGGTCGTTCCTGCAGGCCGTCCTGATGGCCCTCACCATCCTGCTGATCCACACCTACTTCGGATACTTCGCCTCCGGCGGGCCGTCCGGGGTGGGGGTGGCCGTCGGCAACGCCGTCCGTACCTCGCTGATCGTCGTGGTCTCGGTGACCCTGCTGGTGTCACTGTCGGTCTACGGCTCCAACGGAAACTTCAACCTGTCGGGTTAGGGAGAAGAGTTGACACGAAACGTTGGACCGGGCCCAGCCCACCGGTCCGAAACCACAAGTAGCGCAACGCCGGTGGCCGCCCGCCCGGGGCGCAGCTTCGGTGCGCGCGGGTCGGCCAGACCATTGGCCGGACTGGCCACCGTCGTGATGATCGGCCTGGTCATCGGTCTGGCGATCGCGCTGTTCCGCGGCAGCTTCACCAAGACCGAGCCGATCACGTTGATCTCCGACCGTGCCGGTCTGGTGATGAATCCGGACGCCAAGGTGAAGATGCGCGGTGTGCAGGTCGGCACCGTGAGCTCGATCGAGAACCGGGCCGACGGTAAGGCCGTGTTGCACCTGGCGATGAATCCGTCGCAGCTGCATCTGATTCCCGAAAACGTCCGGGCCGACATCGCCTCGACGACCGTCTTCGGCGCCAAGTACGTACAGCTCGTCGCGCCGGACAACCCGTCGAAAGACACGCTGCGTCCAGGCCAGACCCTGCAGGGCGACCACGTCACCGTCGAGATGAACACGGTGTTCCAGCAACTTACTCAGGTCCTCGACAAGATCGACCCGGCCAAGTTGAACGAAACTCTCGGCGCGCTGTCCTCCGCCTTTTCCGGACGCGGTGAGGCGATGGGGAAGACGGTGAGCGATTTCGACGCGCTCCTGAAGAAGATCGAGCCCAGCCTGCCGAATCTGACCGCTGACATCGAGAGCATGGCCGCGGTGTCGCGGGCCTACGGCGACGCCGCACCGGATCTGCTCAAGACCGTCGACAACACCAACCGGCTCAGCGACAGCATCGTGGCCGAGCAGCAGAATCTCGACACCTTCCTGGTCAGCGCAATCGGCCTGGCCGACACGGGTAATGACGTCATCGGCGGCAACCGTCAGGCCCTGAGTACGACGTTGAATCTGTTGGCGCCGACCACCGATCTGCTCAACGAGTACGCCCCCGGCATCGAGTGTGGTCTCAAGGGCATGCTGTATCTCTACAACCAGCCGCCGCAGCAGGAACCGGGTGTCGTGGTCAACGTGGCCTTCACGCTCGGCATCGAGCGGTACCGCTACCCGCAGAACCTGCCCAAGGTTGCAGCCAAGGGCGGTCCGCACTGCATGGGCCTGCCGTACATCGGATTCGGCAACAAGGCGAAATACCTGGTCACCGACACCAATGCCAACCCGTGGAAATACGGCAACCAGGGCATCCTGCTGAACTCCGACGGACTCAAGCAGATTCTGTTCGGCCCGCTGGACGGTCCGCCACGTAACACCGCACAGATCGGACAACCGGGATGACGCGCGGCAGAACCACATTCATCAAATTCACATCGTTCGCCGTGGTGATGGCCGTGCTGACGGCCTTCCTGTTCATGACGTTCTCGGAGTACCGCGGCGGTTCCTATTCCGGCTACTCGGCCGTGTTCGGCGACGCCTCGCGACTGGAGGCCGGTGACTCGGTGCGCGTCGCCGGCGTCCGGGTGGGCACAGTGAAAAAGGTGTCCCTGCAACCGGACAAGTCGGTCAAGGTCGATTTCGACGCCGACCGCAGTGTTGCGCTGACCACCAGTACGAAAGTTGCCGTCCGGTACCTGAATCTGGTCGGCGACCGGTACCTGGAGCTGATCGACAGCCCCGGCTCGACGAAACTCCTGCCGGCCGGATCACAGATCCCCAAGGACCGCACCGCAAGTGCGCTCGACCTGGACCTGTTGCTCGGCGGTCTGCGTCCGGTGATCCAGGGTCTGAACCCTCAGGACGTCAACGCGTTGACGTCCTCGCTGATCCAGATCTTCCAGGGGCAGGGAGGCACCCTGGATTCGCTGATGAGCAAGACCTCGTCGTTCTCGAACACGTTGGCCAACAACGACCAGGTGATCCAGCAGTTGATCGACAACCTCAACCAGGTGGTCGGGACACTGTCCAAGGACGGCAAGAAGTTCGACGGAACGGTCGACCGTCTCGAGCAGTTGATCAGCGGGCTGTCTCAGGACCGTGACCCCCTGGGTACCGCGGTCACTCAGTTGGACAGCGGAACCGCATCCCTGGCAAGCCTTCTCACCGAGGCGCGGCCCCCGCTCAAGGGCACCGTCGATCAGATGAACCGGTTGGCGCCGCTGCTCGACGACCACCAGATCGTGCTCGATCGGGGACTTCAAAAGGCCCCCGACAACTTCCGCAAGCTGGCTCGGTTGGGCTCCTATGGCAGCTGGATCATGTACTACATCTGCGGACTTGCCATCCGTGTCACCGATCTGCAGGGGCGCACTGCGCACTTCCCGATGATCAAACAAGAAGGCGGGAGGTGCTCGGAGCCCTGATGCTTAGGTACCGCGAATCAAACCTGATCAAGGCCGGTTTCATCGGTGTCGTACTGATGATGCTCATCATCGCTGTCGGCCTGCAGCCCGAGCGGCTGCTGCAATGGGCCTCCTCGGTGCGCCATCAGGCGCTGTTCACCGAGGCCGGCGGTATCGCCGTCGGCAACGACGTGACCTTGTCGGGCATCAAGATCGGTTCGGTCACCGACGTGTCGCTGGAGAACGGCGACGCATTGGTCACCTTCACCACCGAAGGCAAGTACTCGCTGGGATCGCTGACCACCGCGCACATCCGCACCGGTTCCCTGCTGGGCGAGCGCGTGTTGACCCTGGAGTCGGACGGCGGTGGCACGCTGCGTACCACCGACGTGATCCCGACCTCGCGTACCTCCTCGCCGTATTCGCTCACCGACGCCGTCAGCGACCTGACCACCAATTCGGCCGGGACAGACACCGCTTCGTTGAACCAGTCTCTGGACACGTTGTCCGCGACCATCGACCAGGTCGCACCGAAGCTCGGCCCGACGTTCGACGGGCTGAGCCGGCTGTCGAAGTCGATCAACAGCCGCAACGAGAGTCTGGCCGGCCTGCTCAAGAGTGCCAGCGATGTGACCGTGGTGCTGTCCCAGCGCAGCGATCAGCTGAACACGTTGATTCTCAACGCCAATGATCTGCTCGGCGTCCTCAACGACCGGCGCCAGGCCATCGTCGACCTGCTGGCCAACACGGCCGCGGTGTCCCAACAACTCAGCGGCCTCGTCGCCGACAACGAAGCTGAGCTGGCGCCGACGCTCAAGCGGCTCAACTCGGTGACCGCGATGCTGGAACGCAACCGCGACAACATCAACAAGGCGCTGCCGAACCTGAACAAGTTCCAGCTGTCCCAGGCCGAGACCCTGGCGAACGGGGCGTACTACAACGCCTATGTTCCCAACCTGCAGCCGGCCCAGTTGTTGCAGCCGTTCTTCGACTACGCGTTCGGGTTCCGCCGCGGGACGAACGCCGGTCAGCCGGCGGACAACGCCGGCCCGCGCGCCGAATTGCCGCTGCCCTACAACGGAATTCCGGGAGGTTCGCGCTGATGAACCGCAGTCGTCTCGGAAAATGGCTGGCGCTCGCGCTGGTGGCCCTGCTGGTGGTGGGTGTCGCCGTGGTGTTGCGCCAGACATTCTTCGGCCAGAAGACCATCTCCGCGTTGTTCACCTCGGCCACCGGCGTCTACCCGGGTGACGACGTCCGTGTGTCCGGCGTCAAGGTCGGCACGATCGAGTCGATCAAGCCGGAGGGCACGCAAACCCGCGTGACCCTCAAGGTCGATCACGACGTGCCGATCCCGGCGGATGCGAAAGCGGTGATCGTGGCGCAGAACCTGGTTGCCGCGCGTTATGTTCAGCTCGCGCCGGCCTACCGGTCGAGTGGTCCCACGCTGCCCGACAACGCGGTGATCGGTTTGGACCATACCGCCGTTCCGGTGGAGTGGGACCAAGTCAAAGAACAGCTGATGCGGCTGTCCACCGATCTCGGGCCGCAGAGTGGCGTCGACGGCACGTCAGTTTCGCGGTTTATCAACAGCACCGCTGACGCGATGGCCGGTAACGGCGACAAACTGCGCCAGACGATTTCGCAACTCTCCGGCGTCGCCCGCATCCTCGCCGAGGGCAGCGGCAACATCGTCGACATCATCAAGAACCTGCAGACGTTCGTCACCGCATTGCGGGACAGCAACGAGCAGGTGGTGCAGTTCCAGAACCGGCTGGCGACGCTGACCAGCGTGGTCGACGGCAGCCGGTCCGACCTCGACGCGGCGTTGACGAACTTGTCGGTGGCCGTGGTCGAGGTGCAGCGGTTCGTCGCGGGCAGCCGTGATCAGACCTCCGAGCAGGTACAGCGGCTCGCTAACGTCACCCAGATCCTGGTGGACAACAAGTTGAACATCGAGAACCTGCTTCACGTCGCGCCCAACGCGTTCATGAACGGCTACAACATCTACAACCCGGATACCGGTAGCCCGGTAGGCCAGTTCGTGATGAACAACTTCTCCAACCCCGTCGAGTTCATCTGTGGCGCAATCGGAGCCGTGGAGAACACCACCGCTCCCGAGACCGCGAAGCTGTGCTCGCAGTATCTCGGCCCGGCGCTGCGGCTGATCAACTTCAACTACCTGCCATTCCCGATCTCGCCGTACCTGATGCCCTCGGCCAGCCCTGAGATGATCGAATACTCCGAACCGGGATTGGCCCCCGGCGGCGATGGCGGCTCTCCGCTGCCGCCGGAGGTCCCGCCGGCGATCTCGGCCTACAACCCCGGCCCGCCTCCGCCTCCGCCATTCACCGGTCGCGATCCCGGAGTGCCGCCACCAGGGGCCCAGCAGCTTCTGCCCGGGGGTGAGTACTACCCGCCCAACATGCCGAACACTGTGTCCGACATGCTCAACCCGGCCGGGGGGCAGGCAGGTCCACCACCCGGCCCCGCGCCGGGACCGTTGGCGGCCGAAGCACCCGAGGCGCCCGCGGCTGGAGCCCCTGCGTCAGAAAGCCCGCTACCCGCAGAAGGGACGCCACCAGCATGACCAGGGGAAAGCCAGTGCGGTTGGCGATCGCCATCGGGTCCTGTGTTGCGCTGACCACCAGTGGTTGCGCGTTCCAGGGCGTCAACTCGCTGCCCCTTCCGGGGGCGGTGGGCCGCGGTGCCGACGCCAGCGTCTACCACGTCGAGATCGCGAATGTGGCTACACTGGAGCCAAATTCGCCGGTGATGATGAACGACGTCGTCGTCGGTAGTGTGCGCAGCCTGTCGGTGAAGAACTGGCACGCCGACGTCGAGTTCTCGGTGAAGCCGGGGGTTGCGGTGCCGGCCAACGTGGTGGCCAGCGTTGGGCAGACCAGCCTCCTGGGGTCGATGCATCTGGCGCTCAATCCGCCAGCGGGGCAGGCGCCGGCCGGAAAGCTGGCTCCTGGCACGACAATTCAGCTGAACAGCTCGTCGACGTATCCGACGACAGAGCAGACACTGTCCTCCCTGGCCGCCGTGGTGAACGGTGGCGGTCTGGGGCAGATGGGCGACATCATCCACAACTTCAGCGCCGCGATCAACGGTCGGGAAACCGATTTCCGTGACCTGCTCACCCGGCTGGATACGTTCGTCGGGGCTCTGGATGCCCAGCGCGACAACATCGTTGCCTCCATCGAGGGTTTGAACCGCCTGGCGTCGACCTTCGCCGGTCAGCGCGATGTGATCACCCGTGCGCTGGAGAAGATTCCGCCGGCGCTCGACGTGTTGATCAAGGAGCGGCCGAGATTCACCACCGCGCTGCAGAAGCTGGGTACCTTCAGCGCGACCGCCAACCAGTTCGTCAACGAGTCGCAGGCCGACCTGGTCCGAAACCTGAAAAACCTGGAGCCCGCACTCAAGGCTTTGGCCAACGTCGGTCCGGATCTGACCAAGGTGCTCGAATTCGCCCCGCATTTCCCGTTCACCCAGAGCTTCATGGACCGGGCCATTCGCGGTGATTACTACAATCTCTACGCGTACTTCGACATGACCATCCCGCACCTCAAGCGCAGCCTGATGTTGGGAACCCGGTGGGAACAGGGAGATGCGCAGAACGTTCCGGTGCCGGGGGATCCCAATTACCTGAACTACACCTATGACCCGCTGAAGACCGGGGTCAACCCGCCGCCGCCGGATGAAATCCCACCGGCTCCGGATGCGCCGCCACCCCCGCCGAATATGCCGGCGCCCACGTACTCCGGTCCCGTGCTTCCGGTGGTCCCACCGGCTCCGATGACCATGCCCGGAGGCGTGCCCCAGCCGGTGTCCCCGGCCGCCGGGTCGACGTCGGTCTTCGCTGGACCCTTTCCCCCACAGGGAGGCCCGGCTCCGACCGATCAGCCGGCGCCGCCTGCTCCGCCGACGATAGAAGGTGGCCGGTAATGCTCACACGGTTCATCCGGACTCAGCTGATTCTCTTCACAGTCGCGTCTGTGGTCGGTGTCGCCGTCATGCTGTTCGCCTATATGCAGGTGCCGACGCTTCTCGGCATCGGTCGGATCACGGTGAAGCTGGAGTTGCCGGCCACCGGAGGCCTGTACCGGTTCGGCAACGTCACGTACCGCGGCTCCCAGATCGGCAAGGTCACGTCGGTCGACCTGACCGACAACGGTGCTGAGGCGACCCTGTCGCTGGACCGCTCTCCGAAGGTGCCCGCCGATCTGGCAGCCGAGGTCCGCAGTATGTCAGCGGTGGGTGAGCAGTACGTCGAGCTGCTTCCCAACACCAACTCGGGTCCCTATCTGGACAACGGGTCGGTGATCCCGGTGTCGCGCACCAAGATTCCGCAAGCGGTAGGTCCGATGTTGGATCAGCTGAGTGCCCTGGTGGACACCATCCCGAAGGACAAGCTGAGCCAACTACTGGACGAGTCGTACAACGCCTTCAACGGCACCGGCTACGATTTCGGCTCTCTCTTGGACTCGGCCTCGACGATCACCCGTGATGCCAACGCGGTATCGGATCAGACGCGAGCCCTGATCGACGACGGGCGCCCGTTCCTGGATGCGCAAGCCCAGACCACCGATTCGATCAGGACCTGGGCTGCCAGCCTGGCCGGCATCACCGGACAGGTCGCCGACAACGATCCGGAGATCCGCTCGCTGCTGCAAAACGGACCCGGCTTCGCACAGGAAACGACCAAGCTGCTGGACCAGATCAAGCCGACCTTGCCGATCTTGCTGGCGAATCTGACCACGTTCGGCCAGATCGCGGTCACCTATAACCCGTCCATCGAGCAGCTGCTGGTGTTGCTGCCTCCCTATGTCGCTCAGCTGCAGACCTACGCGCCGACCAACAACACCAGCGGTCTGCCGATGGCCGACTTCTCCCTGGGGCTCGGTGATCCGCCGACGTGCACGGTCGGATTCCTGCCCCCGTCGGCCTGGCGCTCTCCGGCTGACACCACGGTGATCGACACGCCGGACGACATCTACTGCAAGTTGCCGCAGGATTCGCCGATCGGTGTGCGCGGTGCCCGCAACTATCCGTGCATGGGGCATCCGGGCAAGCGAGCTCCGACGGTCCAATTGTGCAACGACCCCAGGGGATTCCAGCCGATCGCGCAGCGGCAGCATGCGCTCGGCCCGTACCCGATCGACCCCAACCTGGTCGCGCAGGGTGTGCCCCTGGACAGCCGGGTTCTGCCGGACGAGCACATCTACGGTCCGCTCGGCGGTACCCCGCTGCCGCCGGGAGTGGCCGCGCCTCCGCCGGGGGCTGCACCGGAACCTCAGCCGGCGCCGAGCTTCGCGGGTACGGGTCCGGGTCCGCTGCTGCCGGGTCAACCGATGTACGTGGAGCCGCCGGTGCCTGGTGTGCCACCACCCCCGCCCGGTGATCCGGCAGCGGTACCCGTCCCTGCGGCGGACAACCCGCAGGCCACGGAGGTTCCGCCGGTTCCGCACGGACAGGGCGTGTTCCCGGATGCTCCGGAGGTTCCTGCGCCGGGCGTGGCACCCAGCGCGTTCGATGGCAAGGCAGCGCACGGGCCATCGGTGGCGATCGCGAAGTACAACCCCCGCACCGGGGAGTACATGGGCAGCGACGGCAATCTGTACAAGCAGACCGATTTGGTGTCGACGCCCAAGACGTGGCAGGACCTGATGCCGACGTAATGGGACAGGCATGAAGAACTGGCCCCGGGCATTTGCCCGGGGCCAGTTCTTTTGTCGTTCTTCGGTTTTCGCGTTAGGCAGGCCGCATGTAGAACGGCATCCGGACCACCGGCCACTGGTTGCGGCCGCATGAACCGCTGGGGCCGGTGGTGACATCTTCGCCGGTGTATTCGTTGGAGGCCAGGTCCACATGGCCGTCGAAACCAACGGGATAGAGCTTGTACACCTGCATACCCTCCACAGGTGTGCCGTCGGCGCAGAACCGCCAGTTGGGCACCACTCGCTTGACGTACCAGAGGCCATTCGTGGTGTAGATCGGCGCGGTCCAACCCGCGTCGCTGTTCACCGTGCCGCTGCATTCGGTGGGGGAGAGACACTGGGTCGAGATGGTCCAGGTGCTGCGGAGCCCCGGCTGATCTTCGTAGCGCTCGTTGACCTTGGCCCAGGCGCCGTTGGACGATGTGGCAAAGGTGCCGTTGATTCCCCATTGCTCGCCCGCGCTGGCGGGGGAGGCGCCGCTCAGGCTGACAGCTGCGACGGCGGCGATCGCGACCGCCCCAGCGCTTACCCGGGAGACTGACATGAACCGCTCCTTCTGCGACATGACGAGATGGTAGTCATGTTCTCAGTTTTGGAGAATATCACTGCCAGACCGCGTCCCAGGCGCGATTGGGGTGGGAGCGCGCGCTGCACCAAGGATGTCGGACCGTCGGGAGGCGACCGTCGTAGTAATATTCTCCAAAATCGAGAGTTTGATTTCCAGCTATGCGAAAGTAGCAACGTGCGTGTGACGGTGATGGCGACCGCTTCGATGATTGTCGCTGGAATGCTGGCTGCTCCGCAGGCAAATGCGGGACCGCAGACTTGCAATGACGCGTTCTGTACGCCGGGCATCAACCCGAACGCGATACTCGGTGCGCCGTGCGACAACACCTCGTATTACGTGTTCGGTGTCGACGCCCGCAACGGCTGGGGCCGGCTGCTGTTCTGTGGTTCGCCGCGGCGGTACGAGCCCAGGTGGTTCCGCTCGCCACCGATGGTTGGCATTCGCGATGAGCACAGCTTGTGTATCAACGAGCAGAACTCGGTGGCGCAGGCCCCCGACGGGTTGTTCCTGAGCTGTGTGCCCATGAACGGCGAGAGGCGTTGGCTGCGCGGTGACGCCTGACCCACATCGACTGAGAGACAGGGGCAGAAACGCTTGAGGCGGCGCAATTGCGCCGCCTCAAGCGCTTTGACGATCGTTCAACGAACGCGGGCTACCAGTTCCTAATGGAACACAGTGCCCCCTTGGGGCCGCTGTGGGTCTTCACCACGACACCGTCCACTTCCAGCGTGCAGTTGAATCCCGGGGTCGGAAAATTGGGTGATTCACCGCTTTGCACCAGCACCATGGCCCACAGATCCGGGTCGGCGAGCATGGCATCGAACACCCACGGCTTGTCGGGTGCGATGTCGACGTCAGCGCGCGGGCTGAACTCGTACGGGTTGTGGCTGTAGTCCGAGAACATCGCGGGCTCATGGTCGCGGTAGTAGATGTGGGCCCAGTACGGAGCATCGGCGGTGACCGTGTAGCGCACGTGGTGCAGGGGCGGGCCGGGCGGTTGCGGATCATCGGCGAATGCCGGTGCAGCCGTAGCGATTACGCTGGCCATCAGTGTCGCGGCGGTACCGGCGGTCAGCACCCGGCGAGTCAGGTTCCGCATCGATCACATCCTCGACAAAGTAAACGGATAGGTGAACGAGCCGCCGGGGGCTCCGTCGCAGCCGACGTCGAAGGTGGAGACCATCTCACCGGCCAGGGTGTTCGCGTCCCACGTGTACACGTCGTGGGTCGGGATGGTCGGCCCATAGTAGATGTCTCCGCACCGCAGGCCGTAGAACTCGTCAATCGTCAGGGTGTAGCGACCGTCGACCAACTTCGCGTTGCCCGTGGCGGGAACCGCCTTGGCAACCGGTTGCGGGATCGTCCGGATGGTGATGCAGTCGTGCTGCCGGTAGTCGGACCCCGGGTCGCGACACGGCGTGATCGCCGACCAGATCCAGGTGTGGAAGTCCCTGCGGTCCGGCATGTTGAGGTTGTAGTTCCCGAAATACATGGCCTGCGACGGCGGTGCCGCCGCGATTGCTGTCCCCAACCCGAGCGCGGCACTGATCGCCACGCGGACCAAGCTGGCCTTCACATACACCTCCACGGATCGGCACCGATCGGCTGACTATAGAACGGGATCGGGCTTCACCGGGCCGAAACCGGAATCTCGTCTTCGCCAGCGAGATTGTCATTCTCGTTCTTGGAGAATAACAAACTCGCCTCAGACGAGATCCCGGGATCGGGTGTGAGAGCGAAGGCTCAGCGCGTCGGCTTGAACGTGATGTGCAGGTCGGTCAGGCCACGCAGGATGAACGTCGGCTCGTAGGTGTAGCGACGATCGTCGGCCGGGCCGTGGAACTCCTCGTCGATGGCGATATCGGCCATCCGGTCCAAGATCCGCTCGAGCGACACCCGGCCCTCGACGCGGGCCAGCGGTCCGCCCGGGCAGCTGTGCACGCCACGGCCAAACGCGATGTGCTCACGCACGTTCTTGCGATCCAGGCTGAAGGTGTGCGGGTCCTCGAATCGCTCTGGGTCGCGGTTCACCGCACCCGGGCAGACCATCATGGTGGTGCCGGCCGGGACGTCGATGTCACCAAGCTTGGTGTTCTTCTTGGCCAGCCGGAACTGGCTCTTGACCGGGGCGTCCATCCGCAATGCCTCTTCGACGAAGACCGGGATGCGGCTGCGGTCGTCGCGCAGGGCCTGCTGGATGTCGGGGCGGTCGCCGAGCACCCGCAGGGACGCCGAGAGCAGCTTCGTGGTGGTCTCCTGGCCGGCGGCGAACAAGAAGGTGGCCGACCGGACCACCTCGATGACCGGTGGGACGGAACCGTCGGGATAGTTCGCGGTGGCCAGTGCCGTCAGCACGTCGTCGCGGGGCTCTTTGCGCCGGTCTTCGAGGTACCGGATGAACTTCTCGTCAAGCCATTCCAGGGGGTTCTCGCTGACCAGGTCGGTGTGGTCCAGCGAGCCGACATTGGCACCCGGCCGCGGTGCCCCCAGCACCGTGCGGAATTCCTCGTGGTCTTCTTCGGGTACGCCGAGCATGTCGGCGATGACCAGCAGCGAGAAGGGCTTCGCGTAGGCGCTGAGGAACTCGCACTTGCCGTCGGCGATGAAATCATCGAGGCACTGGTCGGCCAGCCGCCACATGAAGTCCTCGTTCTCCTTCAACCGCTTCGGCGTGAGCAGGCGGTTGAGCAGCGAACGGGCATCGGTGTGCTCGGGCGGGTCCATCGTGACCATGTGCTCGAACATCGGCATCTGTGACCGGTGCGCGGCAATCTGATCGGTGATGTCGTCGCCCTCCGGGGTGAAGGGCAGCGGCGGGAACGGGCCGGCCACCGCGATGCAGGACGAGTAGGTGTCGGTGTCCTTGAGGACCGTGGTGGCCTCCTCGAACCCGGTGATCGCCATGACGCCGTAGTTCGGCTCCGTCACCACCGGACACTTGCTGCGCAGGTGGTCGAAGTACGGGTGCGGATCTGGCACCAGCGACTGGTCGGTGAAATAGTCGACGGTGTCGTAATCGGTTGTGCCGGAGTCGGTCATGGTGTGCACTGCCTTCCGAAATCGATATGCGCTGCGGTGGTTTCGCGACGGGCTGCACCGCGCAAAGAATTTTTCGAAATTGCTGAGCACCTGCTTAGCATGACGCTAGAGTCGGGGTCAAGATCACCTGGCGGAGCGACGGTTACGATCGCTCTGACGTCGTCGGGGGAAGTCCGTGAGGAGGACCGGGTATGGCATCGGCGCGAAGAATCGGGGCGCCGGACGCGAAGAATCGGGTCGTATTGCTCGACGCCGCCGAACAGCTGATGGTCGAAGAGGGATACGTTGCGGTGACGTCCCGCCGGGTGGCCGAGCGGGCCGGTCTCAAACCCCAGTTGGTGCACTACTACTTCCGCACGATGGACGATCTGTTTCTCGCGGTCTTCGTCCGGCGCGCCGAGGAGGGTCTGGCGATCCAGGCTCGGGCCTTGAAGTCGCCGCAGCCGCTCTGGGCGTTGTGGCGTCTGGGTATCGACCCCAGTGCAACGCGCCTGACCATGGAGATCATGGGAATGGCCAACCATCGCAAGGCACTGCGGTCCGAGATCGCGCGCTACTCCGAGTTGTTCCGTGACGAGCAGACGAAGGCGATGACGGCGGCCTTGGGCAGTTACGGCATCGACGCCTCGGAGGTACCGCCGGTTGTCTGGACGTTCATGGCGGCCAGCGTGTCGCGGGTGATGGTGATGGAACAGGCGCTGGGCATGTCCGCGGGGCATGCCGAGGTGCTGCAGTTCTGTGAGGACTGGCTGCGCCGGCTCGAAGGCGAGCCCCAGCCGCTGGAACTGCCGGCCTGACCCGCCCTGGTTTTTTCCTGGCGAGCAGACGCGAATGTCCGCGAAAACGGGCAGTTTCGGGGACATTCGCGTCTGCTCGCGCAGTGGACTAGAGCGACAGGATGGTCGCCGAAGCGGTCCCGGGGGCGCCGTAGACCTGGGCCAGGCCGACGCGTGGGTTGCCCGGCACCTGACGCTCGCCGGCCTCACCGCGTAGCTGGCGTACCAACTCGTGCATCTGGCGTAGACCCGACGCTCCGATCGGTTCACCGTTGGCGATCAGTCCGCCGTCGGTATTGATCGGGATCGAGCCGCCGATCTCGGTGGCGCCGTCGGCCAGCAGCTTCTCCTGCTCGCCGTCGGCGCACAGTCCCGTCTCGGCCATGTGGATCACCTCGGCCCCGGCATCGGTGTCCTGAAGCTGGGCGACGTCGACGTCCTCCGGGCCGATGCCGGCGATCTCGTAGGCGGCCTTTGCCGCGTACACGGTCGGCGCCACGTCGGCCTCGGGCGGAGCGGAGGTGGCATGCACCTCGTAGGCGCCGAACGTCCGAGTGCGAATCTCGCTGGCGCGCACGAAGACCGGCTTGTCCGTGTACTTGTGGGCGATGTCGGCGCGGCACATGATCACCGCCGCGGCGCCCTCGTCGGGTGCGCAGAACATGTACTGGGTCAGCGGGTAGTTCAGCGCCGGTGAGTTCAGGATCTCCTCGACCGAGATCTCCTTGCGGCGGAACGCATTCGGGTTCTTCGCGCCGTTACGGAAATTCTTGTTGGCCACCCGGGCCAGGGTCTCCTGGCTGATGCCGTGATCGTGGAGGTACTTGTTCGCCTTCATGCCGAAGAACTTGGTGGTGACGAACTGCCCGTTCTGGGCGTACCACTGGGGCAGGGCCAGCTTGGCCGGGTCGTCGGTGAACGCACCACGGGGGTGCTTGTCCAGACCCACGGCCACGCCGATGTCGTACTTGCCGAGGCGGATCGTGTCGGCGGTCTGCTGGATGGCGCTGGCCGAGGTGGCGCACGCGTTGAACACGTTGGTGAAGGTGATGCCGGTCAGTCCCACCAGGCGGGTCACCGAGTCCGGATTCGACACCTCATAGCTTCCGCCGAAACCGAATTGGATGTCCTTCCACTCCACGCCGGCGTCGGCCAGGGCCAACCGGATGGCCTCGGCGCCCATCTGGACCGCGGGCTTGTCGAAGCGGCCGAACGGATGCAGGCCGACGCCGATGATGGCTACGTCGTTGGTCATGTCGTTGGCCTCTCTCTACACCGGCTGGAAGGCGAAGGTGACAACTTGGTTGCCGTCTTCATCGGTGGTGAACGGGATCATCGTGAGCTCGACCTCCTGGCCGAATTGCAGCTTGGCCGGGTCGTTTTCGGTCAGCCGGCCTTCGACGCGGATGACCGGGCCGGTGTCGTCGGCGAGTTCGACCAGGCCGACGCCGAAGGGGACGAAGTCCTTGCCCGTCGGCCCGGCATACGGCGCGCCGGGTGGGAAGCCCTGCGTGGTCCAGGCGACGACGGTGCCGCGTCGAGGCAGCAGGATGTCGGCCGTATCGGCACTGCTGCATTTGGGGCAGTGATCTTGCACCGGGAAGACGGCGGCCCCGCAATTGCCGCACTTGCTGCCGATGAGCTGCGGGTTCTCGTCAGGCCAGGTGGAGATCTCGGGCGCCAGAGCAATCTGTGTTGACACGTCGCTGACGATATCCGGAAATGTAATTCTCGTCTAGTGAGAATCGACTATCGGTAGGCTTTCGGGATGGCCCCTGTATTGCCCGGTGAAATCCGTCAGATCGGATATGTGGTCACGGATCTCGACGATGCGATCTCTCGATGGCTGCAGATGGGTGTCGGTCCGTGGTTCGTCATCCGTGACCTGCCCCAACGGGTCACCTACCGCGGTGAACCGTGCGAGGTGCGGCTGTCGCTGGCGCTGTCCAACAACGGCGACCTGCAGATCGAGTTGATCCAACAGCTCGATGACAGTCCGAGCATCTTCACCGAGTTCATCGCCGCGACCGGTGGCGGCTTTCACCAACTCGCCTACTGGGCAGACGATTACGACCAGGCCATGGCCGCCCTCGCCGCGGCCGGGTGGCCGCAGGTGTGGGCCGGGGGCGAGGACGGGGTGCGCTTTTCCTACTTCGAACCACCTACTGGCGCCGCGATCGTCGAGATCATGGAGCTCACCGACGCCTCCGGCGGTATGGCTGCCTTCGTGCGCCAGGCGAGCGAAGGCTGGGACGGCAGTGATCCAGTCCGCGAACTGAGCGGTTGAGCCCTACTTCCCTTTGTTCATCACCTTGTCCGCGGCGGTCCAGTGCTCCTCGGAGCACCACAGCCGGGCGAAGGCCGCGACCGCCTCGGTCGTGGACACGCCGTTGATCACCCGCTTGACCTCACCGGCCTGACGCCGCGAGAGCAGCTTCGCCGTCGAGCGCCAGGTCTCGGCGAACTCGGCGCGGGGGACCACCTGGTCGATCAAGCCGACCTGTTCGGCTTCCCGGGCACCGAGGATCCGGCCGGTTCCGGCCAGCAGCAGCGCCCGGCTGCGTCCGACCAGATTGGCGAGCCGCTCGGCACCGCCCCAGGCCGGCATGATGGCCAGCGCCACCTGGTTGAAACCGATCTTGATGTCGTCGGCGGCGATCCGGATATCGGCGGCCACCGCCACCTCGGCCCCGCCGCCCAGGGCGTGCCCGTTGAGCGCAGCGATGACCGGACCGTCGAAACCGGCGATGCGGTCACAGATCGTGCGCATCCGCCAGGCCATCTCGGAGGCCTCGAGTTCGGTGCGCAACGCGGCCAGTTCCTTGAGGTCGCCCCCGGAGACGAACGCGCGATCACCGCCACCGGTGATGGCCAACGCCGACGCGCCGACGGCCCCGTCGAGCGCCTTGTTCAGCGCGTCCATGGTGTCCAGCGAGATGGCGTTGCGTGCCTGTGGCCGGTCGATCGTGATGATCGCCAGTTCGCCGTCGATTTCGAGGTCGACCATCAAACGTTCTCCAGTTTCGGGATTGGCATTCTCGTTTGGTGAGAATAGCATCATCGTTGTGCGCGACATCCCCGTTGAGCTGACCAAACGGTACGTCGAAGAAGGCTGGTGGCGACCCGAAACCCTGGGCCAGATGCTGGCCGACGGGCTCGCGGCCAGCCCCGATGCCGGCTTCTGCGTGCACTCGGCGACGCGTCCGTACGTGGGCACGTTCGCCGAGGTCGAGCACACCGCCCGACGGCTGGCTGCCGGGCTGCACGCCCGTGGCGTCGGCCCCGGTGACGTCCTGGCCATGCAGCTGCCGAACTGGATGGAGGCGGCCGCCACGTTCTGGGCGTCGGCGTTCCTCGGCGCGGTGACCGTGCCGATCGTGCACTTCTACGGGTCACGGGAACTCGGCCACATCCTGGCCACGGCGAAGCCGAAGGTGTTCATCACCACCGAGCAGTTCGGCCGCATGAGGTTTCAGCCGGACCTGTGCGCGGATGTACCGATCGTCGGCCTGGTCGACGAGCGCTCGCGCGAGGAGCGTGACGGGGGTCAGGCTTCCTTCGACGACCTCCTGGCCGACGAGCCGATGAGCGGCACCCTGACCGCCGATCCGGCGGCGCCGGCCCTGATCGCGTTCACGTCCGGGACCACCCGTGAGCCCAAGGGCGTCATCCACAGTCACCAGACGCTGGGCTTCGAGACCCGCCAACTCCTGGAGAACTACCCGCCGGACCGGGGGCGACAACTCACCGCCACGCCCGTCGGGCATTTCATCGGCATGGTCGGCGCCTTCCTCATTCCCGTGCTCGAAGGCGCCCCGATCGATCTGTGCGACGTCTGGGATCCCGGCAAGGTGCTCGAGCTGATCGAGCGGGACGAGCTCTCGATCGGCGGCGGACCGCCCTACTTCGTCACCAGCCTGATGGACCACCCGAATTTCAACGACCGGCATCTGGCCCGGTTCACCACCGTCGGTCTGGGCGGCTCGACTGTGCCTGCCGCGGTCACCCGCAGGCTCGCCGATCTGGGCCTGTTCGTGTTCCGGTCCTACGGCAGCACCGAGCATCCCTCGATCACGGGGTCGGGCGCCTCGGCGCCGGAAGCCAAGCGCCTGTTCACCGACGGCAACGTACGGCCGGGCGTCGAGATCCGGCTCGGGCCCGATGGCGAGATCTTCAGCCGCGGACCAGATCTGTGTCTCGGCTACACCGACGATGCCCTGACGGCAAAGCATTTCGACGCCGACGGCTGGTATCGCACCGGCGACATCGGCGTGCTGGACGAGGACGGGTACCTGACCATCACCGACCGCACCACCGACCTGATCATCCGCGGTGGCGAGAACATCAGCGCACTCGAGGTCGAGGAGGTACTGCTCGGCCTACCCGACGTCGTGGAGGCGATCGTGGTCGCCGCGCCGGACGCGCGGCTCGGCGAGCGGGTGGCCGCAGTTCTGCGCCTGCGTGACGGCGGCACGATGCCCACCCTCGATCAGGTGCGGGCACATTTCGAAGCCACCGGGGTGGCGCGCCAGAAGTGGCCGGAAGAGTTACATCTGGCCGAAGACTTTCCCCGAACGGCCAGCGGCAAGGTGCAGAAGTTCGTCATCAGGCAGGAGATCGCCGCGATCGCACGGTGAGCACGCGTTTTGGTGCGCCGGGGCATTGCGGCGGCCAGCAACTGAGAATATGATTCTCTCGAATTGCAAAGGAGTTTTCCATGGGACAACTGTCGCATAGGGTCGACATTCCGTTTCCGCTGTTCGACGCGGACAACCACCTGTACGAGCCGCCGGAGGCGATGACCAAGTACCTCCCCAAGGAGTACAAGGACATCGTCCAGTACGTCGAGGTCAACGGCCGCACCAAGATCGCGATCGACGGCCACATCAGCAACTACATCCCGAACCCGACGTTCTCGCATGTCGCCAAGCCGGGTGCGTGGGAGGAATACTTCAAGTTCGGCAACCCGGACGGCAAGAGCAAGCGTGAGCTGTTCGGCGAGCCGATGCGCTCCATCCCGGCCTTCTTCGAGCCGGAGCCGCGCCTGGAGCTGATGAACGAACTGGGTGTCGACCGTTCGCTGATGTTCCCGACGCTGGCCAGCCTCATCGAGGAGCGGCTGCGGGACAATCCGGTCGCAATCCACGTCATCATCCACTCGCTGAACCAGTGGCTGGACGAGGTGTGGGGCTTCAACTACCAGAACCGCATCTTCACCACCCCGGTGATCACCCTGCCGATCGTCGAGAAGGCGATCGAGGAGCTGGAGTGGTGTGTGAAGCGTGGCGCCCGCGCCATCCTGATCCGTCCCGCCCCGGTGCCCGGCTTCCGCGGCCCGCGCTCGTTCGCGCTGCCCGAGTTCGACCCGTTCTGGGAGCGGGTCGTGCACCACGACGTGTTCGTCGGCATGCACTCCAGTGACAGTGGCTACTCGCGCTACACCTCGGAATGGGATGGCACGGTACAGGAGATGTTGCCGTTCCAGACCAACGCGATGTCGATCCTCAACGAGTGGCGTCCGATCCAGGATGCGGTGGCCTCGTGGGTGATTCACGGCGCGCTGTTCCGGCACCCCAAGCTCAAGGTCGGCATCGTCGAGGCCGGCTCGAAATGGATGTTCCCGCTTCTGGATTCGATGGCCGAGGTGTACAAGAAGGCTCCCGAGGCCTTCCTGGGCAATCCGATCGAAGAGATCAAGAACCGCATCTACGTCAGCCCCTTCTACGAGGAGGGCATCGACGACCTGATCAACCTGATCGGCGTGGACCAGGTGCTGTACGGCTCCGACTGGCCGCACCCGGAGGGTCTGGCCGAGCCGACTCACTACGTGACCGCGCTGGAGCACCTGTCGGTCGAGGACCAGGCCAAGATCATGGGTGGCAACCTCGGTCGGCTCGTCACCACGTAACGAGTGACGTTCTGGCAGACCATCCCCGAGATGGTCTTGAGTGCAGCGGACCGGTTCGGCGACGCGGAGGCGGTCGTCGACTATGGCGACAGTCCGGTCGGGGTCGACGGTCCGCTGCGCCTGTCATTTACCGAACTCGGCGAACGCATCCGGAAAGCCGCGGGTGCGTTCGCCGAGTTGGGCGTCGACAAAGGGGACCGGGTTGCGGTCTGGGCGCCCAACTCGGCCGAGTGGATCATCTCCGCATTCGGGATTATGGCCGCCGGCGGCATCCTGGTCCCGGTCAACACCCGGTTCAAGGCCGATGAGGCCGCCGACGTGGTCGCGCGCAGCGGCGCCAAGGCGGTGATGGTCCAAAAAGGTTTCCTGGGGCAGGATTTCGCGTTCTCCGGAACGGATCTCGATGTGCCCGTCATCGATGTGAAGTCGGACTTCTTGAGTAGCGGGACGCCGTTCACCCGCGACGTGGCGCCCACCGATATCGCCGATGTCATCTTCACCTCGGGCACCACCGGCCGGCCCAAGGGGGCGATGATGAACCATCGCCAGACGCTGCGGGCCTACGAGGAGTGGGCGACGCTCGCCGACCTGCGCCAGGGCGACCGCTACCTGATGATCAACCCGTACTTCCACACTTTCGGGTTGAAGGCCGGCTTGGTCGCATCGTTCCTGCGGGGTGCGACGATGCTTCCGGTCGCCGTGTTCGACGTCGACCGGGTCGTGGAACTAATTGAGCGCGAACGCATCACGATGCTGCCCGGACCGCCGACGTTGTATCACTCGCTGCTGGCGGTGACCGATCGGGACCGACTGGCGACGCTGCGAGCGGCCGTGACTGGAGCTGCCGACATCCCGGTGGAGTTGGTTCGACGCATCCGCGACGAATTGCCGTTCCAGACATTGATGACCGGCTACGGCCTCACCGAGGCAGGCAACGTGACGTTGTCCCGGCCCGGCGACAGTGCCGAGGATGTGGCGACCACCGCCGGCCTGCCGTGTGCCGATGTGGAGGTGCGTGTCGCCGACGACCATGAGGTGCTGGTCCGGGGATACAACGTGATGCAGGGCTACCTGGACGATCCGGCCGCCACCGCCGAGGCGATCGACGCCGACGGCTGGCTGCACACCGGGGATCTCGGCGAGTTCACCGATTCCGGCCGCTTGCAGATCGTCGGTCGGAAGAAAGACATGTTCATCGTCGGCGGTTTCAATGCTTACCCGGCCGAGATCGAGGGGTTCCTGCTCGAGCACCCGGCAATTGCGCAGGCCGCGGTGATCGGGGTGGCCGACGAGCGGATGGGGCAGGTCGGCAAGGCGTTTGTGGTGCTGCGCGACGAGCCGGGCACCGAGGCGCCCGATGCCGAGGAGCTGATCGCCTGGAGCCGCGAGCGCATGGCAGGCTACAAGGTGCCGCGTTACGTGGAAGTCCTCGATGAACTGCCGCTCAACGCCACCGGCAAGGTGATGAAGGATCAGCTGAAGGCGCGAGTGGCTACGATCAGTGGCAAGTGACCATCAGCATCCGCACAGCTCGAAAACACCATTTCCGCAGGTAAATGGCCATTTATGCGCCGGATATCCATGATGTACTCTCGGGTCACTACCCAAAACTGATAACGTAATTCTCGTTAAGCAGGCTGCTGAACGGACAGGAGGTCGGCATGCCGTCCCGCAAGCCTTCGTCGCCGGTGATCGATACTAGCGAAGATGACGCATCGCACGACGATGCCCTCGACCTCGTCGAGCAGGCCGAAGCCGAGGCCGCCGAGGCCGAGGCCCTGGCGGCGGCCGCACGGGCCAGGGCTCGTGCCATTCGGTTGCGCAACGAGGCCGCCGCAGGGAAGAAGGTCTCGGGGGAGGAAAGCGCCGACCACGATGTCGACGCGTCGGCCGACGACGATCCCTCGAGCGAATCCGCTGACCAGGGCGAGTCCGAGCCTGCCGAGACGTCCACGTCTCCCGAGATCACCGAGAGTGCCGCCGTCGAGCTCGCCGAACCCGAGTCGGACGCCGCTACGGAGGCGGTCGAGGCCGAACCGCTCGACGAGGCAGTGACCGAGGGGGAGTCGAAAGGTAGCGCGCGTCGTCTGCCCAAGGTCCGGGCGTCCCGACTCTTCTGGAAAGTGTTGGCGAGCTGCCTCACGCTCATTCTCATCATCGGCCTGCTCGGCGCGAGCGGATACATGATCTGGCATCACCGTCAGGCCCAGCATCGTGAGCAGATGATCGCCGAATACACCGCTGCCGCCCGGCAAACGGTCGTCACGCTCATGTCCCTGGACTTCAATCACGCCGACGATGCCGTCAAGAACATTCTCGACAATTCGACCGGCGACTTCCGAGCGGATTTCGAGGCGCAGTCGAAGGACTTCGTCAAGCTCGCCAAGGACGCGAAAGTGGTGACCGAGGCCAAGGTGACCGCCGCCGCGGTGGACAGCATGAGTGACAACAGCGCCGTCGTCCTGGTTGCGGTGAACACCGCAGTCACCAACACCACGGGTGCCAACAAACAACCGAGGCCGTGGCGGGTGGCCGTTGACATGGTTCGCGAAGGCGACCGGATCAAGCTGTCGAAAGTCGAGTTCGTGCCGTGACCCTGGATCAGGACCTGAAAGACACCGAGAACGACACCGAGACGGTAGTCGAGAAATCCGGCACCGAGACGGTAGTCGAGAAATCGAGCATCGAGACGGCAGTCGAGAAATCGGACACCGAGACGGCAGTCGAGGCCGAGGCTCAGCTGGGTTGGCGGCGCAGGCTCGTGCGGTTGTGGTTCCCGTTGGCCCTCGCGGTAGCGCTGATCGCCTCGGCGGCGCTGGCCGCGTGGCTGTACTTCGCCCAGTTCCGGGTTGACCAGCAGACCGGGCCGGCGGCGTCGGCGACCGTGCTCAAGGCCGCGAACGACGGCACGGTTGCCCTGTTGAGCTATGCACCGGACAGTCTCGACCGGGATTTCTCCGCCGCCAAGTCGCACCTGACGGGTGACTTCCTGTCGTACTACACCCAATTCACCCAGGAGATCGTCGCGCCGGCGGCCAAGCAGAAGTCCGTCAAGACCGCAGCCTCGGTGGTGCGCTCGGCGGTTTCGGAGATCCATCCCGACTCAGCGGTGGTGCTGGTGTTCGTCAACCAGGCCACCACCAGTGCTGACAATCCGAACGGAAGTTTCTCGGCCAGCGCCGTCAAGGTGGGGATGAACAAGATCGACGGCAACTGGCTGATCTCGTCGTTCGACCCGGTGTAGGGCTCTCAGTCCTGGGCGTGCCGCTCGTACGCCCAGCGTTCCAGCCAGATCTGCAGGTGATGCACACCCAGGGCGGTGATGATCGCGCAGACCGCGACGAGGCTGAGTAGTAAGCCGCTCATGGCCGGCACCCTGCGCTGTCGTTGTGGTGCCTGCCCCCGTAGGAGCGTCCGGTGCGGTGCGTCAGTGGCCGCGGTGCCTCGGCGCTGCTCGACAACGACCGCCGGATGGCTCGGTAACGGTCGCGTTCGGCGCTGCACCATGGTTCGCTCCAGCCTTCAAGCAGGTCCTTGCTACGCAACAACCGGTGCAGCGTCGGATGGGTGATGGCCGGTACCGGACGGCCCTCGGCCGGCGCCATCGCGTCGTGCAGTGCGATTGCCTCGTGCCAGTCCACCTTCACCTCGGGCGCCAGGCTGACGTACTGGTGTCGTACGACGAGCAGCGCGTCGGCGCCCACCGGACGTAACCGCCACAGTGCCGAGCGCAAGGAGGACACCGCCTTGTTGGGCGGGCTGCCCGGCCACAGCAGGTCGCAGACCCAGCCGCGGTGCAGTTCGCGACGCTTGACGGCGACCAGCGCCACCAACCGGCGACATGAGGGCGGTAACACCAAGGGCTCCATGTCTCGGTATACGGCGAACTCGCCGAGGAGGTTCAAGGTGAATTGCTTGGACACACACTCATGGTCGGGCGTCGCTGCGGCGGTGACATCAGTAGTGCACTACCTGTATTTCGGGGACTTCGACCGTGCTGGTGCGATGGAATGCATCGACGGCGACGAAGGGGAGACTCAGGTTGAACGACGAGAGGCCGCACCAGGTGCAAACCCACCGGTTGAGCCGGATGTCCGGACGTGACCCGCACGAGCACCACCGGGTCGCCACTCCGTTGGAATTGCTCTTCGACCTGACGTTCGTGATCGCTTTCGGGGTGGCCGCCTCACAGCTCGCGCACCTGATGGCCGACGGACACGTCTCGGCCGGGTTGGCGGGTTTCGGGTTCTCCGCGTTCGCGATCTGGTGGGCATGGATGAACTTCACCTGGTTTGCCTCCGCCTACGACACCGACGACTGGGTCTACCGCGTGACGACCATGGTTCAGATGGTCGGCGTGCTCATCCTGGCGCTCGGAATCCCTCCGGTGTTCAGCTCCATCGAACACGGTGGGCACGTCGACAACGCGGTGATGGTGGCCGGCTATGTGGTGATGCGAATTGCCTTGGTAGGGCAGTGGTTACGCGCCGCCACGCAGGATCCGCCACGTCGACGGGCCTGCCTGACGTATGCCTGCGCGGTCGTCGTCGCCCAGATTGGGTGGGTGGTCCAGATCTTCGTGCAGACCTCGGTCACGGTCTTCCTCTGTACTGCTCTGGTTTTGATGGTCGTGGAGGTGAGTGGGCCGGTGCTGGCCGAGCGGCGGATGGGCGGCACCCCGTGGCACGCCCATCACGTGGCCGAACGGTATGGGTTGCTGGCGATCATCGCGCTGGGTGAAGGGGTTGTCGGTACGGTGGCCTCCCTGACGGCTGCGGTGGCCGAGCATGGTTGGTCCACCGACGCGATCTTGTTGGTGGCCGCGGGAATCGGGCTGACGTTCGGGATGTGGTGGGTGTACTTCCTGGTTCCGGCCGGCGATCTGTTGCATGCGCGGCGCACGCTCTCGTTCTGGTACGGCTACCTGCACCTGGCGGTGTTCGGTGCCATCGTGGCGACTGGTGCCGGATTACACGTGGCGGCCTACTACGTCGACGGCGAATCGCACCTGGCTTCCACCGGGACCGTTCTGGCGGTGGCGATCCCGGTCGGCATTTACCTGGTGTCGATGTTCGTCATCTACTCGCTTCTGGTGGGGCAGGTCGACGTCGTCCACCTGCTGTTGCTGGTGGTGGCCTCGGCCGTGCTGGTGGCGGCGGTGGTGTTGGCCGCTCAGGGCACCTCGATGGCGGTGTGCCTGTTGGTGATCACCGCGGCGCCGGTGGTGGTCGTCGGAGGGTTCGAGGCGGTCGGGCACCGGCGTGCCGCGACCCTCGTCGAGCGTCGTCTCGAAACTCAGCCACCCGGGTGAGTTTCGAAGCTTTCCAACAGCATTCGTTCCTGTTCGGCGGCCAGCAGGCGTCGTGTCTTGTGACGGGTGATCAGGATTCCGATCGTGGCCAGGATCCACACCGCGTATTGCACCGACCAGGCCAGCCGGAACGACGCGAACGAGTAGCTGTCCTCGCCGGACAGGATCAGGCCCATGGCCTGCATCACCAACAACGCCGCCAGGAAACCGCCCATGTTGACCATGCCCTGCGCGGTACCCAGGTTGTGGCTGGGATTGAAGGTTCTCGCGAAGTCGAAGCCGACCATGGAGCCGGGACCGCCCACCGAGATGACGACGATGAGCACCACCAACAACCACATCGGCGCCGGACCGGGCAGGGCCAGCACCACGGTCCAGACCAGTGCGTTACTGGCGATGATCCACAGCACCAGGCGTGACCGGCGGTGCGGGTGACGGCCCGTGACGATGCCGATCATGATCCCGGCCGT
Source organism: Mycobacterium sp. NS-7484 (assembly GCF_001953975.1). Classification (GTDB taxonomy): domain Bacteria; phylum Actinomycetota; class Actinomycetes; order Mycobacteriales; family Mycobacteriaceae; genus Mycobacterium. The sequence goes on from NZ_MBEJ01000007.1 coordinate 160,196, forward strand.
GATGGCGGCTGCCACCGAGATGGTCAGCAGTGAGCCCGCGGCGGTCGCGGAAAGGCCCTGTGCCTCCGTGAGATACGGGACACCCCACATCAACGCGAACACCGTCACGGAGAACTGGGTGCCCATGTGGGTGAAGAAGCCGAGTCGGGTGCCCGGCCGAAGCCAGACCGTTTTCGTGCGGGCCAAGGTGGCGCGCAGTGAGATCGGTTCGGGTGTCAGGGTCGATCCGTGCGGTGTGTTCCGCACCAGTGCCAGCACCAGCACGATCACCAGCAGTCCGAAGGCCGCGACCGACAGATACGCCGGCGTCCACCCGGCCCCGGTGAGAATCGCGAGGAAGGGGACGGCCGAGAGGACCTGACCGAGCTGACCGCAGATGCCGGTCAGCTGGGCCACCAACGGGACCCGCGCCGGTTCGAACCAGTAGGGCACCAGGCGCAGAACCGAGATGAAGGTGAGCGCGTCCCCCAGGCCGACGACGGCCCGAGCCCCGATGGCCGCGGGCAGTGATTCGCTGAGCGCGAGGACGAGCTGGCCGGTGGTCATCAGGGCGGCGCCGCAGACGATCAGGACGCGGGAACCGAAGCGGTCCAAGAGCAACCCGGCGGGAACTTGGGCGGCGGCATAGACGATGACTTGCAGCACGACGAACGTCGACAACACGCCGGGGCTGGCGGCAAATCTGTCCGCGGCCTGCAGTCCCGAGACGCCGAGGGTAGTGCGGTCGAGTACCGCGATGATGTAAGCGAGTAGCCCGGTCGCCCACACGATCCAGGGTCGCACGCGGGTACCTTTCGTCGAATCTCTCTGTCGGGGCCGACGTCCATGCTCCCGTACCGCGAACGCCGAAGCCAACGGACTCCTTTGTCGCCGTTGTGAATTTGAAACCGGGCCCGGCATTCTGCCGTTGGAGTAGTTGGCTGAAACTGCGTGTTGGTGTCCAGTTTCGCCTGACGAGCTCGACATAACCCCAGTTGGTGGCGTTGTAAGTGGAGTTCGTCGATACCTCGATATTCGAGTTTGAAATTCGCTCGTGATATTGCTCGCGGGGTAGGGTGTCGACATGAATCGCTGTTCGGTCCGATGCGGAGGACGTCGGCTTGGTTGAGTACCGCCTTGAAGACCTGGCCCGCGTATCCGGCGTCAGCGCCCGCAATATCCGGGCCTATCGCGAACGCGGGTTGCTGGACTCGCCGCGTCGTGTCGGGCGTTCGGCGTATTACGACGAGCGGCATCTGGCCCAGTTGACGGCGATCACCCAGCTATTGGCGAAGGGTTTCAATTCAGCCCACATCGCTGAATTCTTCGACAGCCTGCGGCGCGGCGAGGATCTGGCCGACGCGCTGGGGCTGCAAGCCTCGGCGTGGCAGCGCCGCGGAACGGCCTTGAGTCTCGATGCCGACGATGACGACGTGCGCACGCTCGTCGTGGGTGGTTTGGCCCGCGTCGTCGACGGTGCCGTGGAGTTGACTGACCCGGCCTTGGCGGCGTTCGTCGGTGCGGCCGAGGATCAGCGTGGCTGTGTCCGGGTCATGGCTCACCTCGTGAGGTTGACGGGGCCGGCGATCGATCACCTCACCGAGTCGACTGCTGCGGTGCTCGCCGAATGTCAGGCTGGTCGGTCCTGTGCCGGCATGGCTGAGTTGGTGCCCGCGGTGGTCTCGGCCAGGGCGCGGCGGGCGATGCGGTCCGGGCTCGCTGTCGCGGAGTAGTCCACCGGCGTGGTCACCGTCGGTTCGTGATAGCCGGCGCAAAAAGTTACCGAGAAGTAAGATAATCCAGCAAACTTTTGGCGCGGCACACTGCGATTCGCTAGACAGAATTGGTTCGAATGTCTGCTGGTTCACAGCCCGTTCGCGGCGCCGGAAGCGGCGAGAAATTTAGATAACGATTCGATAACAATACTGCCTTGATCTGCGCAGTTGTGCCTACTCGACCGTAACCACCTGCCAACAGGACGTTTGTCCCGAATGCCTTGAGCCCCCGCTGAACACCGCGTGACGTTACCGGCGGTTACCCATGCGTAGAACTCGCCAGTAACCAATCTGGACGGAAAACGCCCGTCGGCTCTTATGCCACTCTTAGTAGGGCAGGAATGCGAGAGACGCGGTCACGAGACGACCGACGGAACCGCATTCCTCACCTGATTCGACGCTGAATCGCCGTTGGCCTGTCGCCCGGGCAGCCACACCGCCCGAGACGACACACCTGAGACACCGCACGCGACAGCCAGCCGCGAGAACTTCATTGCAGAACCGCAGCAGCACCGAGGAGATAGCGCCAGTGACGATCTACGAACACGACCGGGTTTCCGCCGGACGCAACGACGACTCCGGATCCGACGATCGGCAGGCCGACTCCACCCACGCGCTCGTCGACCGGCTCAGCGCCGGTGAGCCCTATGCGGTCGCCTTCGGTGGCCAGGGCAGCGCCTGGCTGGGGACTTTCGAAGAACTGGTGTCCTCGGCCGGTATCGAGTCGGAACTCGCCACGCTGGCCGGGGAGGCCGAGCTGCTGCTGGAGCCGGTGGCCGCCGAACTCCTCGTGGTTCGCCCCATCGGTTTCGAGCCGCTGCAGTGGGTGCGCGCGCTGGCTGCCGAAGAGCCGGTGCCGTCCGACAAGCAGCTGACCTCGGCGGCGGTGTCGGTGCCGGGTGTGCTGCTCACCCAGATCGCGGCCATCCGGGCGCTGGCCCGCCAGGGCATGGATCTCGCGGCAACCCCGCCGGTCGCCGTGGCCGGGCACTCGCAGGGCGTGCTCGCCGTCGAGGCGCTGGCCGCCAAGGGCGCCAAGGATGTGGAGCTGCTGGCCCTGGCGCAGCTGATCGGTGCGGCCGGCACGCTGGTGGCCCGTCGCCGCGGCATCACGGTGCTGGGTGACCGGCCGCCGATGGTGTCGGTGACCAACGCCGAGCCCGAGCGCATCTACGAGCTGCTCCAGGAGTTCAGCCAGGACGTGCGCACGGTGTTGCCCCCGGTGCTGTCGATCCGCAACGGCCGGCGTTCCGTGGTGATCACCGGCACGCCCGAGCAGCTGTCGCGCTTCGAGCTGTACTGCAACCAGATCGCTGAGAAGGAAGAAGCCGAGCGTAAGAGCAAAGTCCGCGGTGGCGCGGTCTTCGCGCCGGTCTTCGACCCGGTGCAGGTCGAGGTCGGTTTCCATACCCCGCGTCTGGCCGACGGTATCGACATCGTCGGCCGGTGGGCGGAGACCGTCGGCATCGACGTCAAGCTCGCCCGCGAGATGACTGAGGCCATCCTGGTCAGCCAGGTGGACTGGGTCGACGAGATCACCGACCTGCACGAGGCGGGCGCCCGCTGGATTCTGGACCTCGGCCCCGGCGACATCCTGACCCGTCTGACCGCTCCGGTGGTCCGTGGCCTCGGTATCGGGATCGTGCCCGCCGCCACCCGCGGTGGCCAGCGCAACCTGTTCACCATCGGCGCGGTGCCCGAGGTGGCCCGGCCCTGGTCCAGCTATGCCCCGAGCGTGGTGAGCCTGCCCGACGGCTCGGTCAAACTCTCGACCAAGTTCACCCGCCTCACCGGACGTTCCCCGATCCTGCTGGCCGGTATGACGCCCACCACAGTGGACGCCAAGATCGTCGCCGCCGCAGCAAACGCCGGCCACTGGGCCGAACTCGCCGGCGGCGGGCAGGTCACCGAGCCGATCTTCAACGATCGCATCGCCGAATTGGGCGAGCTGCTGGAGCCTGGTCGGGCGATCCAGTTCAACTCGCTGTTCCTCGATCCCTACCTGTGGAAGCTGCAGGTCGGCGGCAAGCGGCTGGTGCAGCGGGCTCGCCAGTCCGGTGCTCCCATCGACGGCCTGGTGGTCACCGCGGGCATTCCCGACCTCGAAGAGGCCGTCGAGCTGATCGAGGAACTCAACGACCTCGGCATCAGCCATGTGGTGTTCAAGCCGGGCACCGTCGAGCAGATCCGCTCCGTCATCCGGATCGCCGCCGAGGTGCCCACCAAGCCGGTCATCGCCCACATCGAGGGCGGCCGCGCCGGTGGCCACCACTCCTGGGAGGACCTCGACGACCTGCTGCTCGCGACGTACTCCGAGCTGCGTGGCCAGTCCAACATCACCATCTGCGTCGGCGGCGGCATCGGCACCCCGGAGCGGTCCGCCGAATACCTGTCCGGCCGGTGGTCGGCCGCCCATGGCTACCCGCTGATGCCGGTCGACGGCATCCTGGTCGGCACCGCTGCCATGGCCACCCTCGAAGCCACCACGAGCCCGCAGGTCAAGCAGATGCTGGTGGACACCAAGGGCACCGAGGCCTGGGTGGGCGCCGGTAAGGCCGCCGGTGGCATGGCCTCCGGGCGCAGCCAGCTCGGCGCCGACATCCACGAGATCGACAACACCGCATCGCGTTGCGGCCGGCTGCTCGACGAGGTGGCCGGTGACGCCGACGCGGTGGCCGCCCGTCGCGACGAGATCATCGCCGCGATGGCCAACACCGCCAAGCCCTACTTCGGTGACGTGGCCGAGATGACCTACCTGCAGTGGCTGCGCCGCTACATCGAGCTCGCCATCGGTGAAGGCAACAGCACCGCCGACTCCAAGCGGGACGACTCGCCGTGGCTGGACATCACCTGGCGTGACCGCTTCGAGCAGATGCTCAAGCGTGCCGAAGCACGTTTGCACGCACAGGATTTCGGTCCGATCGAGACATTGTTCGATCCGGCGGGCGACGGTGAGCAGCTCCTCGAGGACCCGAAAGCCGCACTGGCCGCGCTGGTCTCGGCCTACCCGGACGCCGCTTCGGTGCAACTGCACCCGGCCGACGTCCCGTTCTTCGTCGAGCTGTGCAAGACACTGGGCAAGCCGGTCAACTTCGTGCCGGTGATCGACAAGGACGTGCGCCGCTGGTGGCGCAGCGACTCGCTGTGGCAGGCCCACGACGCCCGTTACGACGCCGACCAGGTGTGCATCATCCCCGGCACCGCCGCCGTCGCCGGGATCACCCGGGTCGACGAGCCCGTCGGCGAATTGCTCGACCGGTTCGAGCAGGCCGCCGTCGACGAGGTGCTGGCCGCCGGTGCCCAGCCGAAGGCTGTGCTGTCGCGCCGGCAGGGCCGCGCTGACGTGACCGGCCCGCTGGCTGTGCTGCTGGACGCTCCGGACGTGTTGTGGGCTGGGCGCACCTCGGTCAACCCGGTGCACCGGATCGCCGCACCGGCGGAGTGGCAGATCCGCGAAGGTTCTGAGAACCGTTCGGCCACACACCCTTCCACCGGTGCTCGGCTTGAGGTTGCCGACGATCGCCACGTGGTGCTGTCGGTGCCGCTGTCGGGAACCTGGATCGAGATCCGGTTCACGTTGACCGATGCCATCCGTAGCGGTGGCGCCCCGGTTGTCGAGGTCGACGACGCTGCGACCGCCATGCGTTCGGTGCTCGCCATCGCCGCCGGTGTCGACGGTCCCGACGCGCTGCCCACCGTCGACGGTGACTCCGTGACCGTGACCGTCGATTGGGATCCCGAGCGGGTGGCCGACCACACCGGCGTCACCGCCACGTTCGGAGCCCCGTTGGCCCCGACACTGACCGTCGTTCCCGACGCCCTGGTCGGCCGGTGCTGGCCGGCGGTGTTCTCCGCGATCGGCAGCGCCGCGACTGAGTCCGGCTTCCCGGTGGTCGAAGGCCTGCTGAGCCTGGTGCACCTGGACCACGCCGCTCATCTGTTGGCCCCGCTGCCGACCGAGCCGGCTCAATTGACCGTCACCGCAACGGCTTCCGCCGCCCACGACACCGAGGTGGGCCGGGTGGTCCCGGTTTCGGTGACCGTGCGCGCCTCGGACGGCACTGAACTCGCCAAGCTGGAGGAGCGGTTCGCGATCCGTGGCCGCACCGGAGCGGCCGAGCTGACCGACCCGGTCCGGGCGGGCGGTGCGATCTCGGACAACGCCACCGACACCCCGCGCCGTCGCCGGCGTGACGTCACGGTCGGCGCGCCCGTGGACATGCGGCCGTTCGCCGTGGTGTCCGGTGACCACAACCCGATCCACACCGATCGGGCCGCGGCGCTGCTGGCCGGTCTGGAAGGCCCGATCGTGCACGGCATGTGGCTGTCGGCTGCCGCGCAGCACGTCGTCACCGCCACCGACGGCAAGCCGATCCCACCGGCCAAGCTGGTCGGCTGGACCGCCCGCTTCCTGGGCATGGTCAAGCCGGGTGACGAGGTCGACTTCCGCGTCGACCGCGTCGGAATCGACGTCGGCGCAGAGGTTGTCGAGGTTCAGGCCCGCGTCGGCTCCGAGCTGGTGATGGCGGCGACCGCACGTCTGGCCGCACCCAAGACCGTCTATGCGTTCCCCGGCCAGGGCATCCAGTCCAAGGGCATGGGCATGGAGGTCCGCGCCCGATCCAAGGCCGCCCGCAAGGTGTGGGACACCGCCGACAAGTTCACCCGTGAGACGCTGGGCTTCTCGGTGCTGCACGTGGTCCGCGACAACCCGACGTCGTTGATCGCTTCCGGTGTGCACTATGAGCATCCCGAGGGCGTGCTGTACCTGACCCAGTTCACCCAGGTCGCGATGGCGACGACGGCAGCCGCGCAGGTCGCCGAGATGCGGGAGCAGGGCGCGTTCGTCGAAGGCGCGATCGCCTGCGGCCACTCCGTCGGTGAGTACACCGCGCTGGCATGCGTTTCCGGCGTGATCGAACTCGAGGGTCTGCTGGAGGCGGTGTTCCACCGCGGCTCCAAGATGCACGACATCGTGCCGCGCGACGAGCGGGGCCGGTCCAACTACCGGCTGGCCGCGATCCGCCCGTCGCAGATCGACCTGGCCGACGAGGATGTCGAGAACTTCGTCGCCGAGATCAGCGCTCGTACTGGAGAATTTCTTCAGATCGTGAACTTCAACCTGCGCGGTTCGCAGTACGCGATCGCCGGCACCGTGCGCGGTCTGGAGGCGCTGGAGGAAGAGGTCGAGCGTCGTCGCGAGATCAGCGGCGGCAAGCGATCGTTCATCCTGGTGCCCGGCATCGACGTGCCGTTCCACTCCAGCGTGCTGCGGGTGGGTGTGGACGACTTCCGGCGCAGCCTGGAACGCGTCCTGCCGCGCGACCGTGACCCGGAACTGGTTGTCGGACGCTACATCCCGAACCTGGTGCCTCGGCCGTTCACACTTGACCGCGATTTCATCCAGGAGATCCGCGATCTGGTGCCGGCCGAGCCGCTCGACGAGATCCTCGCCGACTACGACACTTGGCGTAACGAGCGGCCGATCGAGTTGTGCCGCAAGATCGTCATCGAGTTGCTGGCCTGGCAGTTCGCCAGCCCGGTGCGTTGGATCGAGACCCAGGACCTGCTGTTCATCGAGGAGGCCGCCGGCGGTCTCGGGGTGGAGCGGTTCGTCGAGATCGGCGTGAAGAACGCGCCGACGGTCGCCGGCCTGGCCACCAACACGCTGAAGCTGCCCGAATACGCGCACAGCACGGTCGAGGTGCTCAACGCCGAGCGCGACGCCGCGGTGCTGTTCGCCAGTGACACCGATCCCGAGCCGGAGCCCGAGGTTGAGGAAACTGCCGCTCCCGCAGCCGAAGCCGCTCCGGCCGCCGAGGCCGTCCCGGCCCCGGCAGCCGCACCGGCGGCCCCGTCCGGTGGTCCTCGGCCCGACGACATCACCTTCGACGCGGCCGACGCGACGGTGGGTCTCATCGCGCTGAGCGCCAAGATGCGCATCGACCAGATCGAGGCGCTGGATTCCATCGAGTCCATCACCGACGGTGCGTCTTCGCGGCGTAACCAGCTGCTGGTCGACCTCGGTTCGGAGCTGAACCTCGGTGCCATCGACGGTGCTGCCGAGGCCGATCTCGGTGCGCTCAAGGGGCAGGTCAGCAAGCTGGCCCGTACCTACAAGCCGTTCGGCCCGGTGCTGTCGGATGCCATCAATGACCAGCTGCGCACGGTCTTCGGGCCGTCGGGCAAGCGGCCGGCCTACATCACCGAGCGGGTCACCAAGACCTGGGAGCTGGGTCCGGGCTGGGCCAAGCACGTCACCGTCGAGGTGGCGCTGGGCACCCGTGAGGGCAGCAGCGTGCGCGGTGGTGATCTGGGCAGCCTGCACCCCGGTGCCCTGGCCGACGCCGCCGGCGTGGACAAGGTCATCGACGCGGCCGTTGCCGCGGTCGCGGCCCGCCAGGGTGTGGCGGTGTCACTGCCCTCTGCCGGTGGAGCCGGTGGGGGAGTGGTGGATTCGGCCGCGCTCGGCGAGTTCGCCGAGAAGGTCACCGGTCCCGACGGTGTGCTGGCCTCAGCCGCGCGCACGATTCTCGGGCAGCTCGGCCTGGACGCCCCCGTGGGTGCCCCCGAGGCTGCGACCGATGCCGAGCTGATCGACCTGGTCACCACCGAACTCGGTTCGGACTGGCCGCGATTGGTCGCCCCGGCGTTCGACGCGAAGAAGGCCGTCGTGTTCGACGACCGCTGGGCCAGTGCCCGTGAAGACCTGGTCAAGCTGTGGCTGGCCGACGAGGGTGAGATCGACGCTGATTGGCCGCGGCTGTCCGAGCGCTTCGAGGGCGCCGGGCATGTCGTTGCCACCCAGGCGAATTGGTGGCAGGGCAAGGCTTTGGCCGCCGGTCGGACCATCCACGCCTCGCTGTTCGGTCGCATCGCGGCCGGTGCCGAGAATCCCGGAACCGGTCGGTATTCCAGCGAGGTCGCCGTGGTGACCGGTGCATCGAAGGGCTCCATCGCCTCGTCGGTCGTCGGGCAGCTGCTCGACGGTGGCGCCACCGTCATCGCCACGACCTCGCGTCTGGACGACGACCGGTTGGCGTTCTACAAGGAGCTCTACCGCGACAACGCCCGCTTCGGCGCCACCCTGTGGGTGGTCCCGGCCAACATGGCGTCCTACTCCGACATCGACAAGCTGGTCGAGTGGGTGGGTAGCGAGCAGATCGAAAGCCTTGGGCCCCAATCGATCCACCTCAAGGACGCGCAGACCCCGACCCTGCTGTTCCCGTTCGCCGCGCCGCGCGTGGCCGGGGATCTGTCCGAGGCGGGTTCGCGTTCCGAGATGGAGATGAAGGTGCTGCTGTGGGCCGTGCAGCGGCTCATCGGCGGGTTGTCGACGATCGGTGCCGAGCGCGACATCGCCTCGCGGCTGCACGTGGTGCTGCCGGGCTCGCCCAACCGCGGCATGTTCGGCGGCGACGGCGCCTACGGCGAATCCAAGTCCGCGCTCGACGCATTGGTGAACCGCTGGAGTGCCGAATCATCGTGGGCCGAGCGGGTCAGCCTGGCGCACGCGCTGATCGGCTGGACCAAGGGCACCGGGCTGATGGGGCACAACGACGCCATCGTCAGTGCGGTCGAAGAGGCCGGCGTCACCACCTACAGCACCGCGGAGATGGCAGCCATGCTGCTGAACCTGTGCACGGTGGAGTCCAAGGTGGCCGCGGCCAACGCGCCGATCAAGGTGGACCTGACCGGCGGTCTGGGCGACATCAAGCTCGACATGGCCGAGCTGGCCGCCAAGGCGCGCGAGGACATGGCAAGCGCCGCATCAGAAGACGAGGAGGAGGACGGCGGCAGCAACACCGTTGCAGCGCTGCCCGCCCCGCCACGTGGGTACAACCCCGCACCGGCGCCGGAGTGGGACGATCTCGACGTCGACCCGGCCGATCTGGTGGTCATCGTCGGCGGTGCCGAACTCGGACCGTACGGCTCGTCGCGGACCCGCTTCGAGATGGAGGTCTCCGGCGAGCTGTCGGCGGCCGGCGTGCTGGAACTGGCGTGGACCACCGGACTGGTCAAGTGGGAAGACGATCCCAAGGCCGGCTGGTACGACACCGAAACCGGTGAGCTGGTGCCCGAATCGGAGATCGTGGAGCGCTACCACGACGCGGTGGTGGAGCGTTGCGGTATTAGGGAATTCGTGGATGACGGTGCGATCGACCCCGATCACGCCTCGCCGCTGCTGGTCAGCGTGTTCCTGGACAAGGACTTCAGCTTCGTGGTGTCCAGCGAGGCCGACGCCCGGGCGTTCGTGTCCTTCGACCCCGAGCACACCGTGGCCCGGCCGGTGCCGGACTCCAGTGACTGGCAGGTGATCCGCAAGGCGGGCACCGAGATTCGGGTTCCGCGCAAGACCAAGCTGTCGCGCACGGTCGGTGCCCAGATCCCGACGGGCTTCGACCCGACGGTGTGGGGCATCACCCCGGACATGGCGAATTCCATCGACCGCGTGGCGCTGTGGAACATCGTCGCCACGGTGGATGCGTTCCTGTCCTCGGGATTCACCCCGACCGAGCTGATGCGCTGGGTGCACCCGAGCCAGGTGGCCTCTACCCAGGGCACCGGCATGGGCGGCATGACCTCGATGCAGACCATGTACCACGGCAACCTGCTGGGCCGGGCCAAGCCGAACGACATCCTGCAGGAGGTGCTGCCGAACGTTGTTGCGGCACATGTCATGCAGAGCTACGTCGGCGGCTACGGCGCCATGGTCCACCCGGTCGGCGCCTGCGCCACCGCGGCCGTCTCGGTCGAGGAGGGTGTGGACAAGATCCGCCTCGGCAAGGCCGACCTGGTGATCGCCGGCGGCTTCGACGATCTGACCCTGGAAGCGATCATCGGCTTCGGTGACATGGCGGCCACCGCCGACACCGAGATGATGCGCGCCAAGGGAATCAGCGACTCGAAGTTCTCCCGCGCCAACGACCGTCGTCGTCTCGGCTTCCTGGAAGCCCAGGGCGGTGGCACGATCCTGCTGGCCCGCGGTGACCTGGCCGCGAAGATGGGTCTGCCGGTGCTGGCGGTCGTCGGTTACGCGCAGAGCTTCGCCGACGGTGTGCACACCTCGATTCCGGCTCCGGGGCTGGGTGCCCTGGGCGCCGGGCGCGGCGGCAAGGATTCGCAGCTGGCCCGCTCGCTGGCCAAGCTGGGTGTCGGCGCCGACGACATCGCGGTGATCTCCAAGCACGACACCTCGACGCTGGCCAACGATCCCAACGAGACCGAGCTGCACGAGCGGCTGGCCGACTCGATGGGGCGCTCGGCGGGCAACCCGCTGTTCATCGTCAGCCAGAAGACGCTGACCGGGCACGCCAAGGGCGGCGCGGCGGTGTTCCAGATGATGGGTCTGTGCCAGATCCTGCGCGACGGCGTCATCCCGCCGAACCGCAGCCTGGACTGCGTCGACGACGAGCTGGCCACCTCCGGCCACTTCGTCTGGGTGCGCGAAACCCTGGACCTGCGTGGGAAGTTCCCGCTCAAGGCCGGTCTGGTCACCAGCCTCGGATTCGGTCACGTGTCGGGTCTGGTCGCCCTGGTGCACCCGGAAGCGTTCATCGCGGCACTGGATCCGGCCGAGCGCGACGAGTACCGCAAGCGGGCCGAGCAGCGCACACTGGCCGGTCAGCGCCGGTTGGCCGGGGCGATCGCCGGTGGCCGGCCGATGTACGAGAAGCCAGCCGACCGCCGGTTCGACCATGACGTGCCGGAGAAGCGTCAGGAAGCGGCGATGTTGCTGAACGCGGACGCCCGGCTCGGCGATGACGATCTCTACGTCCGCTAAGGTCGCGGCGTGGCGATTGTGGGCGTAGGCATCGATCTGGTTTCCATTCCGGATTTCGCCGAGCAGGTAGACCGGCCGGGAACGGTGTTCGCCGAGACGTTCACGCCAGGGGAGCGCCGGGACGCCGCCGACAAGAGTTCGTCGGCGGCCCGGCACCTGGCGGCTCGGTGGGCGGCCAAGGAGGCCGTGATCAAGGCCTGGTCGAGTTCCCGGTTCTCCAAGCGTCCGGCCCTGCCGGAGGGAATCCACCGCGACATCGAGGTGGTCACCGACATGTGGGGCCGGCCCAAGGTGCGGCTGTCCGGCGATATCGCCAAGCACCTGGAGAGCGTGAACATCCACGTCTCGCTCACCCATGAGGCCGATACCGCGGCGGCGGTGGCCATCATCGAGGAGCTTTAACGCGGACTTCTCTGCGCGAGCAGACACAGATGTACCGTTCGCCACGGCGTGTCGGGTACATCTGCGTCTGCTCGCGGGGGATGCGGGACCTACTACGCTCGTCACCATGAGTGATGTGGTGGCGCGGGTGCAGCGGGTATTGCCGTCGGTGCGGTCCGACCTGGAGGATCTGGTCCGCATCCAATCGGTATGGGCCGACCCGGCCCGCCGCGACGAGGTGCACCGTAGCGCCGAGGCAGTCGCAAAGCTGTTGTCGGACGCCGGGTTTCCCGAGGTCCGGATCGTCAGCGAAGGTGGCGCCCCAGCCGTCATCGCGCACTATCCGCCGCCGGCCGGCGCGCCCACCGTGCTGCTGTATGCCCACCATGACGTACAGCCCGAAGGCAATCCAGCCCAGTGGGACTCCGCGCCGTTCGAGCCCACCGAACGTGACGGACGGCTCTACGGTCGCGGCACCGCCGACGACAAGGCCGGTATCGCAACACATCTGGCCGCGATCCGGGCCTTCGACGGCAAGCCCCCGGTGGGCGTCACGGTCTTCGTCGAAGGTGAAGAGGAATCCGGATCGCCGTCCTTGGGTGCCCTGCTGTCCGCACACAAAGAGGCCCTGGCCGCCGACGTCATCGTCATCGCCGACTCGGACAACTGGAGCACCGAGATCCCGTCGCTCACGGTGACCCTGCGGGGCCTGGCCGACTGTGTGGTCGAGGTGGCCACCCTGGACCACGGTCTGCACTCGGGGCTGTGGGGCGGGGTGGTGCCGGATGCGCTGAGCGTGCTGGTGCGGCTGTTGGCCAGCCTGCACGACGACGACGGCAACGTCGCAGTCGCCGGTCTGCACGAAGCGTCCGCGGCTGACGTCGACCGCGGGCCCGACTGGGTCCGGCAAGAGTCGGGGCTGTTGGACGGCGTATCCGAAATCGGTTCGGGCTCAGTGGTGCAACGTATGTGGGCCAAACCGGCGATCACCGTCATCGGGATCGACACCACGCCCATCGACAAGTCGTCGAACACCCTGATCCCGCGGGCGCGCGCCAAGATCAGCATGCGCGTGGCGCCCGGCGGCGACGCTCACGCCCATCTGGCGGCACTGACCCGTCACCTCGAGGCGCATGCGCCCTGGGGTGCCCAGGTCACCGTCACCCCGGGCGACGTCGGTCAGCCCTATGCCATCGACGCCACCGGGCCGGTCTACGACGCCGCGCGTGCGGCGTTCCACACTGCCTGGGGCACCGATCCGGTCGACATGGGCATGGGGGGATCGATTCCGTTCATCGCCGAATTCGCCGAGGCGTTCCCGGCCGCGACGATCCTGGTGACCGGGGTCGAGGACCCCGCCACCCAGGCGCACAGCGTGAACGAAAGCCTGCACCTGGGTGTGCTGGAGAAGGCGGCGACGGCCGAGGCGCTACTGCTGGAGAAGCTGGGGCAGTCAGACCGATAGGTCGCGGCGCAACTTGGCGACGTGGCCGGTGGCCCGCACGTTGTACTGCGCGACGGCGATCTTGCCCTTTTCGTCGACGAGGAACGTCGAGCGGATCACACCCTGAACGGTCTTGCCGTACATGGTTTTTTCACCGAATGCGCCCCAGGCCGTGAGCACCTCACGGTCAGGGTCCGACAGCAACGGGAAGGTCAGCCCTTCCTTGTCGCGGAACTTGGCCAACTTTTCCGGCTTGTCCGGAGAGATGCCCACGACATCGAGCCCAGCACCGTTGAGTTCGGCGAGGTTGTCGCGGAAGTCGCACGCCTGCTTGGTGCAACCGGGGGTCGACGCGGCCGGGTAGAAGTAGACGATGACCTTGCGGCCCTTGTAGTCGGAGAGCTTGACGACGTTGCCGTCGGCGTCGGGCAGGCTGAAAGCCGGGGCGGTGTCTCCCACCTCCAGGCGCGGGGTTGGCGGCATGCGTGGGTATCCCTTCTTGTCGACCGGTTCCGTCGTCACGGGACCGGCTGATCTAGGGTAGTGCGGCAGGGCAGCACGACATGGAGCGGCTTGGAGGAGCACACAGTGGCGAACCGGGACCCGGAGAGCATCAAGCGGGACATCGATCAGGCTCGCGATCAACTGGCGTTGACTGTCGACTCCCTGGCCGAGCGGGCCAACCCGCAGCGGCTGGCCGACGATCTCAAGTCGGCGGTGATCGGTTTCGTCAAGAAGCCCGCCGTCACCGCCTCATTGGCCGGCGCGGGAGTGTTGGTGGTGGTCATCGTCATCCGGCGGATCAAGCGCCACTGAGCCTGACGAGCCGCTCAGCGGCTCAAGCCGATACGCCGCTCAGCGGCTCAGGCCGATACGCCGCTCAGCGGCGGCGGAACAACAGGAAATCCGCCAACGAAAAACTCGGCGGATTGGCGACACGCCCGAGCCGGTTGCAGCTGTGCACCATGACCGGTTGGTGTGCAGCAACAAAAGCGGAGGTTGATCTAGCCGTAGGTTCGATGCCACCTGCGGTAGCCATCAGCTAACACCTCTCATCTTGGCGTATTCGCCCAGCGATGCCGAGTCGCAACGAATCAGCTAACGCGAGGCTAACACAGGTTCCAGCGTCTGAACAGCGAAACTGCCGGTTTCCAATGCTTGACAGTAACTTGCATAGGCGTCAACATTCGGTCGATTGTCGCTCCCGCCCATTCTTACCCCGATTGTCAGCACATAAACTCATGCCGTTTGGCATTGTTTTGTCCGGCGGCGACGGCCCGTCTGCCGCAAAGCTCGTGGGCCGCCGCGTCGACCTGTCGAACGGGCCGCGCGTGCCTGCTCGGCGCGGGGTGCGGCCGGCGGCAATGTTTGCTGAGGCAATTGCATGAGGTGCCGTGTCGGGATCGTCGCGCCGGAGATCTGACGCGGCAAATGATTGGCAAACGCGTTTCGCTCTGGTACACCCAGCCGCTCGGCGCAACGGGCGCATGAAGTACCGCGAAACCCGAAAACCGCTGAATTGCAGGGTCGGATCGGCTCTTTCTCGTGGAATCGGTTGCTAGCGTATAGGTGTCCAGCTAAGGTCGTCCTCGGGTCAGGATCGGGGTGGCGGACCCGCATCGCGATCCCGGCCGCAACACGGAACGATCGTGTGACAAGGGGGTATTGCGTTGCAGCTAACATTTATGCCGTTTGCCAGGACCGCTGCATGTGCTGTCGCCGGTGCAGTCGATCGCGACGGATCCGTCGCCATTCGCTGATAGACCCCATGGCTCATGTCGAACCTGTATGGCGACGTGAGCCGTGGTCACACCGACTGGAGGTAGCCATATGGCGCACGTGAGCGATGAAACCCTCGGCGATCTACGCCGGGAGCTCGATCGCTTCAAGAGCGAGCAGTACCGGGATCACGGCTACGCAGCCGCGCATCTGGCCGGGGCGGTAGAGATGCTGTTGGAAGAAGCCGAACCGAGTGTCGGCGACAGGCTTGCCGACGGGTCTCGAGCCAGATAGACCAGCCAGATAGATCTCGGACAGTTGCGGCAACCCCGCACCGATCCTGCGCAGACCAAACACAAAAACCCTGCCGAGGCAGGGTTTTTGGTTGGTGCGCCGTCAGGGTTTCGAACCCCGGACCCGCTGATTAAGAGTCAGCTGCTCTACCAACTGAGCTAACGGCGCGCGTGAGAGACAATAACAGGACATTCCGCCAACCGTGAAATCCGCTGGTAGCGGCCTTCTGCCGCCCGCTGGATGCGCATCCGCGGCCGGTAGCCCTTAGACTATTGCCAAGAATTTGCTATCGACCGTACGAGGGGTGCGATCAACATGGGGCAGGTCCAGACAGTGACCCGTCCGTATCGGGATATCTTCCGGCGGACGGTTGTTGCCATGGTGCCCGCGATGATGCTGGCCTTGAGCGCGTGTGGCGGGTCGGAACCGCCGGGCCCGCCGCCCGTGATCACCGACAAGGGCACGCCCTACGGTGATTTGTTGGTGCCCAGGGTCAAGGCCTCGGTGACCGATGGCGCGGTCGGGGTGAAAGTCGAAGCGCCGGTCACGGTGAGCGCCGAGAACGGTGTGCTCGGTGGCGTGACGATGACCAACGAAGACGGCGTCAGCGTCGCCGGGAAGTTCAGTCCCGACGGGCTGACGTGGTCGACCACCGATCCACTCGACTACAACGAGCAGTACACCCTCAATGCCCAGTCGCTGGGCCTGGGCGGCGTCACCAATCGCCGGATGCGGTTCGAGACACATTCGCCGGCGAACCTGACGATGCCCTACCTGCTGCCGAACGACGGGGAAGTGGTGGGCGTGGGTCAACCCATCGCCGTCCGCTTCGACGAGAACATCAGCGACCGGGTCGCGGCCCAGCGCGCCATCACGGTCAAGACCAATCCACCGGTCGAGGGTGCCTTCTACTGGCTCAATAATCGCGAAGTCCGTTGGCGCCCAGCCAAATACTGGAAGCCCGGCACCTCGGTGGACGTCACCGTCAACACCTACGGTGTCGAGTTGGGTGACGGATTGTTCGGTCAGGGCAATGTCACGACCCATTTCACGATCGGCGACGAGGTGATCGCCAGCGCCGATGACAACACCAAGACGTTGACCGTGCGGCGCAACGGTCAGGTGGTCAAAAGCATGCCGATCTCGATGGGCAAGAACAGTTCTCCGACCAACAACGGGATCTACATCGTCGGCGACCGCTTCGACCACATGGTGATGGATTCGTCGACCTACGGGGTGCCGGTCAACTCACCCAACGGTTATCGCACCGAGGTCGACTTCGCGACCCAGATGTCCTACAGCGGCATCTATGTGCACGGCGCACCGTGGTCGGTCGGCAGCCAGGGCTACAGCAATGTCAGCCACGGCTGCCTCAATGTCAGCACGGCCAATGCCCGCTGGTTCTACGAGAACACCAAACGCGGTGACATCGTCGAGGTCGTCAACACCGTCGGCCCGGTGTTGCCGGGCACCGAGGGCCTGGGGGACTGGAACATCCCCTGGGAGCAATGGCGCGCCGGCAACGCCAGCACCTGATCGAGGCTATCTGAGCGAACGTTCCAGTGCGGCAAGCGATTCGGCGAGGAAATCGGTGCCGAACGGCGGCATCCCGCCGATCTGCTCGCGGAAGCTGGCCGGAGTGTCGGTCCAGTCGTAGGTCAGCGTGACGTCGGTCTGGTCGCCATTCGGCGTCAGCTCGTAGTGCCAGGACCATCCACCCGGGTCATGCCGGCCTTGTGCGTCGAGCTGACCGGGCAGCCACGCGATGCTGCGATTCTCGTCGAACTCGCTCACCAGGTTGTGCATGACGTAGTGGCCGCCGGCCTGTGGCAGGAACATGTTGATCGCGAAGATCTGGCCGGTCGCGGTGATCGGCGCGGGATCGACTGCGTCCCGCACCCAGTCACCAGGCTCGGTGTCACAGTGGCGGGCCGGGTCGGCCAGGACGGCGAACACCTGGGCCGGGGAGGCCGGGACGGTGCGGGTGACGACGTAGCGCTCACGGGTGTCTGATGACGCGGTCATACGTGGTCCTTTCCGTAGATTCGGGCGATGTCGGGGCTGTCCAGCCAGCCCGAGTATGTGGGCTGCGATGGCCATCCTTCCGGCGAATCCAGCCATTCCTCCTGACGGCCGTAGGGCAGTAGGTCGATCAGGGCGAAGGAGTGGCTGAGTTGTTCGGTGCCGCGGCCGTTGGTGTGCCAGGTGCGGTAGACGGTGCTGCCGTCACGCAGGAAGACGTTGACGGCAAAGCCGCCGTTGGGTGGGGCGTCGACGTCGGTACCGAAAGAACTCTCCGACGACGAGTACCAGTCCATGCGGTTGCCGACCTTGTCGCAGTAGGCCAGCGCTTCCTCGATCGGGCCGTTGGTGACGATGACGAAACGGGCGTCGTAGTTGTCCAGGAAGTCCAGGCGGGTGAACTGCGAGGTGAAAC
This sequence comes from Mycobacterium sp. NS-7484, assembly GCF_001953975.1. Classification (GTDB taxonomy): domain Bacteria; phylum Actinomycetota; class Actinomycetes; order Mycobacteriales; family Mycobacteriaceae; genus Mycobacterium. Next base: position 178,009 of record NZ_MBEJ01000007.1, read on the forward strand.
CGGTACAGCCGCCGCACTGCCATTCGGCACCGTCGGTCCACATGTGGTGGTAGGTGATCAACTGGGAGTGGCCGTCGAACACGTCGGCCAGGCGTACCGGACCGTCTGCGCCGATCAGCGTGTAGTCGGGCAACTCGACCATCGGTAACCGCCGCCGTGCGGCGGCGATCGCGTCCAACTCGCGGGTGGCTGCTTTCTCCCGTTGCCGTAGCTCGTCGAGTGCATTGCGCCAGGTCTGTTGGTCGACGATCGGAGGCTTCCCGCGCGTCGTCTCTGTCGTCATGGGGACTCCTGACTGCCGTCGGGTGAAACTCGGTCTTCCAAAGTGGACCCACCGCGCGACCGAAACTCATCGCACGCGGTACTGTCCGACGAGCGAAGGGTGACCTAAGACCTTGAGACACGTCTTGAGATGGACCATGGAGGTTGATCCAGAATGAGCAGCCAACGAGCCGACGCAGCCGGACTGCGTCTCCTCGTCGTCGGTGCCTCGTCGGGCATCGGCCACGCGGTTGCGATCAGTGCCACTGAACGCGGCGCCAAGGTCGCCGTGGCGGCGCGACGCATCGATCTGCTGAATTCCCTGGCCGAGGCCACTGGCGGAGACGCGTTCGAGCTCGACGTCGAGGACTCCGCGGCCATCAACCGCGTCGTCAACGAGGCCGCCGACGCACTGGGCGGTCTGGATGCCGTGGTGTTCACCAGCACAGTGATCCCGTTCGCCTACATCGAGGACACCGACGTGGCCACGTGGTTGCACGCGTTCAGCGTCAACACCGTCGGGGCCAACAACGTGTTGCGGGCCGCGGCGCCCCGGCTGTCGGAAAACGGTGTGGTCCTGGTGGCCTCCAGCTATGACGTCGGGCGTCCGCGCGCGGGTGTGGCGGCGTACAGCGCAAGCAAGGCCGCCCTCGACGAGATTCTGCATTCGTGGCGTATCGAGCACCCGGAGCTGTCGCTGCTGCGGGTCGGCATCGGCCCCACCGAGGACACCGAGATCCTGCGCGGCGCCGACCGCGACCTGTTGGACCAGTTGCTCAAGACGTGGGTGGCCCAAGGGGCGCTGCCCGCCCGGATGTCGGCCCTGGGCGATGTCGCCAACACTCTGGTGTCACTCGTGACGACCGCCTACGAAAACCCGACCGTGGTGCCCGAGATCGTGCAGTTGGCCCCGCGGATCAAGAAGGGCGCCGGGCGCGCGCAGAAGTAGCCCGAATCGGGACCGGCTGTGATGTGCCATAATTCGCCGGTTAGGTGATGACGACGTAGGAAGCCGGTGTGAATCCGGCGCGGTCCCGCCACTGTCATCGGGGAGCGACCCTCAACTGCCACGGCGCAAGCTGGAAGGCGAGGCGAGCTGTGATCCGAGAGCCAGGACACTCGCGTCATCGCATCCTGCTACCCGGGGCGGAGTACCCCGAGAGAGCTGACGACGACCCGTGTCCTTCGAAGCATGGGGCGGTCAGTGATGGCCGCCGCGATCTATCTGGCCTCGCCGCCCGAAGTCTGGTCCAGCCTGTTGTCCGCCGGACCGGGGCCGGGATCACTGCTCGCAGCCGCGGGTGCGTGGACCGCCCTGAGCACCGAATATGCCGAGGTTGCCGCTGAGTTGACGGCGGTGCTGGCCGACGTGGGAGCGGGCGCGTGGGAAGGGCCAAGTGCGACAGCATATGTGGCGGCCCATGGGCCCTACCTGGCCTGGCTGACGCAACAAAGCGCCGAAAGCGCAACGCGTGCAGCGCAACACGAAACCGCGGCCGCCGCCTACGCCACGGCATTGGCCGCGATGCCGACACTGGGCGAACTGGCCGCCAACCACGCCACCCACGCGGTGTTGCTGGGCACCAACTTCTTCGGCGTCAACACCATCCCGATCGCCCTGAACGAAGCGGATTACGTGCGGATGTGGATTCAGGCCGCCACCGCGATGCAGGTGTACGACGCTGTCGCCACCTCGGCGGTGGCGGCATCGCCGGAAAGCGTTGCGGCACCAGAGATTCTGAAGCCGTTCTCCCTGACGTCGGCCTCCGAGGCGCCACCGGACAGGCAGGACGACTATCTGAACTGGCTCGATCAGATCGGCTACACCGACTTTTACGACCAGGTCCTGGATCCACTGATCCAGGCGTTGAACAACGATCCGTTCTTCTCGGAACTGTTCGCCGGGATCGATCCGTATCTGCCGTGGACCGGCAACCCGTTGAGCTTCTTCCATCCGCTCAACCTGGCCTTCGCGCTCGGCTATCCGATGGACATCTCGCAGTATGTCGCCTACCTGTCACAGACCGCCGCGTTCGTCGCGGCGGATATCGGGTTGGCGTTCGCCTCGGGCAATCCGGTGGCCATCGCCTACACGTTGCTCTTCGGCGCCGGCGCGATGTTCGTGGCGTTCACCACCGACACGATCGCCCTGGTGAAAACGTTGCTGGAGTCGGTACTCGTCGCGGCCCTGCCCGCGCTGCTACCGATGTTGGTTGCAGCGGTTGCCGCCGCGCCGGTGTTGACGGCCGGAGGTGTCATCGGCGCGGCCGGAATTGCGGGACTGCACAACGCGCTTCCGGTGGTGCCGATGGCTCCGCCCGCACCGCCGCCCGTCGGCCTCGCCCTCACTCCCAGCCCGGCGCCCCCGACTGCGCCGTCGCCCGCCCCCACGTCGTCGGTGGCCTCGGCACCCGCAGCCCCGTCGGCTCCGCCGGCCTCTCCGCCGGCGCCGACGGCACCACCGACGTTGGGCAACCTTGATGCGTTGGGCTACATGGCCGCCGCACTGTCTGCCGAAGCCCGGCAGTCGGCGCGCAGCCGGGCCCGCCGGACGGCGTCCGCACCGGAGGACACCGAGATGCCGGCCGCGGTGCGCGCCGTGGAACCCAAGAAAGAACGGACGGCGCGACGCCGCCGGGCCAAGGCCCAGCAGCTTGGTCGACGCTACGAGTATCTGGACTCCGGGTCCGAGGAGTGGGCGGATGTGACGCCGTCGGATCAGGGTGCCGGGCAGATCGGTTTCGCTGATACCGACTCGAAGAGCACCGCCGGGCGGCCGGCCGGTTTGGCTGCCCTGGACGGTGATTCGTTCGACGGCGCCGTCAAGGCTCCGATGCTGCCGAGCTCGTGGCAGGACGATCGCTCGGGTTGAACTCGTTCGGCCCCGACTTCGTCGTGGGCGGCTTGGTCGGCCACCAACTTGCCTTACCGATCAACACCGCGGTGGCCGGCACGGTGATGGTGCGTACCAGGAAGGTGTCCAGGAGTAGGCCGACGCCGATGATGAAGCCGATCTGCATGGCCGCCGTGAGGCTGCTGAAGGTCAGGCCGAACATCGATGCGGCGAAGATCAATCCGGCCGAGGTGATGACTCCGCCGGTGGCGCCGATGGTGCGGATGACCGCTGTGCGCATCCCGCGTTCGGACTCGTCGCGGATTCGTGAGATGAGCAGCAGGTTGTAGTCGGCACCGACGGCGACCAGCACCAGGAACGCCATTCCCGGGACCGTCCAGACGATCTCCTTACCGAGCAGGAACTGGAAGAAGATCACCCCGATCCCCAGTGCCGACATGTAGGACAGGACGACCGACAGGACCAGGTAGATGGGCGCGATGAGCGAACGTAGCAGTGCGGCGAGGATGAGGAAGACGACGACGAGGGTGACGATGATGATGAACCGGATGTCGCCGTCGTAGTAGTTGCGCATTTCGTTCTGTATCGACGAGAAGCCGACCAGGGAGATCTTGGCGTCCTCCAATGTCGTGTTGGGGCGGGCACTTTCGGCGGTCTTGACGATCTCCTTGACCTGGTCCATGGCCTCGGTGCCGAACGGATCGAGCGAAGTCTGCACGAGGTATCGGACGGTGTGTCCGTCGGCGGAGACGAAAAGCGCTGCCGCCTTGTTGAATTCCTCCTGGGTCAATATCTGTGGAGGAATGTAGAAGCCGGACATCTGGGGGTCGGCTGCGTCCCGCTTCATCGCCAACAGGAACTCCGAGGCCTGATCCAGGCCCTGACCCATGTTCCTGGTCTGATCGACGAGAAGTTGTACGCCGTCGGCGAGTTGGCGGCTGGAATCGGCCAGCAGATCCGCGCCCTGCTGCAACTTGCCGAGCTGCTGCTGGATGCCGGTGTCGGTGTCGAGACCGAGTTCGCGTGCCGACTCCGTGGCTTCGGTGATGGTTCGGCCCAGCCCTTCGACGGCCTCGTCGAGGGTCTCGCTGCCCTCTGTGGACTCCAACTGCCGGCCGAGTTCGGCGAACTTGTCGAGGGTTCCGTTGTTCTTGGCATCCACGATGTGCTGGAGGTCGGCCCGCGCCGCGACACACGCCGGATCGGCGCTGCAGGCCGGACCGGCGTCGAGCGCGGCCACCACCGGTGCGGCCCACTTGTAGACGTCGGTGATCTGAGCCAGGTTGACGCCCAACGCACGGCCCAGCGCGCGCATGTTGGCCACGAGTTTGGCGGTCTGATCGATCTCGTCGAGGGTTTTGGCGCCGCCGTACTTGCGCTGCATGTCCGCCAACGCCCCGGCGAGCGGACGTACCGACAGGATCGCATTGCTCACCTGATTGCGCACCTCGCCCAGGGCGTCGGCGAGTTTGTGTGCGCCCCCGCTCAACAGCGAGAGCCTGGGATCGTTGTCGGCGATGAGAGTGGACGCGTCGTTGAGCTTGCCGCCCACTTCGCCGGCCTGGTACGTCGCGCGGGCTTCCTTGAGCATCTCACCGGTCGGGCGGGTCACCCCGCGCACCATCTCGATGTCGGGCAGTTGGCTGACCCGGTGAGCCATCTGCTCCATGTCGGCCAATGCCTTGGGGCTGCGCAGGTCCCGCGGCGACTGGATCAGGATGAACTGCTGGACGGTACTGCTGACCGGGAAGTGCTTGTCCAGTGCCGCGTATCCGAGGTTGCTGTGTGCGTCGTCGGGCAGGTTCTTGCGGTCGTCGTAGTTGAAGTTCACCAGCAGCGCGCAGCCGGCCAGGGCGAGCAGTACGGCGAGGCTGGTGGCGAGGTGGACGACGGGCCTGCGCACGATGTGCACACCGGACCGTCGCCACCAGCGCCCGGTCAGATCCTTGCGGGGCTTCACCCAGCCGCGCCGCCCCACGAGCACGATGAGCGCGGGCAGCAGCGTGACCGAGGCCAGAAATCCGAAGCCGATCGTGACCGACAGGGCCGGCCCGACCGTCGAGAAGACGCCCAGTTTGGTGAAAGCCAGCCCGAGAAAGGTGATGGCGACGGTGCCCGCCGAGCCGGCGATCACCCGTCCGATCGACTCGAGGGCCGCGACGACGGCGTCGTCGGAACTGAGCCCGGATCGGACACACTCGTGATAGCGGCTGAACAGGAAGATGGCGTAGTCGGTCCCGGCGCCCATCATCATCGCGGTCATCAACATCAGCGTCTGGGGGCCCAGACCGATCAGATGGATCGCCCCGAGGCCGGCGACCGCCTGTTCGGCGACCACCAGGGCCACCGCCATCATCGCCAGCGGAAGCAGCATGGCCACCACGTTCCGATAGACGATGATCAAGATCGTCAGCACGATCAGGACGGTGGCGGCCTCGATGATGTGTTGATCGTGTTCACCCAGCTTGACGACGTCTTCGAACGTGGCGGCCGGACCGATCACCTCGGCCGACAACGAGGTGCCCGCGGTCGCCTTCCGGACCACGTCGACGACATGCCGGTAAGCCGTCTGGCCTTCAGCGGTTCCCATTGTCCCGCCCAGGCTGATCGGCAACTGCCAGGCTTTGTTGTCCTCGCTGGTCATCACCTGGCGAAGTTCGGGAATGCTTACGAAGTCCTGAGTTGAGAGCACATTGGCGGTGTCCGACCGCAGTGTGTCCACCAGTGAGCGGTAGGTCTGCTCATCCGCTGGAGTCAAGCCGTTCTCGTTGCTCAGGATCGCAATTGCGACATTTCCGCCGCCAGTTTCGTTGAACGCCTTCTGCATATCGTTGCCGGCAGCGAAGACTGCGGAGTCAGCGGGCAGGAAGCCGGGCGGATTTCGCTCCGCCACGGCATTGAGTTGGGGCACCGTCATCAACAGCACGCCGGCGAGCGCCAGCCACGCCGCGATGACCAGCAATGGGTGGCGGACGATGTACTTGCCCAAACCGGAGAATCCCACCCGCGAGAACGCATTCCGTGGCAAGCCGCACCGGAACATCTGCGTCATGCTACACGCGCGGAATGTCGGGCCGTGGGCCAAACCTGTCTCGGCCAACGGCTTTCATGATCAGGTCAGGGGGCGGTTGAGAACCCAGGTCAGCCCTTATAGCGTTCGAGTGTCCACGAATTCGCGAGCGGGGCAGATGATGAGATTTGCGGTGGCGGCCCACGGAACCCGTGGCGACATCGAACCGTGTGCTGCGGTGAGCTTGGAGCTTCGGCGTCGCGGACACGATGTGCGCCTTGCCGTCCCGCCCAACCTCGTCCCCTTCGTCGAGGGTGTCGGGCTCTCGCCAGTTGCTGTGTATGGGGTGGATTCGCAAAAACAGCTGGAAGCCGACGCTTTTCGGGATGCCTGGAAAATTCGCAATCCGCTCCGGGTGCTTCGTGAGAGCCGTGAGTACATGGTCCAGGGCTGGGCGCAGATGAGTGCCACCGCAGCCGAGTTGACCCACGGTGCCGACCTGGTCCTCACCGGCACCACATATCAGGAGGTGGTCGCCAACATCGCCGAGTACCAACGGATTCCGCTGGCCACACTGCATTTCTTTCCCCACCGGGCAAATAGCCAGATTTTCCCCGTGCCGCTTCCCAGGCATCTCATCAGGCCGGCCTGGGGCGTCGCCGAGTGGGTCTATTGGCGGTTGTTGAAACAGGCCGAGGACACGCAGCGACGGGAATTGGGTATGCCCGCAGCCAGGACCCCGTCGGTGCGGCGCATCGTCGAGCGTGGCGCGCTCGAGATACAGGCCTATGACAACGTGTTCTTTCCGGGCCTGCGCGAGGAGTGGCAAGACGGTCGCCCTTTCGTCGGCGCGATGACGTTGGAGCTCGCCACAGCCCGCGACGACGAGGTGACGGCGTGGGCAACGGCGGGAAAATCTCCGATCTACTTCGGTTTTGGCAGTATGCCGGTGCGCTCGGCCGCCGAGGCCGTCAAGATGATCGCCTCGGTCTGTGCCGAACTGGGGGAGCGGGCATTGATCAGCTCGGGCGCCTGGGATCTCGACGATGCGTCCGTCGCCGACCATGTCAAGGTCGTCGGCGCGGTCAACCACGCCGCGGTGTTTCCGCTGTGCCGCGCGGTGGTCCACCACGGCGGGGCGGGCACCACGGCGGCCGGTCTACGGGCCGGAAAACCGACGTTGGTCCTGTGGGTGGGAGCCGATCAACCGGTGTGGGCCGCCCAGGTCAAACGCATGCAAGTCGGCACCGCCGAACGCTTTTCGAAAACCACACCGGCTTCACTGCTGGCCGGGCTGCGGACCGTGCTGGCGCCGCGGGCCGCCCGGCGCGCCCGTGAGGTGGCAGCCGGCATGACCAGACCGGCCGACAGTGTCGCGACGACAGCCGATCTCCTTGAGGCGGCGGTGCGCAAACACCGTGCGCTGAAAGCCGATACATCTTCGCGATGAGGGTGTGGTGGTCGAGCGCAGCACGCCGCCTGCGCGAAATCGTGGTTACACTGCGGAGGTGTTCAAGCGTGGCCTGAAATGGATTTCTCGCGGCGGCTGGATCGCCGATCTGCCCGGCCGCTTTCCCGCTGCGCCGCAGAAAGAACGGATCGAAGCCATCGCGGCGGCCAATCACGATCGGCTCGGGCCTCAGCATCTGGCCCCGGAATATGAGTTGCCAGAGGTGAAGTACACCCCGCGTGATGTCAGCTCGCCGGCGTTCCAAGGTGATCTCTACGCCTGGCTGGTCATGCAACGTAAGCCACAGACGGTGGTGGAGTTCGGATCGGGTTTCGGGGTGTCCGGCATGTATTTCGCCGCGGGTCTGGAGGCCAACCGGTCCGGGCACCTGTACAGCTTCGAGATCAACGACTCCTGGGCGGACGTCGCGGAGCGGTCGATCTCAGAGTTGTCGAGCCGATTCACGTTGACCCGCGGGGCTTTCGAGGATCACGTTGGTACCGTCCCGGGACCGATCGATCTGGCTTTCGTCGACGGTATCCACACGTATGACTTCGTGATCGAGCAGTGGAAGATCTTGCAGCCGCTGATGTCCCCGGGTGGTCTGGTGCTGTTCGACGACATCACCTACGGCCAGGGCATGCACGAGGCGTGGCTGGAGATCGGTAAATCCGACGCCGTCGCGGGGGCGGTGGAATTTCGGCGCAACAGCCGGCTGGGGCTGGTGGAGTGCCGGTGACGTGCGCTCTTCAGGACGCGGCGTGCTGCGAAAAGACGAACAGCCGCTGATCTTCCCAGAGCTCCTCGTGCGGCGCCGCGTAGCCGCGGTCGGAGAACAGGCGCCGTAACTGCTCTGCGCTGTAGCTGTTCATCCAGCCGTGCTGCAGGCGCACGACGGCACCGCGTAGCGCCCGCAACGAGTGGGCGTCGGCCGGAGCGCAGGCATAGGACACCACGCAGGTTGCGACGCGGTCGGCCAGCCAATCCACCACCGCCGGCAAGTCGCGGATGTACTCGAGCACACCCATGAACACTGCGGCGTCGTAGACTCCGGCACCGATTTCGGGCAATGGCCGATTGTTGAGATCGGCGACGAGCGTTCCCGGACCACGGTCGACGATGTCGGACGGCACGTAGGTGCAGGACGGATTCAAATGGCGCTCCAAAACCCGCTTGGCTGCGCCGAACTCGATGACGCGGCTGCCGTGTGGGATCAGTTCCGCCGCCCGCTGGGTGCGGCTTTCCCACGACGCGTAAATATTGCGGGGTTCTGCCCATCGGCGGTAATCGGTCTTTTGACGAAGGGCGCCAAGCGCTCTCAACATTTGCTGAAACTCCTCGAAACTGTGAAATTATGTGACAGAAGATTTCTTCGCCCTTGAGTGACCGGTTTCCCTCCGAACTATGCGCCGCGCCTTTTGTTTTCGAAGGCTAACATCGACTCAGCCGTCCCGCGGCGGGTAGCCGATGGTTATCCAGTGCAGCCGCTGCGCAATTGCAGAGAAAGTCCTCTCATGAGTCTTAGCCGGGAAATCGATAGAGCCGCAATACCGCACGTGGTGGGACCGGTGGTGGGTTATCTGGGTTGGCACGGGCGGGGCAATCTGGGTGATGACGCGATTTATGAGGCGGTGCGTGCGCAGCTTTGTGGGGCGCGGTTTGTCGATCTTCCGGTGTTGTCGCGGGAGCGGTTGCAGGCGGTGGCTACGGGGCGGAGTCGGTTGTTGCGGCGCGCCATCCAGGTGGTCGGCGGCGGAACACTCGTGGGAACCCGCTACTTCCGGCGGCTGGTCCGACGGGGGATGTCGTCGACCAGCGGTGGCAGTTACGCCATCGGGGTGGGCGTCGACGACCCGGCCTTCCCACGACGGCAGAACGCCTCCGGCAGCGATGAGCTCAAGCGGTGGGTGCCGTTGCTGTCCCGGTTTCAGGTGGTGTCGGTGCGTGGGCCGCGTAGTGCTGAGTTGCTTGGCGGGGTGGGGCTGGATGTGGATGTGGTGGGGGATCCGGCGTTGTTGTTGCCTCGGCCGCAGGTGGTGGCGCGGGAGGGGGTGATCGGGCTGAATCTGGGCTTCGGCGATGACCCGGGCGCGGCTGTGGTGGCCCCGGCCGCGGCGTGGGGGCGCGGGGCGACCGCGGCGCTGTTGGAGA
>NZ_MBEJ01000008.1 GCF_001953975.1 Mycobacterium sp. NS-7484
GTGTCGGCTCCGGTCGAAAAGTGAGCAGGTAGTTCCGGTTGAAAAGTGAGCACCCTTCGATTGGAGAGTGATCACTGTGGAGGATTGGGCGGAGATTCGCCGGCTGTATCGGTCGGAGAAGCTGTCGCAGGCTGAGATTGCGCGGCAGCTGGCGCTGTCACGAAACACCGTGGCCAAAGCCCTGCGTTCAGAGTCGCCACCGCGGTATGAGCGCAAGCCGGCGGTGACCTCGGCGTGGGCACAGGTCGAGTTAGCGGTGCGGGCGCTGCTGGGGCAGTTCCCGACGATGCCGGCCACGGTGATCGCCCAGCGTGTGGGCTGGACTGGTGGCCATTCTTGGTTCGCGGAGAACGTGGCGCGGATCCGACCCGAGTATGCCCCGGCTGATCCGTGTGATCGGCTGGTGCATCTGCCTGGTGAGCAGGTGCAGTGCGATCTGTGGTTTCCCGGCCAACTCGTTCCTGACCATGCTGGGGTGTTGCGGTCGTTTCCGGTGTTGGTGATGGTCGCTGCGCACTCGCGGTTCATCGCTGCGATGATGATCCCGTCGCGGGTCACCGGAGATCTGCTGGCCGGCATGTGGCAGCTACTGTCCCGACACATCGGGGCGGTGCCTCGAACACTTTTGTGGGACAACGAGTCCGGTATCGGTCAGCGCGGCCGCCTGGCTGAAGGTGTGGCCGGTTTCTGCGGCGTGCTGGGCACTCGGCTGATCCAGGCCCGACCCTATGATCCGGAAACCAAGGGGCTGGTGGAACGTGTCAACGGCTACCTTGAAACGTCGTTTCTACCTGGCCGGATCTTCGTCTCGGCGGCTGACTTCAATGCCCAACTCCTGGACTGGCTGACTTCGATCGCCAACCGCCGCACTCATGCAACTACCGGCCTGATCCCGGCCGACCTGCTCACCGCCGACCAGGTGGCGATGGCTGGGTTGCCGCCGCTAGCTCCCGCGGTCGGCACCACCACCACGACGCGGTTGGGGCGTGATTACTACGTCAGCTTCGGCGGCAACGCGTATTCGGTGCATCCGGAGGTGATCGGACGGATGATCACCGTGACTGCGGGCCTGGATCGGATCATTGCCCGGTGCGGGGATCGGGTGGTTGCCGATCATGAACGACTCTGGGGAACAGCAGGATTGGTTTCTGATCCACAACACGTGGCCGCTGCGGCGGTGCTGCGCGAGCAGTTTCGCACCCGCCCGTCCGCCGGTGCTCATCTGCAGGTGGAGGTTGAAGTCGCTGACCTGAGCGCTTATGACGCGGTGTTTGGGACCGGGGAGGTCGCGTGATGGCCGCCAAACGCAGTCCAGCGCCGGGTGAAGCCGACAAGCTCATCGCCCACCAATCGCGACTGTTGAAGGCGCCGCGCATCGCCGCGCATTACCAGCGGCTGGCCGAGCAGGGCCGTGAAGCGAACTGGTCGTTGGAGGACTACCTCGGGGCGGTATTGGCCGTGGAATCCAACGCTCGCGCGGAATCCGGTGCCCGCCAACGTATCCGCTATGCCGGTTTCCCGGCGATCAAGACGATCACCGATTTTGACTTCACCGCCCAACCAGCCGTGGACCGCGCTCAGATCGCCCGACTGGAAGCCGGCGGCTGGCTAGCCGAAGCACGCAACATCGTGCTGCTGGGCCCGCCGGGTACTGGCAAAACCCACCTAGCGACCGCGCTAGCAATCGCCGCAGCCCACGCCGGGCACCGGGTCGCTTTCGCCCCGGCCACCGGCTGGATCACCCGACTGGCCGAAGCCCACCGCATCGACCGCCTCGAGGCCGAACTACGCAAGATCGGCCGATACGGGCTCATCGTGATCGACGAGGTTGGCTACATCCCATTCGACACCGAAGCGGCGAACCTGTTCTTCCAGCTGGTCTCCACCAGATACGAGAAGTCCTCGATCATCTTGACCTCCAACCTGCCGTTTTCCCGCTGGGGCCAGGTCTTCGGCGAGGCCACCATCGCCTCAGCGATGATCGACCGGATAGTGCACCACGCCGACGTCATCGCCCTCAAAGGCGCCAGCTACCGCATCAAACACACCGCGATCGAGTCTCTGCCCTCCGTAGAAGCCGATCGTCAGGCAGACTCAACCTCGTAAACACCTGCTCACTTTTCAACCGGAGCAGGCTGCGCAGGATTCAACCGGAGCCGACA
>NZ_MBEJ01000009.1 GCF_001953975.1 Mycobacterium sp. NS-7484
CAGTGATCACTCTCCAATCGAAGGGTGCTCACTTTTCAACCGGAACTACCTGCTCACTTTTCGACCGGAGCCGACACTGCTATCTCACCGCTGAGAACAAACGCCAGGCTCGTGAGGCCGCACCGAAGTAACTGGACCTCGTCAGGATCGGCCCCATCGGCGTCAAGGAACTGTCAAGACCGATGACGCCGGGGCCGCCGGCGCGGACGGTGAAATCATGACATTGCTGGACATCCTGCCGTCACTGCGAGCGACCACCCGACCACGACTCGACCCCAACATCTGGCCGCTCACCACCGGCGTCGACGAACTCGGCCGGATCACCGTCGGCCGGGTGGCCCTGACCGATATCGCCGATCAGTACCGCACGCCGGCCTATGTGCTGGATGAGACCGATTTCCGCACTCGCGCCCGCCGCTACCGGGCCGCCCTGGGCCAGGCACAGGTGGTGTACGCCGGTAAGTCGCTGTTGACGACGGCAGTCGCCCGATGGGCTGCTGAAGAAGGACTGGGCGTCGACGTGTGCTCGGCGGGTGAGTTGGCGACGGCACTGGCCGGCGGGGTCGACCCGGCGCGGATCGTGCTGCACGGCAACGCCAAATCCTGCGACGAACTGCGCGACGCGATCGACGTCGGGGTGGGCCGGATCGTCATCGACTCACCGATGGAGATCACCTACCTGGCCGGGCTGGTGCGTCGGCCGCAGCCGGTGCTGATCCGGGTCACCCCGGACATCGACATCTGTGGGCACCGTGCCGTCACCACCGGTGTGACCGACCAGAAGTTCGGCTTCGCACTGGCCGATCGACGGGCCGCCCGCGCTGCCGCCCGCATCCTGGCCACACCGAACCTCGACCTGATTGGCCTGCACTGCCATATCGGTTCGCAGATCACCGATCCCGCGCCGTATGGCGAGGCCGTGCACCGGCTGATCGGCGTGATGGCCGACATCCGCGCCGAACACGGCGTGCTGCTCACGGAGCTCAACATCGGTGGCGGACATGGGGTCCCGTATGTGCGCGGTGACGCGGCCCTCGACATCACGGCGTTCGCCAACGTCGTCGACGATGCCCTGACCACGGCATGTGCAGCCGAGAGGTTTCCCCGCCCGCGGCTGGTCGTCGAACCCGGACGGGCCATCAGCGCCCGGGCCGGTGTGACGCTGTACCGGGTGCACGGAGTGAAGGCCCAGCCCGACGGGCGCACCTTCGTCGCGGTGGACGGCGGCATGAGCGACAACCCTCGAGTCGCGCTCTACGACGCGAAATACACTGTCGCCCTGGCCAATCGACACCCGCTCGGGCCATCCATGGTAGCCACGGTAGTCGGTAGGCATTGCGAGGCCGGCGACGAGATCGTGCGCGATGTAGAACTGCCCGCCGACATCCACGCCGGCGACCTGTTGGCCGTGGCTTGCACCGGGGCCTATCAACACAGCATGGCCTCGACCTACAACATGGTGGGCCGCCCACCGGTGGTAGCAGTCCGCGACGGGGCCTCGCGGCTGTTGGTACGACGGGAGACGACGGCCGATCTGCTGTCGCGGGACCAGGGATGAGCGCCGTCAGCCGTCGCGCTCGGCAACATCCTTGATCCGGGCCAGGCGGCGTTCCCAACCCGCCGCGATACCGTCGAGCCGTCGCGCCACCTCACTGAGCCGAGCCCCCACCGCCTCGTACTTCACCTCGCGCCCCACCCGCGTGGCTACCACCAGGCCGACATCGGTGAGCACCTTCAGGTGTTTCGCGATGGCCTGGCGGCTGATCGGAAGCTCCTCGGCCAGCGCCGAGGCCGACGCGGGCCGACGCCCGAGCGCCACCAGGACCTGCCATCGGCTGTCGTCGGCAAGTGCCGCGAAAACCTGTACAGGCGAAGCATTTTCAGGCATCGGCGGCAGCCCCCACCAGGTACTCGCGGGCGAGTCCGAGCTCGATCGCCCAGCCGCCACAGTGATCGTCGAACCGGGAACGGCGGTCAGCCTCAGGCTCGTCGAGCGAGGCGAAACCGCTCTCGACAACACGCAGCACCACACCGGATTGCGCCGGGGTGATCCAGAATTCGACAAGGGTGGAGGAGCTGCCCAGGTCGTCGGCGTCGACGTACCACCGGAAGGCCGCATAGCGCGGCGCATCGAGCGCGACAGTCCGCAACGCGAACTTCCCGTGGGTGGGGTCGGTGACGATGGCGATGTCGCCGTCACGATCGATCTGATGCTCGGCGATCTGCTCGTCGTTGATGTACCAACCGGGTTCGCTCACCAGATCCCAGACTCGTTGCGCCGGTGCGTCGATGGTGATCTCACGTTCGATGCGGTCGTAGTCGGTGGTCATGTCGGGTTCCTCTCGGGCCGGATTACTGCAACCCCAGAGTTGCACATGAGGGCCCGTTACTGCAACCCTATGGTTGCAATAGTTCTACTCCTCGTGCAGCACCGGATCGGATTCCAGGTGCGTCAGCCCGTTCCAGGCCAGGTTGACCACGTGCGCAGCCACCACTTCCTTCTTGGGCTCGCGCACGTCGAGCCACCACTGCGCGGTCATCGACACCGACCCGACCAGGGCCTGGGCGTACAGCGGCGCCAGGTCGGGATCGAGGCCGCGGCGGGAAAAGTCGCCGGCCAGGATCGAGGACACCTGGTTGACCGCGTCGTTGAGCAGCGTCGCATAGGTGCCCGAGGTGATGGCGGCCGGCGAATCCCGGATCAGGATGCGGAAGCCGTCGGTGTGTTCCTCGACATAGGTCAGCAGCGCCAGCGCCACCCGCTCGACCCGCACCCGCGACCGGTTGTTGGTCAGCGACGAGGTGATCCCGTCCAGCAGCGCCGACATCTCCCGGTCGACGACGACGGCGTACAGGCCTTCTTTGCCGCCGAAGTGCTCGTAGACCACGGGTTTGGAGACACTGGCGCGCTGGGCGATCTCTTCGATCGAGGTGCCCTCATAGCCCCGTTCGGCGAACAACGACTTGGCGATCTCGATCAGCTGCTGTCGCCGTTCACTGCCGGTCATCCGGGCTCGAGGGGCCCGAACTTCCTTCTCGGGTGCTGCCACGCATATCAGGCTAGACCGTTCGACTAGAGTCTCTCCCGAACATTCCGTCGTGGTGTAATCGGCAGCACCTCTGATTTTGGTTCAGATAGTTCAGGTTCGAGTCCTGGCGACGGAGCGAGGCTTGCGGAGCGACCCGGCAGCACGGAGCGAGGCTTGCCGAGCGACCCGACAGCGTGAGGGCAATTGTCGTCGCCCAGCGTGCACACGATGCGCGCTTGCGACGGCGTGTCTCGAGCAGACACGCACGCTCGCGGAGAGAGGGGAACCCCCGTGTCGACCACCGAGGCCGCAGTCGTCGTACTGGCGGCAGGTGCCGGAACCCGAATGCGCTCGGACACCCCCAAGGTGCTGCATACATTGGGCGGCCGCAGCATGCTCAGCCACGCCGTTCACACCGTGGCCAACGCCACCGCCCGCCACCTGGTGGTCGTCCTCGGCCATGATCGGGAGCGCATCGCCCCCGCGGTCGACGAGCTTGCCGGCAAGTTGGGCCGCACCATCGACGTCGCGATCCAGGACCAGCAGCTCGGCACCGGCCATGCGGTGGCCTGCGGGCTGAGCGCGCTGCCTGACGAGTTCACCGGCACGGTCGTGGTCACCTCGGGCGACGTCCCGCTGCTCGACACCGACACGCTGGCCGGGCTGATCGACACCCACAGCGCGGAAACCGCCGCTGTCACCATCGTCACCACGACGGTGCCCGACCCGACCGGATACGGCCGCATCCTGCGCACGCAGGACAACGAAGTCATCGGCATCGTCGAGCAGGCCGACGCCACTGACTCGCAGCGGGCCATCCGCGAAGTCAACGCCGGGGTCTATGCCTTCGACATCGCCGACCTGCGCTCGGCGTTGAGCCGGTTGAGCTCGAACAACGCCCAGCAGGAGCTGTACCTGACCGACGTCATCGCAATCGTGCGCCAGGACGGCCGCACCGTGCGGGCCATGCATGTCGACGACAGCGCGCTGGTGGCCGGCGTCAACGACCGCGTCCAGCTCGCCGACCTCGGCGCCGAACTCAACCGCCGCATCGTGGCCCGCCATCAACGGGCCGGCGTGACGGTCATCGACCCGGCCACCACCTGGATCGACGTCGACGTGACCATCGGGCGCGACACCGTCGTGCGCCCCGGAACCCAACTGCTCGGCACGACCGAGATCGGCGCGGGCTGCGAGATCGGTCCGGACTGCACGCTGACCGACGTCGAGGTGGGTGACGGCGCGTCGGTGGTGCGCACCCACGCTCAGCTCGCGGTGATCGGGGCCGGCGCCACCGTCGGCCCGTTCACCTACCTGCGGCCGGGCACCATCCTCGGGGCCGACGGCAAGCTCGGTGCCTTCGTCGAGACCAAGAACTCCACGATCGGCACCGGCACCAAAGTGCCGCACCTGACCTATGTCGGGGATGCCGATATCGGCGAGCACAGCAACATCGGGGCGTCGAGCGTGTTCGTCAACTACGACGGCGAGAACAAACACCGCACCACGATCGGGTCCCATGTGCGGACCGGCTCCGACACCATGTTCATCGCCCCGGTCTCGGTCGGTGACGGCGCCTACACCGGTGCCGGCACGGTGCTGCGTGATGACGTGCCACCGGGGGCGTTGGCGGTCTCGGACAATGCGCAGCGCACGATCGAGGGTTGGGTGGAGCGCAAGCGTCCGGGCTCTGCCGCAGCCGAAGCGGCACGCAAAGCGCGCGGCGAGACCGACTGACCTGTTGTGCTGAAGATTGTGGCTACCACGTGGCCTCAATCTTCAGCGTTGACGATCGCAAGTGTTGGCAATCTGGTAACCCGACTACGCACAACCAGAAACGCTACGTACGATTGCTCCGTATCGATCCCCAACCGCGAAGGCAGCCAAGTGGCCACGGACTGGACCGACAATCGAAAAAACTTGATGCTGTTCTCGGGGCGTGCGCACCCTGAGTTGGCGGAGCAGGTGGCCAAAGAACTCGGCACCGAGGTCACCGCGCAGACCGCCCGGGACTTTGCCAACGGCGAGATCTTCGTCCGGTTCGACGAGTCGGTGCGCGGCTGCGACGCCTTCGTGCTGCAGAGCCACCCGGCCCCGCTGAACCAGTGGTTGATGGAACAGCTCATCATGATCGACGCGCTCAAGCGAGGTAGCGCCAAGCGGATCACCGCGATCCTGCCGTTCTACCCCTACGCGCGTCAGGACAAGAAGCACCGCGGCCGCGAGCCGATCTCGGCGCGTCTGGTCGCCGACCTGCTCAAGACCGCGGGTGCCGACCGCATCGTCTCGGTGGACCTGCACACCGACCAGATCCAGGGCTTCTTCGACGGCCCCGTCGACCACATGCGGGGCCAGTCGCTGCTGTGCGGCTACATCGGTGAGAACTACGCCGGCTCGGACATGGTGGTGGTCTCCCCCGACTCCGGCCGCGTACGCGTCGCCGAGAAATGGGCCGACTCCCTCGGCGGTGTCCCACTGGCCTTCATCCACAAGACCCGCGACCCGCTGGTGCCCAACCAGGTGGTGTCCAACCGCGTGGTGGGTGACGTCAAGGGCAAGACCTGCATCCTGACCGACGACATGATCGACACCGGCGGCACCATCGCCGGCGCGGTCAAACTGCTCAAGCAGGACGGCGCCAAGGATGTGGTGATCGCCGCGACCCACGGCGTCCTGTCCGACCCGGCCGCCCAGCGTCTGGCCGAGTGTGGCGCCCGCGAGGTGATCGTCACCAACACGCTGCCGATCACCGAGGACAAGCAGTTCCCGCAGTTGACCGTGCTGTCCATCGCGCCGCTGCTGGCCTCGACGATCCGGGCGGTGTTCGAAAACGGTTCGGTCACCGGACTGTTCGACGGGTCCGCCTAATGGCGCGTATTCTTCACAACCCCAAGTGCTCGACCTCCCGCAAGACGCTGGATCTGTTGCGCGAGAACGGGATCGAGCCTGAGGTGGTGCAGTACCTCAAGACGCCGCCGACGCGTGACGAGATCAAGAAGTTGATCGCCGACGCCGGTATCGACGTACGGACCGCGGTGCGCAAACGCGAATCGCTCTACACCGAACTGAATTTGGCCGACGCCTCCGACGAGGAACTGCTCGATGCGATGGCCGAGCACCCGATCCTGATCGAGCGGCCCTTCGTCGTCACCGACAAGGGCACCCGGCTGGCCCGACCGATCGATTCGGTGCGCGAGATTCTGTGAAACGGCTGCTTGCCACGGCCGGTGCCCTGGCGGTCCTACTCACCGGCTGTGGCGCGAAAACCCCGGACTACCAGTCGATCTGGACGACGAGTTCGACCAGTGCGCCCCCCGATGCAGAAAACCAACCGGTGCCGCTGTGGCAGTACCTGGAGGACTCCGGTGTCGTCGGCGAACCCGTCGCACCCGAGAAGATCCCGCATCTGAACGTCACCATGCCCACCCCGCCGGGATGGCAGCCCTACAACAACCCGAACCTGGCCCCGGGCACCCGGATGATCGCCAAGGGCGACACCTATCCGACCTCGATGCTGCTGGCCTTCAAATTGCACGGCGATTTCGACGTGCCCAAGGCGCTGGAAGAACACGGCTACGCCGATGCGCAGCTATCGGAAAACTTCAAGCAGCTCAACGCCTCCCACGCCGATTGGAAAGGCTTCCCCTCGGCGATGATCGAGGGCAGCTACGACCTCAACGGCAGGCGCATGCAGACCTACAACCGCATCGTCATCCCCGACGACGGACTGCAACCGCCGCAGCGCTACCTCATCCAGCTGACGATCACGACCTACGCCGACGAGGCTGCGGCGCAAGGGCCCGACATCGAATCGATCATCAGCGGTTTCGACGTCGCGAAAAAGTGACCGTGCCGGCCGTGTGCGGGCTGGCCTAAGGTAGCGGCATGAGTGGATGGACCAGCGCCGACCTGCCCTCGTTTCGCGGCCGCCGGGTGATCGTCACCGGCGCCAACAGCGGGCTGGGCCTCGTCACCGCCCGTGAGCTCGCCAGGGCGGGCGCCAAGGTCACCGTCGCAGTGCGCAATCTGGAGAAAGGCACGGCAGCCGCCGAGACGATGACGGGCGGGCAGGTCGAGGTACGCAAGCTCGACCTGCAGGACCTGGCCTCGGTGCACGAGTTCGCCGACACCGTCGAGAGCGTCGACGTACTGGTCAACAATGCCGGCATCATGGCCGTCCCGCTCAGTCGCACCGTCGACGGCTTCGAGAGCCAGATCGGCACCAACCACCTGGGCCACTTCGCCCTGACCAACCTGCTGCTGCCCAAGGTCACCGACCGGGTGGTGACGGTGTCGTCGTTGATGCACTGGATCGGCAAGATCAGCCTGCGCGATCTGAACTGGAAGTCGCGTCCGTACTCGGCGTGGCTGGCTTACGGGCAGTCCAAGCTGGCCAACCTGATGTTCACCTCCGAGTTGCAGCGACGGCTGACGGCGTCGGGCTCGCAGGTCCGTGCGGTGGCCGCGCACCCCGGCTACTCGGCCACCAACCTGCAGGGCCAGACCGGCAACAAGCTCGGCGCTCGGATGATGGCCACCGCCAACCGCGTGTTCGCCACCGACGCCTCGTTCGGGGCCCGGCAGACGCTGTACGCGGTCTCCCAGGACGTGCCCGGCGACAGCTTCATCGGGCCGCGGTTCGGCCAGTTCGGCCCCAGCCAACCCGGCGGACGCAGCCCGCTGGCCCGCAACGTGGCCACCCAAAAGGCGCTGTGGGAGCTGTCCGAGCAGCTCACCAAGACCACCTATCCGCTGTAGCTCCGCCCGCGCGATTTTTGCCGGAAGCATCGCGTTTGCTACCCTGACCTGGCGTCACGGCGAGGGTGGACCTTCTGGACCACCGTTATCGGCGAGAACTTCTCCAGGTGTTGTGCCCTTTGCCGTGCTGACGATTCGACCGCAGTACCGCAAACAGAGGAGCAAGACCATGGCCAAAAGCGCCCCCGCCCCCAACAAGCTGACCGCTTCCGTGCGCACCCGCACCGGCAAGGGCGCCTCGCGCCAGGCCCGTCGTGACGGCAAGGTGCCCACCGTGCTGTACGGCCACGGCACCGAGCCCCAGCACCTCGAGCTCAACGCCCGCGAGTTCGCCGCGGTGCTGCGCCACTCGGGCACCAACGCCGTGCTCACCCTCGACATCGAAGGCACCGAGCAGCTGGCCCTGACCAAGGCGCTGGACATCCACCCGATCCGCCGCAACATCCAGCACGCCGACCTGCTCGTCGTGCGCCGCGGCGAGAAGGTCACCGTCGAGGTCACTGTCACCGTCGAGGGCGACGCCGCCCCGGGCACCCTGGTCACCCAGGACACCAACACCATCGAGATCGAGGCCGAGGCCCTGTCGATCCCAGAGCACCTGACCGTGTCGGTCGAGGGCGTCGAGGCCGGCACCCAGGTTCTGGCCGGCCAGATCGAGCTGCCCGCCGGTGTTTCGCTGGTGTCGGATCCCGAGCTGCTCGTGGTCAACGTCGTCGAGGCCCCGAGTGCCGAGGAGCTGGAGTCCGAGGGTGCCGGCGAGACCGCCGAGGCCCCGGCTGAGGAGCCGGCCGCCGAGGTTGCCGAAGAGTCGGCCGAATAACGCCGTAGGGCATCTGCACTGATGGCCGAGCCGCTGCTGGTGGTGGGCCTGGGGAATCCCGGGCCCGCCTACGCCAAGACCCGGCACAACGTCGGGTTCATGGTGGCCGATGTACTGGCCGCCCGCATCGGCTCGGCCTTCAAGGTGCACAAGAAATCCGGTGCCGAGGTGATCACCGGCCGGCTCGCCGGAAGCCCGGTGGTGTTGGCCAAACCGCGGTGCTACATGAACGAATCCGGTCGTCAGGTCGGCCCGTTGGCCAAGTTCTACTCCGTGCCGCCCGGCCGCATCGTGGTGATCCATGACGAGCTCGACATCGACTTCGGTCGCGTCCGGCTCAAGGTCGGTGGCGGCGAAGGCGGTCACAACGGACTGCGCTCGGTGGCATCAGCGTTGGGCAGCAAGGACTTTCAGCGGGTCCGCATCGGGGTAGGACGCCCGCCGGGCCGCAAGGATCCCGCCGCCTTCGTGCTGGAGGCCTTCACCGCCGCCGAGCGCGCCGAGTTACCCACGATCTGCGAGCAGGCCGCCGACGCCACCGAGCTGCTGATCGCCCAAGGCCTGGAGCCGGCCCAGAACACCGTGCACGCCTGGTGATTCACCACTCGAACGGCCGGTCGAGGACCAGCGTGCGTTCGGCGTCGGGATACCACCCCTGCGGCGCATATTGGTCGGTGTGGAGATAGCACTGCACCCGTACCTCACGACTACCGGGACTGAACGTGAGCAGCCGACTGATCGGCAGGGTCGTGATCGGCATGTGATGGCGACTCAGTGACGCCACATTCATGAAATAGGTTCCGCCCCAAGCCTGCTCGATATGCGTCTTGCCGCCGTGGTTGTCGTCGGGGTGAGTGTGGGTGTGGCCGGCCAACCACAGCGCGACCGCGCCCGGATGGTCGGTGAGGTACCGCTCGAACGCCCCGGAATCAGGCTTGCCGCCGACCCAGTACAGGTACGACGCGCCCTGCGGCGTCCCCTCCAGGAAGGGCCGGTGGTAGTGCTCATGCAGCCTCCCTTCCGAATCCCGACGCACCCCCTCCCACTCCCCTGATGCCACCGTGGTGTCCTTGAGGACGTAGTGGTGCACCGTGATGATGATCGAATCGTGGTTCTGCTCAACCATGTTCGCCCACCACCGAAATGTGTCCTCGGAGACCACCCCGCCGGGGTTGCCGCCGAGGGTGCCGCGACCCACCGTCTGCGACGGCTCGTTGCGGTCACTGAGCATGAGGAACAGCACGTTACCGACGCGGAACGAATACCGTTCCCACGTCCCGGTCACCGGATACCGGCGGGATGTGGCGTCGACGCCGGAATACGGGGTGTGCTCACCGAGCGGGTCGATCCATTTCTGCCACCACCACGCATCCGGTTCGGAAAGCCCGCTGCGGTCGTGGTTACCGCACACCGAGTACACGTCTTCACGCCGGTGTTTACGCATCACCGACAGTTGCCGCCGGACCTCCTGCCCCTCGGCATCGTCGGGCAGGCTGTGGTGCGCACCGGACATGTCTCCGACGTCCACGGCAATGTCCCAGTCGAACGGCGGCCCGCCGTGCGCACCACCGAATTCCGACTGACGGATGGCCTCGGCCAGACTGTGCCGGCCGAACTGTTTGTCCGTACCGACGTGCGCGTCACCGAACGCCCACAACCGAAACTCACCGTCCTGCGTCGCCATCGCCGCTGAACCCTAGTGCCACAGGCTCACTCGAGTCGGGCATTGCATTCAGGCTGATTGCAACGGTGCCGGCCGGCTGTCGTAAGGATCGCCGCGATCGCCGTAAAGAAACCGTTCGGATGCACCCGCGGCCCACATCGGGCCGGTACACCCGAGATATGGACCGCATCCGACTATTGGCTCCACTGCTCGACGGGTCACGCGAGTGGGGCTGTCTCCAGGTCAAGCCCGGTCGCTGGGGTGCGACGTACTACCACCTGGTGGTGTACCCGCCGGGCCTGAGCGTGCCCGAGCGCCGGCTGGTGCGGCTGGCCCGCGGTTGGCCGCTGTGGGGGATGCTGCTGTGGTTGTTGTGCCAACTGTGGCTGATCGGCGAGATATCGCCGTGGGCGGCCTTCGGCGTTTCCACCGCGGTATTCGTCGCCACCGGGCTCGTCGCCCTCGGCCTGTCGGGCGGTGCGTACCACCGGGTCCAGACACTTTGCGTGACAGTGCTGGTCGGCGACGACGATCCGCAGTCACGGATGGCACGAAATCGGTTGATCGCGCTGGCCGCAATACTCCTGCGGGCCGACGAGGACCGCGACCGTGGCGAGATCACCCGGGTGGACCACGAGCTGATCTGGTGGGAGGTCTACAACGATCTACAGACGAATGGCAACGCCGAGGCCCGGCAGGCCGGCTGATGTCAGACCTACTCGAGGTGTTGTCGATGATGAGTGTCCCGGCGGCAATCCTGTTGTCGTTGCGCTGGTATGTGATCCGCCAGAACCGCATTGCCGATGCCGCCGAAACGACGACCGAGCCGCGGCTGCCGTCATCGCGGTGAAGGTGCCCAAAACGCCTCCGCGAGCGCGCATGTCAGAGCAGACACGCACGCTCGCGGCGCTGTGAAGTGAAACTGGTTGTGTCAGCGACGACCGCCGGGCATGCCCAGCCACGGGATGACCGGAATGTTGGCCGGCGGAGCCGTCGTGCCGGGGCGCGCCTTGATCGACGTGCTGCCGTTGGTGGTGCAGATGGTCTTGGTGGCCGTGTCCTGGCAGGTCGGTCGAGCGGACGCCATCGGCGCCGAAATCACCGACACTGCCGCCAGACCCGCCATCACGAAGGCAAACTTCCCGCGACCTGTCATCATGTCCTTCCCTTTCCGGGCTACGACCGCGATACCAGAGTGGTCATGCGCGAAACGCGCTGGCATCCGCTCGCTCATCAGGGGCAGGCCGATACGACAACGGGAGAATCCGCATCGAGCGGGGTGTTGTTCGCCGCTGCCCGGTTGAACGCATCCTGGCGCGCGGCTTCCACGGTGGGCCCTGCGCCACCGGCCACAGCCCAGTTGCTGTCGCTGGCGACAGACACGATGCAGAGGTTGTCGTTGGTCACCTCATCGGCCGTGCAGTCCAGACCGCCGGCGTTTGTGCACGCCGCGATGACTGCCGACGAGGCCTCTTCGGCGGTGTCCCCCGTGGCTGTGAAACCTGCCAGGGTGCCTTCGAATTCACCGGTGCCCACGGCCGCGAAGATATCTTCGGGGTCGCCTTCCACATATCCACCCGGGCCACCCGCCCATGCGGTGCCCGCAGAGATCCCCGCGGCGATAACGCCCGCTCCGAGGATCGCCGAAAGCCATCGGGTATTGACCATTCCGGTCCTCTCCTAGAAGTAGTTCGGCGTCAGAATACACAGGAGAAGCCCAGTTCGCTTGCGGTCCAACGATGACGGGGTGTCATTTCCGAATGAAATGGCGCCCCGCGTGACTGTGCGTGAACAGCTGGCAAATTGCGGCGTGTCGCGCCGCAGACGCGCACGCTCGCGGTGCGAAAGGGGCGGGCTAGCCGGTGACGAGCGAGACCGAATTGGCGCGACGCAGCTTGCCCGACGGCGTCTTCGGGATACTGCCGGGCCCCAGCACGACGACGTTGCGCGGACGCATGTCGACCTCGGAGACCACCTCGTGCGCCACCTGGTGCTCGATGCGACGCACCTCGGCGGGATCCTGCCAGGCGTTGGATTCGACTGCGACAGCGAAGGTTTCGCGTGAGTGCCCGGCATCCAGCCGCACCGCGACGGCGCAGCCGGGGCGTACGCCCTCGACGCGGCCGGCCGCACGTTCGATGTCGGTCGGGTAGATGTTGCGTCCGGCCATGATGATCACGTCCTTGACGCGACCGCACACCACGACGTTGCCCTCCTCGGTGATGTAACCGAGATCGCCGGTGTCATACCAGCCGTGCTCGTCCTGGGCCGGCAGGAAACCGCCCATGGTGATGTAGCCGGGCGTCAGCGACTCCCCGCGCAGTTCGATGACGCCGACGCCGCGAGGCTGCATGACCTCACCGTTCTCGTCGACGACGCGGGCCTCCAGGTCGCGCAGCAGCGGCCCCAGGGACGCCAGCCGCTTGGTGTTGCCCTTGGTGGCGGGTACGGCGCGGCGCAGCGCGGCCAGCAGGTCGGCGTCGACCTCGTCGACCACCAGGCCGGCGTTGCACGGCGAGAACGACACCGCCAGACACGTTTCGGCCATGCCGTAGGCCGGCAGGATCGCCGAGGGCTTGAGCCCGAACGGTTTACCGGCGTCGATCAGATCTTCGACGTCGGCCGGCTCGACGGGCTCGGCACCCGACAGCGCGAACCGCAGCGTGGACAGGTCGTACTCACCCGGCTTGGCCTGGCGGCGCAGCCGCTTGGCGAACAGCGCGTAGGCGAAGTTGGGCGCCGCCGTCATCGTGCCCTTGTACTTGTCGATGAGCTTGGCCCACAGCAACGTATCGCGCAGGAAGTCCATCGGCGTGACCTTGACGAGCTCGGCGCCGAAATACATCGGGATGGTCAGGAAGCCGACCATGCCCATGTCGTGGAAGCAGGGCAGCCAGCTCACCATGACGTCCTTGTCGACGTCGTACTCCGCGCCGATGAACATCGCCTCGGCATTGGAGTGGATGTTGCGGTGGGTGATCTGCACGGCCTTGGGCGATCCGGTCGAGCCGGAGGTCAGCTGCATGAGCGCCAGATCGTCCTCGCCGGTCTCCACCGGGTCGATCGGGTCGGCGGCCAGCAGGTCGACCACCTTGAGCACCTTGATGCCCTTTTCTTCGAGCACTGGGATCGCGACCAGGAACGGCTCGGAGACGATGACCGCGTCGGCCTCGATCATGCCGATCACGTTCATGGTGTCCTCGGCCCACACCGCCAGGTCGGTACGCGGGGTCGGCTGGTGCAGCATCGTCAGGCTCGCGCCGCGCATCCACACGCCCTGGGCGGTCGGGGCGATCTCCACCGGGAAACCGGCCAGCACGCCCACGGCGTCACCGTGGCCGATACCCGCGGCGGCCAGGCCGCCGGCGATGCGCCGGGCCCGCTCGTGAACTTCACCCCAGGTGTGGCGAACCGGCTCGTGCGGTTCGCCGGTCACCATGCCGCGCGTGCTCTCCTGAGCATTGCGGAACATTTTCTCGGTGAATCTGCTCACGACGACCTCCTTGGCTTCCGCGGCACTGACACCGACGGCGCTACGCCCGGTGCTGATGCCCGGTTCTCCATGCTCCGCCCGCTGTGTAACGCTTGTGAGTAGGCGCGCACACACGATTGGGCAGCAGTTATGTCTCGATTCGGTGATGCCGCAGGTCCGGGTACGCGGGTGTGCGACCGCCCGTGATCACGGGTGCCGGGCGCATAAGTCGCATCCGATGCGAAACCGCTAGCATTCACCGTCGATCATCTTAAGAGACCCTTAAGTAACTGGCCAAACCCTCGCCGTAATTGAGGCCTGCGTCACAGTCGGGTCCTCGCGGCATAGGTCGCGGCGCTGCGGGTCGCGTCGTTTTCTACTCAGCGGTCGCTCGGATTCGCCGTTGACCGCCCTGGCGTCGAAAACGGCACCGCAACCGGCACGGAACCGGCACCTCCCCGGCAACACCGCAACCGGCGCACACCTACACCGACGGCGTCGGCGCCGGAACCACGCGGGCACCGCTGACCGGCCCGCTGGCCACCCGCACCGTCCGGCACACCCCGGCCCCGGCCAGTTGCGCCCCGACATCCACCGCGGCGGTCGACGACGGGCACAGGAACGCACACGTCGGTCCCGATCCGGACACGATGCCCGCCAGTGCGCCGGCCTCCACCCCGGCCCGCAGGGTCCGGCGCAGATCGGGATACAGGCTCAATGCGGCCGGCTGCAGGTCATTGCCCAGCAGGGCGGCGAGTTCGGCCGGGTCACCGGAAGCCAGCGCCGCCAGCACCGGTTCTGGTTCCTCGACCCGTGGCGGTCCGCCGGTCGAGGTGTCCGCACGCAGCCGGTCCAACTCGCCGAACACCTTGGGCGTGGACAACCCCCGGTGCGCGAACGCCAGCACCCAGTGGAAGGTGTTGCGGGCCAGCACGGTGGCCAATTCTTCGCCACGGCCGGTGCCCAGCGCCGTGCCGCCGTGCAGCGCGAACGGCACATCGCTGCCCAGCTGGGCGGCCAGCGCGTGCAGATCGCGCCGGGGCACCCCGAGCTCCCACAGCGTGTTCATCGCCACCAGCACCGCCGCCGCGTCGGCACTGCCGCCGGCCATGCCCCCGGCCACCGGGATCGACTTCTCGATGCTGATCGCCACGTCCGGGGCACGGCCCACGTGTTCGGCCATCAGTTCGGCGGCCCGCCACGCCAGGTTGCGCTCGTCGGTGGGCACCGACTCCACGCCCTCCCCCGTCACGGTCAAAGACAGCACGTCGGCGTTGCGCACGGTCACCTCGTCGAGCAGCGACACGGCGTGGAACACCGTGGTGAGGTCGTGGTAGCCGTCGTCGCGCACATCGCCGACGGCCAGGTACAGGTTCACCTTGCCGGGGACACGCACGCTGACCGAACCGGTGGGGACCCATTCGGAGGCGGTACTGCCGTCGGATGCTGACACGGCCACGACACTATCGCCGCCCACCGGTCGTTGTCG
The DNA here is from genome assembly GCF_001953975.1 of Mycobacterium sp. NS-7484. Classification (GTDB taxonomy): domain Bacteria; phylum Actinomycetota; class Actinomycetes; order Mycobacteriales; family Mycobacteriaceae; genus Mycobacterium. The sequence goes on from NZ_MBEJ01000009.1 coordinate 15,232, forward strand.
GTGAACTTAAGCTGAGACGATGCCCTCTCCCGAGGTGATCGTCGCCGGATACGCCGCGGCGGAAGTCATCGGCCGCGGCGGGTCGGCCGTGGTGTACCGGGCGAGAACCCCCGACGGGCACACCGTCGCGCTGAAGGTTCTCGACGATCAGCACCGCAGCCCCGACCACCTGGCCCGGCTGCAGCGGGTCTTCGACTTCGCCCGCAGGCTCGACCACCCCAACATCGTCACGGTGTACGCGGCGGGCCCGGGCTGGCTGGCCGCCGAGCTGCTCGACGGCGGCACGGTGAACAGCCTGCCGGGCGTTTCCGAGCGGCTCACCGCCCTGACCCAGATCGCCGGCGCGCTCGACCATGCGCACCGGCGCGGAATCGTGCACTGCGACGTCAAACCGGCGAACATCATTGTGGATCAGCCGTTTTCGCGGGCCGTGCTGATCGATTTCGGGGTGGCGCATTCGATGGCCGAGGACGTCGCAGCCCGGCTGGCGCACAACACCTCACGGCTGAGCCTCGACCCGGCCCGCCGGATCACCCGTCAGGCCGCCGCCCCGCACCCGAATGTCGTGGCGTCGCTGCCCTATTCGGCACCTGAACTCCTCGCCGGCCGCGCACCGACGGGAGCCACCGACCAGTACGCGCTGGCCTGCTCCGCCGTCGAGCTGCTGACCGGGTCACCACCGTTTGCCGCCGACGACGCGATGGGCATGATCGATCACCACATGAACAGCCGGCCACCGCGAATATCGCAGCGGTGCAACGGGATTCCGCCGGCGCTCGACCGGGTGGTAGCGACCGCACTGGCCAAGGACGCCGATCGACGTCACGCCTCGTGCGCGGAGTTCATGGGTCTGGTCAACGAGGCGTTGGGCCGCCCAAAGTGAAGAAGATCGCGAGATTGTCGAGACATCTCGCGATCTTCTTCACATTGGGCTCTAAAGGCTAGGCCTTCCGGGTCGCCTCGAGCTGCGTCGCCTCGAGCCGGGCTGCGGCCTCGGCCTGAGCCGCTGCCTCGCCCGCAGCCTCCTTGGCCCGCTGCAGGAGCCGCACGAAGTCGGCGATCCCGAGCGTCTCACCTCGACGCGACGGGTCGATGCTGGCAGCCAGCAGCCGCTCGGCCGACTCGTTGCCCGACCCGGCCCAATCGGCGAACGCATTGCGAGAGGTCTTGCGGCGCTGAGCAAAACCGATGTCGATGAGGCTGAACACCTCGTCGCGGAACGCGGTGTCCGTCGGCCACGGCGACGTCTCGTACCGGTCGATGCGCACCAAGCCCGAGTACACCCGCGGGATCGGCCAGAACACCGTCGGCGAGACCATCCCGTGCCTGCGCACGTTTCCGTAGAAACGCACCTTGGCGCTGGGCACCCCGTAGTCCTTGCCACCGGGCTCGGCCGCCAACCGTTCGGCGACTTCGGCCTGCACCATGACCATCACCGTGCGAATCGACGGGAATTCGGCCAACAGGTGCAGGATCGCCGGCACGGCCACGTTGTACGGCAGGTTCGCCACGAGCGCGGTCGGCTGTTCGGCCAGATCGGACGGCATCAACGTCAGGACGTCCTGGTTGATGACGGTGAGCCGGTTGATCTCGCTGTGTGAGTGATCGGCGATGGTGGCCGGCAGTTGCTTGGCCAGGATCGGGTCGATCTCGACCGCGGTCACCTTCGCGCCGCGATCCAGCAGGGGCAAGGTCAGTGACCCGAGGCCCGGTCCGACCTCCAGCACATGGTCGTTCCGGTTGATCCCGGAAGCCGACACGATGCGCCGAACGGTGTTGGCATCATGAACAAAATTCTGGCCAAAGGCCTTGCGTGGCCGAAAGTCGATCTCTTTCGCCAAGCGTCGTATCTCGGTCCGCCCGAGCAGTCGAATAGTCAGCGCGCCCCAATCCTCCCACTACACACCGGCCAAGCTCCCCAGCCCTGCCGGGCTTGCGTCACCGTAGCAATCGCAATCTGCTCTTCTCTTGTCGCCAAATCGGCCCTCGGAGCATACCGCAGACCGCCCTGTCGCTCCCAGGTGTTCTGGTCGAATTGAACCCCGCCATAAAAACCGTTACCAGTGTTAATGGCCCAATTACCTCCCGCTTCGCACTGCGCAAGGGAGTCCCATTGAGCGCCGTTGGCGACCGGCGGAACTTCGGTGCCCGGCTTTGCTCCGACCCGCAGCACACCATCACGAGCCGGTGTGATTACGACATTGGCTACTGGCAGCCTGCCGGTCTCCACACCGTTCACCTTCGCCACGGCGTAGGTGACGTCCTGGGTGCCGGGTGCACCCGGATCCTCGACGATCTGGCGGCTCATGTTGAGCTCGACGTCTTCGATGCGCTTGTTGCCCGGGGCCAGCGGTATCCGCTCGGTCACCTTCTCGATGCGCTTACGGGTCACCTGGATCTGCATACCCTCGGTGACCGGGGCGGATGCCGACGGCACCACGGTGTCGTTCTGCTCCAGCGGGGCGCCCGCCGCGGCGAGCAGACCGGCCACGTTGGGGGCCGCGAGGTGCACGGTCGAGGGCGCACCGCCGTCGTCGATATGGACCGTCTTGGCGCTCACCACCGGCAGCGCCATCCCACCCAGCGGCACCCGGCTGCCGCGCGACGCCGCAGCGGGAGCCTTGTCGGTCATCTTCAGCTGCGCCAGGGCCTCGTCCACGGTCGAGGCAGTGGTCCAGACCTGCTTGCTGTCGTTACCGTCCAACGACAATTGCAGGGGCCGGCTGCGGCGCAGGACGATGGTGTCGGACTGGTGCACGGACTCGTCGCCGGCAGGGTAAAGATCGTCGCGATCGCCAACGGAAAATCCGTTCTCTTCGACCACGTCGATCACTCGGGACTTCATCGTCGTTACCGTCATCGGCGCGCCGTCGACGCTCAGCGTCACGGTTTTGTGCGATCCGACGGCGTAGCCCCCGGCCGCGGTGAGCGTCACCAGGAGGGCACCCACCACGCCACGCAACAGCGGCGAGCGGGACTCATGAAGTTTGTTGAGCACGTCCATATATCAGCGTTTCTCCCCGGTACGGACGGCATGGTTCACCGCCGGCGGTTGAGGGTTTGATCACAAGACGGTAACGAATCGACCCATGCCCGGCAACTAGGCGCGGCCGCGTCCGTTAAGTCCGTACACCCGCGCCGCAGTGGCTGCGGTCTCGGACGCGACCTCCTCGGCGGGCCGGTCCAGCAACTCTGCGAGTGCCCGCACAGTGTATGGCAGGCAGTACGGCTCGTTCGGGGCGCCGCGGAACGGGTGCGGGGTCAGAAACGGCGCGTCGGTCTCCACCAGCAGCTGCCCCGGCGGGATCAACTTCGCGGCTTCCCGCAGCTCAGCGGCGTTTTTGAAGCTGACCGTCCCGGACAGGCTCAGGATCCAGCCGGCGTCGACGCAAGTGTGGGCCATCTCCGGTCCCGACGAAAAACAGTGGAAGATCACTGTCTCGGGCGGCCCTTCGGCGCGAAGTACGTCGAGCACCTCGGCATCGGCCTCACGGTTGTGGATCATCAGCGGCTTGCCGGTGCGCTTGGCCAGGTCGATGTGCCAGGCGAAGGCGTCGCGCTGCTCGGCCGGTGTGGCGCAGCCCTCCAGCCGGCCCGGCCAGTACATGTCCATCCCGGTCTCCCCGACCGCGACCACCCGCGGATGGGCCGCCAGCGCCTCCACCTCGACCCGGGCCGCATCGGTGAGCGCATTGGCCCGGGTGGGGTGCAGCGCCACCGCGCCGTAGACCCGGTCGTCGGCCTCGACGGCCGTGGTCACCCAGCGCGCGGAGTCCAGGTCGTCGGCGATCGTGACCACCTGGCCCACCCCGACCGCGGCCGCGCGGTCGACGATCGCGCGGACGTCATCGGCGGTCTGCGCGCCGCAGGCGTCGAGATGGGTGTGTGCGTCGACCAGCGGAGCCAACGGCTCCGGGGCTGGCGGCTTCTCCCTGGCTGAGCGTTTGGACCCCACCGCAACACCATAAGGTGGGACCAAATGAGTGAGCCTTCCAACGTTCCGTACTACATCACCACGGCCATCGCCTACCCCAACGGTGCGCCGCACATCGGGCACGCCTACGAGTACATCGCCACCGATGCGATCGCCCGGTTCAAGCGGCTCGACGGCTTCGATGTGCGCTACCTGACCGGAACCGACGTGCACGGGCAGAAGATGGCCGAGGCCGCGGCGGCCCAGGGCATCGCGGCGGCCGAACTGGCCAACCGCAACTCCGACGTGTTCCAGCGGCTGCAGGAGAAGCTCAACATCTCCTTCGACCGGTTCATCCGCACCTCCGACGCCGACCACTACGAGGCGTGCAAGGAGATCTGGCGTCGCATGAGCGAGGCCGGAGACATCTACCTGGGCACCTACGCCGGTTGGTACTCGGTGCGCGACGAGCGTTTCTTCGCCGAGGACGAGACCGTCGAGAACGCCGACGGCACGCGCACCGCGATCGAGACGGGCACCCCGGTCACCTGGACCGAGGAGCAGACCTACTTCTTCCGGCTCTCGGCCTACACCGAGCGGCTGCTGGCGCATTACCAGGCGCATCCGGAGTTCATCGGCCCCGATGTGCGCCGCAACGAGATCGTCAGCTTCGTCTCCGGCGGGCTGAAGGATCTGTCGATCTCGCGGACTACGTTCGACTGGGGCGTGCCGGTGCCCGACCATCCCGACCACGTGATGTACGTGTGGGTGGACGCGCTGACCAATTACCTGACCGGCGTGGGCTTTCCGGACGAGGCGTCCGAGGACTTCGGCAAGTATTGGCCGGCGAAGCTGCACATGATCGGCAAGGACATCATCCGGTTCCACACGGTGTACTGGCCGGCGTTTTTGATGTCGGCCGGGATCGCGCTTCCCGAACGGGTCTTCGCGCACGGCTTCATCAACGTCAAGGGCGAGAAGATGAGCAAGTCGGTCGGCAACGTGGTGGATCCGATCGCGCTCATCGACACCTTCGGGCTCGACCCGGTGCGCTACTTCTTCCTGCGCGAGGTGTCCTTCGGCCAGGACGGCAGCTACAGCGAGGAAGCCATCATCGGCCGGATCAACGCCGACCTGGCCAACGAGTTGGGCAACCTCGCGCAACGCTCACTGTCGATGGTGGCCAAGAACCTCGACGGCGTGGTGCCCGACCCGGGCACGTTCGACGACGACGACGTCGCGCTGCTGAATGCCGCCGACGGTCTGCTCGAACAAGTGCGCGCCCACTACGATGTGCCGGCGATGCATCTCGCACTTGAATCGATCTGGTCGGTGCTGGGTGCGGCGAACCGCTACTTCTCGGCGCAGGAACCGTGGGTGCTGCGCAAGTCGGAGGATCCGGCGGACCAACAGCGGTTCGGTACGGTGCTGTACACGACGTTGGAGGTGGTGCGGATCGCGGCGACGCTGACGCAGCCCGTGATGCCGGACTCGACGGCCAAGCTTCTCGATCTGCTCGGCCGGCCGACCGACGCCCGTGACTTCGACTCCATCGGGACCCGGCTCAAGCCAGGTACCGAATTGCCCGCTCCGACCGGGGTCTTTCCCCGCTACCAGATGGACTGACATGGCTGTACTACACGAGAAACTGCAGGCGATCTACGAAGAAGTAGCGCAACGTAACCCCGGCGAGCAGGAATTCCACCAAGCCGTCATCGAGGTGCTGACGAGCCTCGGCCCGGTGGTGGACAAGCATCCGGACTACGCCGACGGGGCGATCATCCGCCGGCTGTGCGAGCCCGAGCGCCAGATCATCTTCCGGGTGCCGTGGCTCGATGACGCCGGCAACGTGCAGATCAACCGGGGCTTCCGGGTCGAGTTCAACTCGGCGCTGGGCCCGTTCAAGGGCGGGCTGCGGTTCCACCCCTCGGTCTATCTCGGCATCGTCAAGTTCCTCGGCTTCGAGCAGATCTTCAAGAACTCCCTGACCGGCCTTCCGATCGGCGGCGGTAAGGGCGGGTCGGACTTCGATCCCAAGGGTCGCTCGGACGCCGAGGTGATGCGGTTCTGCCAGTCGTTCATGACCGAGCTGTACCGCCACATCGGCGAGTACACCGATGTCCCGGCCGGCGACACCGGCGTCGGCACGCGTGAGATCGGCTACCTGTTCGGCCAGTACAAGCGGATCACCAACCGCTACGAATCCGGCGTGCTCACCGGCAAGGGCCTGACCTGGGGCGGGTCCCAGGTGCGCACCGAGGCCACCGGATACGGCACGGTGTTCTTCCTCGACGAGATGCTCAAGGCCGCCAGCGACACGGTCGAGGGCAAGCGCGTCGTCGTGTCAGGTTCGGGCAACGTCGCGATCTACGCGATCGAGCAGATCCACGAACTCGGCGGCATCGTCGTCGCCTGCTCGGACTCCAGCGGCTACGTGGTCGACGAGAAGGGCATCGACGTCGGACTCGTCAAGGAGATCAAAGAGGTCAAACGGGGCCGGATCGCCGACTACGTCGAGGCCAGGGCCGGGGGCGCCCGGTTCGTCGAGAACCGGACGGTGTGGGAGGTGCCCTGCGACATCGCGGTGCCGTGCGCCACGCAGAACGAGATCAACGGTGACGAGTCCGCCTACCTGATCAAGAACGGCTGCCGCTTCGTCGCCGAGGGCGCCAACATGCCGTGTTCGCCGGAGGCCATCAAGCAGTTCGCCGAGGCCGGTGTGGTGTTCGCTCCGGGTAAGGCGGCCAACGCCGGAGGTGTGGCCACCAGCGCCCTGGAGATGCAGCAGAACGCTTCCCGCGACTCCTGGACGTTCGTCGACACCGAGAAGCGGCTGCAGGAGATCATGCGCCGGATCCACAACCGCTGCCTGTCCACCGCCGAGGAGTACGGCCAGCCGGGCAATTACGTGGCCGGTGCGAACATTGCCGGGTTTACGCGGGTGGCCGACGCAATGTTGGCGCTGGGCCTGGTCTGACCCGTCAGGTGATCTAGGCCACATCCGCCCGGCCGGCTGTCACATCTCGGGCTCGTGCGGTGTCTTGAGGGCACACGCCTTGAGAGGAGACACCCAATGAGCACGCAGAACACCCACGTGGTCGTGATCGGCGGTGGATATGCCGGAGTGCTGGCGGCCAACCATCTGCACAGCACGCCCGGAGTCAGCGTCACGCTGGTCAATCCGCGACCGGATTTCGTCGAGCGGATTCGGTTGCACCAGCTGGCTGTCGGTAACCACGACGCCACCGTGGCCTACGACACCATGCTGGGCGCCGGCGTCCGGCTGCTGGTCGACGGCGCCGAACGCATCGACGCCGAGATCCGCCAGGTGCAACTGACCTCAGGTGCGGTCCTCGATTACGACTACCTGATCTACGCCGTCGGCAGTACCGCCGGAGTACCCGCCTCAGTACCGGGCGCAGCCGAATTCGCCTATCCGCTATCGGAATTCGAGCAGGCACAGCGGCTGCGGGCCCGGCTGCAAGATGTGCCGGTGGCGGCCCCGGTGGTGGTGGTCGGGGGCGGCCTGACCGGGATCGAGGCGGCCGCCGAGCTCGCCGAGGCCGGACGCAACGTCACGCTCGTCACCGACGTCGTCGGCGCCTCACTAGGGACCGGCGGCCGTCGCTCGATCGTCAAAGCGCTGACCAAGCTCGGCGTCACCATCGTCGACGGACCCGAGATCCTGGTGTCGGCGGTCGAGGCCGACGCGGTCCGGCTGGCCGACGGCAACCGGCTGCCCAGCGCGGTGACCGTGTGGACCACCGGCTTCGGCGTGCCCGGGCTCGCCGCGGCCAGCGGGTTGCGTACCGACGAGCTGGGCCGGTTGCTCACCGACGAGACGCTGACGAGTGTCGACGACGCCCGCATCGTGGCCGCCGGTGACGCCGCCGCACCGTCGAGCGTCCCGCTGCGGATGAGCTGCCAGTCGGCGGGCCCGATGGGTATCCAGGCCGCCGACACCGTGCTGGCCCGGATCGCCGGCGCCGAACCCGAGGTGATCAACCAGGCGTTCACCGGTCAGTGCGTGAGTGTCGGACGCAAGGCCGGCACCGTGCAGCTGTGCCACTCAGACGACACCCCGCGCCGCGTCTACATCGGCGGGCGCACCGGCGCATTCGTCAAGGAGCAGGTGTGCCGGGCGACCATCACCTTCCTGCGCAAGGAGGGCGTCAAGGCCGGGTCCTACTTCTGGTTCAAGGGTGACAACCGGGCCCGCCAGCTCGCCGCGGCGCAGCAGGAGAGCCTCCTCTGATGTCCACCGCCGGCGCAGGTAACTCGAACGAGCACGCGCAGCGGTTCACGCTGCTGCGGCCGCTGCTGTTCACCATCGCCTACGAGATCCTCGGAACGGCAACCGAATCCGATGACGTGCTGCAGGAGAGTTACCTGCGCTGGGCCGAGGTCGACCTGGCGAAGGTGACCGACACCAAGGCCTATCTGGCCCAGCTGGTCACCCGCCAGGCGCTCAACGCGTTACGGGCCTCCTCGCGGCGACGTGAGGAATACGTGGGCCCGTGGCTACCCGAGCCGCTGCTGCTCGACGAGCGGGACGGCGCAGCGGATGTGGTTCTGGCCGAGTCGGTTTCGATGGCCATGATGGTGGTGCTCGAGACGCTGACCCCCGACGAGCGCGCCGTGTTCGTGCTCCGCGAGGTGTTCGGCTTCAGCCATGACGAGATCGCTTCGGCGATCGGCAAATCCGCGGCGGCCGTACGGCAGATGGCCCACCGGGCCCGCGAACACGTGCAGGCCCGCCGGAAGCGATTCGAGCCCGTCGACATCGCCGAATCGACCCGGATCACCGAGCAGTTTCTGGCTGCGGCGGCCACCGGCGACATGGACGGGCTGCTGGCACTGCTGGCACCGGACGCGGTCTACACCGCCGACAGCGGCGGAAAGGCCAGTGCGGCCCGGCGCCCGGTGATCGGCGCGCAGAAGGTGGCGGCCATGCTCGTCGGACTGTTCCGGGCCGCCGACCGGATTCCGGGCCTGCGCTTCGAGATGACGGTGTGCAACGGCGAACCCGCGGTGATGATCCACAGCGACGCCGGCCGCGAGGGCGTGTTCACCGTCGAGGTCATCGACGGCAAGATCACGCACTTCTATGCGATGCGCAACCCGGACAAGCTGACCGGCGTCGACGCCCCGCGGGCCATCAGCCGCTGACTTTCCCCCTCCCGTTCTACGGCGAGCAGACGTGAACCCGCAACTTCTCGCCCGAAAAAGTACGGTTTTGCGTCTGCTCGCGGGAGGCCGCAAGCTGGTGGCATGCGGATCGAGCGGCTCGGCGCGCTGGGTGGCGCCCCGGCGGTACTGCGGGGTGTCGCCCGGGCCGCGGCCGCCGCGGGGGTGGCGCCACCGGCCGCGTTGATCGGCGACTGGTTCGGCTCGCGTGCGGTGATCGCCCCGTCGGTCACCACGGCCTCTGTGCCTGCCCACGCGGTGTTCCACGCCCCGGCCTGCGGTTCCCCCACGGACGCCGACGGGGCCGTCGGGGCCGTAGGAGGCGGCTGGTTCGGCTACCTGTCCTATCCGGACCCGGGCCGGGACGAGTCGATCCCCCGCATCCCCGAGGCCGCCGGCGGCTGGTCGGATTGCGTGTTGCGTCAAGACACCGACGGCGTGTGGTGGTACGAAAGCCTCAGCGGCGCAGGCCTTCCCGCGTGGGTGACATTGTCCACCCCGGCGCCCGAGCCGTGTACCGTCTCCTGGATCGCCCCCGACCGCGACGACCACCGCCGCGGCGTGCTGGCGTGCCTGCAGGCCATCGCCGCGGGCGAGGTGTACCAGGCCTGCGTGTGCACGCGGTTCACCGGCCGCATCGACGGAGATCCGATCGACTTCTTCACCGAGGCGGTGGCCCGCACCGCGCCGTCGCGGGCCGCGTACCTGGCCGGGGATTGGGGCGCGGTGGCCTCGCTGTCACCCGAGTTGTTCCTGCGTCGCGCCGGCACCACGGTGGCCTCGAGCCCGATCAAGGGCACCCTGCCCCGCTCGGCGGATCCGGCCGGCCTGCTGACCTCGACCAAAGACGTCGCCGAGAACGTCATGATCGTCGACCTGGTGCGCAACGACCTGGGGCGGGTCGCGGCGACCGGCAGCGTGACGGTGCCCGAACTGCTCGCGGTGCGGCCGGCGCCGGGCGTGTGGCACCTGGTCTCCACGGTCACCGCCGAGGTGCCTGCCCAGCTGCCGATCGCAGCGCTCCTGGAGGCCACGTTCCCGCCCGCCTCCGTCACCGGTACCCCGAAGCTGCGGGCCCGGCAGCTGCTGCGGCAATGGGAGCCGGCACGGCGTGGAATCTATTGCGGGACAGTCGGTCTGGCCTCGCCGGTGGCGGGTTGTGAGCTCAACGTGGCGATCCGCACCGTGGAGTTCGGCATCGACGGGTCTGCCGTGCTCGGCGTGGGTGGCGGCATCACCGCCGATTCCGACGTCGACGTGGAATGGGAGGAATGCCTGCACAAGGCATCGAGCCTCGTGAGGTCTGACACTGTGGTAGTCAATCGGGTATGACCACGCCCGCAGACATTCCCAGCACACTCAACGACTTCCCGTCGGACGCGCCGATCGTGATGGTGAACCTGCTGAAGTTCAAAGAGCCCGACGGGCTGGACAACTATCTCAAGTACGGAGCCGGGGTGGCTCCGCTGCTGGAGCGGGCCGGCGCGAAGGTGCGCTACGGCGGGTCCGCCCCCGCCGTCCTCCTCGGTGAAGACGCCAAGCCCTGGTGGGACGTGATTCTCGTCGTCGAATATCCGAGTCCGGCGGCGTTTCTGGAGATGGTGACCAGCGAGGAGTACGCAGCGGTACACGTGCACCGCGCGGCCGCGCTGGAGCGCGGGGAATTGATCGCGACGTCCAACTGGTCGGTCACGACGTAGCGCGTGCCCGCAGCACGGCGTCGTAGAGCTCGCGCCGCGACGGCGCCCCAGGGTTGGCGGCGATGACCTGAGCACAGGCGTCCTTGACCCGCGTCCCGTCGGCCACCAGTTCCTCGACCTCGGCCACCAGGGCGGGCAGTTCCACGGACGGTGTCCCACCGGCCAACACCACGGTGATCTCGCCGAGCACACCGTCGGCCGCCCACTCCGCCAGTTCGGCCAGACTGCCGCGGCGGATCTCCTCGTGGGTCTTGGTCAGCTCGCGGCACACCACGGCGCGCCGCTGCGGCCCGAGCACCTCGACCGCGTCGCGCAGCGTCTCGGCCAGCCGGCGCGGGGATTCGAAGAACACGCACGTGCGCGGTTCGGCGGCCAGAGTCTGTAGCCAGGACAGCCGGGCGGCGTGTTTGCGTGGGGCGAAACCCTCGAAACAGAACCGGTCCGAGGCCAGGCCGGACACCGCCAGTGCCGTCGTCACCGCCGATGGGCCGGGCAGGCAAGAAACCGGAAGGTCGGCGTCGGCGCAGGCGGCCACCAAGCGGTAGCCGGGGTCATTGATCAAGGGCATGCCCGCATCGCTGACCACCAGCACCGTCGCACCGGCGGCGATCTCGTCGACCAGCCCGGGCACGCGACTGGCCTCGTTCTGATCGAAGAAGCTCACGATGCGCCCCGCCGGTTGCACCCCCAGCGACTGGGCCAGCGCGCGCACCCGCCGGGTGTCCTCGGCCGCCACGATGTCACTCGTCGCCAATGCTGCGATGAGACGCGCCGACGCGTCGTCGGGGCGGCCCAGCGGCGTGGCGCCGATCAACAGTTTGCCGGGTGTCACGCCCGACAGCCTACGATCGCTTGCGTGACCGCCACCGCCACCGAAACGCCGACGGCTGGTCGCTCGGTCCCGTTGATCAGCCCCGCGCCGTTGATCCCGTCCCCGGATTTCGGCCCGACCGACCGCCTGCAGGGCTGGGTGATGACGGCGATCATCACCGCCCTGGCCGCGGTGAGCCGGTTCTTGAACCTCGGCTCGCCGACCGATGCCGGCACCCCGGTCTTCGACGAGAAGCATTACGCGCCACAGGCCTGGCAGATGCTGCACAACCACGGGGTCGAGGACAACCCGGGCTACGGGCTCGTGGTGCATCCGCCGGTCGGCAAGCAGCTCATCGCAATCGGCGAGGCGATCTTCGGATACAACGGACTGGGCTGGCGGTTCTCCGGGGCGCTGTGCGGGGTGGTGATCGTGCTGCTGGTGGTGCGGATCGCGCGCCGGCTCAGCCGCTCCACCCTGGTCGGTGCGATCGCCGGGCTGCTGCTGATCGCCGACGGGGTCAGTTTCGTCTCGGCCCGCACCGCACTGCTGGACGTGTTCCTGGTGGTGTTCGTGGTGGCCGCCTTCGCGTGCCTGATGGTCGACCGCGACGACGTCCGCCGCCGGATGTACCACGCGTTCATGGACGGACGGATCGCCGAGACACCGTGGGGTCCGCGGCTGGGGGTGCGGTGGTGGCGGTTCGGCGCCGGGGTGCTGCTGGGTCTGGCCTGTGCGACCAAGTGGTCCGGCTTGTACTTCGTGGCGTTCTTCGGCGTCATGACGCTCGTGCTCGACGCCCTCGCGCGCAAGCAGTACCACGTGCCCCAGCCGTGGAAGGGCATGCTGCGCCGCGATGTCGGCCCGGCGGCCTACGTCTTCGGGCTGATCCCGTTCGCGGTGTACCTGGCGTCCTACGGACCGTGGTTCGCCTCCGAGACCGGTGTCGACCGCCACGAGGTCGGCCAGTCCATCGGCGAGAACAGCATCATCCCGCTGCCCGACGCCGTGCGCTCGCTGTGGCATTACACCTATGCGGCATACCGTTTCCATGCCGGGCTGACCAACGCCGACGGCAATCACCACCCCTGGGAGTCCAAGCCGTGGACGTGGCCGATGTCGTTGCGCCCGGTGCTCTACGCGATCGACAACCAGGACGTGGCCGGTTGCGGCGCCCAGTCCTGCGTGAAAGCCGTGATGCTGGTGGGCACCCCGGCGATGTGGTTTGTCGCGGTGCCGGTTCTGGGCTGGGCCTTGTGGCGGGCCGTGGTGCGCCGCGACTGGCGCTACGCGGTGGTCTTGGTCGGGTATTCGGCCGGATTCCTGCCCTGGTTCTTCGACATCGACCGGCAGATGTACTTCTTCTACGCCACGGTGATGGCGCCGTTCCTGATCCTGGCGATCGCGCTGATCCTCGGCGACATCCTGCACCAGCCTAACCAGAACCCTGAGCGCCGGACGCTGGGTCTTCTGGCCGTGTGTCTCTACCTCGCGCTGGTGATCGCGAATTTCGCCTGGCTCTACCCGATCCTGACCGGCCTGCCGATCTCGCAGTCGACCTGGAACCTCGAGATCTGGCTGCCGAGTTGGCGCTAGCGCTTCTGGATTGACGGGGCCACACCGGGCCGGCGCCGGTTTCTACCTCTGGGCTGCACAACGCCGCGCACCACGACCCTCAGGTGGAAATCGGCGCGGGAGCCGGGCGAAAGCCTAAACCGGGTCCCGCGCGGCCGGGCACGACATACACCGCGGGCCGCCACGGCCGGTGCCCAGCTCCGAGGCCTCGATCTGCAGCACTTCGATGCCCGAATCAGCCAGCCGCGCATTGGTTTCGGCGTTGCGCTCGTAGGCGACGACCACACCGGGCGCCAGGGCCAGGGTGTTGTTGCCGTCGTCCCACTGCTCGCGTTCGGCGGTCACCGGATCCAGCCCCGTGTCGATCACCCGCAGCCGCTCGATGCCCATCGCCTCGGCGGCGGCCTGCACGAACGGCGCTCCGTCGTCGATCTGGATGCCCGCCTCGGTGCGGTGGATCGTGAACGCCGACAACGAGTCCACGATGTTCGGATACATCACCACCGCGTCCACGTCGACCATCGTGCACACGGTGTCCAGGTGCATCTGCGCCCGCTCCTGCTGGATCGGCACCGCGAGCACGGTATGGGCCAGGTCATCGTCGAACAGGCTGCGCGCCAAGGCTTCCGCCCCGGCCGGGGTGGTGCGCTCCCCGACTCCGACGGCCACCACGCCTGGGGCCAGCAACAGCACATCACCGCCCTCGACCGGGGCCGAACGCGACTCGTAGGCCCGCCGGACGCCGAGGAACCGCGGGTGGTGGGCATAGATCAAATCGGTCAGCGACGTCTCCCGCACCCGGGCCGGCAGCGCGAGGGAGGTGATGGCCACTCGCGGGCCGATCCAGAACGACGAGTCCCGGGTGAACAGCAGATTGGGCAGCGGATCGATCACGAAATCACCGCCGTGGTGCATGAGCCGCACCAGGGACAGCTCGGGCCCCTGAAAAGGCACCTCGTTGAACGTCATGCCGGCCATCAGGATGCGCGCCAGGTCGACTGGCGGCAAGGTGCGAAGATAGGCTGAAAGTTCCTGCGCCAGTGGCACTCCCAGCCGGCGCGCGTCGACAGCGGCCGAGATGCCGTGCATCCGGGCGGCCCCGCTGTGGGCCAGCGCCTCGGTCAGCAGATCGGCCAGCAGCATCACCTCGACGCCGCGCGAGCGCAGCACGTCGGCGAAGGCGTCATGCTCACGCTGGGCCTTGGCCACCCACGGCAACCCGTCGAACAGCAACGCATCGTTGTTGCGTGGGGTCAGCCGCTGCAGTTCGGGACCCGGGCGATGCAGGATCACGGCGCGCAGGGTGCCGACCTCGGAGTTGGAACCGAACGCCGCAGTCTCCACCCCATGACGTTAACTCAACTATGGTTGAGGTGTATGGAGACGCACGAGCTCAGCCCCGGCGAAATGTCGCAGCGCAGCGGCGTGGCGGTGTCGGCCCTGCACTTCTACGAGCGCGAGGGCCTGATCTCCAGCCGCCGGACAACGGGCAACCAGCGTCGCTACGCGCGCGAGACGCTGCGCCGGGTGGCCTTCATCCGGATGTCGCAACGGCTCGGCATCCCGCTGGCCCGGATCCGCGACGCACTGTCCTCGCTGCCCGACGACCGGGTGCCGACCAGCCGGGACTGGGCCAAACTCTCGGCCGGCTGGCGTCAGGACCTCGACGACCGCATCCTGCACCTGCAGCGGTTGCGCGACAACCTGACCGGCTGCATCGGCTGCGGCTGCCTGAGCCTGAAGACCTGCCAGCTGACCAACCCCGGCGATGTTCTCGCCGAGCACGGCCCCGGGGCCTCCCGACTCTAACCTGATCGAACGCTTGTGCGATACACTCGCGCGCATGGAGCTGGCGTTGCAAGGCTCGCTGTTCGAGCACGCAGAACGTCGTCGACTCGGCAACGGCGCCTGGGTTGAGCTGCGCTCAGGCTGGTTGCCCGATGCCGACTCGCTGTTCGAGGAGCTGATGGACACGATCCCGTGGCGCTCCGAAGAGCGGGAGATGTACGACCGGGTGGTCGCCGTGCCGCGGCTGGTGAGCTTTCACCACCTGATCAACGAACCGGTGCCCCACCCCAGGCTCAAACAGATCCGGCGCAGGCTCAACGACACCTTTGGCGGCGAGCTGGGTGAACAGTTCACCACCGCAGGTCTGTGCCTGTACCGCGACGGCAACGACAGCGTGGCCTGGCACGGCGACACCATCGGCCGCAGCCGAACCCACGACACCATGGTGGCGATCGTCGGGCTCGGTGCGACAAGGACTTTCGCCCTGCGGCCGCGCGGCGGCGGTCATGCGCTGCGGCTGCAGCACCGCCACGGTGACCTGCTGGTGATGGGCGGATCGTGCCAGCGCACCTGGGAGCATTCGATCCCCAAGACCACCAGCCTGGTCGGGCCGCGGATCAGCATCCAGTTCCGCCCGCACGACGTGCGCTGAGCGCTAGCCGCGCACGCTGGCCACCGCCTTACCGAGCAACTCGCGGGCCCGCTTCTCGTCCACCTTCGCCACCGGTTTGTCGGGCACCACCAAGGGATTGGCCGTAACGATCACCATGAAGGTGTCGAAACTGGCGACGTAGTTGTAGAGCTCGCCAGTGCGTGGCTTGCCGCCGATGACGGTCTGCACGATGCGGTGGGTGCCCACGGTGCGGGCCCCCTCGATCTGCGGGGCCTCGACCACGTCCACCTGACCGCGAACCCCCTGCCCCAGGTACTTCACCTGCTTGCAGGCCTCACCCGGATCGTTGAGCGGGATCGCCTCGGAAGTCTCCACGGCCATCACGATGAACCGGGTGCCCGCCCCCTCGGCCGTGGTGGCGGCCATGTTGCCCTTGAGCCCCTCGGGGAAGGACTGCCCCTCGGCGAACTTCGCACAGTCGGCCGGCTCGACCTTCACCCCGGGCGGCATCTTCTGCGGCGCCAGCATTTTCGGGTCGATTCCGGTCGGGGCGACATCGGTGACCTTGAACTCCGGACCGAAGTCCGAGCGCACCTTGGAGACGTTGGCGATGTCCGCGTTGGCGGACTCCGACTGATCGGATTGCCCGCAGGCGACCAATCCGGCGGCACAGACGAGGACACCCGCGGTGGCGAGCGAGACTTTGCGGTTCGACATCGCTGGTCAACTTACCCGGCGAGACCGACTCAGCCCCGTAACGCCGAAACCGTTTTCACCAGCAGGTCGGAGGTGAATGCAGAGTCGAGCGCCGGCGTCGGCGCACCCGGATCGGTGATGACGGTGACGAACACGTGGTAGCCGGCCAGATCGGCGGTGAACGTATCGGCATGCGACCGGGTCTCGGTGCCCCCTTCGACGACGGTGGTGACGGCCGTGGACATGCCCACCGTCGTCGCACCCGCGATCTGCGGGGCCGCGGCGGCGGTGACGGTTCCCGTCGAATGCCCGCCCGACACACTCCATCGGTCGCACGGCGCGGGGCCCGGCTCGCCCGGGATGCCACTGCGCTTCGCCACCGCTGCGTACACGATGCCGCCGGGACCCGACGCCGACCATCCGCGGGCGGCTTCGGTGTCGGGAGCCGCCGGCGTCGCGCACTCGGCCGGATCGGCAGCCCACTGCGGACCAAAACCCCACAGCGACACGGGGTTCGCCCGTGGCTCCAGAGCCACCACCTCATATCCGGGCGGCAGGTCGTATCGCACCCGGTCGATGCGGGCCGGGTTCACTGCCACGGCGTCGCCGCGCGACGGTGCCGGCGAGGACGTCGGCGTCGGTTCCGGCGTCGGGGCCGCCCCGCACGCCGCCACGCTCAGTGAAAGAGCCGCCCCGACGATGTAAAGCCGCACGGCGCCTTGATACCACAGCTCTCACCAGGGCCGGGGCAGGGCATCGCCTGGAATCACCGAACACTTGCCTGCGCAACAGGACGCCGCCGGGAACTGCGTCTTTCCCCAGCCGAGGCGCAGGTGAACGTTTATCGTGCCATCAGTTGCGCCTCACCGTGGCGTCCAATCGATTGGAGACCGATGACCACGTCACTGAGGGCAGGCGGAATCCCCGTCGCCGCCGTCGCGTTGGGGGTCATACTCGCCGGGTGCGGCGCGAAGACCGTCGAGGGCAACGCGACCGGGGCCGGTGGGGCCACCGAGACCAGCGAGACCAGTGTCGAGCCCACCAAGACCACGGCCGACGGCACGTCCACCCCGACAGCAGGGCATCAGTACACGATCGTCGACTACATCCGCGACAACGGCATCGTCGAAACCCCGGTGCACCGAGGCGACCCGGGCACACCGGCTTTGGAGCTGCCGATCCCCGACGGTTGGGAGGACGCCAGCTCGTCGGCCCCCGATTGGGCTTGGGGCGCAATAGTATCCACCGACCCGGCGTACGCCGACGATCCGCCGTCGATCATCGCATTGATGTCGAAGCTGACCGGCGACGTGGACCCGGCCAAGATCCTGGAGTACGCGCCGAACGAGATCAAGAACCTGCCGGGATATGAGAACCAGGGCGACGGCTCAGCCGGTGAACTCAGCGGGTACGAGGCGTTCCAGATCGGCGGCACGTACGTCAAAGACGGCGCCACCCGGCTGATTGCACAGAAGACCGTGGTGATCCCCGGCTCCGACGGGTTGTTCGTGTTGCAGTTCAACGCCGATGGCACCGAGGAGCAGATGGGCACGCTGATGGATGCCACCTCCGCGATCGACGAACACACCGTCATCACCCCGTAGCGACGTCCTCACTGGCTCACCGCCCGGATCACCTGCCGCGTAGCGTCTTTGATCTGCGCGGCCAACGCAGGATCGATGCTCAACGAATCGACCGGGGGCACCGCGACGTCGGTGAGCACCACGCCCAGATCCTCGCGTTCCCACACCGCCCCGAGCCGGTCCAGGATTCGCCGCATGGCGTAGTTGTCGCTCAACACCCGCGCGGTAAACCGTTCGATTCCAAGGTAATCCGCCGACACCACTAGGGCGCTCATCAGGAAGGTGCCGATGCCGCGGCCCTGGTAGTCGTCCCCGACGGTGAATGCCACCTCCGCCGTCGTCGCGGCGTGCCCTTCCCGCACCACCCGGGCATCGGCGACGACTGGTCCCAACGCGCCCTCGGTCATCACCCAGACGAAGTGATCGGCGTAATCGACCTCGAACAGGTACTCCAGCAGCGCCTTGGTCGGCTTGCGCACGGATTGGAACCGCCGGTAGAGGGTCTCGCTGGAGAACTCGACCGGTCCGTTCATCGTCCGCTCCACGTCACCGGGCAGCACGGGTCGTAGATAGAACCAGTCACCGCCGCGCACCTGCACCGGGATGGGCGTGATGAACGCCGCCAACCGCTGGCGGGCGATGCGCACCATCCGGTCGAACATCCCGGGCAGGTGCAGGATGGTTTCGAAGGCGTCGCGATCGCCGATCCACCCGGTCACCGGTTCGATGGCCGTCACGGTGGCTGTTCGCGCGGCATCCCGCAGTAGGGCGATCTCACCGACGATCAGGCCGGGCTCCAGCTCGGCGACGACGGCGTGGCCGTCGGGCCCGTCATGGACGACCTGCGCCCGCCCGGACGCGATCAGCATGAACGTCAGGGCCGGATCACCCTGGCGGATCAGCACCTGGCCCGGCGCGGCCGACATCGGCCGCAGCAGCGCGGCCAGGGGCGCCAGCACGGATGGCCGGCATCCGGCGAAGAATTCCAGCGCCGCCAGATCGTCGGCACTGATCTCGGTCAGATCGGCCACGTCTCCCAGGCTACGACGCAGGGCGCAGGCTCAGTCAGGGCTTGGCGAAGCCGGCCTGCCCGAGCGCCTTCTGACCCGCCTCCCCGGTCACCAGGTCGACGAAACGCCGCGCCTGCTCGGCCTGCTCGGACTGCTTGAGCACCGCGATGGGATAGGTGTTGACGGCTTGGGCGGCCTCGGGGAATGCCACGCTGGTGACCTTGTCCCCGGCGTCGGCCGCGTCGGTGACGTAGACCAGGCCGGCGTCGGCCTGTCCGCTGGTCACCTTGCCCAGCACGTCGGTGACCGAGTTCTCCTCGCTGACCGGCGACAGCGTGACCCCGGTGGCCTTCTCGACCTTTTCGGTGGCGCCGCCACAGGGCACCGGCGGGGCGCACACCACCACGCTGAGCCCCGACTGGGCCAGATCGGCAAATGCCTTGATGCCCTTGGGGTTTCCCGGCGCCACGGCGATGGTGAGGGTGTTGGTGGCGAAGTTGACCGGCGTACCCTCGACCAGGCCTGCGGCCACCGCCTTGTCCATGTTCCGGGTGTCGGCGGAGGCGAACACGTCGGCGTCGGCGCCCTGGGTCAGCTGGGTGACGAGGTCCGACGATCCGGCGAACGAGAATTCGACCGAGGCGCCGGGGTTATCGGTTTCGAACTGTTCGGCGATCTCGGTGAAGGCCGATTTCAGTGAAGCGGCCGCGAACACCGTGATCGTCGCGCCCTCTGGAGACGAGGCGTCCTCGGCGGACGTACAGCCACCGATCAGGGCCGTCACCGTCGCTACACCGAGAACGAGGGCGAGCTTGCGGGTTCGGATCATGATTGCCCTTTCGGGGTTTCGACGATCACCGTCGTGGCCTTGACCACCGCGACCGCGACGCTGCCGGGTTCGAGGCCGAGTTCACGCACCGCCTGACTACTCATCAGCGACACCACGGTGAACGGACCACATTGCATTTCGACCTGGGCCATCACCTGATCGGTGAGGACGTCGGTGACCAGGCCGACGAAGCGGTTGCGCGCCGAGCTGCCGATGCCCAGCGGATCCTTGGGTGCCGCAGCGGTATTGGCGCGGGCGAAGGCGGCCAGTGCAGCGCCGTCGATCACCTTGCGCCCGGAGTCGTCGAGATGGGCCGGCAGCGACCCGTCGTCGATCCAGCGCCGCACGGTGTCGTCACTGACGCCCAACAGTTCGGCCGCCTCGCGGACCCGGATGTCTGGCACGTCGACAGCGTATCGGCCGGATATCCCCCAAACAACCGTAAACACGGAGAATTAGCCGCCCCTGAACCGCATTTGCGGTCTTGACCGCCCAGGTGGCGGACTGCTAAGCAGGTGCTCAGCATTCGACGACGAAGGGAACCATATGGCACTGCAGACGGTTTTGGAAGAGCTCCGCAACCGGCCCGGGACCGGCGAGACCATTCCGGTCATCGACCCCGCGACCGAGGAGCAGATCACCGAGTTCCGAGACTGCGGGAGCGACGCGGTCGACGAGGCCGTGGCCGCCGCGAAGGCCGCCTATCAATCCGGGGTGTGGACCGACATCCCCGCCCGCCAGCGCGCCAAAGTGCTGTGGAAGCTGGGCGATCTGATCGACGAGCACGCCAAGGAATTCGCCGAGCTGGAATCGCTGGACGCCGGGATGCCCCCGATGCAGGCCGAGATGATCGTCTCCACGTGTGCGGAGTTCTTCCGCTACTACGCCGGCTGGTGTACCAAGCTCAACGGCAGCAGCTACCAGGTGCAGATGGAGGGCGGCGTCAACAGCAACTACTCCAACCTGCACGCCTACACCACCAAAGAGCCGTACGGCGTGGTCGGCCTGATCTACCCGTGGAACGGCCCACTGTTCAACGCCTGCGCGAAGATCGCCCCGGCCCTGGCCGCCGGTTGCTCCAGCGTCGTCAAGCCCGCCGAAGAGACCCCGCTGTCGGCGGTGCTGCTGGAGCGGCTGATCGGTGAGGCGGGCGTGCCCGACGGCGTGGCGAACTTCGTCATCGGCTACGGCGCGACCGCGGGGGCCGCGATCACCGCGCACCCCGACGTCGAGAAGGTGGCTTTCACCGGCTCGACCGAGGTCGGCAAGCAGATCATGCGGGACTCGGCGGACAACCTGAAGAAGGTGACCCTGGAGCTGGGCGGTAAATCCCCGGTGCTGATCTACGAAGACGCCGACCTCGACATGGCGATCATGATGGCCTCGATGGGCATCTTCGTGCACTCGGGGCAGGGCTGCGTGTGCGGGTCACGAATCTTTGTGCAGCGCAGCGTCTATGAACGCGTCGTACAAGGTATCGCGATGATCGGAGACAACTTGGTGCTGGGCGGCCCCAAGGACGAGGGCGCCATGATCAGCCCGCTGGTCAGCCAGAAGCAGCTCGACCGCGTGCTCGGCTACATCGAACAGGGCAAGCGCGACGGCGCCGAAATCGTCTCCGGCGGTTACCGATTGGACCGCAAGGGCTACTTCGTCAAGCCCACCGTGGTCACCAACGTCGACCCGACCACCAGCCGCCTGTACAAGGAGGAGATCTTCGGTCCGGTCGTCACGATCCTGCCGTTCGACGACGACGATGAGGCCGTCGCGATGGCGAACGACACCAGCTACGGTCTGGCTGCCACCGTCTGGACCACCAACCTGGCCCGTGCGCACAGCCTCGGTAAGCGTCTGCAGGCCGGCATGGTCGGGCTGAACTGCCAGCTGACCTTCGACCACAACGTGCCGTTCGGCGGCTACAAGCAGTCGGGCATCGGAAAGGAGTTCGGTTACGAAGGCATCGACGGCTATCTCAAGACCAAGTCGATCTGGGCGCAGCTGTAGACCGGCCGGATCACACCGCGATACCTCACACCGAAAATGAGACGTCGGCGAGCTCGAGGGCCTTGTCCTCGAGCCGCTGACCCAGATAGATGTCGGCCTGGGTGAGCCGCTCGGAGTACCACCGGATGTCCTCGGCGTGTTCCCGCGAGGCCGTGTACCTGGTGGCCAGCGTGGTCACATCGATGCGACGGGTGTCACGCACCTTCAGATCCTCGGACACATGAAACCCGTCCGCCTCGGCCGCGGCGATCGCGTCGAGCACCTGCGCCACGGCCAACCGGATGTCCCGGCAGCCGTTTTCGGCGATCTCAGCGGCCTCGCGCTGGATATCCCCCTGCTTGCGCACCACCGCGGCATCGGTGGACACCCGCTCGCGCGCAGCTTCGCTGGCCGCTCCGGACCACTCCGACCCCCCGGGTGCGCACATGTTCTGCCGATGCCATTCGAACAGTTCCTCGGACTCGGCGGCAGATTGCCGCCAGCGGGACGCTGCCTCCGCGAGATACGTTGTGTCCCAACCCTCTAGCTGGGAACGGGTCAGCACTTCACTCATCGGTTCGGTGGCAGCAACGTAGCTCACATCGACTCCGCCACGCCTCCGGCGGACTGTTCGTCGATCGCGTCATATCGACCGGCGGCGGCAGACAAATCTCCAGCCTGCGCACTGACGCGTCCCGACTGCATGGTGCGCACAGACACCACCGCGGAATCCATCGCCGCTACCCCGCTGGAACTCGGGTAGCCCCCGGTGCCGGGCCCGGCCGGCGCTGCCGCCAATTCGACAGCAATCATTTCGCTGCTAGTGGCCCCCGCACGAAGCGCCCCCGGGTCCACTCTCAGATCGTTTGCCATAGCAATCCCCCAACTGGCCAATCTGCACCCCGAGGCTAACCGATTTGGCTCCACTTTTTTTGAAGTCGGCCGAGGGGCTGAGCAAGTATGCCATTGGGGACTGGCACCGACAACGACCGGGTACGACTCCTACCGGCCATCCGTTGGCCATCAACCGGCCATCGTCAAGCCCCCACGGACACTGAGTACTTGGCCAGTGATGAGGCTGGCATCGTCTGATGCGAAGAAGAGCACAGCCTTGGCGACCTCCTCCGGTTCCGCGAGCCGGCGGAACGGGATGGCCCTGATCAGGCCCTCACGAACCTGGTCCGGCAGCGGCACGAACATCGGCGTGTCGGTCGGTCTGGGGCAAACACACCCGCCCGGCATCGCTGGCAATGTTGATGATCTTTGCCGTGGCGCCGGCGTGTCAGAGCGCGTCGCGACGCCGGCCCGATCTTCGAGCAGTCCGCGGCCTACGAGATGTTGACCTTCCTGGGCCCCGATGTCGTGGAGGGCTATACCGCCCTGCGGGAAAAACGCCCGCCGCAATTCCCGTCGGCGCAGGACTGAGTGGAGCGGGATCCATCCCCGCACATTTGTATTCGTTTGTATTACAATGTTTCGGTGGGCCACGAGCTGTTCGATCTGCCACTCGCCCCGTCCCGTAACGGCGACCCCAAGCGATGCCGGCCCATCGGCTGCTATCAAGCGTCCAAATATCTCGCTGACGAATACCGGAGAGACAGATGACTCAACCCATGAATCCCGACGAGGAATACGAGTTCTACGCGCAATCAGAGAATCAGGAACCTCAAGGACCGGGACGCCGCCGGCTCACTTCCACCGTGCCAGTTCGCTTTCCACCTGAACTCCTGGAACAGGTGCGTGCTGCCGCGGCGGCCGACGACCGCTCTGTATCGTCCTGGATCCGCCGTGCGGTCGAGCACGAGCTGCGCCATCCCGCTTGATTCGCAGCTCACCTCGTCACGTCGCGCCGATCACCGAGAGCAGTTGCAGCTTCTCGTAGCTCTCGCTTCCCGGCGACGCGGTGTAGACCAACAGCGTGTGGGACTGGTCGGGGTCGAGCAGGATTTGGCAGTTGAGTTCGAGACGGCCGACCTCGGGATGGCGATAGCGCTTGACATCTCGGGGCCTGATGCCGATTTCGTGCTCATCCCATAACCGCCTGAACTCCTCACTCTCGGCGGTGAGCAGTTCGGCGTATCGCGCAGCCTTGGACTCAGGCCCCCGCAGCGTCAGCACACCCCGCAGCCCGGAGACGTACATCCGCGAGTAGAACTCATGGTCTTCGGGCGGATAGATGACGCGGGTGGCCGGGTCGGTGAACCACCGGTACCCGATGCTGCGCGCCGGGCCGGTGTAGCGGCAGAGGTCGCCGACGAGTGCCACACCGAGCGGGGTCTGCCGTAGCGTCTCCCCCAACTCGGTGACGATCTCGGCCGGAGTATCGGTGAGCCGGTCGAAGATTCGCAGCATCCCGGGGCCGATGTGATCCGTGCCCGCGCTGCGCGTCGGCGGTTGGTGCCCGGCCAGCCGGAAGAGATGGTCACGCTCGTCGAGTGACAGATGCAGACCTTGCGCGATCGAGGCGATCATCTGCTCCGAGGGCTGCGGGCCGCGCTCCTGCTCCAACCGCGAGTAATAGTCCGTCGACATGTGGCACAGCGCGGCGACCTCTTCCCGCCGCAGCCCGCTCGTACGGCGACGTTGCCCACGGGGCAGTCCGACGTCCTCGGGCTGTAGGGCCCCGCGACGCCGGACGAGGAACTCCGCCAGCCCGGCCCGATCGATCATGTCTGCCATTTTCGCCCGGGCCGCTTCGCTCAGCCACGGATCGTCAGACCGTGGTTACCGCGGCGCCCGGTCGGCAATCTCGAGTCATGCCACACGACTACGACATCACGATCGGCGACCTGACCGGAAAGCGGGCGGTGGTGACCGGCGCGAGCGACGGTATCGGCCTGGGCATTGCGACGCGGCTGGCCGCGGCCGGCGCCGACGTCGTCATGCCGGTGCGGAACCCGACCAAGGGCGAGGCGGCTGTCGCCAAAATTCGGCAGCAGCATCCGCAGGTCAAGCTCACCCTCGAGGCACTCGACTTGTCTTCGCTGGCCTCGGTGGCCGCGCTCGGTCAGAAACTGTGTGCCGAGGGCGCACCGATTCACATCCTGGTCAACAACGCCGGGGTGATGACGCCGCCGGATCGGCAGACCACGAAAGACGGATTCGAGTTGCAGTTCGGCACAAATCATTTGGGCCATTTCGCGCTCACCGGCCACCTGCTGCCCCTGCTCAAGGCCGGCCGGGCCCGGGTGACGTCGCAGACCAGCGTCGCCGCCCGTAGCGGCGCCATCAACTGGGACGATCTGAACTGGCAGCGGTCCTACGACGGCATGGCCGCCTACCGACAGTCCAAGATCGCAGTCGGGCTATTCGGCCTGGAACTCGACCGTCGCAGCACGGCCGCGGGTTGGGGGATCACCAGCAACATCTCTCATCCTGGCGTGGCGCCGACGAGTCTGCTGGCGTCCCGCCCGGAGGTGGGCCGCGCCGAGGACACCGTCGGCGTGCGGCTGATCCGGTGGCTTTCCGTGCGCGGCCTCGTCGTCGGCACCGTGGACAGCGCGAAGCTCCCCGCGTTGATGGCCGCCACCTCGGGTGAGCCGGGAGGCTATTACGGACCAAAGTGGCCGGGGCACGTCGGCGGTCCGCCCGGTGCGCAGAAGCTCTGGAAGCCGCTGCGGGACAACACGGGCGCGGCCCGCCTCTGGACTACCTCCGAGGAGCTCACGGGTGCCGCGTTCGTGTGAAGCTTCCGATGCCACTTTCGTCACAGCGCCACAGAAATGGCATCGAGACCTAAGTCGAGGAAACCCGACTGCGCGCCACCTGCGCCGCGCCGTTGCCCGTGATCAACCACAGCGTCGTGAGCTGGACGATGAACTCGTCGAGCGTCAGCCGAACGCCCCCGTTGACGAATTGGAGGATGGCATCGGCCGTCCCGCCGACGATGAAGGCCGGCGCCACCTTGGCCAGCGGATCTTTCTCCAACTCGACGCCGTGCACGGTGCGTCCGTGATCGATCAGCACGGATGTGAGCCGGTGCATGACGCCCGCGCGGTGGGCATCCAGCTCAGGTGAGGCCGCGACGCCGCCGAGCAGAACGCGAGCCCGGCGTGGGTCGTCGACCAGCGCTCGTACCGCGGCGGTCACACTCGCCAGGGCCTGGGCTTCCAGGGGCTCCTGCGAGGCGGCGTCCGCCGCGGCCACAGTGACACTGCGCACCCGGTCGGCGATGTCGTCGACGACGGCAGTCGCCAGGGCGTCGAGGTCAGCGAAGCTCTCGTAGAAGTACCGCTTGTTGAGATTGGCCGCGGTGCAGAGCTTCTCGACCGTGGCGCCACGCCAGACGTTTTGCGCCATCACGTCCATCGCCGCATCGAGCAGGCGCGCGCGGCGTTGGGCGCGACGAGCCTGGGCGGACTGGCCCCCGTAGGCACGTTCGGTCGTTGACACCACCCCGACATTCTGGCACGGTTCTGTACCAGATGGTTACCCCGGGGAGGACGCCATGGAACTCTGTTCGCCGGCACACGCGCACCGCCTCCAAACCTTGGGCGCGGCCGTCACCTCCAGATTCCCCAGCGGCGAGCACCCACTGGCCCCGCCGCCACGGGGCTCGAACCTCAAGCCCGTGATGGGCAACTACGGATTCCCGTTCCTCGGCCACGTGCTGAGCTCACTGGCCGACCCGCTGTCCTTCGCCCGCGACCGCTACGAGCGCTACGGGCCGGTGTCCTGGGCCGGCGGGGTCGGCTTCCGCGTCGTCGGCCTCATGGGTCCCGACGCCCTCGAAACCGCCTGGGTCAACCGGGACAAGGTGTTCTCCAGCACGCGCGGCTGGGCGCCGGTGATCGGGCCGTTCTTCCATCGCGGAATGATGTTGCTGGACTTCGACGAACACCGCGACCACCGGCGCATCATGCAGCAGGCCTTCACCCGCAGCGCCCTGGACGGGTACCTGGATTTGATGCGGCCCAGCATCGATCGCACGTTGCACGATTGGCCGTCGACGCAAGGCTTTCCGTTCTACCCCTCGATCAAGCACCTGCTGCTGGAGCAAGCCGCGGAGGTGTTCGTCGGTACCCATCTCGGGCCCGAGTCCGATCAGCTTTCGGCGGATTTCCACGACACCGTCCGCGGCGGGCAGGCCCTCATCCGCGCCGACGTGCCCGGCGGAGTGTGGGCCAGGGGCCTACGGGCCCGCGAGCGGCTCGAGCGCTATTTCGCCGAGCAGGTTCCCAACCGTCAGCGTGGCGAGGGCAGCGATTTGTTCTCGATGCTGTGCCGCAGCGAGGATGAGGACGGCGCCCGGTTCACCCCGGCCGACATCGTCAACCACATGATCTTCCTGCTGATGGCCGCACACGACACCACCGCGATCGCGCTGTCCATGCTCACCTACGAGCTGGGCCGGAACCGGCAGTGGCAGGACGCGCTTCGCGACGAGGCGATCGGCCTGCCCAACGACAGCCCCACGGTCCTCGACTTGGAGGCCTACCCTCTGCTCGATGCCGCGTTCAAAGAGACCCTTCGGATGTACGCCCCGGCGGGCGCACTGTTCCGCCAAACCATCCGCGACACCGAGATCCTCGGCCACTTCGTCCCCCGCAAAACCCAGGTCGCGATCAATGTCTATGCCTCCATGCGGCTTTCCGACTGGTGGCCTGAACCCGACACGTTCAACCCACAACGGTTCGTGAACAACGCCGCGTCGCGCGCCGCGGTAAGCCGCTACGTGTTCGCGCCGTTCGGCGGTGGGGCGCACAAGTGCGTCGGGCAGCAGTTCGCCGACATGACGGTGAAGACCACGATGCACCAGATGCTGAGGCGGTTCGAGTGGAGCGTGCCCGACGACTACCGGCCTCAGCTGACCTGGGGCACCGGGCCGACGCCGGCCGACGATCTGCCGATCACCTTGCGGGCGCGGAGATAAGCGTCAAATGAGCCCCCACGTCGCTGCAGAGATCCATTGAAGCGTTCGGCGTTCGGTCTTGACCGAACACCGAACAGCTGTGCTGAGGCGAGATGGCCGCGCTGCGAGTGCAGAATTCGACATGCTGCGGCGGCGGGTCAACGTGTCTGGCTCGGTCACCGAGTCGGGCGGGCTCGTGTGGGGCACACCCAAGACGTGGGAGCGCCGCAGTGCGCCCTTTCCCGCTGCGTTGGCCGACGATCTGGCCGCGCTCATGGTCGGCAACCGCCGCGACGGTGTGGTGTTCACCAACCATCGCGGCGACGTGTTGCGCAATTCAAACTGGCGGGCACGGGTGTTCGCGCCAGCGGTCGCAGCGTGCCAGTCGACTGACAAGACGTTCCCGATCATGACGCCGCATGATCTGCGACATACGGCAGCGTCGCTGGCGATCAGCGCTGGCGATCAGCGCTGGCGCCAACGTGAAGGCCGTCCAACGAATGCTTCGTCACGCCAAAGCGTCGATGACCCTCGACACATATGCCGACCTGTTCGATACGGATCTCGATGCCGTGGCGGTCGATCTGGACAGCGCAATTCGGGCCGCTGCGGGAAAACCCCGCGCGCAACGCGCCTCCCAACGCTAACGTTCCCGTGCGTGCTCAATGAGACGTGGGTGGACCAGTACAAGCGCCTGCATCGGTCCTACGCACTGCTTTGTCGTGTAGCCGACCAGAACAACACGGAGCCCGAACTTCACCAGCCAGATAATGCGCGTGACGCCTTCTACCACTTTTGTTGTGACGTCTTCCATTTGAAGGACTGGATCATCGAGTGCGAACAAGTGAGCAGTGGTGTGCGCAGCGCGGCGAGGGACTTCCTCCGGAAGAACCGCCCTGAGATCCCCGAGTCAGAG
Organism: Mycobacterium sp. NS-7484; assembly: GCF_001953975.1. Taxonomy (GTDB): domain Bacteria; phylum Actinomycetota; class Actinomycetes; order Mycobacteriales; family Mycobacteriaceae; genus Mycobacterium. Next base: position 43,687 of record NZ_MBEJ01000009.1, read on the forward strand.
GCAGCACTCGCTGCATGTGCCGACATCGCGAACGCATCGAAACACCTGAAGTTGAATCACGGGAGTTACACCCCGGGTGGGCCCGCTGAGCCAACCAAGCAAGTTCAGGGTGCCACGTTCCCGATGAAGCTGCCGTTTCACTTCTCCGCCAACCACTGGAGGATCAGAGTGGGTGAGGACGAGCGCGACGCGCTCGAGCTGGCGACCGAAGCTGTCGCAGCCTGGGACCGCTGGCTGCATGAGTACGGGCTGTTGCCGCTAGCGGAATGAGTCGGTTCGCAGATCGCTGCGTACCCAACGCATCCCCGGCGACGAAGCGCCCCAGTTAACGAACAAAAAAACCGCTGTTGCCAGCGGTTTTATTTGTGGAGCTAAGGGGAATCGAACCCCTGACCTTCTCGATGCGAACGAGACGCGCTACCAACTGCGCTATAGCCCCTGATACCGGAACGAAAGGCTACCAGCCGTCGGGCCCCAACCGGAAACCGGCCGCTTACTGGCCGGAAGCGCGCGGCAGATCGTAATCGCGGGCCGTCGACGAGTACGACGTGTAGGCCAGGTGCTCGAAGATCGGATCCTCGTCGTCGATGTCGAGCACCACCGCGCCGGGCCGCCGCAGCCGGGCCGGCACCACGTCGAGCTTGTGGTCCTCGGTGCTCTCCACTCCCAGCCGGGACCGGGCCATCCGTTGGGCACGACGACGCCGCAGCTGCTCCTCGATGCGGGTCTGCCGCCGCAGGTAGGCCAGATACAGCACGGTCAGCGCGCCTGCCGTGCCACACAGCCACCAGGCCGACGGGGTCAGCAGGAGGGCCGCGGCCCCCGAGAACAGCATCGTGACGGCCAGCACCGCCAGCACGCGCTTACGGAACCGGAACTTGCGGGCGCTGATCTCCGCGGCCTTGTCGGATTCGAACCGCCGCTGGCGGGTCGCGCTCAGTGACGAGACGGGTGCGCCGGCCCGGTCGTCGTCAGCCGGATCTTCTTCGGCCTCGGGTTCCAAACCGGACGAGTCGGCGACGTATTCGTACTCGTCGTCGGAAAGGTCGTCGAGGTCCTCGGCGTCCTGCCCGTCACCGGGCTCTTCGAGATCCGTTGGGATCTGCTCGGTTTCGGCCTCCGACTCGACCGCCTCAAAGCTCTCGACGGGCTCGGGCTCCGCTTCAGGCTCGGGAGCAGGCTCGGGGGCGCTGTCGAATTCCAAGTCGAGTTCGGGTTGCGCCTCGGCCGCCATCGCGCCGACGGGCAGCGCCCCGGAATCCTCGTCGACGATGTCGACGTCGAGGTAGTCGGGTTCGGGAGTCTCGACACCGACCGCGGCCACCACCACCGTGCGCTGCACGGTGGCATGGATCCGAACCTCGGCCGGGGCCTCGTCCGTCTCGAGATCTTCGTCGAGTTCGTCGTCGAGATGGTCGGCGCTGGGCTGCCAGTCCGGGTCGCTGTGGTGCCCGGCAGCCGGGCCACGACGTAGCCGTTGCGCGTTGCGGCCGCTGTTGAGCACTCGTGTCGCCAGGGCAACGTCGCTGGTACGACGCACCGAGTCGCGCTTGCTGATCAACATCGGAACGAGCACGAAGAGCCAGAGAACGACGAGGGAAATCCACAGCAGTGACTGGGGGATGCTTGGCATGAAGCCTGCTCCTTTCCCCTTCAGGCTAGGTCTGTGACCAGCGCATCCATGGACGGCGCGCCGAGACAATTACACACCTGTAATTCCCTGGATACAAGCACCAACAGTCACATGTGTCACATCGGTAACAGGTTCTAGGCCACGATTGCTCACGAGAATGACGCCAGGGCACTCAAACCGGCGTCGTCGCGACCCTGTGTGCTGTCTCGCGGCAAACAGTGAGATCAGCACCAACTCGCGCGCCCGGCCGAGACCAGCCCCTGCGCCGCCGAATGCGTCAGCTCCTCCAAGGTGATCGCCACCAGAAGGTGGTCGCGCCAGGCGCCGTCGACCTCGAGGTAACGCCGCAGCAGGCCTTCCTCACGAAAACCCACCCGCGCCAGCACCGCCCGGCTCGCGGCGTTCTCCGGCCGCACCGTGGCCTCCACCCGATGCAGCTGCACCCCGGTGAAGCAGTGGTCCAACCCCAGCGCCAGCGCGCCGGTGGCCACCCCTCCCCCCGTCTTGTCGCTGGCCACCCAGTAGCCGATCCAGGCCGAGCGCAACGCCCCGTGGGTGACGTTTCCGATCGTGAGCTGACCGGCGAACTGCCCGTCGAGCTCGATCACGTACGGCAGCATCCGCCCGCGTCGAGCCTCGCTGCGCAGCCCCGAGCAGATCGCGGGCCAGGACGAGACAGCATGGCGGACATGCCAATCCACCCCGCTCACCGGTTCCCACGGTTCCAGATGTGCCTGGTCGGCAAGCCGGGTCCGGCTCCACACCGCAGCATCGCGCAGCCGCACCGGACGCAGCCGCACCACCCCGGCCGGCACCCGCAGCGGCCCGATCGGACCGGGCCAACCAGGGTGAAATCCGTCGGACCGGAACAGGCTCATCCACACCGTCGATTCGTCACACCGTCATTCATCGAATGAAGTCTTATCAGCCGCGCTGGGCCAGGAATGCCACATCCACGGTTTCGCCGGTGCGAACCTCCTCGACCTCGCTGGGAATCACCACCAGACAGTTGGCCTCGGCCAGCGTCGCCAGCAGGTGGGTGGACGCACCGGGCGCCCCGCCGAGTGCCTGCACCAGGTACTCGCCGGTGTCCTGATCGCGCATCAACTGTCCGCGCAGATACCCGGTGCGCCCGGCCACCGAGCTGATCGGCGACAGCGTGCGGGCCTGGACCACGCGACGCATCGGCTGGCGCTTGCCCAGCGAAAGCCGGATCAGCGGCCGCACCATCACCTCGAACACCACCAGCGCGCTCACCGGGTTGGCGGGCAGCAGGAAGACGGGGACGCGGTCGCGGCCGAGCTGGCCGAAGCCCTGCACCGAGCCGGGATGCATCGCGATGCGCGACACCTCCATCTCGCCGAGTTCGGACAGCACACTGCGCACCGATTCGGCGGCCGCCCCGCCCACGGCACCGGCGATCACCACGATCTCGTTCCGATTGACTTGGCCCTCAACGGTTTCCCGGAGCTCCCGCGGATCGGTGCTGATGATGCCGACCCGGTTGACCTCCGCGCCGGCGTCACGACCGGCGGCAGCCAGTGCGTAGGAGTTCACGTCGTAGACCTGCCCGGTGCCGGGAGTACGGGACACGTCGACGAGTTCGCCCCCCACGCACATCACCGACAACCGCGGCCGCGGGTGCACCAGCCCCCGGTCGCGCCCGACGGCGGCGAGCAACCCGACTTGGGCCGGGCCGATGATGGTGCCGGCCCGCACCGCGACGTCGCCGGGTTGCACGTCGTCACCGGTACGCCGGACGTAGGCGCCCGAACGCACGCTGCGCAGGATGCGGACCCGGCTCTCCCCGCCGTCGGTCCACCGCAGCGGCAGCACCGCGTCGGCCAGCGTCGGCATCGGCGCGCCGGTCTGCACCCGGGCCGCCTGGCGCGGTTGCAACCGGCTGGGGGTACGCGCCCCCGCCTCGATCGAGCCCATCACCGGCAGGCTGATCTCGCCGGCACCGTCGCCGACCGACAGCACGTCGACGCTGCGCACGGCATACCCGTCGATCGCCGCCTGGTCGAATCCCGGCATGGGCCGCTCGGTGACGACCTCCTCGGCGCACATCAGGCCCTGTGACTCGGCGATGGCCACCCGCACCGGCCGGGGCGCCACCGCGGCGGCCGCTACCCGAGCCTGCTGTTCCTCGACCGAACGCACAACACGCCTTTCTATCCCGTCTGCGAGCCCTCGGGCGCGGCTACCGGACCAGCGTGTCGCTAGCCCTCCTGACCGGCCAAGCCCAATCGTCCGACCAACCACTGCCGCAACTCGGGGCCGTAGTCGTCACGTTCCAACGCAAAGTCAACCGCAGCCTTCAGGTAGCCGCCGGGATTTCCCAGGTCGTGTCGGGCTCCGCGATGCACCACCACGTGCACGGGATGCCCCTCGTCGATCAACAGCGCGATGGCGTCGGTCAACTGGATCTCGCCGCCCACCCCGCGCGAAACCCGGCGCAGCGCATCGAAGATCGCCCGGTCCAGGATGTAGCGCCCGGCCGCGGCGTACGGCGACGGCGCATCTTCGGCCTTGGGCTTCTCGACCATGCCCTTGACCCGCAACACGTTCGGGTTGGCCGCGTCGGGCACCGTCTCGACGTCAAAGACCCCGTAGGCACTGATCTTGTCGCCGGGCACCTCGATCGCGCACAACACGGTGCCGCCACGCTTGGCCCGCACCTTCGACATGGTCTCCAACACGCCCGTCGGCAACACCAGATCGTCGGGCAGCAGCACCGCGATCGCGTCTTCGTCGGGCGACAGCGCATTCTCGACGCAGCTGATCGCATGCCCCAGGCCCAGCGGCTCGGCCTGCACCACCGACTCGACCTTGATCAACTCGGGAGCTCGGCGCACCTTTTCCAGCATGGTCTTCTTGCCGCGGGCCTCCAGCGTGCCCTCCAGCACCAGGTCCTCGACGAAGTGCGCGACCACACCGTCTTTGCCCTCGGAGGTGATGATGATCAGCCGCTCGGCGCCGGCCTCGGCCGCCTCGGCCGCGACCAGCTCGATGCCGGGTGTGTCGACCACCGGGAGCAATTCCTTGGGGACCGTCTTGGTCGCGGGCAGAAAGCGCGTGCCCAGACCGGCCGCGGGGACCACGGCCGTGTAGGGAATCGGCACTTCAGGCGCCTTATGAGAGGTGCTCATCGTTCACACACTAACGTCAGTTCTGAAATGGTGGAGGGCGTGACCCCGCCGACCAAGACCGAGTTGCGAGCCGACGTTCTGCGTGCCCGACGGGCCGTGCCCGCCGAGATCCGCGACCGCGAGGCGCAGGCACTTTGCCGTTGGTTGCCCGCCCTGGCCACCGCCGGCCAGACGGTGTGCGCCTATGTTCCGGTGGGCTCCGAGCCGGGGTCGGCGGCCCTGTTGGACACCCTGGCGGAACTCGGTGTGCGCGTGCTCCTTCCGGTGGCGCGCAACGACGACGACGGCCGCGCCCGGCCGATGCAGTGGGGTCCGTATCAGCCCGGGGCGTTGGTCGCGGCCGAGTTCGGTCTGCGCGAGCCGCCGCCACCGTGGTTGCCCGCGGGCCGGATCGCCGACGCCGCGACGATCCTGGTGCCGGCCCTGGCCGTGGATCGGCACGGCACGCGGTTGGGCCGGGGCGCCGGGTTCTATGACCGCAGCCTGATCTACGCCGCACCGCAGGCCCGGTTGGTCGCCGTGGTGCGTGACGACGAGCTGGTCGACCAGTTGCCAGCCGATCCGCACGACGTGCGGATGACGCATGCGCTGACGCCGGCGGGCGGGCTGACGACGTTGGGCGGCTGAGCATAGCTTCGCTCATGTCGGGGTATGCGGTTGTCCTCATATGAGAAGAGAGGCGACGGACATGGGCGAAACGCCGGCGTTGAAGAAGGCACTCAGTCAGCGACAGCTCCGGATGATCGCGATCGGCGGGGTGATCGGCGCCGGCCTGTTCGTCGGGTCCGGCGTGGTGATCGGCGACACCGGCCCGGGCACGTTCATCACGTATGCGTTGGCCGGCCTGCTGATCATCATGGTGATGCGGATGCTGGCCGAGATGGCCGTGGCCAATCCGTCGACCGGGTCGTTCGCCGACTACGCCCGCAACGCGCTGGGCAATTGGGCCGGGTTCTCGGTGGGCTGGCTGTATTGGTACTTCTGGGTGATCGTCGTCGGCTTCGAGGCGATCGCCGGGGCGAAGATCATCCAGTACTGGATCGACGTGCCGCTGTGGCTCACCGCGCTGGTGCTGTTGATCGCGATGACGGCCACCAACCTGTTCTCGGTGTCCTCGTTCGGCGAGTTCGAATACTGGTTCGCCGGGGTGAAAGTCGCGGCGATCCTGGTGTTCCTGGCCCTTGGCGGATTGTTCGTCTTCGGGCTGTGGCCGGACAAAGACATGGACTTCTCCAACCTCACCGCGCACGGCGGGTTCTTCCCGCTGGGCGCCACGGCCATCACGGTCGGCGTGGTGACGGTGATCTTCTCGATGGTCGGCGCCGAGATCGCCACCATCGCCGCGGCCGAATCGGCCGATCCGGAACGCGCGGTGGCCAAGGCCGCGAACTCGGTGATCATCCGCGTTCTGATCTTCTTCGTCGGGTCGGCGTTCCTGTTGGTGACGATTCTGCCGTGGAACAGCGAGCAGACCGCGGCCTCGCCGTTCGTCGCGGCGTTCACCGAGTTGGGCATTCCCTATGCCGACCACATCATGAACGCCGTGGTGCTCACGGCCGTGCTGAGTTGCCTGAATTCCGGGATGTACACGGCCTCGCGAATGTTGTTCGTACTGGCCGCCCGTCGCGAGGCGCCGCCGCAGCTGGTGGCGGTAACCCGGCGCGGTGTTCCGGCCACGGCGATCCTCACCTCGTCGGTGGTCGGGTTCGTCTGCGTGATCGCCGCCGCGTTCTCCCCGAACACCATCTTCGCGTTCCTGTTGAATTCCAGCGGTGCGGTGATCCTGTTCGTCTATCTGCTGATCGCGATCTCACAGATCCTGCTGCGCTACCGGACATCCCCGGACACCCTCAAGGTCAAGATGTGGCTGTTCCCGGTGCTGTCGATCCTGACCGCCGTGGCCATCGTCGCCATCCTGGTGCAGATGTTCGTCCAGGGCGGCGACAACCGAAAAGCCTTGACGCTGAGCCTGTTGTCCTGGGCCGTGGTGATCGTGCTGTTCCTGGCCAATCGGTGGTTCGTCAAGCGCAGGCCGGAGACCGACGTGCCGCGCGCCGAAGGGTCGCCGCCGCCACATCGAGTTCTGGTGCTGGCCAACAAGACCGTGGAATCCAGTGAACTTCTCGAGGAGCTGCGCAGCATCGGCGCCGACCGCGACACCGTCTATCACGTGGTGGTGCCGGCCAGTCCGATCGAGACGGGGGTGGCCGCCACCCACGGACCCCTCGACATCTCCGAGGCCACCCGACGCGCCGCCCAGCAGCGCCTCGACCAGACCCTGGGCACGCTGCGCAGCGACGGCCTGCAAGCCGACGGCGAGCTGGGTGACTATCGTCCGCTGCGAGCCCTGTCCCACGGCGTCCAGACATTCCGCCCCGATCAGATCGTGATTTCGACACTGCCACCGGAAGATTCGGTGTGGCAGCGCTTCGACGTCGTCGACCGGGCCCGTGCCGAGCATCAGATCCCGGTCACGCATGTCGTATCGCGGCTCGACACCCAGGAGCATGCGTCGTGACCATCTTGGCGGCGTTCAGCGCCAGCCGGCACAGCAGCGCACCACTGAATCTGGCCGTCCAGATCGCCCGCACCACCGGGGAACCGGTGATCGCGGCGGCCGTGGTGGAGCGGGCCTGGCGGGACGACCCGGTCGAGACGGAGTATCTGGGTTATGTCCGCACGCAGGCCGCCCAGGCCCTGCAGCGGGCCGTGACCGAGTTGCCCACCGACGTCACCCTCAGCCAGGTGGTACACGAGTCCGCGTCCATACCAACAGGGTTGATGGAACTGGCGGATGCCAATCGGGTGTCGGTGGTGTCGGTGGGATCCTCCTCGTCGGGGATGCTCGGGCGGATCACGCTGGGCAGCGTGACCGAACGCCTCGTGCACACCGCACGGGTGCCGGTGGCTTTCGCGCCGCGCGGGTACGCCGAGGCCGGCGGGCGGATCCGCCGGCTCACCGCCGCCTACGGCGGGGAGGCCGACGTCAACGGCCTCATCCCGGCCACCGCCACCTGGGCCGAGGACTGGTCGGCCGGCCTGCGCATCGTGTCGTTCACCGTCCGCAACACCGCGGCGTTCTACGGATCGATCGAATCCTCGGCCGAGGAGTTGGTGGTGGCGCAGTGGTCCCGGCGCACCCGGGCCGAGATCACCAGACAGCTCAACGCGATTCGCGACCGCATGCCGATCGACGATGCCGAGGTGGTGGTGGGCGCGGGTCATGACTGGGCCGCCGCGGTGCAGAGCGTGCCATGGCAACCCGGGGACCTGCTGGTGCTGGGCTCCGGCGCGGCGGCTCCGAGCCGACAGGTGTTCCTCGGCTCGGCCGCGGGCAAGATCCTGCGCCATTCCCCGGTGCCGGTGATGATCGCGCCGCGTTATCCGGGATAGCGGGACCGCTCGACGGGAATGCCCGGGAATGACCTAGCCCACCTAGCGGTTCTAGCACTTGAGCCGGTAGAGTGCTAACAAGTTTGACCAACTCGGAGGGTTTTCGTGCCTACCTATTCCTACGCATGCACTGAGTGCGGCAATCGGTTCGATGCGGTGCAGGCCTTCAGCGATGACGCGCTGACCACCTGCCCCAAGTGCTCGGGCAAGCTGCGCAAGCTGTTCGGCTCAGTGGGAGTGGTGTTCAAGGGCAGCGGCTTCTACCGCACCGACAACCGCGAGTCGGGCAAGAGCTCGTCCAACGGCTCGTCCAAGAGCTCCGAGAGCAGCTCGTCGAGCACGTCCTCCGACTCGTCGTCCTCGTCGTCGAGCAGCTCGTCATCGAGCACCTCGTCGTCGTCGAGCAGCTCCAGCCCGGCCCCGGCCGCCGCGTCGAGCTAGCGCCCAATTCACCGGGCTGGGTTATCCACAGGGCTGGGTTATCCACAAGACGGCGAACATCGCCGTTCCCCCGTCGGTCCGGTCGCGCTTAACGTGGCGCCATGGCCGAGTCTCTCAACCCACCGCCTTGGCGTCGGCTGACGGCTGCGCGGCCTGATTGGACCCGTACGGTGGCCGCGCGCCGCGTGGCTGCCGCCGGGCTGGTGGTGTTGGCAGCTGTCGCGGCCCTACGCTCCGATCCGCATGGCGACTACTCCGATGTTGCCGTCGCCGCTCACGACCTGACCCCCGGCGTCGCGCTGACCAGCGCCGACGTGCGGTTGGAGCGACGCAGTAGCGCGTCGGTGCCCGACGGCGCACAACGCGACGTCGAGGCGGTGCTCGGCGCGACGCTGACCGCGCCGGCCCGGCGGGGCGAAGTGCTCACCGATGTTCGGCTACTGGGGTCGCGGCTGGCCGAATCGACCGTCGGGCCCGACGCCCGCATCGTGCCGCTGACCCTGGAGGACACCGCGCTACTGGATTTGATCCGCGCCGGCGACGTGGTCGATGTGCTGACGGTCAGTACCGATCGGGACGACGAGAAGCCGGCCCGGCCCGTCGTGGTCGCCTCGGGCGCGGTCGTGGTGCTGGTGTCGGAAAAGGGCCGCGCAGCCGGGGCCGGCAGTGATCGCGTGGCCCTGGTGGCGCTGCCCGCGCGCTCGGCGAATGAGGTGGCGGCCACCAGTCTGGTGCAGGCCGTCACCTTGACAATTCACTGATTCCTCAGGCGCACAACAACCGCGGGCCTGCCTGTTACTCCGTTACTGTTTGCTTGTCGCACCCAGTACACCCCACTGCAGGAAGGGTCCGAAGTATGTTGAAAGGCTTCAAAGAGTTTCTCTCCCGTGGCAACGTCATCGATCTGGCGGTTGCTGTGGTCATCGGCGCCGCCTTCACCGGGTTGGTCACCGCGTTCACGGAAAAGGTGATCCAGCCACTCGTCGACCGCGTCGGCGCCGGCGGCGACCGGGAATACGGCATCCTCAAAATCTCCCTGGGCGGCGATCCCGAGCAGTTCGTCGACTTCAACGCCGTGCTGTCAGCGGCCATCAACTTCCTGATCGTCGCCGCCGTCATCTACTTCGTCATCGTCTTGCCGTACAAGAAACTGCGTGAGCGCGGCGAGGTGGAACAGGCCCAGGACACCGAGTTGAGCATCCTCACCGAGATCCGGGATCTGCTCGCCGAGAACGCCAATGGGTCCAGCGGTAAGCACGAGCATGTCACTGGTCCGGGCACCGGCCCGAGCCCGGACACCGCCAAGCACACCAGCGCCGACCGGACCTGAACACAAGCCGACAGATACAAAAGCGGCCCCCGGATGTTTCCGGGGGCCGCCTTTGTCAACTGCTCAGTTCATGAGCTCAGTTCATATGCTCAGTTCATGTTCCAAGGCTCGCCGTAGGTGGTGACGCTGTCACCGGTGGAGGCGATCAGCCGGGCGAACGGCCGCAGCAACACACCACCGGCCGCACCGGTCACCGTGCCGTGGGCGTTGGACAC
>NZ_MBEJ01000010.1 GCF_001953975.1 Mycobacterium sp. NS-7484
CCCCCCCCCCCCGGCGCCCCCCCCCCCCCCCCCCCCCCCCCCCCGCCCCGCGCGGCGGCCCCGGCGGGCCCCCCCCCCACGACCACGCCACCGAGCACGCCGACGACCACGCCGCGAACCCGCACGCCTGGTACAACCCGGCCGCGGTGACCGGCCTCGCCGACACGGTGACCGATGAGCTGAGCCAGTTGGCCCCGCAGGCCAAGGAGTACTTCGCCCAGCGCCGGGCCGAGTTCACCACCGCGATGCAGCCCTACCAACAGCTGATCACCGACATCAAGACCAAAGCCCCCGGAAAGCGGTACGCCGCCACCGAAACGGTATTCGACGACATGGCGACCGCGACCGGACTGGTCGATCAGACGCCGGCGGGTTATCAGGCCGCCGCGTCCAACGGGACCGACCCGTCACCGGCCGACCTGGACGCCTTCCTGCGTCTCCTCGGCGACCGCGGGGTCGACGTCCTGGTTTACAACACCCAGACCGAGGGCTCGCTGCCCGAGCAGATCCGCGCCGCGGCCGAGGGCGCCGGAATCCCGGTCGTCGATGTCACCGAAACCGTGCCGCCCGGAGCCGATTCGTTCGAAGCTTGGCAGGTGAACCAACTGACCGCGCTCGCTGAAGCCCTCGGCGTCCAGGGCTAGTGTCAACTGGTGGCACCCAACTCCGCTGAGCCGCCCGCGCTCGTCTTCGACGACGTCAGTGCTGTGCGCGGCGGACGCCTGATCTGGTCGGAGGGCACGTTCGAGATCCCGTCCGGCGGCATCGTCGCGCTGATCGGCTCCAACGGATCCGGTAAATCCACGATGTTGCAAGTCATCCTCGGCTTGCTGCCGGCTGCCTCCGGTTCGGTGCGCGTGCTCGGCAGCGCGCCGGGTGAACACAACGACCTGATCGGCTATGTCCCCCAGGACTACGTGGCCGGTGCGGGGCAGGCCATCCGGGCCCGCGGCGCGGTCACGCTGGGCCTCACCGGGCATCGGTGGGGCTTCACCCGAACCTCGGCCGCCGACAAGGCCCGGGTCGACGAGGCCCTGCGCTGGGTCGAGGCCACCGACTTCGCCGATAGGCGGGTATCGGAGCTGTCCGGTGGCCAACGTCAACGCATCGCGTTGGCCAGTGCCCTTGTCGGACAACCGAAGATGCTCATCCTCGACGAACCGCTGGCCGCGCTCGACCTGCGCAACCAGCACGAGATCGTGCAGCTGCTGGCCCGGCTCAACCACGAACTCGGTGTCACGATTCTCGTTGTCGCCCATGACCTCAACCCCTTGCTGAGCGTGCTCGACAGCGCCATCTACCTGCTCGACGGGCACGCCCACCACGCGGCCATCGACGAGGTGGTCGACGCCGGGTTGCTGACCCATCTGTACGGCACCGCCGTGCAGGTGGCCCACACCCCGATGGGGCAGATGTACATGAGGAGCGTGTGATGTCGGCCGGACTGCTGGCGCAGGGCACGTTCGCCCAAAGCACTCTGGCACTGGGCTATCAGCACAACTGGTGGCAGATCCTGACCTCGGCCTTCATGCGTAACGCGTTGATCGGCGGCACGCTGGTGGCGCTCGCCGCCGGTCTGATCGGCTATTTCGTCATCGTGCGCAACACCGCGTTCGCCGCGCACGCCCTGGCGCACATCGGTCTGCCCGGGGCAACCGGCGCGGCACTGCTGGGCCTGCCGGTCGGGCTGGGGCTGGGTGCCTTCTGTGTCGCCGGAGCCGTGGTGATCGGGGCGCTGGGCAGCCGCGCCCACGATCGGGAGGTGGCCACCGGCACCGTGCTGGCACTGGCCACAGGCTTCGGCCTGTTCTTCAACTCACTGGCCACCAAGAACTCGTCGACGCTGACCAACGTGTTGTTCGGCAACCTGCTGGCCATCACGCATCAGCAGCTGCTCACGTTCGCCGTGCTGCTGGTGGTGTTGGCTGCGGCGATCGTATTCGTTTTCCGCCCACTGCTGTTCGCGTCGGTCAACGCGCAGGTGGCCGAGGCCAAAGGGATACCGGTCCGCGCCTTGTCGGTGTTGTTCATGGTTCTGCTCGGCGTGGCCGTGACCATGGCGGTGCTGGCCGTGGGCACGCTGCTGTTGTTCGCGTTGGTCGTCACGCCGGCCGCCACGGCGATCATGGTGACCGCCCGGCCCATCGCCGCGATGGCGATCTCGACCGGGATCAGCCTGGTGTCGGTGTGGGCGGGGTTGGCAATCTCCTCAATTTTCAATATGCCGCCGAGCTTCGTGATCGTCACCATCGCGTGCGTGGCGTGGTTGGCGATGTGGACGGTTGATCGGGTGAGGAATTCGGCCATCCACTAGCCTCAGAAAGCATGCCAAGGAGTCCCCACCCGCAGCGGCGGGCCACCCTGGCTTCGTTGGCGGCCGAACTGAAGGTTTCCCGCACCACGATCTCCAACGCCTACAACCGTCCCGACCAGTTGTCGGCGGAGCTTCGCGATCGGATCTTCGATGCGGCCAAGCGTCTCGGCTACGCCGGCCCCGATCCGGTGGCGCGGTCCCTGCGGACCCGCAGGGCCGGGGCGGTGGGGCTGATCATCACCGAGCCGCTCAATTACTCCTTCAGTGATCCGGCCGCACTGGATTTCGTTGCCGGGCTTGCCGAATCGTGCGAGGCGGTGGGGCAGGGGCTGCTCCTGGTGGCGATCGGACCCAACCGCAGCTTCGAAGACGGCTCGGCTGCGGTGCTGGCGGCCGGTGTCGACGGGTTCGTGGTGTATTCGGCCTCCGACGACGACCCGTACCTGCCGGTGGTGCGTCAGCGTCAGTTGCCGGTCGTGGTGGTGGACCAGCCCAAGGACGTGGCCGGGGTGTCGCGGGTCGGCATCGACGATCGCGGGGCGATGCGTCAGCTGGCCGAGCAGGTCCTCGATCTCGGTCACCGTGACATCGGGTTGTTGACCATGCGGTTGGGCCGTGACTGGCCGCATGGCGACGCGAAATCCGCACCGGCCGATCCGGATCGGGTGCTGTCGCCACATTTTCACGTGCAACGCGAGCGTATTCACGGTGTGTATGACGCGATGACGGCCGCCGGCCTGGCGCCGGCCACGTTGACCGTGGTGGAGAGCTTCGACCATCTGCCGACCTCGGGTGGCGCGGCGGCCGAGGTGGCGTTGGAGGTCAATCCCCGCATCACCGCGCTGATGTGCACGGCCGACGTGCTGGCCTTGTCGGCCATGGACTATCTGCGCTCGCGGGGGATTTACGTGCCGGGCGAGATGACGGTGACCGGTTTCGACGGAGTGCCCGACGCGTTGCGGCGCGGCCTGTCCACGGTCGTGCAGTCGAGTGTGGCCAAGGGGCGACGGGCCGGCGAACTGCTGCACAATCCGCCGCGCGATGGGCTGCCGGTGATCGACGTGCTGCCCACCGAGGTGGTGCGTGGCCGCACGTCGGGCCCGCCGGCCTAGCCCGTTTCGGCGGTGCGACGGGCGTCGAGTAAATACTTCAGTGCTGCCACAACATCTTCGGGCTCGTCGACGCGGTAGCCGGCCAGTGTTTCGCCCGGTCCCACTTTGACGCCGACATCGCCGTCGCTCAGCCGACGGAACGCCTTCTCGTCGGTCACGTCGTCGCCGAAGTAGATCACCGCGGAGGCCCGGTGCTCGTCGCGCAGGATGTCGATCGCCTCGCCCTTGTCGGTGGTGATCACCGCGAACTCGAGCACGGCCTTGCCCTTGGTCAGCTGGGCATCCCAGGCTTGCGCGGCGTGGAGTGCCTGCGCGCTCGCGGCTTCGGCATCGGCAGGGGAGGCGTTGCGCACGTGCAGGGCCACGCTGGCGGGTTTGAGTTCGACGGCCACGCCGGGCCGGGAGGCGGCCATGGCGCCCAATTCGGTGGCAATGCGGTCCAACAACTCCCGGTCGATGGAATGGGCAAAGCCGGAAGCGAATTCGGCGCCGTGGCTGCCAACGAGGTGCACCGTCGGGGGCATACCCGACAGTTCCCGCAGCACCTCGAGCGCGCGGCCGGAGATCAGCGCGGTCGCGGTGCCGGGGCATTGAGCCAGCGCCACAAGCGCTTCGGCGCCGGCGCGCAACGGACGCGCGTCGGCCGGGTTGTTGACGATCGGGGCCAGCGTGCCATCGAAGTCAGAGGTGATCAGCAGCCGGGGTGCCTGTGCCACCCGGGCCAGCGCCGCCTTGAGTTCTACGGGGAGAGCACTCACCCGTCAGATCTTAGGTTTGTCCTCCGCGCCGATCAGCAGACGCACGGCCAGATCGAGTCGCTTGCTGACGTCGGTGGCCGAGGCGCGGCGGGTCAGCCAGGCCAGCAGATTCGACAGCCACACATCGGAGATCACGCGCGCGATGTGGTACTGGTCCTCGGTCGGCTCGCCGTCGCTCATGGCCCGGGCGAACATCGAGTCCATCAACTTGCCGACATGATCGACCTCACCGGCTGCCGACGCGTCGGCGAAGACGAAGGCGCGGGTCATGGCCTCGGTGAGCAGCGGGTTGCGCTGCATGGCCCGGTTCAGCTTGCCGACCATGAAGCTGAGCCGCTGGTACGGCGTGCCACCGGCGAGCGCGGCCCGGTCGGTCTTGGCGTCGATGCGTTCGAACTCGCGGCCCAGGGCAGAGACCAGCAGATGGACCTTGGAGGGGAAGTAGCGGTACAGCGTGCCGACCGCGACGTCGGCCCGCTCGGCCACGGCGCGCATCTGCACCGCCTCGTAACCGCCCTTGGAGGCGATGGCCAAGGTGGCGTCCAGGATGCGCTTGCGACGCTCCCGCTGCGCTTCGGAGCCGAGTTCGGATTCGGCGAGGACGGCCACGTTCAGCACCTCACGTGGTCGCGAGTCCGACCCGGACGTGTCGTTGCCTGAAGGCTGTGATGCGCCGGACATGCGGTCTGTGGCTCCTTCTCGTCGCGTACCTCGTCGAAAACGATACGCACGCCGATCTCCTTCTACCCACCTCCCTGCCGGTGAAGACACGGACGTGTACTGCTGTGATGCGGGTCGACTTGACGGTCGAACGCTGTCACCATTAGAACACGTTCTAGTGGGAAGCACGGACTTCTCGCGTTAGCGGCTAGGAGGTCCACCATGTCCGGCGCATCTGCCACCATCACCGACGAGCAGTTTGCCGCCCGTGACCT
Source organism: Mycobacterium sp. NS-7484 (assembly GCF_001953975.1). GTDB lineage: Bacteria > Actinomycetota > Actinomycetes > Mycobacteriales > Mycobacteriaceae > Mycobacterium. The sequence goes on from NZ_MBEJ01000010.1 coordinate 5,120, forward strand.
GGTCCGGAGCTGGGCGGCCGCAACCGACACGGCCGCGGCGGTCCGAGCCGGTGAACACGATGCCGACGCCTGGCGCGGGCCGTTTCAGGGTCTCGCCGAACTAGGGATCTTCAGCGTCGCAGTCGCCGAGGAACACGGCGGCGCCGGCGGCACGGTCGAGGACCTGTGCGCGATGGTCGACGAGGCGGCGGCCGCCCTGGTGCCCGGTCCGGTGGCCACCACCGCGCTGGCCACGCTGATCGTCACCGACGATGCGGTGCTGGAAGCGCTGGTGTCGGGTGAGCGCACCGCCGGGGCGGCATTGAACGCGGATCTGAGCCTCGACGGGGACCGGGTGTCCGGCACCGCCGAATATGTCCTCGGTGTCGACGCCGCCGGTGTGCTGTTGCTTCCGGCCGGAGATCGGGTGGTGCTGGTCGACGCCGGGGCCGACGGGGTCAGCATCGACCTGCTCACTGCCACCGACTTCTCGCTGCCGCTGGCGCGGGTGGTGCTCGACGCGGCTCCCGCGCAGGTGCTCGAGGTGTCACGGCAGCGCTTCGCCGACATCACCGCCACCGTGTTGGCCGCCGAGGCCGCCGGGCTGGCGCGCTGGACCCTGCAGACGGCAACCGAATACGCCAAGGTGCGTGAGCAATTCGGCAAGCCGATCGGCAGCTTCCAGGCGGTCAAGCACATGTGTGCCGAGATGCTGTTGCGTTCGGAGCAGGTTTCGGTGTCGGCAGCCGACGCGGCGCGCGCGGTCTCGGAATCCGATGCCGGCCAGCTGTCGATCGCCGCGGCCGTGGCTGCCGCGGCCGGTGTGGACGCGGCCAAGGCCAACGCCAAGGACTGCATCCAGGTGCTCGGTGGCATCGGCATCACGTGGGAGCACGAGGCACATCTGTATCTGCGTCGGGCATATGGCATTTCGCATGCGCTCGGCGGGCAGCGCGCGTGGCAGCGCCGGATCTCGGCGCTGACCCAGCAGGGCGTGCGCCGTGAGCTGCGTATCGACCTGGAGTCGGTGGCTGCCCTGCGCCCGGAGATCAATGCCGCGGTGGCCAAGGTGGCCGCCCTGCCGGTGGACCAGCGACAGGCTGCCCTGGCCGAGGCCGGGCTGCAGGCCCCGCACTGGCCACGTCCCTACGGCCGCAACGCATCTCCGGCCGAGCAGCTGCTGATCGATCAGGAACTCGCCGCGGCCCAAGTGGAGCGGCCGGATCTCGTGATCGGCTGGTGGGCCGTGCCGACCATCTTGGAACACGGCAGTCCCGAGCAGATCGACCAGTTCGTGCCGGCCACGCTGCGCGGTGACCTGTCGTGGTGCCAGCTGTTCTCCGAGCCGGGCGCCGGTTCGGATCTGGCCGCCCTACGCATGAAAGCCGTTCGCGCCGAAGGGCCCAACGGTGAGGCCGGATGGAAACTGACCGGGCAGAAGGTGTGGACCTCCGCGGCGCAGAAGGCGCACTGGGGCGTGTGCCTGGCGCGCACCGACGCCGACGCCCCGAAACACAAGGGCATCACCTACTTCCTGATCGACATGAAGTCCCCGGGCATCGTGATCCGGCCGCTGCGCGAGATCACCGGTGACGAGCTGTTCAACGAGGTGTTCTTCGACGACGTGTTCGTGCCCGACGAGATGGTGGTGGGCACGGTCAACGACGGCTGGCGGCTGGCCCGCACCACGCTGGCCAACGAGCGGGTGGCCATGGCCGGCGGCACCGCGTTGGGCAACCCGATGGAAGAACTGCTGCGGGCGCTCGGGCAGCAGGCCGACGTGGATCCGGCCGATCTGGACCGCCTCGGCGGGTTGATCCTGACGGCCCAGGTGGGCTCACTGCTGGATCAGCGGATCGCCCAGCTCGCGGTCGCCGGGCAGGACACCGGCGCGCAGGCCTCGGCTCGCAAGCTGATCGGGGTGCGTTATAGGCAGGCGCTCGCCGAGTTCCGGCTGGAGCTCTCCGACGGCGGCGGTGTGGTGCGCAATCAGGAGGTGCACGACTTCCTCAACACCCGCTGCCTGACGATCGCCGGCGGCACCGAGCAGATCCTGCTGACCGTGGCCGGTGAGCGCCTCTTGGGCTTGCCGCGCTAGGACTTTCTTCCGCGAGCAGACGTAAACCCGTACCTTTTTGCCGAAAAAGGTACGGGTTTACGTCTGCTCGCCGGGCGCGTGAGCGCTGATCAGAACCCGGTCTGCGTGCAGGCGGTAGGCGTGGTGAGGTTGACCCCGCCATAGACCACCTGGATCACTGAGCAGACGATGAAATCGTCCTTGGTGTTCGGCTGCCCGGTGCGCCATTCGGTGGGCACGGATTCGCCGTCGATGGTGAAGCGCTCGATCGGCCCGCCACCGAAATATGTCGCCGAGATCTCGACCCTGTTCAGCGACCGGTACAACTTCGACAGCACGTTGTCGTGGTTGGAGCCCTTGATCTCACGCGGCATCCCGGCCGGGGCGCTGTAGGACGCCTCCTGCCAGGTGTCCTTGTTGGTGCTGCGCAGCGTGATGGTCTGACGTGCCCAGGTGTCACCGGGGAATCCGATGGGGCCCTCGGGCGTCAGCAGGTTGGCGTGCGTGTTGAACGTGCACCGGCCGCCCGAACACTCGGCGTTCACGTGCATCTCGATCGTGCCCGCCGGGCTGGGGATCGAGGTGACGGCCGAGTTGGCGGCCGCCGTCGCCGACGCGGGATACGTCAGCGCCGCCGCGGTCAGCACCGCTGCCGCGCTCGCTGCGGAGAGCCTGTTGATCGTCATCGTCAAGAAAGGTATCCGCTCGCTACTCGTCGTAGGTGACTTCGACCGAATCCGACACCGGCGTGGCCTGGCAACCCAGGATCAGCCCCTCGTCGAGATCGGAGGGTTCCAGGACGTCGTTGATCTCCATCTCCACGTCGCCCGATTTCTTCAGCACCGCGCACGCACCGCAATGACCTTCGCGGCAGGAGAACGGTGCATCCAGACCCTTGTCCAACAGGACGTCGAGCAGCTTGGCCGAACGGGGCCAGCGGATCTCGTGGGTGGTGCCGTCCAGGGTGACGATCGCGGTGGCCGGCCCCTGGTCGCTGTCGTCGTCTTCCTCGATCACCACCGCGGCGAACGGATCCGAATCCAACGACTTGAACACCTCGATGTGGATGTTCTCGGCTGGGGCGCCGGCCTGTTGCAGGGCCTGCTCGGCGGCGGCCATGAATGGTCCGGGCCCGCAGATGAAGGACTCGCGTGCGGCGTAGGGGCTCACCAGCCCGGCCAGGGCGGCCGTGCTGGGCAGGCCCTGCACGCTCTCCAGCCAGTGCACGACGGTGAACCGGTCGGGGTACTTGGCCGTCAGTTCGCGCAGGGTGGCGCCGAAGATGACCGAGTTCTCGTCGCGGTTGGCGTAGACGAGCACGACGTTGCCGGTGCCTTCGGCGAGGGCGGATTTGCAGATCGCCATCATCGGGGTGATGCCGCTGCCGGCGGCCAGCAGTAGGAAGTCGGTGTCGAGCTTCTTGGGCACGAAGGTGCCCGACGGGGCCAGCACATGGATCTTCATGCCGGCGTGCGCGTTGTCGCACAGCCAGTTCGACGCATAGCCGTCGGCGGTGCGCTTGACCGTGACGGTCAGTTGGTCGTCCGTCGTCGGTGAACTGGACAACGAATAGCAGCGGGCCACCGAACCGGTGCGGTCGCTGGGTATCCGCAAGGTCAGGAACTGGCCAGGGGAGTAGCGCAGCTTCTCGGCGGCGATGTCCGAGCCTTCGGGCACGGAGAACACGAGGGACCGGGCGTCGGCCGTCTCGTCGATGACCGCGCTCACCTGCAGTTCGAGCACATGGCTGCCCAGTGGCTCATCAGTCACGGCTGGACCCTCTCTTCACTCATAACTAGAACAGGTTACAAAAACGTACTTGCCCAGGTCCAGCCCCCGTAGGAACTCGCTACTCGACACAAATCGTAACGTGTTCTAATCTCTGTCTAAGCGGTCAGCTCGCGCTCATCGCAGTCCGATTCTTGGGAGGCATTTCCGTGACATCCATTGAACAGCGTGACGTTCAGGCGGTTCTGGCCGGCATCGATGAACTGCTGCCAGCGCTGCGCGAGCGCGCGCAGGAGACCGAGGATCTGCGCAAGCTGCCCGACGCAAACGTCAAGGCATTGGAGGAGATCGGCTTCTTCAAGTTGCTGCAACCCGAGCAGTGGGGTGGGCTGCAGTGCGACCCGACGCTGTTCTACGAGGCGGTCCGGCGGTTGGCCAGCGCGTGCGGTTCCACCGGCTGGGTGGCCGGCATCATCGGCGTGCACAACTGGCACCTGGCGCTGTTCGATCAGCAGGCCCAGGAAGACGTCTGGGGTGAGGACACCTCGGTGCGGATCTCCTCCTCCTACGCCCCGATGGGTGCCGGTGTGGTCACCGAGGCCGGCGACGGTTACCTGGTCAACGGCGCGTGGAACTGGTCCTCCGGTTGTGACCACGCCACCTGGGCCTTCCTCGGTGGCCCCGTCATCAAAGACGGTCGCCCGGTCGATTTCGGCAGCTTCCTGATCCCGCGGACGGACTACCAGATCGACGACGTCTGGAACGTCGTCGGCCTGCGCGGCACCGGCTCGAACACCGTCGTGGTCAAGGACGTGTTCGTGCCCAAGCACCGCTTCCTGTCCTACAAGGCGATGAACGACGGCACTGCCGGCGGGTACCAGACCAACACCGCCCCGGTCTACAAGATGCCTTGGGGCACAATCCATCCCACCACCATCTCGGCTCCGATCGTCGGCATGGCCTACGGCGCGTACGACGCACACGTCGAGCACCAGGGCAAGCGCGTGCGCGCGGCCTTCGCCGGCGAGAAGGCGAAGGACGATCCGTTCGCCAAGATCCGGATCGCCGAGGCGGCCAGCGACATCGACGCCGCCTGGCGTCAGCTGTCGGGCAACGTCGCCGACGAGTACGCCCTGCTGTCGGCCGGCAAGGAGATCCCGTTCGAGCTGCGGGCCCGCGCCCGTCGCGATCAGGTGCGTGCCACCGGTCGCGCGATCGCCTCGATCGACCGGCTCTTCGAGGCCTCGGGTGCGACCGCGTTGGCCAATGATGCTCCGGTGCAACGGTTCTGGCGCGACGCTCACGCCGGCCGGGTGCACGCCGCCAACGATCCCGAGCGTGCCTACCTGATCTTCGGCAACAACGAGTTCGGCCTGCCCCCGGCCGACACGATGGTCTGATCGCGATGACGTCGTTCGCCGCCGAAGCTGCTCAGCAGCAAGAGATCACGTTCGAATCCACCTCGCGCTACGCCCAGGTCCGAGACGACATGCGGCTGCACTACCACGAGGCCGGTGACCCCGAGGCGCAGACCATCGTGCTCCTGCACGGCGGTGGTCCTGGCGCGTCGAGTTGGTCGAACTTCGGCCGCAACATCGCGGTGCTGGCCGAGCGCTATCACGTGCTGGCCGTCGACCAGCCCGGCTACGGGTATTCCGACAAGCACACCGAGCACGAGCAGTACAACCGCTACAGCGCCAAGGCGTTACTCGGGCTGTTCGACCACCTCGGCCTGCAGGGTCGCATCCCGCTGCTGGGCAACTCGCTCGGCGGCGGCACCGCCGTCCGCTTCGCGCTCGACTACCCCGACCGGGCCGGCAAGCTGGTGCTGATGGGCCCGGGTGGGTTGAGCGTCAACCTGTTCGCGCCCGACCCGACCGAAGGCGTCAAGGCGCTCGCAAAGTTCAACGTCGAACCGACGCGCGAGAACCTCGAAGCTTTCATCCGGATCATGGTGTTCGACCAGAAGCTGGTCACCCCTGAGCTGGTCGAGGAACGGTTCGCGATCGCCAGCACGCCCGAGTCGCTGGCTGCCACTCGGGCGATGGGCAAGTCCTTCGCCGGTGCGGACTTCGAGCTCGGCATGATGTGGCGCGAGGTGTACAAGCTGCGCCAGCCGGTGCTGTTGATCTGGGGCCGCGAGGATCGGGTCAACCCGCTCGACGGCGCACTGGTTGCCGTCAAGCAGATTCCGCGTGTGCAGCTGCACGTCTTCGGGCAGTGTGGGCACTGGGCTCAGGTCGAGAAGTTCGACGAGTTCAACAAGCTCACCATCGATTTCCTTGGGGGTTAGGCGATGAGCATCAAGTCACTGGGCTACCTGCGCATTGAGGCCACCGACATGGCCGCCTGGCGTGAATACGGGCTCAAGGTCCTCGGCATGGTCGAGGGGTCCGGCAAGACCGAAGGTGCGCTGTACCTGCGGATGGACGAGTTCCCGGCGCGGCTGGTGATCGTTCCGGGTGAGCATGACCGGCTGCTGGAGTCCGGCTGGGAGACGGCGAATGCCGCTGAGCTGCAGGACATCCGGACTCGCCTCGAGGCCAACGGGACACCGTACAAAGAGGCCACGGCTGCCGAGCTCGCCGATCGTCGGGTCGACGGGATGATCATCTTCGAGGATCCGTCGGGCAACCGGCTCGAGGTGTTCCATGGTGTTGCCCTGGAACACCGGCGTGTGGTCAGCCCCTACGGGCACAAGTTCGTCACCGAAGAGCAGGGGCTGGGCCACGTCGTCCTCACCACCAAGGACGATGCTGAGTCACTGCACTTCTACCGCGACGTGCTGGGCTTCTATCTACGGGATTCGATGCGTCTGCCTCCGCAGCTGGTGGGTCGGCCGGCCGATGGAGACCCCGCGTGGTTGCGCTTCCTCGGCGTCAACCCCCGTCACCACAGCGTCGCGTTCATGCCGGGGCAGACGCCCAGTGGCATCGTGCATCTGATGGTCGAGGTGGAGAACTCCGACGACGTGGGTCTGTGCCTGGACCGGGCCCTGCGCCGCAAGGTGAAGATGTCGGCGACGCTGGGCCGCCACGTCAACGACAAGATGCTGTCCTTCTACATGAAGACCCCGGGCGGTTTCGACGTCGAGTTCGGTTGTGAGGGGCTCGAAGTCGACGACGACAACTGGGTTGCTCGGGAGTCCACCGCCGTCAGCCTGTGGGGGCACGACTTCTCCGTCGGATTCAAGTAGGCATGTCCACCGCCGCGATCGATCCCCGCACATTCCGAAATGTGCTCGGCCAGTTCTGCACCGGTGTCACGGTCATCACCACCGTCCATGACGACGTGCCGATCGGCTTTGCCTGCCAGTCGTTCGCCGCGCTGTCGCTTGATCCGCCGTTGGTGTTGTTCTGCCCCACCAAGCAGTCACGCGCCTGGCAGGCGATCGAGGCCAGCGGGAAGTTCTGCGTGAACATGCTGCACGAGAAGCAGCAGCACGTGTCCGCGCAGTTCGGTTCCAAGGCGCCGGACAAGTTCGCCGGTATCGATTGGACACCCTCGGAGCTTGGTTCGCCGGTGATCGACGGCAGCCTCGCCCACATCGACTGCACGGTGCACTCCGTGCACGACGGTGGGGATCACTTCGTGGTGTTCGGTGCCGTGCACGCACTCTCGGAGGTGTCCAAACTCAAGCCGCGTCCCCTGCTGTTCTATCGCGGCGAGTACACCGGGATCGAACCGGACAAGAACACCCCGGCGCAGTGGCGTGACGATCTGGAAGCGTTCCTCACCACGACGACGTCCGATACCTGGCTCTGATCTTTAACTAGGCAACAAATGGACCCCTTCCACCGGGAGGGGTCCATTGTCGTTCTACCTGGGCTTTCGGGTGGCTCAGCGCGCCCCAGGGGCCTCCGTAGGTCAGGGTAGCCATACCTATTGAAATTTAGAGTAACCTAAGCTAACTTTTGGTCGTTCCACAGTCAATTATCAGCTTCAGGAGACTCAGTTGCCCTATCCTGCCCTTGCTTCCTCCGGTGACACCGCATCGGTGAACCGGAAGAACAAGTTCCTTCTCGCCGGTGTGGCCATGGTGGCCACCAGCGCCATCGCGGTCACCCCGGTTGCCCAGAACACCTCGGTCGTCGAGCAGGCCAAGACGCTTGCGTACGACCTGACGGCCTCGATGGACGCCACCGCGTCTCCGCTTGACGTCTACGGGTCGTTGTTCGAGACGACCTTCAGCAACCTGCAGCACCTCGGCGGCGCCGTCGCGGCCAACCCCGCACCGCTGCTCAGCCAGATCGTGGAAAACCAGCTGGGTTACGCCGAGAAGTTCGGCGCTGCCTTCGAGGCCATCCCCACCAACCTGCAGAGCTGGTGGTCCGGTAACAACGGCGAGGCACGTCTGCAGATGGCGCTGGACGCCCTCGAGGCCGGTGACATCGGTGAGGCGTACCGGTGGTTCAACCACTCCATGCTGTACGCCTTCCAGGGCGCCTTTGGCTCGCTGATCGCCCCCGGGTTCATCCTCTCGGGCATCCCGCGCAACGGGACCGAGTACATGGTCGGCATCCCCGAGCAGATCGCACAGAACTTCACGAATCTGGTCGCGGCGACCTTCACCTCGAGCGTGGTGGTCAGTGCCCTGTTCCAGAACACCTTCGCGGCGGTCAGCGGCCCGGTGTTCGAGTTGGCCCGCGTTGCCGAGGCGATCAGCACCAGCGCGGCCGCGGGTGATTTCGAGGGTGTCATTAATGCGGTGGTGAACACGCCGGGCATCCTCGTCAACGCGGCGCTCAACGGATTCGACTATGCAGACGTCGACCCGGATACGGGCACAGTGGGCTACTCCGAGTGGCCGGCGTTGCTCACCTGGGCCGAGCCGGGCGAACAGGGCGGGGCCCGGATCGTCCCGGGCCTCCTGCAGAACCTGCTGGTGAACCTCCCCAAGGCCTTCGCCGAGGCGATCGACAACACCCCGGAGGTCACCCCCGAGACGGATGCGGCACGGACGATCGCTGTGGCCCAGGAGGTTTCCGACGAGCTGACTGTTTCGCCGTTCACCAAGTTGGCGAAGTCGACCCTCGTGCCGGTCAAGGTCGAGGCGCCGGCGATCGAGCCCGCAAAAGTCGAGACGGCCGTTGAGCCCGTGAAGGAAGAAGTCCTGAAGGAAGAGGCTCCGAGCGTTGACGCCGGCTCCTCCGCCGCAGACGACGCTGCTGCCGGACTGGTGAGCGCACCGGCCGTCGACAAGACCGCCGACGCCAACGCCGATGACACGACCAAGGGCAAGGTCAAGATCTCCGACCGGATCAAGGCCAAGTTCAACGAGGCCAAGGAGGCCCGGCAGGCCAAGGCCGCCGAGGCCAAGGAAGCTAGGGCTGCGGCCAAGGAGGCCAAGGCTGAGTCGAAGAAGGCCAAGGCCGAGTCCAAGGCTCAGTCGAAGAAGGTCAAGGAAGCCAAGTCCAAGGAGTCCAAGAAGGATTCCGGTTCCTCGTCTTCGTAAGTAGCACGCTCGCGTAGCTGGGCCCCACCCGCCAGGGTGGGGCCCAGTCGCGTTATGCCGGTGATCAGGCCGCGGACTTGTGGCCCGACTGCTTCTTGGCGTGGCCGCTCTTGCTCTTGGACGAGCTCTTGCTCGACGTGCTCGAACCGGCGTCAGAGGAGCGGGTCTGGGTCTTGGTGCCCTTGACCTTGTCGCTGAACTTCTTGACGGCCGAGCTCAGCCGGTTTCCGCCAGGCTTGCCGTGGGTGCTCGACTCGCCCTTGGTCGGTTTGGCTTCTTCCGAACTGGTCTCCTCGGTCGAGGTGGCATCCGCATCGGTGGTGGTCGCCACGGTCGCGTCCGCGCTGTCGGTATCGGTGTCAGACGCCGCCTCGGCGGTGAGCGCGGTCTTTGCGGTCAGTGCGGCCTTGGCCGACTTCGCGGTGTCCGTCGGCGAGGCGGCTGCCGTCTCGGCTGCCTCGGCGGCATCGGTGTCACCGCTGATGTCGGTGACCGAGGTCTCGACATCATCGGGCACCGTCGAATCATCCACTGGCGCAAGCGCATTAGTCAGCACAGCGGCACCGGTCACGGTCGTGGTCGCGGTGGTCGTGTTGGTGATAGCGGCGGCGATCTTCTGCGGAATCGTGATCAACAGCTGAGAGAGCGGACCACCGCTGGCCCGGGTGCCCTTGGGGGAGAACAATCCCGCCCACGCTTCGGTGGTATCACCCTCGTTGTAGTCGAAACCGTTGAAGAAGGCGTTCGCGATGATGCCGGGTGCATTCACCGCCGCGGTGAGCGCAGCTTCCACGTCTCCGGATGAAAAGGCCGCCGAGATGGCGTCGTTCACCCGCGAGGCCTCGAACGCTGCGCCGCTGACCGGCGCGAAGAGTGACTGGAAGAGGCCGTACACCAAGGTTCCGGAGCTCGACACTGCGGTGACGGCGTCCGCGAAGTTCTGCGCCATCTTGGGGGGAATCGTGAACAGGACGTTGAAGACCGGCAACACCGAGTTCTGTAGCGCGAACAGGAAGAACTTGTTGAAGTTGTCGTACGCGGTGTTGAAATCTCCTTCTTCGAGTGCGGCCTGGATGGCCGCCACGTAGACCTTGCCCGCGCTTCCCTCGCGTCCCCCGTTTTCGTACCAGTTCTGCAATGTGGTGGGGATCGCCTGGATTGCGGTGCCGATCTGCTCCGCGTAGCCCTGCTGGTTCGAGATCACCGTGCTCAGGACGGGGAACGGGTTCGCCGCAAGCTGTTCCCCGAGGGCACTGATGTTCGTGACGGTGTTGTCGAACAGCTCGCCGTAGACGTCGAGCGGTGAAGCGGTGGCATCCGCAACCAGTTGGACCGCACGGTGCTGTGCCTCGATCAGGGCGGGGCTGGAGGCGATCGGGCTGATTGCGACGACGCCGGCGGCCAGTGCCGCGACTCCGCCGACAACGAACTTGTTCATGCGCCCGGCGGGCTGCGTAAGTGCGTGTTGCACGAAGAACTCCTCTTTTGAATTGACGCGCCGTCTGGATGACGGCGGTCAGACGTTAGCTGAGGTTTACCTAAGAAACAATAGGTATGGCTAACCACATTTAGATTGTCTATTTACCTGTGAACTTCCTGTGCGTGCAGGTTTGGCCGAGGGGATCGGCGCAGGTAGGCGTGGTGTAACCGCCAGTGGCCAACCGCGGCAGTCGCGACTGGAGCTGGCTATGTGGCACCTGAGAGCAAGCTGTGACGCAACTTTCTGGCCGCGCTTTACGGGCACCGGGCGGTGCCGGCGTCACCGATTGATCAGTTGATCAGCCACGCCCTTGACATCCGAAGCGGCAACTCTCATAGTTTGATCAATCGATCAAAACGTTGAAAGGATGCACATGACTGGTCGGGTGGAGGGCAAGGTCGCCCTGGTTACCGGCGCGGCTCGCGGGCAGGGGCGTAGCCACGCACTGCGGTTGGCGCAAGAGGGGGCGGACATCATCGCCGTCGACGTCTGCGCCCCGGTCACCGACACGAGTGCGATTCCGGCGTCGACCCCGGATGATCTGGCCGAGACGGCGGATCTGATCAAGGGCCTGGATCGCCGGATCGTGACGGCCGAGGTCGACGTGCGCGATTTCGATGCGCTCAAGGAGGCCGTCGACAGCGGGGTTGAGCAGCTGGGTCGCCTCGACATCGTGGTGGCCAACGCCGGGATCGGCAACGGCGGCGACGTGCTGCACGAGACCAAGCAGTCCGACTGGGATGACATGATCGGTGTCAACCTGTCGGGTGTCTGGAAGTCCGTCAAAGCCGCAGTGCCCCATATTCTTTCCGGTGGCCGCGGCGGTTCGATCATCCTGACCAGCTCGGTCGGCGGCCTCAAGGCCTACCCGCACACCGGTCACTACATCGCCGCCAAGCACGGCGTCATCGGCCTGATGCGCAGCTTCGCAGTGGAACTGGGCCAGCACTCGATCCGGGTCAACTCGGTGTGTCCGACGAATGTGAACACCCCGATGTTCATGAACGAGGGCACGATGAAGCTGTTCCGCCCGGATCTGGAGAACCCGGGTCCCGACGACATGGCCGTGGTGGCCCAGTTGATGCACGTCCTGCCGGTCGGCTGGGTGGAACCGGTCGACATCAGCAACGCAGTGCTGTTCCTCGCCTCGGACGAGGCCCGCTACATCACCGGGCTGCCGGTCACCGTGGACGCTGGCAGCATGCTCAAGTAGCGGTCTGGTCGCTGCCGAACCGGTGCAGAAAACGTTCGACGAAGGCGCGGAACTCGGCGTGGCCCGCGGTCACGCCGACCGCCTCTTCGTTGCACAGGCTGCGGGCGGACTGGGTGAGCAGCATCGACATCACCACCGGCGGAAACTGCTCCATGTCCACGCCGTGGGCCCGCAGCACGCCTGCCATCGCGGTGGCCTCGATGTCGCGGACCCGCTCGGAGTACGCCTTGAGTTCGGCACCGATTGCCTTGCGGTGGTTGGCCAATGCCATGAACTCGGTGTTGAGTCCGGTGACGCGGGAGTCGGAATTGATCAGCCACAGGGCCCGCAGCGGATCGTCGTTCGTCACGGCCTCGCGCATCCGGGCCAGCGCCGCGTCGGCCCCGCTACGCACCACCGCGACGAACAGGTCGTCGAGGGTGTCGAAGTAGTAGTACACCAGCGCCGAGCGCACGCCTGCTACGGCCGCGATCCTTCGAGTGGTGGCGGCGGCATATCCCTCGTCCCGGATGACCTGGGCGGTTGCCTCGATCAGCCGCTTGCGGGTGCCGGCGTCCTTGCCCTTGGCGTCCCGTGCCGCCGGCATCAGCGCATCCTCCGAAAATCATTGCCCGACAAGAGAAATTTGCGTCCGGCAGCGATCCTTGACCGCTGCTGGCCGGGGGTGGTAAGCATGAGCCATCTTAACGGTTTGATCGATTGATCAAATTCAGAACTGAGGGAAAATGCACGACACCAGCGAAACCATGGTCCGGGTGGACGCCGGCCTGTGCGAGGGACACGCACTGTGCATCCAGCTGGCCCCCGAGGTGTTCGACCTGTCCGACGACGAGGTGGCCGGCGCCGCCCAGCCGGACGGACAGTGGGATGAACACACCTGGGACACCGTCAAATCCGCCGTCGACGCCTGCCCGCGTCAGGCGATCAGCCTCCTTGCCACCAGTACGAAAGGCCACTGAGCCATGACCGATCTCGCCTCAGTCGACTATTTCGCCGACCCCGCCGTCGCCCAAGATCCTTACGAGTACTACGAGTACCTGCGCAGCAACGGGCCGGTGTTCACCGAGGCGCACCACGGCGTGGTGGCGGTGACTGGCTATCAGGAAGTGATGGCGGCCTTCAAGGACCACGACTCGTTTTCGGCGGTCAACGCGATCGGTGGCCCGTTCCCGCCGCTGCCGTTCGAGCCCGAGGGTGACGACATCACCGAGCAGATCGAGGCGCATCGTCACGAGTTCCCGATTTTCGAGCACATGGTGGTGATGGACCCGCCGCAGCACGAGCGCGCCCGCTCGCTGCTGAGCAGGTTGCTCACCCCGCGCCGACTCAAGGAGAACGAGGACTACATGTGGCAGCTGGCCGACAGCCAGCTCGACGAGTTCATCACCAACGGTCGCTGCGAGTTCCTCTCGGAGTACGCCAAACCGTTTGCCACGCTGGCCATCACCGACTTGCTCGGCGTGCCCGAGGATGACCGGGCCGAGTTCCGCCTGGCCCTGGGCGCGGGCCAGCGACCGGGCAGCCGGGTCGGAGCGCTCGACGGTGAAGCGGTGGGGCTCAACCCATTGCAGTATCTGGATGACAAGTTCAGCGGATACATCGCCGAGCGACGTGAGCATCCGCGCAACGACGTGCTCGGCGGGATGGCTGCCGCGACGTACCCGGACGGATCGATTCCGGAGCTGCTTGAGGTGGTCCGCCCGGCGACGTTCCTGTTCGCCGCCGGTCAGGAAACCGTGACCAAACTGCTCAGCGCCGCGGTGCAGACGTTGGGGGACCGGCCGGAGTTCCAGCAACAGCTGCGCGAGAACCCTGACCAGATCCCAGCTTTCATCGAGGAAGCCCTGCGCATCCAGAGCCCCACCAAGATCGACTTCCGGTTGTGCCGCAAGACCACCACGCTCGGCGGCGTGCCCATCAAGGCCGGCACCGTGCTGATGCTGTGCCTGGGCGCGGCCAACCGGGATCCGCGCAAGTTCGAGAACCCCGATCAGTTCCGCATCGACCGTCCGAATGTGCGGGAGCACATCGCCTTCGGGCGCGGCATCCACACCTGCGCCGGCGCGCCGCTGGCCCGAGTCGAAGGCCAGATCACCGTGGCCCGTCTGTTAGAACGGTTGCGCGACATCGCCATCGACGAATCCGCACACGGCCCGGCCGGGCAGCGCAGCTACAGCTACGAGCCGACGTTCCTGCTGCGCGGCCTGACCGAACTGCACATCACCTTCAAGGAGGCTCAGTGAACAGTACGTCTCATCGCGGAGCCTTCTGGAGGTTCCTCGGCGTCGCGCTGGGCGTGTGTGCACTTCTTGTCGGGGCCGCGATCCCGGCCGCTGCGGCCGAATTGATGAGGGTGACGTTCGTACGTCATGGTCAGTCGTTCGGTAACACCTCCGGCGTCGTCGATACCTCGACGCCCGGCCCGGTACTGACACCGAAGGGCCAGCAGCAAGCCCGGGACGTGGTCGACACGTTGGGCGACAACAACTACGACGCCATCTATGCGTCGACGATGGTGCGGACGCAGCTGACTGCCGCGCCGATGTCGCAATACCTGGGCCTGCCGATTCAGGTGCTGCCCGGTCTGCAGGAGATCGAGGCCGGTGACTTCGAAGGATCGCCGGAAAGCGAGGCCGGCAGCGGCTACGCGAGCTACATGGTCGCGTGGGCCCTCGGGGGTCAGCCTGATTTGCGGATCCCGGGTTCGATCGACGGCAACGAGTTCGACGCCAGAGTGGACGGCGCGCTGAAGACGATGTACGACAACGGCGACCGCAATCCGGTGGTGTTCTCTCACGGCGGCACCATCATGTTCTGGACGATGATGAACGCGCAGAATCTCACCCTGGCGCAGAAGGTCGATCTGCTGCGCACAGGCGTGCTGGACAACACCGATTACGTGGTCATCGAGGGCAACCCGGAGGACGGCTGGATCTTGGTGAGCTGGAATGGCCGCCAGTTCAGCCCCGAGCCCACGCTCGGCGCCGAGCTCAAACTGCAGGCCCGTACACTGACCCGCCAGCTCGCGGCAGCCACACAGCAGGTCACCGAGGCGTTCGCCACGGGCGACATCGCGACGATCGCGACAGCGATCAACCGCGGTGTGGCGGAAGCGAGCTTCTCTGTCACCAAGTTCAATCGTGCGGTGACCGCCAAAGTCATCCACGAGGTCGAGAAGGCGGTGACCGCGGGTTCGCCCGCACCCTCGTCGGTGGAGTATCCGGCTTCCGAGACCGTGGCCGACCCCGTTACTCGACAGGTTGACTCGACCGTGGCTCAGGGGCCGGTGACGGAGCAGTCGGAGGGCGTCGCCTCGACGCTGCGGGCCCGCAAGGCCGCAACGCGATCGACGCGCGAGGACCAACCGGTTCGGGAGACTGGCCCGCGTGTGCGGGAACAGGTCCGGGCATCGGTCGAGAAGCTTCGTGACAGGGTCGCAAAGAACTCCGGCGTCACGAAACGCGCTGGCGTAGCGAAGAATACCGGCGTCAAGAAGATCACCGGCACCCCCAAGTCCAGCACCGCCAAGTCCGCTACCTCAGGCGACGCGGGTGACCGCCGTACCGCACACCGAGATGCGGCGTGATATCAGCAGTCAATGGGCGAGTGGTCACTCCAACGAAAGCGTGACCGGCCCGCCGCGGAAATCGACCGCGTCGAGGATGCTCGACGGCACCCGGAACACCCGCCCGGGTGAGGCCGGCCAGGGCAGGGTTTTGCGACCGATGCCCCGGCCATCCTGGCGTGCAACCACTTTCGGGATTCGCACCAGGGTGTCAGTCCACAGCAGCAGCCGGTGCCGGGCCGGTGCAGGGTCGCCGGGGCGCAGTAGGCCGGGGGCGACCCAGCGCAGCGGCGCATCGGCCTCGATGCGGACCCCTTCGTCGGGCGTGGTCGCGCCGCCCAGGTAGCGACGCACCTGGGCGGCCACGTGGCGACCGTCGAGCGCGGCGATGTCGGCGGTGTCCACCGGGTGCAGCAGGTTGCCGATCGCGAACACACCGTCGCGGCTGGTCCGCAACGCGGTATCGACGACGGGACCCAGGCTCTTCGCATCCATGTCGAGCCCGGCGGAGCGGGCCAGCTCGTGGTCGGGAATCCAGTCACCGGTGAACACCACGGTGTCGCAAGCCACGATGCGACGGGCTCCGGTGCGCGTGTTCTCGATCTCCACGCCGACGACGGTGCCCTTGCCGATGATGCGAACCACCCGGGTGGTGGTGGCAACCTCCACACCCAGCAGTGGAGTGCGGCCGGCGAGGTTGAACACCGCGTATGACTCGGGGGAGGGGTATTCGCTTGTCATCAAGACGGTTTCGCATCCGGCATGTTTGAGCGTGAGCACCGCCGAATAGCTGACCAGTTCGGCACCGACGATCACCGCGCGCGTGCCCACGCTGCGGTGCTGCAGGTGCACGGTGTTCTGCAGCTGTCCGGTGGTGTAGACGCCACCGGGCCGGTCACCGGGGATCATCCGGGCCGGCCGGGGCCGCTCGCGGGCACCGGTGGCCAGGATGACCGCGCGGGCGTCGAGTTGTTCGCGCCCGGCGGGTGAGGTGAGCTCCAGAGACCTGTCGCCGGCCCAACCGGTGACCATCGTGGCGGTGCGGATCTCCGCGCCCGCCGCGGTGGCCTCGCGGACCAGGCGACGAGCGTATGCCGGCCCGCCGATGAAGGTCTTCATGTCGCGGATGCCGTAACCCGGGTGGTCACTGTGCCGTGGAATACCGCCGGCCGCAGATTCCCGTTCCAGCACAACGGTATTCACTCCGGAGCCGGCGAGCTCGGCTGCGGCGGTCAGGCCGGCCGGGCCACCACCGACGATCGCGACGTCGTAGGTGCTCACTTGTTGATCTCCTGACGTTCCCGCTCGAACACCGACTGCACCTCGGCGCCGCAGAAGAAGGCCTGGCAACGGCCGTTCATCACCCGGGTGCGTCGGCGCAGCCCCTCCAGCGCGGCCGGTGGGATCACGGAGTGGCAGGCATCGCGCAATTCCCCTTCGGTGACGCGTTCGCAGAAGCACACGACGCGGCCGTAGGCCGGATCAGCTTTGATCTTCTCGGCCTGCTGGTAGGGGCGGGGAAACGCCTCGCCGAGGTTCGGCATCCGCGGCGGGTCGGGCAGGTCGGCAGCCGGGGTCAATTCCAGGCCGGCCGAAACCAATTGCTCACGAGCATATTCGGCAATGGCCATCCCTGCGGTCAGCCCGGTGGAGCGGATGCCGCCGACCAACAGATAGTGCTGCGTCGGATCGGCGTCGATCAGGTAATCACCGTGGTCGATCGCGGCCCGCAGCCCGGCGTAGGTCGCGGTGACCTCCTCGTCGAGCAGTCGGGGCATCAGCCCGCGGCCTTTCTCCAGCAGGAACTCGAAACCGTTCTCCGAGGTGCCGGTGGCCGTGCGGTCGGTCAGATCCTCAGAGGTGGGGCCGAGCATGACGTTGCCGTAGATCGTGGGGCTGACCAGAACACCTTTTCCGCGCGAGGTCGGCACGGGCAAGACGATCTTGTCGACCAGCGGTCGGGCCAACTTGTCGTAGACGATCAGCTCGCCGCGACGCGGGGTGACCGTGAAGCGCGAGAAGCCGAACAGACCGTCGATGACATCGGCGCCGAGCCCGGCCGCGTTGACCACCCAGCGCGTGCGCACAGCTCCGGCGGAGGTGTGCAAAGTGGTGACCTGGTCACCGATCTCGACGCGCTCGACCCGATGATTGGTCAGCAACGCGGCGCCGCGGTTGACCGCGTCGGTGGCCAGCGCGAGGTTCACCGTCCAGGTGCAGATGATCGACTCGTCCGGCACCGTGAGCCCGCCGAGTGCGCCCGGCCCCAGAGCGGGGACCGCGTTGTACACCGCTGCAGCATCGACGATCTCGCACCGGTGGTAGCCATTGGCCTCGGCCTTCTCCTTCAGTCCGGGCAGTGCGTCGAGTTGTTCGTCGTCCCAGGCCACCAGGATCGCTCCGGTGTGTTCGACCGGGATTCCGGTGTGGGCCGCATAGTCGGACAGCAGCCGATAGCCGCGGCTGACCATGGCCGATTCCAGCGTGCCGGGCTTGGCGTCGAAGCCGGTGTGCAGGATCGCGGTGTTGGCCTTGCTGGTGCCGTCGCCCACGTCGTCGCGGGCTTCGAGCAGGGCTACCGACAGTTGGTATCCGGACAGTTCACGGGCGATGGCGGAGCCGACGATGCCGGCTCCGATGACCACGACGTCGTAGCCGTCGGAGGTCAGGGGGGTCATGAAATCTCCTGGTGGTACGTGGTTTCAGCCAGATCGCGCCAGGCCGAACGGAATTCGTCGGCGCGCTCCGGGCGCCATCGGGGCTCGTAACACCCCGACGGTGTCCAGTCGGTGACGACGTCGCGCACCGACTGTTCGGGTGTCAGGCTGAGCCGGGCCAGTGCAGCGGCACCCAGCGCGGTGGCGTGCGCCGACGGGTACACCTCGACGGGCACTTGCAGAATGTCCGCGCAGGCCTGCATCAGCACCGTGGACTGGGTGAGCCCGCCGTCGACCCGCAGCCGGGTCAGTGCCGCGGCGTCCGCGTCGATCGCCGAGACCAGCTCGGCGACCTGGGCGGCGATGCCCTGCAACACCGCGAGCACGACATGTCCGCGTCCGGTGGACAGCGTCATACCCGAGATGGTCGCGGTGGCATGGGATTTCCACCACGGCGCGGCCAGTCCGGCCAGCGCGGGCACACACAGCATGCCGGCGTTGTCCGACGCGGCGACGCCGTCCATCTCGGCCGCGCCGCTGATCACTCCGAGGGACGTCAGCCACTTGACCGCCGATGCCGCGGTGTAGACCTGGCCGTCGATGCAGAACGAGTCCACGCCACCCAGCCGCCAGGCCACCGAGGAGGTCAGTCCCGCGGTGGAGCGGACGGGGTCGGTCCCGGTGTTGGACAGCAGGAACGCGCCCGTGCCGAATGTGCACTTAGCCATGCCCGGTTCCAGGCACGCCTCGGCCAGCAGCGCGGCCTGCTGGTCCACCACGATCCCGCCGACCGGTACCTCGGCACCGAAAGCCGATGTGGTGCCGATGATCTCGTCGTTGGTCGCGATCCGGGGCAGACGTTCGTCGTCGAGGCCGAACACCGACAGTAACTCCGGGCTCCAGTCCTTGGCGCCGAGCTCGACGACGGCCGACCGACTGGCGGTGGTGGCGTCGGTGACGAACTCGCCGGTGAGCTGATGCAGCAACCAGGTATCGGACGTCGTCACGACACCCCCGGCATCGGGGGCATGGCGCCGCAACCAGGCCATCTTCGGTGCCGAGAAGTACGGGTCGAGCACCAATCCGGTTCGGGTGGCCAGCATCTCGGCGTGCTCGGCCAGGTCGGCACACAGGGTCTCGGCGCGTCGGTCCTGCCACACGATCGCCTTGGTCAGGGGACGGCCGGTGCCCGGATCCCAGGCCAGCACGGTCTCGCCCTGGTTGGCCAGCGAGACCGCGTCGATCGGGCGGTCGGCCTGCTCGAGCGCGGCGCGCCCGGCGCCGAGCACGGAATCCAGCAGTTCTGCCGGATCCTGCTCGACGCCGCCGCCGTCAAGGTAACGCGGGTGTACCGCCACCTCGGCCAAGCCGACCACGCCCTGTTCGGGGTCGACGACGATCGCCTTGGTCCCCGACGTGCCTTGGTCGATGGCCAGTACCGTCATTTCACGGCGTCCAGTTCGGCGTCTATCGACGCCATCGCGGGCATCTTGAGGCCGTCGCGGCCGCGGGTGATCAGGAGGTACCCGAGGTAGACCGCACCGATGGCCACCATCGCCAGGACGTAGAGCCACGGATCTTTGAACGAGGCATCGCGGAACAGCGACAGTTCGAACACCAGCCACACCACGGCGACCACCAGAACCGGAACTTCCCAGCGGCCCAGGCTGAACCCGGCGCTGGCGGGCAGCTTCTTACGGGTCGCGATGTACAACACGATGGTGATGGCGTAGATCGACGCCGGTAGCAGCGTCGCCGCGGAGAACAGCTTGAACAAGGCGTCGGTGCTCGTCGAGAAGATGCCGAGGATCACTGCGGAGGTGGCAGCCATGAACACGGTGGCGTTGGCCGGGGTGCGGAACCGCGGTGAAACCTTGTGCAGGATTTGCCATCCTGGGAACCGCTGATCCCGCGACATCGCCCAGACCAGGCGCACGCCGCTCATCAGGATCACCAGCCCGCAGGCGAAGATCGCGATCGCCACCAACACGAGCAGTGCGGTGCCGACGAAAGAGCCGAGGATGTCGCGGATGACGTCGGCGATCGGAGTACCCGACTGCGCCAGTGCGGTGGGGTTGTCGACGGCGGCGGTGACCACCAACAGGAACAGGAAGCCCAGCACGCCAGAGGCCAGCACGGCCTGCCACATGGCGCGCGGCACCACGATTTCTGGCCGCTTGGTCTCCTCGGCCAGGTTGGCCGCCGACTCGAAGCCGACGATGGTGAAGGCGCCGAGCAGGAAGCCGAGCATCCACGGTCCCACCGAGGTGGCGGTGCCGAAGTTCCAGTACCCCTCGGCCGGAATGTCGCCGCGGGAGAACAGGTTTCCGACGGAGAGCTTGTGCGCGATCACCCCGACGATGAACAGCAGCACCACCAGGGCCACCATTCCGATCAGCTCAGCCGTGACGGCGAAGTTGTTGACCCGCTCGGTCCACTTGGTCGACAGCCCGACCAGCAACGCCTGCAGCAGCAGCACTCCGGCGGTGATCAGGAATCCGGTGAGCGCGGTGCCCTGGAAGTCGAACAGGGCCGGGACCACGGTGGCCGCCACGGTGTAATCCACTGCCACCACGACGATCGCCAGGAACGTGAACGAGATCCAGCCGGTGATCCAGCCCAGGATGGGGTTGGCCAGCCGTGACACCCACTGGTAGGCGTAGCCGGTCACCGGGATGCGAGCGGCCAGCGAGCCGAGCAACAGCGCCACGGCCACCTGGCCGACGATCACGAAGGGCCAGGTCCAGATCCCCAGGGGGCCGGAGCTGCTCAGCACGCTGCCGTACGTGGTGAAGATGCCGGTGGCGATGGAGACGAACGCGAAGGCCACGGCAAACGAGGCGAACTTGCCGGTGCCGCGTTCCAACGTCTCGGTATAGCCGTAGGCCGATATGGAAGAATTTGTCATCGATCGGGCTTTCTGCGGGAATTGTCTGTTTCGCGAAGGAATGGCTCGGTCTGCGGGCGGCGCTGCAACGTCGCCCGCACCCGTTTCAGGCGCTCGCCGGCCGCGCCGGCATGACCACACCTCCCGTCTCCTCCAAGGCCGCGGCCACGGCCGGGTCGGTGTTCTCGTCGGTGATCACGCCGTCGACCGCGCTCAAGTCACAGACCCGGTAGGGTGCCACCTTCCCGAGCTTGGACGAGTCGGCGAGGATGTAGCTGCGGGCGCTGTTGGCGATGATCGTGCGGCGCACGTCGATCTCGTCGAGATGGAAATCGGTGAGCCCAGCGGCCGCGTCGACACCGCCGGAGCCCAGCAGGGCGATGTCGGCGTAGACGTCGGTGAAGAAGCTCTTGGTGTGCGCATTCGAGCAGGCCAGATCCCCGGCCCGGACCCGGCCGCCGGCCAGCAGCACCTCGATTCCGGGGCGGTCGGCCAGTTCCACCGCGACCGGCAGCGAAGGGGTGATCACGGTGCCGGTGAAGCCGCGGGGGATCGCCCGGGCTGCTGCGACGGCCGTCGTCCCGATGTCGATGATGACGGTCTGCCCGTTCTCCAGCAGACCGGCGGCCACCCGGGCCAGCTGTGCCTTGGCCTGGTGCCGGATCATCGTGCGTTCGGAGTAGGACGGCTCGATGGGGCGATGATCCGAGACGGCGGCGGCACCGCCGTGGACCCGACGCAGCTCGCCGCGTTCTTCGAGAAGGGCCAGGTCACGCCGGATCGTCTCGGCTGATACCCCGAGGCGCCGGACGAGTTCGTCGGTGCTGATCGCTTGCGCGGTGCCTACCGCCTCGACGATCGCCTCGTGACGTTCAACCGGCAGCACGGCTGACCGTCGATGTGGATTTCTGACCGAACATGACGGCTATTGTGGGGTGTTGCCTGGCTCACGTCAACCGGAGCCGGGAAATCAGCGCGCGGTGTGCCCGTACTCGGCCATCAGGTCCCTCAGTTCGCCCCCGCCGACGCGCGCGATGAACCTCAGCACGGCCGGCCCGTTGCCGTCGTCGATCGTGGGGTCGGCTCCGGCGGCCATCAGCACCGCCACGATGTCGGCACGTTTCCCGGTCGTATTGCGCACGGCCTGATAGAGCGGCGTGCAGCCGTCTTCGGCGACAGCGTTCACGTTCGCGTTCGCTTCGAGCAGGATCTTCACGATGTCGATGCTGTCGCTCTGGGCGGCGAAGTGCAGCGGCGTCATCCCGACGTTGTCGACGGCGTTGACGTCAGCCCCCAACGCGAGCAGTCGCGTGGTGTTCTCGGTCCGAAACTGGTTGCCGATCCGGAAGTTCTCGGCCGCGAGCTGCGGGTCTTTGAGGGCGGCCGTGTAATTGAGGCCAACCGGGTCGTTGGTGACGGCGTAGTGCAGTGCCGTGCGGCCCGCGCGATCGGTACCGACAGGATCATCTCGGGGCACCACTCGGCGGTCGTTTCGGCGGCCAGGAGTGAACCTGAACTTCATCGAAAAACCGTATCAACGCACGGCGATCCGGATGTTCTTTACTTGCTGAAACTCGTTGAGGCCCTCGATGCCGCCGGTCCGGCCGGAGCCGCTCTGCTTGTAACCGCCGTACGGACCCTGGGGTGAGATGTCGCTGAACTGGTTGATCCACACCGATCCGGATTCCAGCCGACGGGCCACTCGATGGGCACGGTTGAGATCGGTCGTCTGGACGAAGGCGTTCAGGCCATATGGGGTGTCGTTGGCGATCCGCACCGCCTCGTCTTCCTCGCGGAACCGCATCACCGAGACGACCGGTCCGAAGGTCTCCAGTTGCGCGAGTTCCGAGGAGTTGTCCACATCGCCGAAAACCGTCGGTTCGACGTAATAGCCCTTGCCATCGATCCGCTTGCCGCCCATCAGCAATTCACCCGCACCGTTGGACGCCGCGGTATCGACGGCGGCCAGGATCCGGTCGGCGGCGGACTGGCTGATCACCGGTCCGAACGTGGTCGCGGGATCCATCGGGTCGCCGATGTTAGCGGAACCGATGACGGCGAGGAACTTCTCCAGGAATTCGTCGTAGACCGCATCGTGGACCAGTATCCGGCTCGCGCATGCGCAGCTCTGTCCTGACTGCATGAGCGGGCCCTGGTGGGCCGACAGCGTGGCGGCCAGGTCGAGATCGGCGTCGGCGAAGATGAGATTGGCGGATTTGCCCCCCAACTCGGTGACCACCGGCGTGAGATTCGTTGCGGCAGCCTGCAGTACCTTGCGTGCCGTACCACCGCCGCCGGTGAAGGCGATCTTGCCGATGCCGGGATGACGGACCAGGGCCTCGCCGCCCTCGGCGTCGGCCGGGGCGACAGTCACCAGTCCCTGGGGCAGCCCGGCCTCGAGACACAATTCGCCGAAGCGCAGTGCCGCGAACGGCGCGAGCTCGGAGGGTTTGAGGACGACGGCATTGCCGGCGGCCAGCGCCGGCGCGACACACGATCCGGTGACGACCAGGGAGCCGTTCCACGGCGTGATGACGCCGACCACGCCATAGGGCTCACGCTCGACGAGATTGATGTCGAACGACCCGTTGACCGGTGTCGTCACCCCGTGCGGCTTGTCGGCGTAACCCGCGAAATGTCGCAGGAACCGCTCCAGAAGCATTGCGGTGCCGGCGAACGAGATCGGCACCGCATAGTCGGCCACGTTGAGCTTCGCGAGCTCGTCGAGGTGCTCGTGCACCACGTCGGCCAGGTCGATCAGCAGGTCGCGGCGCCGGTCGACGGTCAGTGAGACCCACTTCCGCTGCGCCCTTGCGGCGGCGGTCACCGCTTCGTCGATCTCGGCGGCTCCGGCCAGGTCCACGGTCCCGTTCGGCTGGCCGGTCGCCGGGTAGATGTGCTCGAACTTCATGCCTCGGCGTTCTCTTCCTCGAGCACACGTTGCTGCTGTTCCCGGATCACCTGGTTGAGGTTCGCGGCCTTGGGCCAGCCGTAGTACGCCGCGAAATGCAGTGCCAGCTCGTCCATTTCCTCGAACGAGACATCGCGGCTCTTGAGCGCGGCATAGACGTGGCTGAGGATCGGCAGCGGCGCGTCCTGGAACGCCACGCAGGCCACCGTGATCAGCCGCCGTTCCTT
This sequence comes from Mycobacterium sp. NS-7484, assembly GCF_001953975.1. Lineage (GTDB taxonomy): Bacteria > Actinomycetota > Actinomycetes > Mycobacteriales > Mycobacteriaceae > Mycobacterium. The sequence goes on from NZ_MBEJ01000010.1 coordinate 29,299, forward strand.
CATGCCCAGGCCGGGCCGCAACCACATCTCCCCGAACACGAAGTTCAGAATCCCGGCCCCGGAGTACGGGTTGTCCCGGGTCGGGGCGAACGGGATGCAGTTGATGTCCCGGAAGGACTGCTCGCCGCAGACCAGTCGTTCTTCCGGATCGCTCGGTGTGGGCAGCGGCAGCAGCGGCTCGGGTGCGGGCGGGGTCAGCCCGCGTTCGCGGTGGATGCGGTCCCACTGCTCGTCGACCATCATGTTGAACCACGAGGCCTTGGGCCAGCCCGCGTACACCGCGAAATGCAGGACCGCTTCCCGCATTTCGACGATGGACACGTCCCCACTGTTGAGGGCGGCGTAGACGTGGTCACGCAGTGGTCCCTCGGCGTCGGCCGCCGCCACGCAGGCCAGCGTGACGAAGCGCCGGTCGCGGCGGGACAACCCGGGGCGCGGCCACACCTCGGCGAACACGAAGTCGATGAGGTTCGCGGTGGCCGGGCTTGGATCGTTCGGTGCCTCGAACGTCATCACCTCGGCGAACTCCCGCCGGCCGCGCGCGGTTCGGGTGTCGGCGGCGGTCATCGGATCGTCGCCCCGGCGTCGACCTTGAATTCCAGCCCGGTGACGTGCCGGGCCTCGTCGGAGATCAAAAACAGCACCGCGTTGCTGATGTCGAGGGCGTCGGTCATCTGGATCGGCAGCGCGTTCTGGAAGATCGGGCCCAGGTCTTGACGGGTCTCGTGGATCAGGGTGTGCAGGGTGTCGGGTCGCAGCCCGGTGGCGACGCCGGTGGGATGCACGGTGTTGACCCGAACATTCACCGCCGCAAGCTCGTTGGCCAGGGCTCGACTGAGGCCGACCACCCCGTGTTTCGATGCCGTGTACGGCGTGTGCAGCGGTGAGCCTTTGACCCCGGCCACCGAACTGACGTTGATCAGGCTGCCGCCGCGTTCCACCAGATGCGGCAGCGCGGCCGCACAGGTGTTCCAGGTGCCGATCAGGTTCACGTCGACGACGGTGCGCCACTGTTCGGCGGTGGTGGTGTCCCAGGTGCCGGCAGTCAGCACCCCGGCATTGGCGACCGAGGCGTCCAGGCCGCCGAGCTTCTCGACGCCGTCGGCCACCGCGGCGCTCAACGCTGCGCCGTCGCGGACGTCGACCACATAGGTTAGTGCCTGGTGGCCCAATTCGCCTACCAGACGGGCGGTTTCGTCGAGATCCTCACGGGTGGCCAGGGGATACTCCACCTCGGGCAGTGATTCGCAGATGTCGACGAGGATCACGTCGGCACCTTCCTCGGCCAGACGTACCGCGTGGCTTCGGCCCATGCCGCGTGCTGCGCCGGTGATCAGCACGCGCTTGCCGGTGACGCGCCCCATCAGAGCTTGTTCGTGAAGCCGGCGTCGACGGGGAGGGTGACCCCGGTGACGTATTTGGCAGCGTCGGAGACCAGGTAGCTAATCGTCGCGCTGATGTCCTGGGGCTCAAGCAGTTCCACCGGAAGTGGGTTCTGCAGGTGCGGTCCCCCATCGGGGTAGTTCTCCAGGAACGCCGTCATCGCCGGGTTGACGGCCATCATGGTGTTGACGGCGGTCGGATGCACGGTGTTGACCCGGATGTTGTGCGGGGCAAGGGCATTGGCCAAGGTACGCATCAATCCCACGATGCCGTGCTTGGATGCCGCGTAGCCCAGGCCACCGCCCTGCGATCCGCCGAAGCCGCGCAGCCCGGCGGTGGAGCTGGTGAACACGATGGAGCCACCGCGTCCGCCGCCGATCAGGTGCGGAATCGCGGCCTTGGCGGTGTGGAATGAGCCGACCAGGTTGACCCCGATCGCGTCGGTCCACATCGCGAGGTCCTCGTCGATCGTCACCTCCCGGAACGCGGTGGGCGCGATGCCCGCGTTGGCCAGCACGATGTCCAGCCGGCCGAACTGCTCGACGCCGGAGTCGACGGCGCTCTTGAGTGCGTGGAAGTCGCGCACGTCGGCGACGGTGCCGAGCATCTTGCCGCCCGCTGCCTCGACCAGGGCGACCGTCTCGTCGAGCTCGTCACGGCTGGCCATGGGGTACGGGTTGGAGGCGATGTCGGCACAGATGTCGACACCGATGATCGCTGCGCCTTCGCCGGCCAGCGTGACCGCATGACTGCGGCCCTGACCTCGGGCGACCCCGGTGATGAAGGCGACTTTTCCGTCCAGATTGCCCATTGATCCTCGCTTTGCCGAATGGGTGTAACCGTGTTACCCAGGTACGGTAACCTGGTTACACCACGGCGGCAAGGATGATTTCGAAGTGGCAGAAGAACGCGATCGGATCCTCGACATCGTCGTCGAACTCCTCGAGACCGAGGGCTATGACGGCGTGCAGCTGCGTGAGGTGGCGCGGCGGGCCAAGACGTCCCTGGCCACGATCTACAAGCGGTACTCCACCCGTGACGAGCTGATCCTGGCCGCGCTGGATTCCTGGATGGCTGAGAACCGGTACTCGGGCGTGTCCGGACAGGTGCGTGAGCCGGGGGAGTCCCTGTATGAGGCCCTGATGCGGATGTTCCGCACCCTGTTCGAGCCGTGGGAGAAGCACCCGGACATGTTGCGGGCCTACTCGCGAGCCAGGGCAGCTCCGGGTGGGGACCGCCTGGTGCGCCGTGGGCTCGACGCCGTGGTGCCCGCCGGCCTGACCATCCTGGATGGAGTCGACGAGGCATTCGTCGACGATCTCGACAGCATCGTGACGAGCCTGGTGTTCGGGCTCGTGGGACGGTTCACCGCCGGCGAGATCGAGATCACCGACATCCTGCCCAGTCTGGATCGCACCGTCTACTGGCTTACCGCGGGTTACCAGAACAGGAAATGACCACCCCTCGCCGGCGAAAACCCGGCCCGACGTGTCGATCAGGTTGGCCATACACGCATCGCCTTGGCGTGTCGTGTGGGGTGCCGGTCTGCCCGCCTATCCGCGACTTCTCAGCGACAATCGCCTCTCAGGCACCAGAGGCACCGTTCGCCACGAGGCCACTGTTTACTCACGTCACCGAAGCCCCAAAAAACCCACCCGCCACGGGTTTTGGGTTGTCCAGCTACCAGCGACAGTGTCGCTGGCAACCGGACACTGGGCAGGTGAGGCCCATGAGACGGGAGGTGTCCGTGTGCCAAAAACGACGAGCGACAATGGGATTGGTGAGGCGTCACGATACCGGTGTGGCGATTGTCGCTGAGAAGTCGCTAACAGGCGGGCACATCGGATATCCCGCGCCCTCGCGCACCCAACCGAGACCCACCGAGGCCCGCGGGACCGGCAGTCGGCCGGCTACCGTTTGCGCTTGAGCCGCTGACCGAGCGTATGTGCGGCCAGCAGCAGCGCTTCCCCGAGGGCGGCCTGACGTTGCGCTCCGAAACGCATCTCCACACCGGTCAGGCTCAGCGCCCACATCGGCTGACCGAGCTCGTTGAACACCGCCGCGCCGATACCCCAACTGCCTTCGACGATCAAACCCGGGTTGACCGCGTAGCCCTTGATCCTCGTCTGCTGGATGCGGCGGCGAAGTTGGGCAGCGGAGTGCGTCTCGCCCCACTCCGCGGTCAGGTCAACGCGATCGAGGTAGGCGGTGATCTCCGGGTCCGGCAGGTGCGCCAGCATCACGATTCCCGCCGAGGCGACGCCGAGCGGAAACCGTTTGCCCGGATGCAGGACGTGGGAGCGCAGCGGGAAGCTGCCTTCCTCGGCGCTCACACAGATGGATTCGTCGCCGCGACGCGCAGACAGAAACGCACTCTCGCCGGTGTCACGCGCCAGCGCTCGCAGGATGTCGGTGGCCAGCGGGGCCGCGTCGTACCGCGCTGCGGCCACCGAGCCGAGCAGGTACACCTCCGGACCGAGGAACCACAGCCCGGTGTCGGGCGCCCGGTCGACGAGGCCTTCGCCGGCCAGCGCGGTGAGCATGCGGTGTGCGGTCGCTCGCGGCATGTTCGTCGCCCGGGCGACCTCGGTCGTGGTGACGCCGTCGGAGCGGGCGTCGGCGAGCGCGCGCAGGATCGTCGCAGCCCGCGTGATCACCGGAGTGCCGGATTCACCTTCAGCCACAGTCCCGACTCTAGCGTCCACTGAATGGACGCCAGAGCGGCCCGGTGTCACCTCAGCGGACAGAACGGCGCCGATGGGCCGCCAAGTCTTGCGCTCACCAGCTGTTTGATGGTGTTCTCGCCTGGACAAGTCATCCACTGAACAAACGCAGGAGCATCGAGTATGGCCGGTAAGCAGGTGGCTGACGTCCGCGAGGCGGTTGCCGACATCGGTGACGGCGCCTCGCTGGCCGTCGGCGGGTTCGGACTCTGCGGTATCCCCGACAGCCTGATCCAGGCCGTGGCCGATGCCGGAGTCGGGAACCTTTCGGTGTACTCCAACAATTGCGGCGTCGACGGTGTGGGTCTCGGCGTGCTGCTGGGGCTGGGCCGCATCAGCCGCGTCACCGCCTCCTATGTGGGAGAGAACAAGGAGTTCGCCCGGCAGTACCTGGCCGGCGAACTCGAGGTGGAGCTGACGCCACAGGGCACGCTCGCCGAGCGGCTGCGGGCCGGCGGGGCCGGAATCCCGGCGTTCTACACCCCGGCCGGGGTGGGCACGTTGGTCGCCGACGGCGGGTTGCCCTGGCGCTACGCGGCCGACGGTTCGGTCGCCGTCGCCTCACCCCCCAAGGAGACCCGCGAGTTCGACGGGCGTCGCTACGTGCTGGAGACCGGCATCCACGCCGACTTCGCCCTGGTGCACGCCGCCGTGGGGGACACCCAGGGCAACCTGGTGTTCGACAAGACCGCGATGAACTTCAACCCGTTGGTCGCGATGGCCGGCCGGATCACCATCGCCGAGGTCGAAAAGCTGGTCGAGCCAGGTGAATTGGACCCCGAGCAGGTCCACCTCCCCGGTGTCTTCGTGCAGCGCATCGTCGAGACGGGGCCGCAGGAACAACGGATCGAGAAGCGCACCGTGCGCGAGGAGGTGTCGGCATGACAGATTCGGTGATCACCAAGGGCTGGACCAGGTCACAGATGGCCGCCCGTGCGGCACAGGAACTGTCCGACGGGCAGTACGTCAACCTCGGCATCGGTCTGCCCACGCTCATTCCCGGATACCTCGACCGCGATGTGCACGTGACGTTGCACTCGGAGAACGGGATCCTGGGCACCGGCCCATACCCAACCGCCGACGAGATCGACGCCAACCTGATAAACGCCGGCAAAGAGACGGTGACCATACTCCCGGGTGCCGCATTCTTCGATTCGGCGTTGTCCTTCGGGATGATTCGCGGCAGCCACATCGACGTCGCGGTGCTGGGCGGCATGCAGGTTTCGCGGTTCGGCGACCTGGCGAACTGGATGGTGCCGGGCAAGATGGTCAAGGGCATGGGCGGCGCGATGGACCTCGTGCACGGTGCCGGGCGCGTCATCGTGTTGATGGAACACGTCGACAAGTCCGGACAGCCGAAGATCGTCGAGAGTTGCACGCTGCCGTTGACCGGGGAACGGGTCGTGCATCGCATCATCACCGACCTTGCGGTCATCGACGTCACCGGAGACGGCACCTTGACACTGGTCGAAACCGCACCGGATCTCACTTTCGACGATGTTCAGGACGCGACCGGTGCCACACTGACGCATGCCTGAAAGTGAGTCTGCGGCCCAGCCCTCGGGGCTGGGCCGTGTCGTCGCCGCGTCGATGGCCGGCACGGTGGTGGAGTGGTACGAGTTCTTCCTGTACGGCACTGCCGCCACCCTGGTGTTCAGCAAGGTGTTCTTCCCCGGGATCGGTAGCGAACTCGACGCGATCCTGGCCGCGTTCCTCACCTACGCGGTAGGTTTCGTCGCACGCCCGTTGGGCGGCATCGTGTTCGGGCACTTCGGCGACAAGTACGGCCGCAAGAAATTGCTGCAGTTCTCGTTACTGCTGGTCGGCGTCGCCACGTTCTTGATGGGATGCCTGCCGACGTACGACCAGATCGGCTATTGGGCGCCCGCCCTGCTGGTGGTACTGCGCTTTCTGCAGGGCTTCGCAGTCGGTGGTGAATGGGGCGGGGCGGTGCTCCTGGTCGCCGAACACAGCCCGAACCGCAGCCGCGGATTCTGGGCCAGTTGGCCACAGGCCGGTGTGCCGGTCGGCAACATGCTGGCCACCGTCGTGCTGTTGGCGCTGACCGCAACGTTGTCCGACGCGGACTTCCTGTCCTGGGGTTGGCGGGTGGCGTTCTGGCTCTCGGCCGTCGTCGTGCTGATCGGGTACTACATCCGGACCCAGGTCACCGACGCCCCGATCTTCGTTGTGGCACAACGGGAAGCCGAGCAGATCAAGGCGTCGTCGTTCAGCGCCGTCGAGGTGTTGCGCCGGTATCCGCGCGGCGTCCTGACCGCCATGGGGCTGCGGTTTGCGGAGAACATCATGTACTACCTGGTGGTCACGTTCTCCATCACCTATCTGAAGGTGCACGCGCACGCCGACACCGACTCGATCCTGCTGTGGCTGCTGGTCGCACACGCGGTGCATCTTGTGGCCATCCCGCTCGTCGGCGCCCTGTCCGACCGCTTCGGGCGTCGACCGGTATACCTCGTCGGTGTGCTCGGCACCGGGGCGTGGGGATTCTTCGCCTTCCCGATGATGGACAGCCACGACAATGTCGTCATCCTGTCGGCGATCGTGCTCGGCCTGGTCTTCCACGCCTTCATGTACGCCCCGCAGCCGGCGTTGATGTCCGAGATGTTCCCCACCCGGATGCGATATTCCGGTGTCTCCCTTGGCTATCAGGTGACGGCCATTGTCGCGGGATCACTTGCGCCGGTCATCGCGGTGCGCCTGTTGGCCGAGTTCCACTCGTCGGTACCGATTGCGATCTATCTGGCCGGCGCCGCGGCCGTCACTCTCGTGGCGTTGGCGTTCGCCCGGGAGACCAAGGGCGTGGATCTGGCCGACGTCGATGCCGCCGACGTAGAAGCCGTCGAAGGTGGCGTCACCGCGAAGTCGACGTAGGAAGCCACGACCCGATGCGGCGCAGCGCCTCGTCGATGTCGCTCGTCGGCCCCGCAAACGACAGTCGCACATAGGAGCCGCCACGCACGGTGTCGAAGTCGATGCCCGGAGCGATGGCAACGCCGGTGTCGGCCAACAGTTTCGAACACCAGGCTAGCGAATCGTCGGTGTAATCGCTGACGTCGGCGTAGACGTAGAAGGCACCATCGGTCGGGGCGAGCCGATCGATGCCGATGCCACGCAACCCGTCGAGCAGCAATGTGCGGTTCTCGGCGTAGTGCGACAGCAGACCGTCGGCCTCGGCCAGCGACTCCGGCCTGAACGCGGCCACCGCGGCATGCTGGGCCAGCGCCGGCGGACAGATGGTGAAGTTGCCCGTGAGTCGGTCGACGGCCCGCTGTAACTCGGTGGGCACCAGCAGCCACCCCAACCGCCAGCCCGTCATCGCAAAGTACTTCGAAAAGCTGTTGACCACCACGGCATTCCGTGAGGTCTCCCACGCGCAGCTGGTCACCGGCGCGCCGGGGTAGACCAGCCCGTGGTACACCTCGTCGCTGATCAGCCGCACGTCCGTCTCGTCACACCAGCGAGCGATCGCGGCCAGCTCCTCGGGCGGGATGACGGTGCCGGTCGGGTTGGCCGGACTGGCGACGATGACGCCGGCGACCGGGGGATCGAGCGCCTCGAGCATCGTGACCGTCGGTTGGAATCGGGTTTCGGGGCCGCACGGCATCTCGATGACCTCGCAGCCGAGCGCGGTCAGGATGTTGCGGTAACACGGGTAGCCGGGTCTGGCGATCGCCACGCGATCACCGACGTCGAAGCAGGCCAGGAATGTCAGCAGGAACCCGCCGGAGGAGCCGGTGGTGAGCACCACCTCGTCGACGCTGACGTCGACGCCGTACTTTCGGTACGACGCGGCGATCTCGGCGCGCAGCTCGGGGAGACCGAGCGCGACGGTGTAACCGAGCGAACCCTGATTCAGCGCAGCGACGGCGGCGTCGCGTACCGCCGTCGGTGCCCCGGCGCTGGGCTGCCCGGCCGAGAGGTTGACGAGGTCGCCGTGCGAGCGTTGGCGTTCGTCGGCGGCCAGCCACACGTCCATGACGTGAAACGGCGGGATCCCGGCTCGCAGTGCGACGTCGACCATGTCCTGCAGGCTAGAACACTTCGGCTTCGAGCCGGCGCAGATGCTCGCGCGGCGGTCCCAACAGCTGCGCGCTGCCGTGAGCGCGCTTGAAGTACAGCTGGATGTCGCTTTCCCAGGTGATCGCGATGCCGCCGTGCATCTGGATGGCCTCGGCGGTCACCGCGGACAGGGCCTCGCTGGCGAAGTAGCGGGCCAGCGACGCCGTGGCCGGTGACGGGGCCGCGATGGCGTCGTTGATGACGGCGCGTGCGGCGGACACCTTGACGTACAGGTCGGCCATCCGGTGCTTGAGCGCCTGGAAGCTGCCGATGGCGCGGCCGAACTGCACCCGGTCCTTGGTGTAGGCGACGGTGAGGTCCAGGCAGCGTGATGCGGCACCGATCTGTTCGGCGGCCATCAGCAGGGCCGCGGTGTCGGCCAGGCCGGGGTCGGCGCCGAGGACGACGGTGTCGCCGGGGATCACCGCGGACAGCCGACGGGTCAGATCCATGGTGGTCTTGGGCGTGGCGGTGAATGTGGTCCAGCGCGTGAGGTTTTCCCCGTCAGCGCCGATGACGATATCGGCCACGTCACCGTTGATCACGTATTCGGGATCGAAGGCGACGGTGCCGATGGACGTGCCTTCGGCCAACTCTTCGAGCGGCTCGTGCACCTCGACCGCAAGCAGGGCCAGCTCGGCGAGCGTGGTGCCCAGCAGGGGGGTGGGCACCAGGGCTTTGCCGAGCTCTTCGAGAACCACTGCGGCGTCGGCGAGTTCGCCTCCGGCGCCGCCGAGTTCCTCGGGAACCACCAGGGCGGCCGCGCCGACCTGCTCACACAACAGGGTCCACAGTTTCTCGTCGTAACCACGTTCGGATTCCATCGCCGTGCGCACGGCCTCGGGGGAGGCGTGCTTGTCAACCAGCGCGGCGACGGTTTCGCGCAGCAGTTGCCGTTCTTCACTCACGAGAGGGCCTCCAACAGTCGACGGCGGTGCGTGGTCGGATCGCCCCAGGCACTGCGCAACGCCTGCACGCGCAGCAGTGACAGGGACAAGTCGTGTTCCTGGGTGAATCCGATGGCGCCGTGGGTCTGCAACGCCGAGCGGGCGGCAAGCAAGGCAGCGTCGGCGGCAGCCACCTTGGCGGCGCTCACATCGCGGGCGGTGTCTGGCGAGCCCTCGGCCAACGACAGTGCCGCTCCGTAGACCAGGGGGCGGGCCAGCTCGACAGCGATGTGAACGTCGGCCAGCTTGTGCTTGATGGCCTGGTAGGAGCCGATGATCCGGCCGAACTGAGACCGCTGCTTGGCGTACTCGACGGACTGATCGAGCATCGCCTGCCCGGCGCCCACCAGTTGGGCGGCGGTGGCCAGCACGCCGAACTCGTAGGCCCGTGCCGTGTCTGCCGACTGGGTGTCACCGGATGCGGTGACGTCGAACAGCTTTCGGGTCGGGTCGACGGAATCGTGAGCAGCCCCGGCCTGAACGTCAATGCTGGCGTCGCCGACCTGTCCGTCGGCGGCCAGCAGCGTCAACCCGGCAAAATCGGCGTTGACGGCCCGCGGCGCCTGAGGAGGCATGGCGACGGTCGCGATCAACTCACCCGAGGCAAGTTGTGCCGACCTTTCATCGTTCGCCAGGAGAATCGGTGCCACGGCGATCGACTCGGTCACCGGTCCGGGCACGGCCCAGTAACCCAACCGCTCCATGGCGACCACCAGGTCGACGGGGCTGGCTTCGATGCCGTCGAACTTCTCGGGCACCAGCAGCGCGGTCACCCCAAGGTCGGTCAACTGTGCCCATACTTTGCGGCCGGGGGCGGTGTCGCCGTCACCCCAGGCGCGCACGGCGGCCGGTACGTCGGCAGCGCCCAGCGCGGCGTCGATGCTGGCCGCGAAGTCCCGCTGCTGTTCGTCGATTTCGAAGTTCACTTCGGCTCCCGGGGCAGGCCAAGAAGGCGCTCGGCAATGATGTTGCGCTGAATCTCGTTGGTGCCGGCGTAGATCGGGCCGCCAAGAGCAAACAGCAGCCCTTCGGTCCAGCTGTCTGCGAGCTCGGCGTCAGGGCCCTGCAGATCCAGCGCGGTCTGATGCAGGGCGACGTCCAGATCGGACCAGAACACCTTGGTCACCGAGGACTCGGCGCCCAACTCGCCGCCGTTGGCCAGCCGGGTCACCGTGCCGAAGGTGTGCAGCCGGTAGGCCTGGGCCTTGATCCAGGCGTCGGCGACGCGGTCGGTGAACACCGGATCGGGGTTTTCTTTCCACAGCGAAACCAGGCGCTCGGCCGGTGCGAGGAAGCGGGCCGGGCTGCGCAGCGACATGCCGCGCTCGTTGCTCGACGTGCTCATCGCCGCGCGCCAGCCCTCGTGCACGCCGCCGATCACGTCGTTGTCGGGCACGAACACGTCGTCGAGGAAGATCTCGCCGAATCCGGTGTCCCCGCCGAGTTGGGCGATCGGCCGCACGGTGATGCCGGGTGCCTTGAGGTCGAACATGAAGTAGGTCAGGCCCTTGTGGCGCTGCGCCTCCGGGTCCGAGCGGAACAGGCCGAAGCCGCGCTCACCGAACGGGGCGCGTGAGCTCCAGATCTTCTGTCCGTTGAGTTTCCAGCCGCCGTCAACCTTGGTCGCCGTCGAGCGCAGCGAGGCCAGGTCGCTGCCCGACTCAGGCTCGGACCAGGCCTGGGCCCAGATCTCCTCGCCGCTGGCCATTTTCGGCAGCACCCGCTGCAGCTGCTCTTCGGTGCCGTGGGCGAACAGTGTCGGGGCCAGCATGGCGGTGCCGTTGGCGCTGGCCCGCCCCGGTGCGCCGGCGTGGAAGTACTCCTCCTCGAACACCACCCACTGCAGCAGAGTGGCGTCGCGGCCGCCGTATTCCTTGGGCCAGGCGATCACTGACAGCCCGGCGTCGAAAAGCACCTTGTCCCAACGACGGTGCTGCTCGAAACCCTCGAGCGTGTCGTACGACTTCGTCGGGAACGAATCCCGGTTGGCCGTCAGGAATTCGCGGACCTCGGCCCGAAAGGCCTCGGTCTCCTCATCGAATGTCAGGTCCATTGCACCCCTTCTCGGGTCCCTTTGCTGCGCAGCACCGGTTTGATCACTTTGCCGCCGGGATTTCGCGGCAGCACGTCGAGGAACTCCACCGACCGCGGCACCTTGAAGTTGGCCAGATGCTCACGGGTGTGGGCGATCACGGCGGTCTCGTCGAGCGTGGAGCCGGGCTTGAGGACGACGAAGGCCTTGCCCACTTCGCCGAGCCGCTCGTCGGGCACGCCGATCACCGCGGTCTCGGCCACCCCGTCCAGACGGGCCAGCACCTGCTCGATCTCGGCCGGGTACACATTGAACCCGCCGCAGATGTACATGTCCTTGAGCCGGTCGGTGATGGTCAGGTTGCCGCGCTCGTCGAGCTTGCCGATGTCGCCGGTGTGCAGCCAGCCGTCGGCGTCGATGGCGGCCGCGGTGGCCTCGGGATCGTCGAGGTAGCCGAGCATGACGTTCGGCCCGCGCAGCAGCACCTCGCCCGAATCGTCCAGCCGGAGCTCGAAGTCGGCGATCGGCCGGCCGCAGGTGGTGGCCACCGTCACGGCGTCGTCGTCGGCCCGGCACATGGTGCCGAACCCGGCCGCCTCGGTCAGCCCGTAGGCGGTCAGCACGATGTCGATGTCGAGCTCGGACTGCATCCGCTCGATCAGCACCACCGGCACCACGGCCGCGCCGGTGACCGAGAATCGCAGAGACGACAGGTCGTAGTCAGCGCGTTTCGGATGGTCCAGCAGGGTCTGGAAAATGGTCGGCGGGCCGGGAAGCACGGTGATGCGCTGTTCGGCAATGGTTTTGAGGGTCTGCTCGGCGTCGAAGGTGAGCATCGGGTACAACGTGGCGCCGGTCTGCAGGCAGGCCAGGATGCCGGCCTTGTAGCCGAAGTTGTGGAAGAACGGGTTGATGCACAGGTACCGGTCGGTGCTCGTCACCTGACCGCACTCGGCCCACGCGGCCGAGCCGTCCAACGACTGTCGATGCGCACACCGCACACCCTTGCTGCGTCCGGTGGTGCCGGAGGTGAACAGGATGTCGGAGACGTCGTCGGGCTGCACCGCCGCAGCGCGGGCGTCGACAGCCTCCAGGGCGCCGTCCTTGTCGCCGCGGGCGACGAACTCGTCCCAGGTGCCGTCGTCCTTCTCGATCGGTACCCGCACGACGTGGCGCAACGCGGGCAAGGCGGCGCGGTCGAGTTCTGCGGTCTTGTCTGCGCCGAGGAACTCGCCGGAGGCGATCAGCAACGGCGCCTCGGTGCGGGCCAGGATGTCGGCGGCCTCGCTGGCGGTGTAGCGGGTGTTGAGCGGCACCATCTGCGCGCCCGCATAGTGCGTGGCCAGACACGCCACCACCCAGTGCCAGGTGTTCGGCGACCAGATCGCCACCCGGTCACCGGGTTCGACACCGAGATCGATCATCGCTGCCGCGGCCTGACGCACCTGTGCGCGCAGTTCCGAATAAGTGAGACGCCGGTCAGGACTGACCAGCGCATCGTGGTCGGAAAACTGCACGGCAACCCGGTCGAGCACCGCGGGCACGGTGCGACGATCTTGCCCCGCGATCGGGTGGTGTGCCCAGGCCATCGACTCCCCTAACAAAGCAAGTGCTTGGTAGGTTAGCCTACAGGGGTGATAGAGGTCCAGGAGTTCCGGGCCGAGGTCCGGCAGTGGCTCGCAGACAATCTCGTAGGCGAATTCGCAGCGCTCAAGGGCCTAGGTGGACCGGGGCGTGAGCACGAAGCCTTCGAAGAGCGCCGCGCGTGGAATCAGCATCTGGCCGCCGCGGGATTGACCTGCCTCGGTTGGCCCGTCGAGCACGGCGGTCGCGGGCTGTCGGTTGCGCACCGCGTCGCCTTCTACGAGGAGTACGCCCGCGCCAACGCGCCGGACAAGGTCAACCACCTGGGCGAGGAGCTGCTCGGGCCGACGCTCATCGAGTACGGCACCCCCGAGCAGCAGCAGCGGTTCCTGCCCAAGATCCTCGACGTCACCGAGCTGTGGAGCCAGGGTTACTCCGAGCCCAACGCCGGCAGTGACCTGGCCAACGTGGCGACGACGGCCGAGCTGGTCGGCGACGAATGGGTGATCAACGGCCAGAAGGTGTGGACGTCGCTGGCCCACTGGGCGCAGTGGTGCTTCGTGGTGGCGCGGACGGAGAAGGGCTCCAACCGGCACGCCGGCCTGTCCTATCTGCTGGTGCCGCTCGATCAGCCCGGCGTCGAGATCCGCCCGATCATCCAGCTCACCGGAGACTCCGAGTTCAACGAGGTGTTCTTCGACGATGCCCGGACCGACGCCTCGCTGGTGGTCGGTCAGCCCGGTGACGGCTGGCGCGTGGCGATGGGCACGCTGACCTTCGAGCGTGGGGTCTCCACGCTGGGCCAGCAGATCCGCTATGCCCGTGAGCATTCCAACCTCGTCGAACTGGCCAAGCGCACCGGCGCGGCCGACGATCCGCTGATCCGTCAGCGGTTGACCGAATCCTGGACCGGTCTGCAGGCCATGCGGTCGTATGCGCTGGCCACCATGGACGTCGAGCAGCCGGGTCAAGACAACGTTTCGAAGTTGTTGTGGGCCAACTGGCATCGCGAACTCGGCGAGATCGCCATGGACGTACAGGGCATGGCCGGGCTGACGTTGCCCGACGGCGAGTTCGACGAGTGGCAGCGGCTGTATCTCTTCTCCCGGTCGGACACCATCTACGGCGGGTCCAACGAAATCCAGCGCAACATCATCGCCGAGCGGGTGCTCGGTCTACCCCGAGAGGCCAAGGGCTGAGCATGAAGGATTTGTCTGTCGCCCCCAAAGAGGTCGAGGGTCACGGTCTTTTGGCGGGCAAGGTCGTTCTCGTGACCGCCGCCGCCGGTACCGGCATCGGCTCGTCCACCGCCCGCCGCGCCCTGCTGGAAGGCGCCGACGTCGTGGTGTCCGACTACCACGAACGGCGCCTGAACGAGACCCGTGACCAACTGGCCGAACTCGGCCTGGGTCGGGTCGAGGCCGTGGTCTGCGACGTCACCTCCACCGAGGCGGTCGACGCGCTGATCGCCTCAGCGGTCGAAAAGATGGGCCGGCTCGACGTTTTGGTCAACAACGCCGGACTGGGCGGAGAGACCCCGCTGGTCGACATGACCGACGACGAGTGGGATCGCGTCCTCAACGTCACGCTGAACTCGGTCATGCGGGCCACCCGCGCAGCGCTGCGCTACTTCCGCGGCGTCGAGCACGGCGGCGTCATCGTCAACAACGCCAGCGTTCTCGGTTGGCGCGCACAGCACTCCCAGTCGCACTACGCCGCGGGCAAGGCCGGCGTCATGGCACTGACCCGGTGCAGTGCCGTCGAAGCCGTCGAGTACGGCGTCCGCATCAACGCCGTCTCGCCGAGCATCGCGCGGCACAAGTTCCTGGAGAAGTCGGCCGACGCCGCCCTGCTGGACCGGCTGTCCTCGGACGAGGCGTTCGGGCGCGCGGCCGAGCCGTGGGAGATCGCCACCACGATCGCTTACCTGGCCAGCGATTACTCGAGTTACCTGACCGGCGAGGTCATCTCGGTGTCCAGCCAGCGGGCCTGACGTCGCGGCCACGGTTCTCGGCGGGATAGGCGATGTGCCCGCCTAGTAGCGACAACTCAGCGACAATCGCCTCATCGGCAACGCAGGCATCATCAATCTCATTGTCGCTGGTCACTTTTGGCAGAGCAGCACCACTGATCGCATGAGCCTCACCAGTCCAGTGCCCGGTTGCGAGCGACTCTGTCGCTGATAGCTGGACATCACGAAATCTGTTGCGCGCGAGGCCAATGCGTCTGCCGTGACACGAGTATTCATCGACCGCGTGACTGGCGATGCCGACGGTACCTGTGTGGCGATTGTCGCTGAGTTGTCGCTATTAGGCGGGCACCACGGCACCCCGCGCGGAGCCGGTGCCAGTGGGATCCATGTGACTCAGAGGTGACGCATCGGGCACGGGCCGCCCAGAATCGTGCCGATTCAAAGCCTGTCGAGCCGGCTGCAATCGGCCGAAGGTATGCCGTGTGACCGCACTCTCCGTCGAGGCATCCCCTCGAACCACTCCGCTGGAACCGGTCGAGCTGGATCCCCAGGCACTGGGATATCCGACCGACAACCGCGCTTCCATCCCACCGCTGGCCAAGCAGTGGCAGGGGCTCGACTTCTCCGAGATCCTCTCCAGACCTGCGGCATTTCTGTCGATCAGCCAGTCCAATTCGCTGTACAAACCCGGCGGTGTCCAGTACGCTGAAGGCCACGCGTATCGCGGCAGCCTTGAGGCGACCGTGAAGGCGGTGAAGGCCGCACGATCGGCGCCGAATTTCGTGTCGTTCAACTGGATCGGGTTCTCGGTCTTCCGTGACGACTACCCGAAGACGGATTTCGATCGGGTGCAATACGACGGTTGGACCGGCCACCTCGATGCCACACCTGAGCAGATCGCGTGGGACAACGAACTCGTGGGCGAGCTGCGCGATCTGGTCGAGCCCGGCGACAACGAGTTGTACGAGAAGGCACTACAGACTGCCTTCGTGGGAACCGATCTACCCGGCGCGTTGAGCCGGCAGCGGGTCGAGGTATTGGTGCTCACCGGCATCCATCTCGATTGGTGCGTGGAAGGCAATGCCCGTGCCGCGCGGGATCACGGCCTGTTGCCCATCGTGATCGGTGATGCGACGGGCACGGCCGATCCCGAACACGAGCGTGCCGCCTTCGAACGGATCAACAACTTCTTCGCACCGGTGATCACTTCGGATCAGTTCGTGGAGTGGGTCGGCCGCTGATGGGAAACGTCGGGTTGCTTCTCGTGGGTGTGGTGCTCTTCGTCAACGGGCTGGTCTCCGTCGGGATCGTCGAGGCCAAAGGTGCTGCGCCGCTGAACCTTTTCGTCGGTGCCGCTCAGGTTGTCCTGCCGACGCTCGTGCTGGTCCAGTCGGGCGGTGACCCGGGCATCGTCAACGCGACGTGGCCGAGTTATCTGTTCGGGTTCACCTACCTCTGGTTCGCGTTCATTCAGATCTTTGACATCGATACCCGTGGCTTCGGTTGGTACAGCGCGTTCGTCGCGGTGATCGCGGCGTACTACGCCATCAAGAGCGTCGGCACCGATCCGGTGTTCGCGGTCATCTGGGGGACGTGGGCCGTCATGTGGTCGCTGTTCTTCGTCCTGCTGGGGCTGGGCCTGACCAAGGCGGGACGGACGGATCTGGGCCACTTCACCGGATGGCTCCTGATCTTGCTCGGCATTCCGACCTGCACGGTGTCGGCGGTCCTGCTGTTGAATGGGGTGTGGTCCACCTCGGCGCCGGCTGGTTGGGGCGCGCTGGTGGTCGCGCTGCTGGCCGGTCTGCTGGCCGTGCCGCTGTCTCGACGCAGCGCTGGGCCGCAGGCCCTGCCGGTACTGCAATCCGAGGCCTCGGTGGCGGTTGTCGAAGAGGTGCCCCAGCCCGCGTGATTCAGCTCAGCCGAGGGTGACCGGAACTATCCCGAGTGTCGGTTCAGCGCGGTCATGCGACGGTCGATCCACTGGTGCATGGAATCGACTGCCTCCCGGAGCTTTTGTTCGGGCAAGCCGTCGGTCACCGGCACCGTGGCAGCGATCTGGTCGAGCAGGGTGTGAGCGTGCCCGTCGGCGTACATCCGGTCGTAGAGCGCCCAATAGGCGTCGTCGTACGTCGGCGCCCAGGCCTTCGATGCCAGGAATTTGTCTTTGAGCAGGTTGCCACCCAGTTTCGGCGGTGGTCCGTTCTTGCCTTTGGGGCCGGGCGGAGGCGGGAGGCCCTCGGGAATCTTGATTTCCACCTTGTCGTGCGGTCCGGTAGCGGTGTCACCCGCCATCGCGAGGTTGAGATCCCATGAGACGACGGAGAATTTCTTGGTGGTCAGGTCGTACCAGAGGTAGTAGTTCTGCCCCGGCCCGCCCATGTCGTCGGCATTGACCAAGAGATTCTGGGTGGCCAGGTACCGGGCCAAAGATTCGACGTCCACCCACTCGTCCAGCCGGGCGTCGAACTCTTGTTGGTCGGCGTTGTGCAGCCACTGCGCGAAGTTGATGACCGGCTGCAGGTTTCCGTTGTCGACGGCATTGATCTGCTTGAACTGGTCGGCGTATTTGGATTGGTCGCTGCCGGCGTATTCCAGGCGGGACTTCGCGTCGGACTTGTACAGGTAACCGTCGGATTCGAAGAGCGTGTTGGCGTACGTCTCGTCGGGATGTTCGAGGAGCAGTCGGGTGGTGCTCTTCCCGTTGAGTGTGTATGTCGCGTAGGCGAAACGCTGAGTGGGCTGTCCGCTGGCACCGGTCAACGACAACGCCAGCGACTCGTTGAGTACCGGAGCGCCCGGTCGGACCGACAGCTCGGTGAGGCCCTGATAGCCACGGCCGTCGGCGTTTTCGTCGAAACTGATCAGCAGCGGCAGCGAGGTCGGATCGTCGGCTTTGGCGGTCATCGACATCATGGTCTTCATGAACTCGTCGGGCACCGGTGGCGCCCCAAGCTTGCCGGGCATCGGCGGACCATCACCTCGCAGGCCCATCAACGTGGAGTTGCCTTTCAGCCGCACCGCCACATCGCCGATCGGGGTGCCGTCGATGACGATGTCCGCGGTCACCCACTTCTTGGCGCCGTCTTTGACGTAGGCCGAGAGCATGTCGTCGTACTCGGCCGGGGTGAGGTCGACGGTCAGAGTGTGCGGCACGGTGGGATCGAACAGATCGACGGTGCCGGTGATGTTGTCGGTGATCGGCGAGGCCATCACCGTGACGTCACCGGTGATGTAGGGCCGGATGCGGGTCTGACCGACGGCGGCCATCAACCCGACGGTGGCCACCACAAGCAACGCCAGCAGTTTCCAGTGCTGACGCAGCCGCGTCGGTAACCGGTGAACAAACCGTCGCCGCGGCTCAGATGTCGGTCTGGTCATAGCCGGTCAGAACCGTCACCCGCTGCCCGGTGTTGACCGCGCCCAGCGCGGCAATCAGCTCACCGGCCTTACGGCCCTTCTTCAGCTGTGCGGTGTAGTAGAGCTCGTTGAGGGCGCCGGAGCGTGCGGATTCGGTTGACACCAGCTCGAATTCGGAGCAGAAGTCAATCAGTACATCCTCCACCCGGGCGGTGTATTCCGGCTCCGGCGGTACCTGCACCTTGACCACCTGGCGCTGCACGTCCAGGGAGAACCAGTTGAAGCGGTACATGATCACCAGTACCAGGCAGACGACGACGGTGGCCACGACTGCCAACAGGTAGAAGCGGGTGCCGGTGGTCATGCCGACGGCCATGGCCAGGAAGATGAATCCGACGTCGCGGGTTTCCTTGATGGCGTTGCGGAAGCGGATCACCGACAGCGCACCGACCAGGGCGAAGGCGCGGGCGATGTTGGACCCGACCACCAGCATGATCACCGAGATCACCATGCAGACCATCACCAGGGTCTGCACGTAGGACTGACTGTAGGAGACGTTCTTGTGGGTGTAGCGGTAGACCCAACCGATGATCGAGGCGAGTACGAACGACAAGGCCAAAGATGCGGCCACGTCGAACACGGTGAACGTCCCGCTGAGATCCTGCAGGTCGATGGTCATCGAATTCCTTTGTGGTAGTGCTGTTTACAGGTTGACGAGGGAGCCGGGGGTGGGCATGGCCAGTTCGGGCGCGCCGATGGCCGAGCGGGGGGCCAGGCCGAAGGCCTGAACCGACTGGCAGTACTTGGACACCCGGATCACCGACATATCGGCCCGGGCTGCGAGGTCGGTGACCCAGTAGGGCACCCGCTCGTTGGCTTTGATCTCGACGATCGCCAGTTTGGGCGGAATGATGAAGCGGTTCTGTGCCCCGGCCGCGAAGTGGAAGTCGCGGTCACGGCCGTGCACCTTGTGGTCGATGGTGACCCGTAGGCCGAGGTCGGCGTCGCGACCGACGAACGCTTCGCGCAGGTACCCGGTCGTCACGATCGGCCGCAGGTCGAGGTTGCCGATCAGCATGGTCACCTCGTCGACGAACGGGCGCTCGGCCGGATTACAGGCGAACTGTTCCCGCTCGTCGAGCCAGCGCCGGGCGGTGCCGTAGGGCAGGGCGATCCGGCGCTTCTGGGTGACTCGGTTGACCCGTTGCTTGATCTCGAGCTGTACCGAGGTGTCGTCGGTGCACTCGGCCGGTGTGCCGTAGAGCCGCAGCCGCAGTTTGCGCCGGAAACGCAGTCCTTCGATCTTTTCCCAGTAGAACCGCAGGTCTGCGGTGTCGTAGTACAGCGACGTGACCGGGTAGCCGCCATGCGGCGAGTACGGGTCGGAGTCCATGTGGGCGGCTAATTGTTCGCGGAGCGCCGGCACCTTGAACTCGTCGAGCAGGTACTTGATCTCGTACCGGTTGAACGAATGCAGCCGGCTGGCGGTCTGCTGGTAGCCGGTCGGTTTGGTGGGTACATCCTCGTGTTGCCGCGTGGCCTCCCGGTCGCGCCGGGAGAACCGGTCGAACACCCTCATCGATAACCGTCCGTCTTTCTGTCGTTCATTTAGCTGGACTAGCAGATCATCTTCAGCTATGAATTTCATGAGAGACGGCTAGCTGCCAGCTGTCCGCCGGCTGCAAGGCCCATCGAGAATCGGCACTCGGAGAAAGTCGTTAACCAGGACGAGGCCCAGTGGGTGCCCTCCACCGCGGCAGTTCGTGTTCGTCGACAGCCGCCACAAAGAGAAGTACAAGATGTGGGCGGAACCGTGGCGGGGGTGGTTTCCCCTCGTCGCGGCTACCGCTGCCGCTAAACCAGGTGCGGACGTCGGGTCGGTGGCTGTCGCACGCGGCCAGCGATCTGGGAGTTGGCCCTCGATCGAGCGCGCCTGCCCGGGTACTGCGCGGCCGCACTGGTCTAACCGCAGTACCGGTACATTTCACTCTTTGGCTTCGACGGTGGCCCTTATCCGATCATGGCTGGGGGCCACCGTCGAGCTGCTACTAACTGTCGCTGCTGGAACTGCTGGTTCCAGCTCCGTTCTTGTTCTTGCTCTGCTTGTTCGTGGATTCCCGAGCAGCCTTGCCGGCAGGGGCCTTGTTATTTCGGTCTTTCAGTCCGGCGACTGACTTCTCGATACCGTCGCGAATATCGTTGAGGCCGCCGTTGAACTGGTTGGCGGCGTTTTCGAGCGAGGTGCGCAACTGCTGGCCGCGTCGAGTCGATGTAGTGCCGATCTCTCCCGGTTCTGCCTTGTTTCCGGTCGAAAGACCCTTTGCGCTATTGGATTTCACCTTCGCTGTGGCGCCGTCGTCATCCTCGGCCGGGGTGGCGTCGGATTCGGTGAGCCCGGCCGTAGAGTCGGTCTCAGCTGATGCGGGATCTACCTCTGTGGGCTGGGCGGCGACGCTGGTATCGGCGGGCTGCTCGGTGGCGGGAAGCGTACTGGTCGGAAGCGAAACCATCTTTCCGGCAGTGACACCGGGGAGGGCCACCGAGGTGGCAGCGGCAGGCGTGACTGGCGGCGCGAGGTTGGTCATGATGGACTGAGGGATCTTCACCAGCAACGATGTCAACAGACCTCCAGAAGTGAGAGTGCCCGTGCTGCCGATCATGCGAAACTCGACGAGCCCGCCGCGCGCGTTCAAGAAGTGATCGACGGCGTCGGCAGGGGCATTGAGCACCGCCCCGAGAACGCCGAGTGCATCGCCAGCCTCAACAGCATCGACGGCCTTCTGTGCGGTGATGCCAACCGAGAGAAGCGGCGACCATGCCAGATTCGCAACGGGCGTCACGAGTGACAGCAACTGTATCGGTGCCGTGATCGCCCACGCGATGTCCACAACATCCTGCATGATCTGGTTCGGCACCACGATGAAATCCATCATCCCCATCAGCGGGGACCCGAGTCCAAGCAATGACATGACCGTGCTTTGGACCGTCCGGGCGGCCGCCTCGGGCTCTCCCGACGCCGCCAATTCGAAGGCCGTCTGCAGTCCGGCTGGGAGGGTTGTGGCCGCCCAATGCTGAAGGCCTTCGGCAACTTGGGGAAGATCGCCGAATAGTGCGTTCCCATAGCCTTCTAGCTTGGCCTGAAATAGCTCGAGCATCCCCGGAAGGGATTTCTCCGGCCGTGCGTCCATGTAGTCACCGATTTCGGTGAGGTTGGTGGCGGTGGCTTCGAAGACCTGCATCCACCTGGTGATCGGGTCGACGAAGGTGGAGGCGGCCAACTGCACCGAAGCCGACGAGACGGCCGGCACCTGAATGTCGGGCGGGGGCGCTGTGACGGGCGTTATCGCGATAGCACTCGTCGCCGCGAGTGTTATTGCGGCCGTTGAGAATGGACGTAGGGCTGGGTGCATCAGGATCCCTTCGGGGACAGTCGATATCAATGACCGGGCGAAGGTATCTGAGAACTGGCTGAGGAAACTTTCACGTTCTGCGCGAATTTCACGTTCTCGTTGGAACATGTTCTAGATCCGGGGTACCGCAAACGGGCCGGGCGCGTACCAGCCGGGCCCGACGGGATAGGTTGCCGTTTTAACGTCCGAGACGGTAGGCGCGGGGCGTGACGCCTACGCGGCGACCGAACACTGTGGCAAAGTGACTAGGCGTCGAGAAACCCACTGCTGCCGCGATTTCCGTGATCGACAGGGAGGTCGTCAACAGCAATGACTTTGCCTGACTGATCCGGCGATCCAGTAGGAACTGGTGTGGTGTGGTGTGGAAGGCATCTCGGAATGCCTTGATGAATGTGTCGACCGGCATGTCGACCAGCCGTGCGAGCGAGTCCAGTTTGATGTCGGAATCCAAACTGTCGTTGATGTATTCGATGATCAGCGATCGAGCGGCCGGGTCCAATGTGCGTCGACCGTATCGTCGACGTGGCTGCTTGGCGGTATGGGTGTCGATGATCAGCAACCGCAGCGTCTCCGCTGCGGATTCGGTCAGCAATTGCGCGATGGTGTCCTCGCGACCGGCCACGCTGCCCACTGCCTCGACCAGGTGATGGATCAGTGGATTCCTGTACTTGACCCGTGGGATCAAAGCCGGATCCCCGACCGCGCGGCCCGGAATGGCGATCTCGCAGTATCCCGCGGTGTCGCCTTGCATCAGGACTGACGACGCGACGCCCGCAGGCCTCCACCAGATGTCGCCGGGAACGGGCGGAACGCGACCCGATGGTCCCCAGTCGATCAACGTCTCCATCGAACGGATGGCACCGTGTCGGTACACGTAGAGCCAGTGGTTGTCGTCATCGACGCCGCACCAATCGGTGGGCGCGGAGATCTGCTCGGTGACGAAGTTGAACGTCAGGCCACGCGACGCGACAGCCTCTTGCTTCAAGATTGTCCGTGGCGTCATGGGGCGATCGCTGTTCCACGGCTTCAGCGCCATGCGCGGATTGTATTCATCTTGATAGCGGACGACGGCGTTTTACCGTGATCAACCTCGGACGTGACCTAGCAAGCGCTTGGTTGCTATGCTGTGGCAATGGCGCCGGATACGCCCAGCCCCCCGGCTAGCAGACGCGACGAGCTCCTCGACCTCGCCGCGACCATGTTCGCCGAACGCGGCCTGAAGGCGACGACAGTCCGCGACATCGCCGACTCCGCCGGAATTCTCTCAGGCAGCCTGTATCACCACTTCAAGTCCAAAGAGCAGATGGTCGAGGAAGTGCTCAAGGACTTCCTGGATTGGCTGTTCGGGCGGTACGAGCAGATCCTCGAGCAGGAGTCCAGCCCGCTCGGCCGGCTCACCGGCCTGTTCATGGCCTCCTTCGAGGCGATCGAGCACCGGCACGCGCAGGTGGTGATCTACCAGGACGAGGCCAAGCGACTGTCGGCGATCCCGCAGTTCGGCTTCGTCGACGAGCGCAACAAAGAACAGCGCAAGATGTGGATCGACATCCTGCACCAGGGCATCGCCGACGGATCGTTCCGCCCCGACCTCGACGTCGACCTGGTGTACCGGTTCATCCGTGACACCACCTGGGTCTCGGTTCGCTGGTATCAACCGGGCGGTCCGCTCACGGCCGAGCAGGTGGGCCGGCAATACCTCGCCATCGTCCTCGGCGGCATCGTCGCGGATAACGACACTGTCAAAGGAGACAACCATGCGTGAGGCTTACATCGTCGACGCCGTGCGTACGCCGGTCGGCAAGAAGAACGGCGCGCTGGCGCAGGTGCACCCGATCGACCTGGGCGTGCACGCATTCCGCGCCATCTTCGACCGCAACGACGTCGATCCGGGTGCGGTTGACGACGTCATCGTCGGCTGTGTCGACGCCATCGGCGGGCAGGCCGGCAACATCGGCCGCCTGACCTGGCTGGCCGCCGGCTACCCCGAGGCCGTCCCCGGCGTCACCGTCGACCGGCAGTGTGGTTCCAGCCAGCAGGCCATCTCCTTCGGCGCCCAGGCGATCATGTCCGGCACCGCCGATCTGATCCTGGCCGGCGGCATGCAGAACATGAGCTGGGTGCCGATCTCCTCGGCCATGATCGTCGGCAAGGAGTTCGGATTCACCTCGCCCACAAACGAATCCAAGAACTGGCTGCACCGCTACGGTGATCAGGAGATCTCGCAGTTCCGTGGCTCGGAGCTGATCGCCGAGAAGTGGGACATCTCGCGCGAGGAGATGGAGCAGTTCGCCTACACCAGCCATCAGCGGGCGTTCGCCGCGATCCGGGCCGGGCACTTCGACAACGAGATCGTCCCGGTCGGCGACTTCGGTGTCGACGAGGGTCCGCGGGAGACCACGCTGGAGAAGATGGCCTCGCTGCAGCCCCTGGTCGAAGGTGGCCGGCTGACCGCCGCGTTGGCCAGCCAGATCTCCGATGGTGCCTCGGCCGTGCTGCTGGCCTCAGAGGAAGCGGTCAACAAGCACAACCTGAAGCCTCGGGCCCGCATTCACCACATCAGCGCCCGCGGCGACGATCCGGTGATGATGCTGACCGGCCCGATCCCTGCCACCCAGTACGCCCTGGAGAAGACCGGTCTGTCGATCGAGGACATCGACACCGTCGAGATCAACGAGGCATTCGCACCGGTCGTGCTGGCCTGGCTCAAGGAGACCAAGGCCGACCCGGAGAAGGTCAACCCGAGCGGTGGCGCCATCGCCCTGGGCCACCCGCTCGGTGCCACCGGCGCCAAGCTCTTCGCCACGATGCTCAACACCCTGGAGCGCACCGGCGGCCGTTACGGCCTGCAGACCATGTGTGAGGGCGGCGGCACCGCCAACGTCACCATCATCGAGCGCCTTTAGTAGTCCCGCGAGCAGACGCCAAAACCCCCCTTTTTCACCGCGGGGGTGGGGTTTTTGGGTGGTGGGGCGGGGGGTATGGGGGGTGGTATGGGCGGGGGGGG
>NZ_MBEJ01000011.1 GCF_001953975.1 Mycobacterium sp. NS-7484
GTGTAGATCTCGCAGACGTCGGCCTTGAGCGCTGCGGCGAGGGCGACGGCGGTGGTGTCCAAGCCGCCGCGGCCCATGGTGGTGACGTCCTTGCTGTCCTGGCTGACGCCCTGGAACCCGGCGACCAGCACGATGACGCCCTCGTCCAGCGCGTCGCGCAGGCGACCGGGGGTGACGTCGATGATCTTGGCGTTGCCGTGGGTGCCGGTGGTGACGATGCCGGCCTGCGACCCGGTGAACGAGCGGGCCTGCGCGCCGAGCGACTCGATGGCCATCGCGACCAGGGCGTTGGAGATGCGCTCACCGGCGGTCAGCAGCATGTCCATCTCGCGCGCCGGAGGCGCCGGGGAGACCTGGCGGGCCAGATCGAGCAGGTCGTCGGTGGTGTCGCCCATCGCGGAGACCACGACGACAACGTCGTTGCCGGCCTTCTTCGTCTCGACGATGCGCTCGGCCACGCGACGGATCCGATCGGCATCCGATACCGAAGATCCGCCGTACTTCTGTACGACGAGCGCCACTGTCCAACCTTCCGGGGCGGGTGTTGAGTCCAACCAAGGATAAGGGAGAGGCGCACGCGATTTTTTTCGCCGGTAGCTTGGCTGACGTGCCTGACGCCCGGTTGGCCGCCACCAGTGTGCCGATTCATCCCGACCTCGCGGCGCGCTGGAGTCCCCGCGCTTTCGACCCTCATGCCGGCATTACCGCTGACCAGCTGACCGCGCTCTTGGAAGCGGCGCGGTGGGCCGCGAGCTGGGGGCACCGTCAGCCGGTGCGGTTCCTGATCGGCCGCCGCGGAGACGAGACATTCACCACATTGACGGGCCTGCTCAAACGCGGCAACAGCTACGCGCACGCGGCCTCGGCGCTGATTCTGGTGTGCGCGGACGAAGGCGACGACGAGAGGACGGCGTTGTACGCCGCGGTCGACGCCGGCGCGGCCATCGCGCAGCTGACCGTCGAGGCGGTGTCCCGCGGACTGATCGTCCATCCGATGGCCGGCTTCGACGTCGACGGCACCCGGATGGCCTTCGGCATCCCGGACGGAGTGCGGCCGTTGGCCATCGTCGCGGTCGGCGCGCTGGGCGACTACTCCCACGCCGACGAGGCGATCGTCGAACGGGACAGTCGGCCCCGGGAACGGTTACCGCTGGATCAGATCGCATTCAGCGGGCAATGGGGCGCGTCGGCATCTTTCTGGCCATCTTCTGCTCATACTGCGTAAACCTCCGACCGCTAGGTGTGTGGACGCCACGTCCCGGGCCGTAAAGGAGAACCATGAGCAGTACCGAAGTCGGCAAAGCCGCCATCGACCTGAGCCAGGTCGCCGGGTTGTCGTCGGCGGACCGGCGCCAGCTCGCCGAGCTGCTCGATACCGGCGTCGATCCCGGCACTGAGCTTCTGGCGACCATCGATGCGGACCTGGCCGCGAAGGTCCTTCGATCGGTGCCCGCGACGACGGGCGTGCGCCTGCTGGCCGCGCTGGCGGCGCCTCATGCAGCCGAGATTCTGCGCCACCTCGACGATGACAGGTGCGACGGCCTGCTGGGCGCCATGCCCGCCGACCGGGCCCGGGTGTTGCGAGGGCTGCTCTCCTGGCCCGAGGATTCCGTCGCCGCCCATATGCAGCCCGATGTGCTGACCGTTTCCCCGACGGCCACCGTGGCGCAGGCCGTCGACCAGATCCGGGCGCACGCGCTCGAGCGGCCGAATGACTCGGCCGGGGCCTACGTCTACGTCGTCGAGGCCGACAAGGTCCTGCTCGGCGCGGTGCGCCTGCGCAACCTGGTGCTGACCGCCGCCGACCGGCCGGTCGCCGACCTGGTCGACGACGTCGTCACCGTCCTCCCGTTGAGCGACGCCGAAGACGCGGCCATGATCCTCTTCGACCACAGGCTCGATGAGCTTCCGGTCATCGACACCGAAGGCCGGCTGCTGGGCATCCTCACCGAGGACGATGCGGTGGAGATCGTCGAGGAGGAGGCGACCGAGGACGCCGAGCGTCAGGGCGGTTCGGAACCGCTCGACGTGCCTTACCTGCGTGCGTCGCCGTGGCTGTTGTGGCGCAAGCGCATCGTCTGGCTGCTGGTGCTCTTCGCGGCCGAGGCCTACACGGGCACGGTGCTGCGGGCGTTCGAGGAAGAGATGGAAGCCGTTGTCGCACTGGCGTTTTTCATCCCGCTGCTGATCGGGACCGGTGGCAACACCGGCACCCAGATCACCACCACGCTCGTCCGCGCGATGGGCACCGGCCAGATCCGGTTCCGCGATGTGCCGGCGATCGTCACTAAGGAGATGTCGACGGGTGCGCTGATCGCGATTGCGATGGCCGCCGCGGCGATGGTGCGGGCCTGGACGTTGGGCGTGGGGCCCGAGGTCACGTTGACGGTCTGCCTGACGGTCGCGGCGATCGTGATGTGGGCGTCGCTGGTGTCCTCGGTGCTGCCGCTGGCCTTGAAGAAGGTGAAGGTGGACCCGGCGGTGGTGTCGGCACCGATGATCGCGACGATCGTCGACGGCACCGGCTTGATGATCTATTTCTGGATCGCGCATCTGACCCTGCCGCAGTTGGCGGGGTTGTAGGCCCCGATCACTGCTTCTCGATGATCAGCTGGCGCTGCGGGCCGTGGTGGTAGTGCCAGCCGGGCTTCATGCCGGGGGCCGGGGTGGCGTAGGTGTCGGGGCTGTACTGGTTTCCCGAGCCGGTCGGGCCCTGCGCGGCGGCCGTGCCGGCCAGGCCGAGCGCGGCGGCGCCGAGGATGCCGGCGGACAGGACGGGCAGTACCAGAGCCTTGGTGATGTTCATCATGATCGTGAATCCTTTTGTCTCAGTTGGTGTTTGGATTTTCTCGTCGGCCTGTTCGGCCTCTGAGACAAGAGTGCGGCCCGAGCGGCGACAAATCTGTCCGGCGACCGGAGGATGAGGCTGGTGAAGATGCGTTCCCCCGATCAGGGGAAGCGCACGTCATCCGCGCGTTTTGGCCTGGGTCCGACGCGGAGTACAGTTGGCCGGGTGCAGCGGGTGCTCCTTCTCGGACGCCGCGACGGGGTCTGATCAGACCGGCTTCCCGTCGCGGGTTTTTGCGATGCGCCGGTCGGGTCCCCCATCAACTCCCGGAGCAACATCATGACCAGCCCAGACGCCTTTACGTCCGCCCGCACCATCACCACACCGTCCGGTGCCCCCAACCCCGGTCAACCGGCCTGGAACACCCAACGCGGTTCATCGATGCCGGTCAGCCGGTACCGCAGCTTCACCGAAGAGGTCGAAGATGTGCGCCTGCCCGACCGCACCTGGCCCGATCGCGTCATCGACAAGGCACCCCAGTGGTGCGCGGTGGACCTGCGCGACGGTAACCAGGCCCTGATCGACCCGATGAGCCCGGCGCGCAAGCGCCGCATGTTCGACCTGCTGGTCCGGATGGGCTACAAGGAGATCGAGGTCGGCTTCCCGTCGGCGTCGCAGACCGACTACGACTTCGTCCGCGAGATCATCACCGACGGCGCGATCCCGGACGACGTCACCATCCAGGTGCTGACCCAGTGCCGGCCCGAGCTGATCGAGCGCACCTTCGAGGCCTGCGCCGGCGCCCCGCAGGTGATCGTGCACTTCTACAACTCGACGTCGATCCTGCAGCGCCGCGTGGTGTTCCGGGCCGACCGTGACGCGGTCAAGAAGATCGCCACCGACGGCGCCACGATGTGCGTCGAGGAGGCCAAGAAGTACCCGCAGACGCGGTGGCGCTTCGAGTACTCCCCCGAGTCTTACACCGGCACCGAGCTGGAGTACGCCGTCGAGGTGTGCAACGCCGTCGCAGAAATCGTCAAGCCCACCCCCGAGTGGCCGCTGATCGTCAACCTGCCGGCCACCGTCGAGATGGCCACCCCGAACGTCTATGCCGATTCGATCGAATGGATGAACCGGCATCTGGCCCCGCGGGATTCGATCATCCTGAGCCTGCACCCCCACAACGACCGCGGAACCGGTGTTGCCGCAGCCGAATTGGGCTACCAGGCCGGCGCCGACCGGATCGAGGGCTGCCTGTTCGGCAACGGTGAGCGCACCGGCAACGTCTGCCTGGTGACATTGGGGCTGAACATGTTCAGCCGGGGGGTCGATCCGCAGATCGATTTCTCCAACATCGACGAGATCCGTCGCACGGTCGAGTACTGCAACCAGCTGCCCGTGCACGAACGTCACCCCTACGGCGGTGATCTGGTCTACACCGCGTTCTCCGGCAGCCACCAGGACGCCATCAACAAGGGCCTGGACCAGATGAAGGTGGATGCGGATGCCGCCGACGCCGACATGGACGACATCCTGTGGCAAGTTCCCTACCTGCCCATCGACCCCAAGGACGTCGGCCGCACCTACGAGGCCGTGATCCGGGTCAACTCGCAGTCCGGCAAGGGCGGCGTCGCCTACATCATGAAGGCCGACCATGGCCTGGTACTGCCGCGGCGGCTGCAGATCGAGTTCAGCCAGGCGATCCAGGCGATCACCGACGGCGAGGGCGGCGAGGTGTCGCCCAAGGAGATCTGGGACGCGTTCTCCGAGGAGTACCTGGCCCCGATCACCCCGCTGGAGCGCATCCGCCAGAAGGTGGTGGCCTCCGAGGTCGACGGCGGCACCGACACCATCACCGCGATCGTGAAGATCGACGGTGTCGAACGCGAGATCGTGGGCGCCGGCAACGGTCCGCTGGCGGCTTTCGTCGACGCGTTGGGCGCTATCGGTTACGACATCAACGTGCTGGATTACTCCGAGCACGCCATGTCCTCGGGCGAAGAGGCCCAGGCCGCGGCCTACGTCGAGGCCTCGATCGGCGGCAGGACCGTCTGGGGCGTCGGCATCGCCACGTCGATCACAACTGCATCACTTCGCGCAGTCGTATCTGCCGTCAATCGCGCCGCGCGTGCTTAGCTGACGTCGGCGTAGATCACTGCGCCAGACGTCAAAGGCAAGGAGCGCTCCATGGACTGGGGCTCAACGTGGGATTTCCTGTGGCATTTCCTGATCATCTTCGCCTGGATCGCGTACCTACTGGTCCTCTTCCAGATCCTGACGGACCTGTTCTGGCGTGATCACAAGACCTCCGGGTGGGTCAAAGCCGTCTGGGTGGTCTTCCTGATCGTGTTCCCGTGGCTGACCGCGCTGGTGTACCTCATCGCGCGTGGCAAGGGCATGTCCGAGCGCGCGCAGGCAGCCGCGGTGGCGGCCAAGCGGGAGACCGACGACTACATCCGCCAGGCGGCGGGTCGGTCCCCGGCTCAGGAGATCGCCGACGCCAAGGCCCTGCTCGATGCCGGCACGATCACCCAGGCCGAGTTCGACGGGCTGAAGGCCAAGGCGCTGAGCTGAGCCTGCGGGCCGGCCAGGGTGAAGTGGGTTCACCCCGGCCGGCCCGATGCTGTCGGCGTGCGAGGCCTCAGGGCGCGAGATGCGCGACCTGTGGCAGCACCTTGGTCCCCACCAACTCGAAGCTGCGGCGGTAGATGTCCGGGTGGTCGGTGTACTCATGGCCGAAGGAGATCAGGGATCCGAAGCCGCCGACGGCGTTGTAGAGCGCCTCGATCTTGGCCGCGACGGTATCCGGCGATCCCACGAAGTGGAAGTTGTCCACCATCCACTCGGCGGACAGCTCGTCGAGAGTGATCGTGCCGCCGGTCATCATCTCGCCGATGCCGAGCTTGATGAAGGTCGGGATGTTGTAGTTGCCCCACAGATCACCCATGGCGCCGTTGAGATAAGCCTCCCGCGCCTGCTCATCGGTATCGGCCACGAACACGTCACGACAGATCCGCCAGTCGGCACGGTCGGGGTTGTGGCCTGCGGCTTGCGCGGCCTCGGCGTAGGTGGCCCAGTGCTCCTTCAGCACCGACGTGTGTACCTGCTGACTCATCGGGAAATAGCCGTTGCGGCCGGCAACCGCCAGGGTCGGCGACTTGGCTTGCATACCCGTCATGATCACCGGGATGCGCTCCTGCTTCGGCACCAGATGCGGGCCGTGAATGTCGTCGTCATAGGCCGGCATATCGACGGTCCAGTACTTGCCCTCGATCCGGAACGGGCCCTTCTTGGTCCAGATGCTCTCGATGATCTCGAGCGCCTCGGTCATCATCTCCGGGTTCTGCTTACCGGTGTTGAAAAGCTGCGCGTCACTAGGGAAAGCGCCGGGTGCGAAGCCCGCGATGTAGCGGCCTTCGGTCATGTGATCCAGCCACATGATCCGGTGCGCCAACGCGATCGGGTTGTGGTAAGCCAGCAAGTGCGCGGCGGCGCCGAGCTTGATCTGCGAGGTGATCTGTGAGGCAGCTGCGATCATCGCGTCCGGCGCCGGGCTTGGTTCACCGCCGAGGGTGTAGTGCTCGGCGAAGTAAGCCTCGGACCAGTTGTACTCGTCCGCCCACTTGGTGAGCGTCAGGTCCCAGTCGATCACCTGTTTGGCGGTGCGCTTGCCATGCGAGTAACCCCGCGAGTATGGGATGTTGAAGATGCCGAACTTCATCTGAGTGTCCTTTCATCAAGGTGGTGGAAGCACCGGGAAGCCTTGCCGCCATGGCGATCTGCCCGTTGGCGATGGGGCGCTGAAATTTCGTACATTTGTAGAAATTGGTGGTAGCGGCCAAACTAGCGGCGTCACCGGAGAGGTGTCAACAGAATCCGGAAAAGTTTTTCCTGCAGAGACATGGCAACGGGGACAGGGCAATTCGCTCGCAGACCGGCGGATTTCCGGGCCATTGACGAGTCTGGGGCGCTGACCTGCACTTCTACATCCGTAGAATGCTGCACGTCGCTTCCCCGGCCGCCCTGCGAGCTTGCGGTACCCTCTGCAGAAGTCCACAGTCAGGAGTCGAGGGTGAAGAGATCGGGCAGCCGCTCAGAGGCGACCGCCATGGCCCTCGTCGAGGCGGCGCTGCAGATCATCCGGGAGTCCGGGGTCAAGAGCGTCACCCATCGCAAGGTCTGCAGCTACGCCGGAGTAGCCCTCGGCAGCAGCACCTACCACTACGAGAACCTCGACAACCTCATTCTCGACGCATTCGCACATTACGTGGAGCGTGTCTCGGTCGGGTACGAGAAGCACTTCGAGGGCGCAACTTCGGACGACGACCTGGTCGATGCGATCCTCACGCTGGTCAACGCGATGACGACCGATATGGGCAACGCGATCCTGGAATGGGAGCTACTGGCCGAGGCCGGCCGCCAGGACGCATACCGAGAGCTCGGCCATAAGTGGTCGAGCCGGGCCCGCGGGGCTGTCGAGCGTTATGTGTCGCCGAAGGTCGCCCACATGCTGGAGACGATCTGGGACGGATCCACCGTCCACCGGGTACTCAACGGCACCAGCTTGGACGACGCCGGCCTGCGCGAACTCCTCAAAGCCACAATCGAATTGGACCCCACCCGCGGCTATCCCCGTCCGCAGGAGCCGGCCAAACCAGCGAAGAAGGTCGCCAAGAAAGTGGCGAAGAAGGCGACCACCAGGCGCAAGGCTTCGTAGCCGCCTCACCTCGTCATTGGTTGGCGACGAACACCTTGCGGATCTTCTCGTGCACGGTCCAGGTCATCTTCTCGCCCGGCTGACAGACAAGCACGTCGCCCGGCCCGATCTCGACGACCTTGCCTGAGCCGGCTTCCACGGTGGCGCGCCCCTGCAGGATGACGACGGTCTCCTGGCCCTGGTATTCGCGATGCACGCCCGGTTCGGCCTCCCACACTCCGTGCTTCTGGCCTCCGTCGGCATACAGCACCGCCGAACGTACCGGGGCGGTGCTGGCGGGCCGGTGCGCCTCGGTCAACTCCACGGTCAGCGGGTCATAACGGTCGATCACAATTGCATCCTTGCTCGTTGTAGGGACACTGCAGATCCGGCTAACCGAGTTGCCGGAACTTCGATCGGAAGAACACCAGCGGTTCCGACTGCTCGTCGCCGGTACGCATGCTGAGCACATGGGCGGTGACGATCACGTGATCGCCACCGTCATGGGTGGCAGCCACCTCGGCCTCGACCCACGCTTGGCAGCCCTCGATAAGCGGGACACCGGTTTCCGGCCCTGGCGACCACCGCATGTCAGCGAATTTGTCGGTTCCCGATTTGGCGAAGGTCAGCGCAACACCCTGCTGATCGGCGGCCGTCACGTTGACCGCGAAGCGCCCGGTGGCCGAAATCAGGGGCCAGCTAGTCGACTTCCGGTCCACCGACAGCAGGATCATCGGTGGGTCGAGCGACAGGGACATGAAGGACTGAACCGTCAACCCCACCGGTATTCCGTCGGACAGGCCACTGACCACCACCACCCCGGTCGGGAAGTTGCCCATCACCGTGCGGTAATCAGCACTCTGCTTTGCCATTACGGGCATCTCGCACCCCATTCTTCGAAGAACTCTTCACATTGCCGAGTTTCTACATATGATGAAACTACTACTTGCGGGTGGCGTCAACCCGTAACGAACGCTAAACCGGAAGGCAGACCATGGACACGAAAATGCTTGCTACAGAACTGGATGAGCCGACGCCGGTGTCCGAACTGGGCGCCGAACGGATCCATCGGGCATGCCACGCGATGGCCGCAGGCGAGCCGGTGGTGCTCTCTGACGGTGCGGAATCGTCGTTGGCCCTGCTGAGCTCGGCGGCCACTCCGGTCGGGTTGTCCCGGTTGGTCAAGTCGGGTTCGGGCCTGCTCTTCGTGGCCGTGGAACGCGAACGGTTGCGCCAGTTGCGCATTCCCCCGATGGCCGGCGACCACCGCTCGCCGAACAGCCGCTTTCATGTCGCGGTGGACGCCGCAGTCGGCATCGGGACCGGAATCTCGGCAATCGACCGGGCCCGCACCGTTCGCCTACTCAGCGACGCCGATTGCGGAACAGATG
Source organism: Mycobacterium sp. NS-7484 (assembly GCF_001953975.1). Taxonomy (GTDB): domain Bacteria; phylum Actinomycetota; class Actinomycetes; order Mycobacteriales; family Mycobacteriaceae; genus Mycobacterium. Next base: position 8,876 of record NZ_MBEJ01000011.1, read on the forward strand.
ATTTCGTCCGCCCCGGCCATGTGATCCCGGTGGCCGCCGACATGACTCCCCCGCAGGCACCTGGCACCCCCGAACTGGCTTTCGCGCTGGCCCGCCTCGCCACGGATGGAGTTCCCGCCGCTGCATACTGCGCGCTGACATCCGAAAGGGATCCACGGTCGGTGGCCGGGCCCGAGGAGGGCGCCGCGATCGCCCGGCAGAACGGGCTCGCCTTCATCCTGCGTGAGGATGTGCTTGCCGCGTTCTACCGGGCGCGATAGTGCGGAACCTCAGTCGTTCGGGATCTTGAAGGGGCCCATGGCGCCGGCATCGACGACCATGGCGGTGCCGGTGACATAGCGGCTGACGTCGGAGGCCAGGTACAGCACCGCGTTGCTGATGTCCTCGGGCTGCACGAACGGGATCGGCAGCGCGTTCATCCCCTTCAGGGCGGGAATCGAATCTTCCTGCGTGGCATTCGGTTTGCCACCGGAAAACAGGGTGTTGTAGGCGTCGTTGTTGATCATCAAGGTGTCGACATTGGTCGGGTTGACCGAGTTGACCCGGATCCAGTGCGGTGCCAGCTCTCCGGCCAGGGTCCGCATCAGACCGTTGGCGCCGTGCTTGGAAGCGGCGTAGTGACCGACGTTGAGTTCGGCCACCAGCCCCGAGATGGAACTAATGATGATGACCGAACCGCCTTGCCCCTGCTCGATCAGGTGCGGCACGGTCGCCTTGATGGTCTTCCAGACACCGGTCAGGTTCGTATCGAGCTGATCCTGAAACTGCTGCTCGGAGATCTCCCACATCGGCGCAATGTCATTGACGGTACCGGCGTTGGCAACCACGACATCGAGCCGACCAAGCTCCTTGATTCCCTGGTCGACAAAGGTTTTCAGCGCAGCCAGATCGCGGACATCCACCTGTCCGGCCACGATGCGACGGCCGGTCTCCGACACCAGGCGCACCGTTTCGTCCAGATCGGCCGGCATGGACATGGGATAGGGCACGGTCTCGATCTGTTTACAGATGTCGACGGCCAAGATGTCTGCACCCTGTCCAGCCAGCCGTACCGCGTGCGATCGGCCCTGGCCCCGGGCAGCTCCCGTCACCAGGGCGACTTTGCCGGTCAAATCCAGAGGGTTGCTCATATCGCTCCGTCCTGATTGGTTCTCAGTTTTTCCACATATGTAGGAATTCAATGCACCGTAGGGTGAGCTCGCCTCAATGTCAACGACGGCCTGCGGCAGGGAAAGCTACTGAGTGACAACCACATTGGTCGCCTATCCGGCTGCCCGACTTCATGTCAGCCGATCCGTTGACAGCGCCGCGCCCGGAGGTTACTGTCACCCGGATCACACTTTCAACAAATGTCCACATTCGGAGCCGCGGCACCTCGCGCAGGCCGGCAGATGGCACCTCGTGGACAACACGCAGACAAGGAACAACGCATGACGACTCCTCGACGCCTCGTCGAACGAATCGCATTGGTCACCGGCGGCAGCAATGGCCAGGGCGCTGCCCACACCCGCCGGTTGGCACAGGAAGGTGCCATCGTCTACTTCTCCGATGTGGATACCAAGTCCGGAGCCGCACTCGAGGCGACCCTGCGCGAAGAAGGCCTGGACGTGCACTTCCGCCAGCAGGACGTGACCAGCTTCCAGACCTGGCAGGACATCGTGTCCGAGATCGACGCGGACCACGGCCGCCTCGACATCCTGGTCAACAACGCCGGAGTCCTGGACCTCTACTCAGCCGACGACGCCACCGAGGAATCCTGGCAGCGCACCCTCGACATCAACACCAAGAGCATCTTCCTGGCCGTCAAGGCCGCCCTGCCCCTCCTTCGCAAGAGCAAATCCGCATCGGTGATCAACACCTCGAGCATCTTCGGACTGGTCGGGGCCGACGGATACCTGGCCTATGTCGCCTCCAAGGGAGCCGTCACCACCATGACGAAGTCCCTCGCCGTCACCCACGGCAAGGAAGGCATCCGCTTCAACACCATTCACCCCGGCTACATCGACACCCCGATGCTGCGCACGGAGATCGCCGGACTGCCGGAGGGCTCCGAAGAAGCCATTCTGGCCTCAATCCCGTTGGGTCGCTTCGCCGGTGGCGAAGAGATTGCCCCCTCGATCGCGTTCCTGGCTTCCGATGACGCGTCCTACATCAGCGGTGCAGAACTGATCATCGACGGCGCGCACTTGGCCGGCCGCTGATCGAACTCGCCTGGCCCACACACTATTCGGATACGAGAGGGTGATTCACCTTGGAACTCGTCGGACAGGTCATCGTCTGGATCATGATGGGCTTCATGGCGCTCGGGGCGGGCGCCTACCTGCTGCGCCCGGATTCCCCACTGGCGGGAGAGTTCCGGGACGGCATCTTCACCATCGGACAGATCTTCATCCCGGTGGCCGGCATGATGGGCATCATCCCGTTGCTGGTGCCCGCGATCGACAAGACCGTCGGCCCCATCTACGAATGGCTGCACTCGGATCCGGCGATCGCGGTCAGCACTTTCCTGCCCAGTGACCAGGGCGCGTACGCGCTGTCGTTGGAGGTCGCCAACAGCCACGCGGCGTGGATCCAGGCCTTCACGGTCAGCCTCACCTCAGGTGCGGTGATCGCGTTCTCCATCCCGGTCGGTTTGGCCATGCTGGACCGCAAGTATCACAAGTACATGGCATTGGGCACCATGTGCGGTCTGCTGGCGATCCCGGTTACCTCGCTCATCATGAGCTTGCTGCTGGTGCAGAGCGGAGTGCTGCTACGTGAGGGCATCGACACCTCGGGTCCCGGGACCAAGCCGTTCGACCTGTCCGTCGGCGAGGTGTTGTTCAACCTCGCACCGCTCGTGATCATCATGGTCACCCTGGCGTTGGCCCTGAAGTTCTTCACCGATTTCATGGTCAAAGCGTTCCTGGTGTTCGGCAAGGCCATCGTCGTGGTCACCACGATCTCGATGACGGCCAATGTGATCGAGTACTTCACCGGGGTATTCAGTACGGTGTTCGGGTCGTTCCCGCTGGCGCCGTTCATCGCCGATGCCGAGGACCAATTCCGCGCCCTTGAGGTGGTCGGCTACATCGGTGTGATGCTCGCCGGCGCGTTCCCGATGGTCTACGCCATCCGGACCGGGCTGGCCAAGCCGCTGCAGGCGATCGGTGACCGGTTCGGTGTCTCGGAGGCCGGTATCACCGGCTTCCTGGCCGGTGCGACGAACATCCTCGCGCTGTTCCGCGTGGTTCCGCTGATGCCGCCGCGAGACCGCGTGCTCACCATCGCCTTCTCGGTCTGCGCGGCCTTTGCCTTCGGCGACTACCTGGCGTTCACCGCGAACTTCCAGCCGAACATGATCGTCCCGATGATCGTTGGCAAGCTGTGCGGTGGGGCTCTCGCCGTGGCCATCGCGGTCTGGCTGGCAGTGCCCTACCTGAACCGGTTCGAGCAGGACGAATCGGACGACCCGATCCTCGCCGATACGGCGACCGAACGCGCCGCGGTTCAGAACAACGTGTACTGATCGCTCTCGACGGGGGTGTCGCAGAACTGCTCGATGTCGGTTCCTCCGACGACATGGGCCAGCAGGCCCATGAACGTTTCGTCATCGAGCAGCGGCACCCCCAACTCGGCGGCCTGATAACCCTTGCCCTGATCGGGTGCGGGCTCGTTGCACAGCACCAGCGAGGTCTGCTGATCCACCAGATCGGTGTACGCCAGGCCCACATGCAGGATGCGCTCGACGAGTTCCTCATGGGTGCGGGCCACCTCCGCCGACAGCGCCACCCGCATCCCCTGCACCAGCGGCCGGCCGGCCACGTAGACGCCCGGGTTGGCGTACGCACAGGGCAGCCGCGACGCCACCACCTTCAACGGGCGCAATTCCTCGTGGGTGACGTGGCCGTTGGGCCAGTACCGACGGCCCACCTCCCGTAACGGCAGCCAGACCTTACGGTCGCGGGCCCGAGCCAGGGTGGGTTTGAGGATCTGCGCCAGCACCAGCGCATCGTCAAGCGCGTCGTGGGGCTTCATCTGGCTCACACCCCAATGTGTGGCCAACGTCTCCAGACGTAGGTTCTCGGTACCCAGGGCCAACCGACGGGCCAGCTCGACCGTGCACATCACGCTGTCGATCGGCAGCTCGGCCCCCACCAGCTCGGCCTCGGCGGTCAGGAAGCTGTAGTCGAAACCCACGTTGTGGGCGACCAACGTGCGTCCCCGCAGGACGTCGCTCAGCTCCGCCACGACGTCGCCGAAGGTCGGCTGCCCTTCCAACATCTCGGCGGTCAGTCCGTGTACGTGCGTGGGCCCGGGATCCACCCCCGGGTTCAGCAAGGTGGCGACGCTGCGCTCGACATTGCCGTCATCCCCGACCGCCAGCGCGGCGACGCTGACGATGCGTGCCTGCCCAGGCCGGAACCCGGATGTCTCCACGTCGATGACGGCCCAGCCCGCGCCCGGCTCGTCCGCCGGTCTGCCCCACGCGCTGCTCATGTTCGTCAGGATGGCACGTGAGCCCGACAACCTCGGTCGGCGTCGCTGCGTGTCGTGCACCTAAAATCGCCGGAATGCTGACCCTTCGTGGGCGTGCCGCGCTGGCCGCCGGAGCAACCGCACGCTGGGCGTCGCGGGTCACCGGCCGCGGCGCGGGCGCGATGATCGGTGGTCTGGTGGCGATGACGCTGGACCGCTCGATCCTGCGTCAACTGGGCCAGGGCCGTCGCAGCGTCGTGGTGACCGGCACCAACGGCAAGTCGACCACCACCCGGATGACCGCGGCTGCACTGGCCACGCTCGGTGACGTGGCCAGCAACTCCGAAGGCGCCAACATGGACGCGGGCCTGGTGGCGGCGCTGGCCGCGGCGCGCCAGGCCTCGTTGGCCGCGCTCGAGGTCGACGAGATGCACGTCCCGCACGTCAGCGACGCGGTGTCACCGTCGGTGATCGTGCTGCTCAACCTGTCCCGCGATCAGCTGGACCGAGTTGGCGAGATCAACCACATCGAACGCACGTTGCGCGGCGGGCTGGCCCGTCATTGCGACGCGGTCATCGTGGCCAACTGCGACGACGTGCTGATGACCTCCGCCGCCTACGACAGCCCCAACGTGGTGTGGGTGGCCGCCGGTGGCAGCTGGGCCGGTGACTCGGTGAGCTGTCCGCGCTCGGGCGAGATCATCGTGCGTGAGGGACGCGACTGGTACTCGACGGGCAGCGACTTCAAGCGCCCCAGCCCCCAGTGGTGGTTCGACGACACCCACATCTACGGTCCGGACGGACTGGCGCTGCCGATGACGCTGGCATTACCGGGGGCCGTCAACCGCGGCAACGCCATCCAGGCCGTCGCGGCTGCCGTCGCGCTCGGGGCGGATCCGGCTCGTGCGGTGGCCGCGGTGGCCGGGGTCGACGAGGTTGCCGGCCGCTACCGCACGGTGCAGATCGGCTCGCACACCGCCCGAATCCTGTTGGCCAAGAATCCCGCCGGATGGCAGGAAGCGTTGTCCATGGTCGACAAGCACGGTGCCGGGGTGGTCATCTCGGTCAACGGTCAGGTACCCGATGGCGAAGATCTGTCGTGGTTGTGGGACGTCCGGTTCGAACATTTCGATGACACCCAGGTGGTCGCGGCCGGGGAGCGCGGCACGGATCTGGCCGTGCGGCTCGGGTACGCCGGTGTCGAACACTCGCTGGTGCACGACACCGTTGCCGCGATCGAGAGCTGCCCACCCGGGCACGTCGAGGTGATCGCCAACTACACCGCGTTCCTGCAACTGAATCGGCGGATCTCATGAGTGGCGCGCACGCGAGGAGCAATAAGGCCCCAGCGCAGATCGGGCTGGTGCTGCCCGACGTGATGGGCACCTACGGCGACAGCGGCAATGCGGTGGTACTGCGAGAGCGGTTGCGGCTACGCGGAATTGACGCCGAGATCGTGGAGATCACGCTGGCCGATCCGGTACCCGACTCGCTGGACCTGTACACCCTCGGCGGGGCCGAGGACTATGCGCAGCGCCTGGCCACCAAACACCTGATCCGGTATCCCGGCCTGCAACGGGCGGTTTCGCGGGGTGCGCCGGTGTTGGCCATCTGCGCGGCCATCCAGGTGCTCGGCCACTGGTATGAGACCTCAGCCGGCGAGCGGGTGGAGGGCGTCGGCCTGCTCGACGTCACGACCTCACCCCAAGAGACCCGCACCATCGGCGAGGTGGCCTCGAAGCCACTGCTCGCCGGCCTGTCAGCACCGTTGACCGGCTTCGAAAATCACCGTGGTGGAACGGTTCTCGGCCCCGACGCCAAGCCACTGGCCGCCGTCACCAAGGGTGCGGGAAACCGCTTGGGCGACGGCTACGACGGCGCGGTGCAAGGCAGCGTGGTCGCCACCTATCTGCATGGGCCGTGCCTCGCGCGCAATCCGGAACTGGCCGATCATCTGCTCTCGCAGGTGGTCGGTGAATTGCCGCCGCTGGAGCTGCCCGAGGTCGAGCTCCTCCGTCGCGAGCGACTCGCGGCTCCGCGCCGGGTGTAGAACGCGCTGCGGCGAAAGTGACGTTGTGGTCATTCTCCCAGCAGACAACGACCATAGCGTCACTGTCGCCCAGATGTCGGGATGAGGATGCCACTCATCCCCCATGCCACAACGTGATTCGACCATCGTGACCCTCGAATGGGCCGGCGAGCACATCAAGACGATGCGATCGACGCCCCCGAGTATCGGATCGACAGAACATTTCGACGCGTCCGCTAAGCCGACAAAGTCGGCACCTGTGTAAACGCTGTGATTGCCGGTTGACGTTCGCCGCTACTGTTAGGCAAACCCACTTTCTGAGTGGTTGTAGCTGCCGTCACATGTAACCAGCTAACTGTCCTACATCACAGTTCGCCGAAGTTACCGGCCGGTATGGACTATTGGATCGACCAATGTACCCAGACAAGCTAACTATCGGCCGAGGCTGACATTTCGACTGACGCGTGCGACGGAGTGCTTTCCAACGCAACTAGCCGATGCCTAAGTCTGTTTGCTGACGCGCCTCTTGCGACGTGGGCTCGGCGATCTATAGCTACCTAGACCACCTTTTCAAAATGGCGCAGCTATCTCATTATGTGGACAAACTATGGTTTTGACGTGCACTTATGCGGTACGTCTATATTACTCTCAGGTAAGTTTCCGGCCTGTCAGAGTTTTCAAGCAAAGGAGAACCTCATGGAAGCTGCCGTTCGCTCGTATTTGACGGCCGGTGTCGCTTTGACCGGAGCGGCAGTCATCGCCGTCAGCCCGCTCGCACCCACCCCGACCGACATCCAGCTGCCCGCCGTGCCGATTTCGTCGGCCGCCGTGACACTGAACGCCCTGACCAATCCGCTGGATGCGTGGGCCGAGACGCTGACGACTGCCGGCACCAACCTGCAATCGCTCGTCGAGCAGTTGGCGGCCGATCCGGCCCCGATCCTTCAGACCGTGATCAGCAATCAGGTCGGCAATGCGACCGTCGTCGCCGAGGCGATCCAGACTTACGGCACATTGCTCAACAGCACCTTGCAGTCGCTGCCCGAAGCCCTTCAAACCGCCGGCGACCTCATCGCCAAAGGCGAGATCGTCAAGGGCATGGACGGACTGACGAACGAATTGCTGCCGGCAATCGTGGGATTGATCGACCTGGGCAACAACACGTGGTCTGCGGTCAGCACGACGACGCAGAATATCCAGAACGTGATCGAGGCACTGCCGGATCTCGTCACGTCGGTCGCGCTGCCCGCGCTCTACCCCGTGCTTTCCGTGGTGAACGGATTGGCCGCCACTACCGAGGAAGTGGTGAAAGCAGTCAACGCGGGCGATCCCGAAGCCGTTGCCAACGCGGTCATCAACGCACCGGCGCACCTCACGAACGCATTCCTCAACGGCGAAGGCAAGATCCTCGGGTTCCTCCCTACCCCAGGCCTGTTGTCGCCGATCTCGGACTTCGGATTCCTCGGCAGCGGACCCATCGCCTCGGCGCTCGATCTGCCGAGGGCCATCGCGGACCTGCTCAAGCCGAACTCGCTGGCGCCCAAGGCAGAAACCAAATCCATCGTGTCGAGCACGTCAGCCGTCAGCGCGCTGAGCACTGGCACCTCCGCACGGACCGTCACGCTCAGCCTTCCGGCCGCCGGCGCGACGACCGATACGAAGGGCATCGCGGAAAGCTCCGCGACTGACACTGTGGCCACGGTTGACGACGCGGCAACCGACGCCGGGAAAGACACCGGTGCAGCAACCGATGACAGCACCGACACGACCACCGAACCGGCTGGGAGTGCCGATGATTCGTCCACGGTCGAGAAGTCGCGCGTCAAGGTCAGGACCACGCCGAAAACCCTTCGCAACGACATCAGGGACGTCGCGAAGCGGATCAGCACGAAGTTCAGCCCGAACGCCGGTAAGAACGCCACCGACACCGGCTCCGCGGCGAGTGGTTCGAGCGCCGAGTCGAGCAGTGCAGGCAGTGCGGGCAGTTCGAGCACGGCCGGCAAGAAGCACACCAGCAGCAGCAAGTCCCACCGCAAGAGCCGCGCCAGCCACGACTGAGCGGTAGCAGGCGAAAGCCGTTGGGCCCCTTTGTCAAAAGGGGCCCAACGTGCTTCATGGCACTGCGGCGAACGGGTCGGCGGCCGCACCGATGCGGGCGGCGGCCTCGGTGAGGATCGGCTCACCATGGCCGAATCCGGCCCGCTGCGCCCCGGTTTGGGCCAGTCGCGTCACCGATCGCGCCAGCTCCGACCGGTCGACGTTGAACACCCCGAGGATCACCTGGCCGTCGAACTCGGCAACCACGTCACCGGTCAACAGCGCATCGGCGGCCGGCAGATAAAGCGCAATGCTGCCCGGGGTGTGACCGGGCACGCCGATCACCCGGGCACCGCCGGCGAAGTCCAGCACATCGCCATCGGCCACTACCCGATCCACCCGGCACGCGGGTCCGTGCGGCGGCACGTCGAAATCGGGTCGCAAGGCCCGCTCCGACTCGGTGAGTACCGGCAGCGGGCCCGTCTGCTCGCCGCGTACGTAGGGCGCGTCGGCTGCACCGGCGATGACTTCGACATCGGACCAGTCGGCGATTTCGGCCGCGGCGCCGCAGTGGTCCTCGTGAAAATGGGTGAGCACAATGCGTTTCACGTGGATGCGCCGCAGGCCGAGAACGGTGAGCGCATCGGCGATCAGGTCGGCACTGTCCGGCCAGCCGGTGTCGATCAGGGTGACGCCGTCGGGTTCGGTCCACAGATAACTGTTGAGGAGGTGGGCCTGACCGCCCGGGATGCGCAGGCGATACAACGAATCCGTCATCTGGAGTAGGTCAGGCACGGTTCGACGCTACCTGCCGCGGCGAGCTCGCGGTCAGGCCATCGCGCGGCGGCCGGCCAGCGCCCGGCCCAGGGTGAGCTCGTCGGCGAACTCAAGGTCACCGCCCATCGGCAGTCCCGAGGCGATGCGGGTGACGGTCAGACCCGGGATGTCGCGCAGCATCCGGACCAGGTAGGTGGCGGTCGCCTCGCCCTCGGTGTTCGGATCGGTGGCGATGATCACCTCGGCCACGTCGACGCCGTCGACGCGTTCACCGATGCGGTTGAGCAGTTCACGGATCCGCAGCTGATCGGGGCCGACACCCGACAGCGGATCCAGCGCCCCGCCCAGCACGTGATAGCGGCCGCGGAACTCACGGGTGCGCTCGACGGCCTGCACGTCCTTGGGCTCCTCGACCACGCATACCAATGAGGCGTCGCGGCGCGGGTCCTTGCAGATGCGGCAACGTTCCTCGTCGGACACGTTGCCGCACACCGCGCAGAACGTGACGCCGTCGCGGATTCGGTTGAGCACCGCAGTCAACCGGTCGATGTCCGGCGGTTCGACGCTGAGCAGGTGAAACGCAATGCGCTGGGCGCTTTTGGGCCCGATCCCCGGCAGCTTGCCGAGTTCGTCGATCAGGTCCTGTACCGGACCTTCAAACATTGCAGAACACTTCTAGAGCCCCGGGATCCCGAGGCCACCCATGCCACTGGCCAGCGGGCCCAACCGGCTCTGCGCCAGCGTGGTCACCTGATTGGACGCGTCGGCCAGGGCGCCGACGATCAGATCCTGCAGGGTCTCGGGATCGGACGGATCGATCACCTTGGGATCGATGGCGACGGCCACCACCTCGCCACTGCCCTTGACCGTGACCTGCACCAGGCCGCCACCGGCCTGGCCGTGCACCTCGGAGTTGGCCAGCGCCTCCTGCGCCTCCATGAGCTGCTGTTGTACCTGCTGCGCCTGCGCCAGCAGGGCCGACATATCGGGCGTGCCTCCGGGTTGCATGACTGGTCCCCTTGCCGTGTTGGTTGCGTCTTGGTCTCGACTTGGTTGCTCTCGCCTGTCGGCGGCGGTTCGGACCTTCAGCCTAGTCGGCGCGCGGGCTAGCGTGGCGCCCGTGCGAGTCCCAGCCTGCGTGCGTGTCGGCGCCTCACTGGTCAGCAGCGTGTTCATCGCTGCAGCCGTCGTCGTCGCCCCACCCGCCAACGCCGCTCCGTCCAACATCGCCGGCATGATCGTGTTCCTCGACCCGGGCCACAACGGCGCCAACGACAGCTCGATCAGCCGGCAGGTGCCCACCGGACGTGGCGGCACCAAGGACTGCCAGGCCAGCGGCACCTCCACCGCCGACGGATTCCCCGAACACACCTTCACCTGGGACACCACTCTGCGGGTCCGCGCCCTCCTCACGCAGATGGGCGTACGCACGGCGATGTCGCGCGGCAACGACAACGCGTTGGGCCCGTGCGTCGACGAACGTGCCTCGATGGCCAACGCGCTGCGGCCGAATGCGATCGTGTCCATCCACGCCGACGGCGGCCCGGCCAACGGCCGCGGTTTCCACGTCCTCTACTCGTCGCCCCCGCTGAACAACGTCCAGGCCGGGCCGTCGGTGCAGTTCGCCCAGACGATGCGGGACCAGCTGTCGGCGTCGGGCATCCCACCGGCCACCTACATCGGATCCGGTGGTCTGGATGCCCGCTCGGACATCGCCGGGCTCAACCTGGCGCAGTTCCCGTCAATCCTCGTGGAGTGCGGCAACATGAAGAACCCGGTCGACTCGTCGCTGATGAAGACGCCGGAAGGCCGGCAGAAGTACGCCGAGGCCATCGTCCGCGGTGTCGCGGCCTACCTGGGGAGCCAGGCGCGTTAAGCGCCTTCGACTTCCTTCTTCAGATTGGCCAGCACCTCGTCCTGGATCTTGCGCAGACCCAGCGGGGCGAAGGTCTTCTCGAAGAACCCCTTGATGCCCCCGGCGCCGGTCCAACTGGTCTTCAGGTTGACCGATGATCCAGCGCCGGCGGGTGCGACGGTCCAGTTGGTCACCAGGCTGGAGTTGGCGTCCTTTTCGATCACGGTGTGTCCGGCCACATCCACCCAAGCCTTGATGTCACGGACCCGGGACTCGGTGGCCTGAAGCTTCCAGCTGGCCACGGTGCCTGCGCCTTGACCTCCCTCAAGCACCTGGTAGTCGCGGTAATGGGAGGAGAGGATCTTCGGGCGCACGGTCTGATAGTCCGCGATCGCGGCGAACACAGCGGCCGGCTCGGCGTTGATCAGAACCGTGCTGACCGCACTGACCTGTCCCATGGCTGAAACTCCTTCAACTCGTGTCTGCGGTCGCATTGGTGGCAACCTCCGACTAGCGTATATGTGTGTCTGTTGTTACGACTGACGCACAGGCTGCCCACGCCGCAGGTGTACAGCGGCTCCTGGACAGTTACCGCGCCATACCTCCCAATTCGACGGTGCGGCTTGCCAAGCCGACGTCGAACCTGTTCCGCGCCCGAGATCGCAGCAATACCAAGGGTCTCGACGTCTCGGGGCTGACCAACGTGATCGGCGTCGACGCCGGGTCTCGCACCGACGACGTGGCCGGGATGTGCACGTACGAGGACCTGGTGGCTGCGACACTGCCGCACGGTCTGGCCCCACTGGTGGTGCCGCAGCTCAAGACCATCACGCTCGGCGGCGCGGTCACCGGTCTCGGTATCGAGTCGACGTCGTTCCGCAACGGTCTGCCGCACGAGTCGGTGCTGGAGATGGACATCCTCACCGGCGCAGGCGAGATCGTCACCGCATCACCCGATCAGCACGCCGATCTGTTCCGGACGTTCCCCAATTCCTATGGCACCCTTGGCTATTCGACGCGGCTGCGGATCGAGCTGGAGCCGGTCGCGCCGTTTGTCGCCTTGCGCCACCTACGATTCCACTCGCTGTCCGAGCTGATCGCGGCCATGGACCGGATCATCGAGACCGGCGGACTCGACGGCGACCCGGTCGACTACCTCGACGGTGTGGTGTTCAGCGCCGACGAGAGCTACCTGTGCGTCGGTTTCAAGACCACGACGCCCGGCCCGGTCAGCGATTACACCGGTCAGGACATCTACTACCGTTCGATCCAGCATGCACACGGCGAAAAGCACGATCGCCTGACCATTCACGACTACCTGTGGCGTTGGGACACCGACTGGTTCTGGTGCTCCCGGGCCTTCGGTGCGCAGAATCCCGCCATCCGGCGGTTCTGGCCACGCCGGCTGCGGCGCAGCAGTTTCTATTGGAAGCTGGTCGGCTACGACCAGCGATTCAACATCGCCGACCGGATCGAGAAGCGTCACGGCCGCCCGCCGCGCGAGCGGGTGGTTCAGGACATCGAGGTGCCCTTGGAGCGTTGCGAGGCGTTCCTTTCCTGGTTCCTGGAAAGCGTACCGATCGAACCGATCTGGCTGTGCCCCCTTCGCTTACGCGCAGACGACCGTAATCGAGCCGGCTGGCCCCTGTATCCTCTGCGTCCCCATCACACCTACGTCAACGTCGGCTTCTGGTCCTCGGTACCGGTTGGTCCCGAGGAGGGCCACACCAACAAGCTGATCGAGGCCAAGGTCAGTGAGCTCGACGGACACAAATCGTTGTATTCCGATTCCTTCTATGCGCGTGAGGATTTCGACGAGCTGTACGGCGGCGAGACGTACCAGACCGTCAAGAAATCCTACGACCCCGATTCCCGCCTGTTTGACCTGTATTCGAAAGCCGTCTTGCGCCGATGAACGGAGAACAGCGATGACCACCTTCAAAGAACATTCGACACACACAACCGATCACCGACTCAACCTGGCCGAGATCCTGGAGATTTTCGCCTCGGGCTCGGTACCGCTGAAATTCACTGCGTACGACGGCAGTTCGGCGGGCCCGGAAAACGCCACACTGGGCCTGGACCTCAAGACCCCGCGCGGCACCACATATCTCGCCACCGCGCCCGGTGACCTGGGGCTGGCCCGCGCCTACGTGTCCGGCGATCTGGAACCGCACGGGGTGCACCCGGGTGACCCGTACCCGCTGCTGTGCGCGCTGGCCGACAAGATGGCGTTCAAACGTCCACCGGCCCGCGTGCTGGCCAACATCGTCCGGTCGATCGGCATCGAACACCTCAAGCCCATCGCACCGCCCCCACAGGAGGCACTGCCGCGCTGGCGCCGGATGATGGAAGGCTTGCGGCACAGCAAGTCCCGTGACGCCGAGGCTATCCATCACCACTACGACGTCTCCAACACCTTCTACGAATGGGTGCTCGGGCCGTCGATGACCTACACCTGCGCGTGCTATCCGGATGCGGACGCCAGCCTGGAAACCGCCCAGGACAACAAGTACCGGCTGGTGTTCGAGAAGCTGCGGCTGCAGCCCGGCGACCGACTGCTCGACGTCGGTTGCGGCTGGGGCGGCATGGTGCGCTACGCGGCCCGCCATGGGGTCAAGGCACTCGGGGTGACGCTGTCGGCAGAACAGGCTCGGTGGGCACAGGATGCCATCGCCTCCGAGGGCCTGGGCGACCTGGCCGAGGTACGCCACGGCGACTACCGCGATATCACCGAGACCGGGTTCGACGCCGTGTCCTCGATCGGCCTGACCGAGCACATCGGCGTGCACAACTACCCGTCGTATTTCGGTTTCCTCAAGTCGAAGATGCGTCCCGGCGCCCTGCTGCTCAACCACTGCATCACCCGCCACGACAACCGGTCCGGCGCGGCCGCAGGTGGATTCATCGATCGCTACGTGTTTCCCGACGGAGAGTTGACCGGCTCCGGACGCATCATCACCGAGGTGCAGGACGTGGGCCTGGAGGTGCTGCACGAGGAGAACCTGCGCAACCACTACGCGATGACACTGCGCGACTGGTGCGCGAACCTGGTCGAGCACTGGGACTCCGCCGTCGCCGAGGTCGGCCTGCCCACCGCGAAGGTGTGGGGTCTGTACATGGCCGGCTCACGGCTGGGCTTCGAGACCAATGTGGTTCAGCTGCACCAGGTCCTGGCCGTCAAACTCGACGATCGCGGCAACGACGGCGGGCTGCCGCTGCGGCCGTGGTGGATGCCCTAGGTAATAGCGTTATGCCGCGGGTTGCGGTCAGCATCAAGCAGCAGCCCGCGGCATAGTGAGGCCATACTCGGCCCAAGCCCAACTAGCTTTCGATCTTTCGCGCGCCCAGTTCGTTCTGCAGCAGCTCGAGCGCTACTTCCTCGGGATCGCGACGAGGCCCGGCCTCACTCTGTGATGCCTCCGCGAGCATCTGCTCTTCCTCGTCCTCTGGGGACATCGGTGGGGATTCCGGCTCCGGCTCGGGTTCGGGGATCACCCGGCCCGGCCGGCTGGGCACCCGTGGCGGGGGCTTGGCGGCCTTCGGCGGGGGCGGCGGGGCAGCCTCGGCGGTACCCACCTCACAGCGGATCTGCCAGTCCACCCCGAGCGCATCCTTCAACGCATCCCGGATCACGTCGGCATTGCGTGACTCGGTCAACCGCTTGGCCAGCGGAGGTGAATCATGCGACAGCACAAGGGTTTTGTCCTCGACCGCACGTACGATGGCACCCGACAGCATGACCTCGGTGGTGCGGCTGCGTTCCCGCACCTTCTCGCGCACCGTCGGCCACATGGAACGCACCGCGGCCGCGTTGGGTTCGCCACCGGGCGTTGCCGGTGTGCTGACCGGTTCCGGCTCGGGCTCTGGAGCAGGCTCGGGCTCGAAATCGGGCTCGGGCGGCAGTGGCGGCGCGGGCTCGGGTTCCGGCACGGGCGCAGGCGCAGGCGCAGTGGGCGGCGGTGGCGGCGTGGGTGCAGGCGCAGCAGGCGGCACCGGTGCGGGCTCCGGCGCAGCAGGTACCGGGGCCGGGGCCGGAGCAGGCTCCGGGGCGGGGGCGGCAGGCTCCGGCGCGGGCGCCTCGGCAACCTGGCTGCGCCGCACGAAGGTCTTGACCGGTTCGGCCGGACGCGGCGCCGACGCCGACGCCTCACCCGCCGGAATCGACATGTCCAGCCGGGTCTCGATGCGTTCGATGCGCTGCAGCAGCGCCGACTCGGTGTCATGCGCCGAGGGCAGCAGTAACCGCGCGCACACCACTTCCAGCAGCAGCCGAGGGGCGGTGGCACCACGCATCTCGCCGAGGCCGGCGTGCACCACCTCGGCATAGCGGGTAAGCGTGGCCGCCCCGAGCTTGGCGGCCTGCTCACGCATCCGTTCCAAGACGTCGGTTGGGGCGTCGACCACGCCACGAGTGACCGCGTCGGGCACGGCCTGCAGCACGATCAGGTCGCGGAAGCGCTCCAGCAGATCGGTGGCGAAGCGTCGGGGATCGTGACCCGCGTCGATCACGGACTCCACCGCACCGAACAGGGCAGCCGCATCGCCGGCGGCCAGGGCCTCGACCGCGTCGTCGATGAGCGCCATGTCGGTGGCGCCCAGCAGGGCCAGCGCCCGCTGATACGTGATGTGGCTGCCGTTGGCTCCCTGCTCGGAGCCGGCCAACAGCTGATCGAGCACCGACAGGGTGTCGCGGGGCGAACCCCCGCCGGCGCGGATGACCAGCGGGTACACCGCGTCATCAACCGTCACGTTCTCGTCGCCACAGATCCGTTCCAGCAGCGGCCGCATGGTGCGCGGGGCCAACAGCCGGAACGGGTAGTGATGCGTGCGCGACCGGATGGTCGGCAACACCTTCTCCGGCTCGGTGGTGGCGAAGACGAAGATCAGGTGCTCGGGTGGCTCCTCGACGATCTTGAGCAGCGCGTTGAAGCCGGCCGTGGTGACCATGTGCGCCTCGTCGACGATGAAGATCCGGTACCGCGACTGGGCCGGCGCGTAGAACGCCCGGTCCCGCAATTCACGGGTGTCGTCGACGCCGCCGTGGCTGGCCGCGTCGAGCTCGACGACGTCGACGTTGCCCGGACCGTTCGGCGCCAATGCGACGCACGAATCGCACACCCCGCACGGTGTGGGCGTGGGCCCCTGCTCGCAGTTGAGCGAGCGGGCCAGGATGCGGGCCGAGGAGGTCTTGCCGCAGCCGCGCGGCCCGGAGAACAGATACGCGTGGTTGATCCGGTTCGCGGTCAGCGCAGTCGATAGCGGCTCGGTGACATGTTCCTGGCCAACGACTTCCGCGAAGGTTGCCGGCCGGTATTTGCGGTAGAGAGCCACGGAAGAAGGCTACCGACTGCGTCCGACGCCGCACCGGTGCCCGTTGACTTTGACACCACGCACACCGCTACTCGCACAAATGCGGCGTCAGTTCCAAGTCAACGCAAAGGTCAACGCAAGAGGTGCTCGGTCGCCGCCAGCAGTGCACAGGTAGCCACCCCGTCGATCGCCTCACGCACATCGGACAGCGACGGGAACGTCGGGGCGATGCGGATGTTCTTGTCCTCGGGGTCCTTGCGGTACGGGAACGCCGAACCGGCCTCGGTGACCGCGATCCCGGCGTCCTTGGCCAGGGCGACGGTACGTTTCGCGGTGCCGGGCCACACGTCCAGGCTGACGAAATAACCGCCCTTGGGGTCGGTCCACGACGCGATCTTCGACTCCCCCAGCCGCTCCTCGAGGATTTCGGCGACGAGCGCGAACTTGGGGGCGATCACTGCCCGGTGGCGCTGCATCTGCAGCCGCACACCGTCGGCGTCACCGAAGAAGCGCGCGTGCCGCAGCTGGTTGACCTTGTCCGGCCCGATCGTCTTCTTGCCCGCATGCTGCAGGTACCAGGCGATGTTGCCCAGTGAGCCGCCCAGGAAGCTCACTCCGGCCCCGGCGAAGGTGATCTTGGAGGTCGAGGCGAACACCAGCGGGCGGTTCGGGTTACCGGCCGCCTCGGCCAGACCCAACACGTCGACCTGGCGGATGAACTCGTCGGTCAGGGTGTGCACGGCGTAGGCGTTGTCCCACATCAAGCGGAAATCGTTTGCAGCCGTACGCATTTGGACCAACCGCCGGACGACCTCCCAGGAATATGTGGCCCCGGTCGGGTTGCCGAAGACCGGCACACACCACATGCCCTTGATCGCCGGGTCGGTCGCGACGAGTTCCTCGATCAGGTCGACGTCGGGCCCGTCCTCGCGCATCGGCACCGCGATCATCTCGATCCCGAAGGACTCGGTGATGGCAAAGTGCCGGTCGTATCCGGGCGCGGGGCAGAGGAATTTGACGACGGGCTCTTGGACCCACGGCCGCACCGAGTCCACCCCGCCGTGCAGCAGCGAGAACACGATGACGTCGTGCATCATCTCCAGGCTCGCGTTGTTGCCGGCGATCAGGTTCTGCACCGGGATGCCGAGCAGCTCACCGAAGATCTCGCGAAGTTCGGGCAGCCCGTGCAGACCGCCGTAGTTGCGGGTGTCGGTGCCCGCCCGGTCGCGGAAGTTCTCGCCGGGCAGGCTCAGCAGCGCGTTGGACAGATCCAACTGCTCGGGAGCCGGCTTGCCGCGGGTCAGGTCCAGGCTCAACTTCTTGGCCTGCAGTTCCGCATAGTTGCGCTGCTGGAGTTCGTGTTGCGCGAGCAGCTCCTCGCGGCCGAGGGACTGGAACGACACCGCGCGCCTTTCACCGGTTGAAGAACGTAAGGGGACCCCGCGCACCCGCCAGAGCCCGTTGACCCTTGCTGCCTTCCGGCCCTGGGGGAGTTCACAGGATGGACGCCGCGCGGGGTCCAAGGCGAGTGTAATACCCGTCCCTCTCCCCGGCGTTTCGGGACTGCTTCGGGCGTCCGCTACGATTGCCGACGGAGGATTCGCCTAGTGGCCTATGGCGCTCGCCTGGAACGCGGGTTGGGTTAACAGCCCTCAGGGGTTCAAATCCCCTATCCTCCGCGCTCGGGTCCGGGGTGCGACCTGCTGAATCACCGGAATTCAGCGGTTCGCACCCCGGCCCAATTAAGCACCCCGAGGAGGAGTATGGGCCGCACCGTCGCGGTGATCGTGCACGCATCGATCTCGATCGTGGCCGCCGGCCTGTATTTCTTCTTCGTCATCCCGCGCTGGTACGAACTCATGGGCGACACCCCCCAGACGCTGGGGTTGATTCTGCGCATCGTGACCGGCGTGCTGATCGGCCTGGCCGCCCTGCCGGTGGTCTTCACCCTGCACCGGACCAAGCGTCCCGAGTTGGCCACGCCGCAGCTGGCGCTTCGCCTTCGCACCACCTCGATCGCCTTCCATGTGCTGGTGGCAGTGCTGATCGTGGGCACCGCGGTCGCCGAGATCTGGATGTCGCTGGATACGTTCGGGCCGTGGCTGTTCGGGATCTACGGCGCGGCCGCGGCGATCGCGCTGCTCGGCATCTTCGCCTTCTACCTGGCCTTCGTCGCCGAGCTGCCGCCGCCACCGCCGAAGCCGCTCAAGACCAAGGAAAAGGTCAACCGCCGCACCCGCAAGCAGGCGGACGCCGAGACCGAGGCTGAGACCGAAGAGACCGACGCGGTCGACGAGACCGAAGACGCCGACGAAGCTGCTGAGGCAGACGAGACCGAAGCCGAGCCTGAGACAGGCAAGTCCCTGCGCAACAAGCGGCCGTCCAGCAAGAGCACCACGAAGCGGCGCGGTTGGCGATCACGCGGCGAAGTCACCGCCGAGGACTGACGCGGACCAATCGCGTCGACATCACGCGCTCGCCCGGCCAAGATGGGATACATGAGCAAACTGGGCTCACATCCGGTCCGAGCGATTCTCGCCGCGGCACTGACTGCTGCCGCGACCGTCGTCGCCCCGCTGGCCCCTGCCGTCGCGGCACCGGCCGACCCCGAAACCGCCGCCACCCTGGTCGAACCGTCGGTCGCCCGCATCGACACCGTGGTCGACTACCAGCAGGCCTACGGGATCGGCACCGGAATCGTGCTGTCGCCGACTGGCGAGGTGCTGACCAACTACCACGTGGTCCAGGGCGCCAACACGATCCTGGCGACGGTGGCCGGCCGGCAGTTCCCGGCCGACCTGGTCGGTTATGACCGGCAGAACGACGTCGCGGTGCTGCAGTTGCACGGTGCCGGTGGCCTGCTCCCGGCGCCGATCGGGGATTCGGCCGCGCTGGCCCCGGGCGCGAGTGTCGTCGCGCTCGGCAACGCCGGGGGTACGAACGCACCCCTGACCCGTGAGGTCGGCACGGTTAGCGCGTTCGGGCGGACCGTCAACGCCGAGGACGAGTTGACCGGCGCCACCGACGAGATCAACGGCCTGTTCGAGTTCGCCGCACCGGTACGGGCCGGCGACTCGGGCGGTCCCGTCGTCAACGATGCGGGACAGGTCGTCGGGATGACGACGGCCGCGTCGGTGAACTTCCGCATGGGACCGGGCGGCAAGGGCTTCGCCATCCCGATCAACGACGCGATGTCCGTCGCCGGCCAGATCCGGTCCCGCACCCCGTCGAACTCGGTGCACATCGGGCCGCCCACCATGCTCGGCGTCGGGGTGCGCACCGCACAGCGGCAGAACGGCGGCGTGATCATCCAGGACGTGATCCGCGGTGGCCCGGCCGAGGCCGCCGGTCTGATCCCCGGCGACCTGCTGGTCGACATCGACGGCGCCCGGCTGGATTCGGCGCGCACCTTGACATTGGTTCTCGATCAGCACTATCCCGGTGACGTGATCGCGCTGACGTGGCTGGATGCCGCCGGTCAGCAACGCACCGGCAAGGCCACCCTGGCGGCCGGGCCGTAGTCCGTGGTCACGCTGGACCGCCTGATCAACGTCCTGGGCGGCTACGGAGTGCGGCTGCGCCCCCCGGCACCAGGATCCCGCCCGGCCCCGCGCTCCACCGAGCTGCGCAACGTGGTGATGCACGAGCCCGGGCCCATCATCGGTGACGTCTTGCTGGCCGTCGGCGCCGAATCCCTCACCGAGGCGGTCAGCTGGGCCGAGGCCGCTCGCGCCGTGGTGGTGTTGGTCCGGGGCGCCGACACCGCCGACGACGAGGTGATCAGTGGCAGCCGCATCGCGGTGATGACCGTCGAACCGGAGGTGTCCTGGAGCGAGCTGGCGGCCGTGGTCTACGGCGTGGTGCTCGAGGGCCGGGAAACCGAATCCGGGCGCGGCCCGACGGATCTGTTCGCCCTGGCGGACAGCCTGGCCGACGCCGTGGGCGGCGCGGTCACCATCGAAGACCGGCGCAGCGCCGTGCTGGCCTACTCGCGGCTGCAGCAGCACGCCGATCCGGCCCGCGCCGAGACGATCCTGAGCCGGCAGGCCTCGCGACGGCTGCGTGCACTGTTCGAGGCGCGTGGGGTGTTCCGTCATCTCACCGAATCCGACGAGCCGATGTTCGTCGAAGGTGACGACGAGCACGGCCTGACCGGGCGGATGGTGGTGGCGGCCCGGGCCGGTCGGGAACTGCTCGGCTCGATCTGGGTGACCTGTGCCGACCCGCTGCCTGATGCGCGCCGGGCCGCACTGGCCGACGGTGCCCGCATGGTGGCTCTGCACCTGCTGCGCTCCCGCGCCAGCGCTGACCTGGAACGCCAGGTGGAATCCGAGTTGGTGATCCGTCTGCTCGAGGGCGCTGCCGACGCCACCACGGCGGCCAGCCGGCTGGCGTTGCCGCAGACACCGCTGCGGGTGATCGCGCTGCGGGCCCACACCGCCGACGAGCGCCACGCCGCCCTGCTGCTGGCGTTCGAGCGGGCCACCGCCGGTTTCGGTTGGTCCCGGCCCGGGCGCAGCGCGCTGGCCGGCAACACCGTCTACACCGTGTTGCCCGGCGCCGAGGCCGAGGCCGCGGTCACCTGGGTCACGGGGTTGCGCGCCGCGCTGCCCGATCCGGTCACCGTGGTGGCCGGGATCAGCGGACCGGCCACCGTGGCCGAGCTGGCGCTGGCCCGCGGCGAGGCCGACGAATGTCTGGCCCTGCACGAGGTGCGACGGACCGGTCCGGCCCCGGTGTACGACGAGGCCTGGGACGACATCCTGCTGCAACGGTTGCGGATCGCCGCCCGCGCCGGGCGCGCCCCGCAGCGCGGGCCGGTCGCCGAGCTGCGCGCCCACGACCTGGCCCACGGCACGCAGTACGCCGCGACGCTGCGCGCGTGGTTGGAGGCCCAGGGCGACCTCGCGGAGGCGGGCCGCGCGCTGGGCGTGCACGAGAACACCGTGCGTTACCGGCTGCGGAAGATGATCGAGCTGACCCAGCTCAACCTGGCTGATGCGCGCAAGCGACTCGCGATGATGATCGAGCTTGCCGCCACCGAAGAACTGTCGTAAATCGACAATCGAACCATCGGCAGTTGTCGAAAAGGTTCAAACCACGGCGCTGTGTCTGCCCTCACCATGGAGCCATGAATTGGGTCGAGCGCATGGACGGCGGGCCGCGGTCAGCGGTCGTCGTGGGTGCGGGCATCGGCGGCCTGTCCACGGCATGGTTCCTGCAGGAGCGCGGGGTCAAGGTGACCGTGGTCGATCGCACGGGCCCGGCCGCGGGTGCCTCGTGGGGCAATGCCGGCTGGGTTTCGCCGACGCTCACCATCCCGCTCAACGACCCCGCCGTGCTGCGCTACGGCCTGCGCTCACTGGCCAGCCCGACGGCGCCTCTGCACATTCCGTTGCGCGCTGACCTCGGACTGTGGTCATTTCTGGCCAAATTCGCCATGAACTGCCGGCTCTCGTCGTGGACCAGGGCCGCCAAGGCCAACGTCCCGCTCAACCAGGAGTGCATCGAGGCCTACGACGTGCTGACCGGCAACGGGGTGGACGTCCCGACAACCGACGGCGCGATCACCGCGCTGTTCGAGACTCGTCGGCAGGCCCAGCACCTGATGGACGAACTCCGCCGGATGGCCGCCGTCGGGGAGACCGTGACGGTGACCGGCCTGTCCGGGGAATCGCTGCGCGAGCACGTTCCGCTGGCCTCCCCGGCGATCACCGCCGGCATCAGCGTCGAAGGGCAGCGCTTCGTGGACCCGGGCCGGTTCGTGCACGCGCTGGCCGACGCCGTCGTCGCCCGGGGCGGGAACCTGGTCACCGCCGAGGTGACCGATGTGCAGCCCCTGGGCCTCGGGGTGATCGTGACGCTGCCGGACCGATTGCTGAGCGCCGACGCCGCGGTGATCGCCACCGGCGCCTGGTTGTCCCGGCTGGCCGGCCGGTGGGTGGACACCCCGGTGCGGGCCGGTCGCGGGTACTCGTTCACCGTGCCGGTGCACCGCCCGATCCTCGGCCCCATCTATCTACCCGACGCGCGCGTCGCCTGCACCCCGTATCAGGGCCGGCTGCGCGTCGCCGGAACCATGGAGTTCCGCTCGCCGGAGGACCCGCCGCAGCCGGCACGGGTCGAGGCGATCGTGGCCTCGGCCGCTCCGCTGCTCGACGGGGTGGACTGGGATGCCCGCACCGACGTGTGGGTGGGCCCGCGTCCGGTCACCCCGGACGGGCGCCCCCTGATCGGTGAGGTGAGTCAGGGCATCTACGTGGCGGGAGGCCACGGCATGTGGGGCCTGGCCCACGGTCCGGTCACCGGCCGCCTGCTCGCCGAATACATCACCACCGGAAAACAACCCGAAGCGCTTCGAGAATTCGATCCGCTGCGCTGAGCACCCTCGACGTTGCCCTCAATGGGCCGACAAGCCGTCAGGGGCGGAGCCTCCGACCCGCCCCTGACGGCATTTCCGCATCACCGGAAGGAAACTGAAATGACTGTCAGCCAACGTGTTTGGATCTCTCCCGAGGCGAACGAGCGGCTCCAGCAGGAGCTCTCGACCCTGCGTGAGCTGATCAGCACCGAGGCCGCCCAGGATTCCGACGAGAACCAGGTGGCCATCCAGCGAGCCCGCCAGGCCAGAATCCAGCACATCCACGATCTGCTGCTCAACGCCGTTGTCGGCGACGCTCCGCCCGACGACGGAGTGGCCGAGCCGGGCATGGTGCTGACCGTGCGTTACGACGAGACGGGTGAGACCGAGACCTTCCTGCTCGGCGCTCGCGGCGCGGAATACGGTGACATCGAGGTGTACTCACTGCAATCCCCGCTGGGAGAAGCGATCCTCGGGGCCCGCCCCGGCGAAAGCCGCGCCTACCAGGTGCCCAGCGGCGCATCGGTGCCGGTCACCTTGCTGGCCGCGGTTCCATTCGGGTTGCACGTGCCGACCGCGGGCTGATCAGGCCAGTTCGGTGATCAGCTGGGCCGCCCGGTCGACGGCTCGGGATCCCCTTATCTCCCTGCCGATTTCGGCTGCGGCGAACCGATAGCCCGGATGGCTGAGCATCGCGTCGACCGCGCGTCGGATGGATTCGGTCGACGACGACCTGTTCAGGGTCAGCCCGGCACCCGCGGCGGCGATCGATTGCCCGACCAGTCGCTGATCCGACAGGCCGCTGGCCGGGATGATCAGGACCGGCATGTCGTGAGCCAGCGCCCGGAATGTGGTGTCGTGGCCACCGTGTCCGACCAGCAACGAACATCTGGGCATCAGCTCACCGTGGTCGGCGTAGCCGCGGACCTCGACATTCGGCGCGGCCGGCAGGGAGCCCGGGTCGATGGCCCCACCGGTGGTGACCACCGCCCGTAGCGGCAGTGGCGCCAACGCCTCGATCACCCGTGCCAGGGTGCGACGCTGGCCCCGAAATCCGTTGCTGGACATGCTGACAAGCACCAGCGGCGGCCGTTCGGGACGGTGCGGACGGCACCCGGGAACGATCGCGCCCACCCATCGGACGTTGCCGGGCTGCGGGCGTCTCGATTCGGGATCGAGCCGCCGCACCGTCGCGACGATGTTGACGTCGGCCGCATCCCACAGCCGGCTGATCCGGTATCCGTACAGGCGTGCGGCGGTTCCGGCTCCGAGCCGGTACTGACCGTTGAGGTAATGACGCAGGGTGTGGGTGAACACGGCATGCGGTATGCCGGCGTCCTGCACGGCCGCCAGTGCCGGGAGCAACATGCAATCGACGACGGCCACGTCCGGGGTGTCGTGCTGACACAGCTGCCGGACGTCGGCCCCGATGTTTGCGTCGTTGAACATCGGCACCCAGCTCAGCGCGCTTTGTTCCCGGTGCGAATCCCAGTCCCGTGCGGTCGGATAGGCCTTGAACGCAAGTCCCGCATTCTCGACCTGGTGCCGCAGGGTCTCGTGCCCGATGACGTGCACCCGGTGCCTCGAGGCGGCCACCGCACCGGCCACCGCCAGCATCGGCGGCACATTGCCGCCGCCGTCCATCGTCACGAACAACACGTTCATCGGGTCACGTCGTCTCATACTCTGTTCGGATGGTAGGGGAACGCCGGGGCACGCCCGGCAACTTGACCGCTGACGACTGGATACAGGCCGGGTATGCCCTGCTGGCGTCCGACGGGATGCGAGCGCTCAAGATCGAGCGGCTCTGCGAGCAGATCGGCGCCACGCGGGGCAGCTTCTACTGGCATTTCACCGATATGAAAGGTTACCGGGCCGCCTTGGTCGCGTCGTGGAATGCGTTTCTGGAGGAGGACCGCCGCTCGCTGGCCGAACTCGAGCATCTGCCGCCGCGGGAACGGCTGTCGCGGATGATGCAGGCCCTGATGGGCCCGCAACACTGGATCCTGGAACGCGCGATGCGGGAGTGGGCCCGCTCCGACGACATCGCGGCCGCGAACGTGCGGGCAGCCGATCATCGGGTGCTGGTCGCCGTCACGAAGGCGTACTCCGATCACGGGTTCAGCCCCGAGGACGCCCGACTGCGAGCCCAGGCCACGTTCGCCACCGGGATCGGCATGCTGCACTTGATGGACTCGGCCGATGCCATGGCCACCAGCGATCACCACGAGCGGTTCCTGGATCTGATGCTGGCTCGTGGAGGCAACGTCTAATCCTCGCTGTCCGGCGGATAGGGCAGGTCGAACTCGTCGGCCAGCAGGCTCTGGACGATGATCATCGCGGCCTGCGCACCGGCCGCGATGGCGCCGGCCAGATGAGGCTGTTCGGTACACGGGTCACCGGCCACGAAGACCGCGTGCGCAGTGGTGCGGTGCAGCGAATCCACTTGCACCGCATCAGATCCCAGTGACCCCTCGGCGCAGGCCGCACCAAGTTGCTCGGCCAGCGTCGACCGTTGCCGCAGCGGCGCTTCGACCAGTAGGGCATCCCGGTCCAGCCGATGGCCGTCGGCGAACCCGATCGCTTCCAATTGCCCGTCCTGCCCGTGCAGTTCGACGACTCGGCGGTCATCGACGACCACCTTGGCGGCCTCCAGGCGCCGGCGCTGATCATCCGTCAGATCGGGTTCACCATCGGTGAGCAGCACCACGTCGTCGCTCCAACCCCGCAGCATCAGGGCCGCATGCACGGCATCCTCACCGGCGGCCAGGGCAGCCAGCCGTTTGTCCCGCACCTCCCAGCCGTGACAGAACGGGCATTGGAACACCGATTTGCCCCACAGCGCTTCCAGGCCCGACAATTCCGGTGGGCAGTAACGCATTCCAGTGGCCAGCAGCACCCGCCCGGCACGCACCTGCTCGCCGTCGTCGACCTCGAGCACAAACCCGTCGCCGTCAGGAGCACCGGTAAGCACGCACCCTTCGCGGTACCGCACGCTCGGGTAGGTCGACAGCTCGCGCCGACCCGTCTCGTACAGCTCGGCGGGTGGACGGCGATCATGGCCGAGTAACCCACCGATGACCGGTGCTACCCCGTTACTCGGTTCCCCGGCATCGATCAGCAGCGTCCGTCGCCGCGCCCGGCCGAGCACCAGCGCCGCACTCAGTCCGGCCGCGCCACCGCCGACAATGACACATTCCCAGTCATCCACCCCGCCAGCGTTGCCATCAGCGGGGCGATCCAAACCCGGTCACCGGCGGTTGCCGTCCTCATCCCAATGCTCGGCGACCTTTTTGCTGGGTTGCACCCGGGGCGGCTCACCGGGCATCTTCGGATAGCTCGGCGGGTACGGCAGGTCACCGAGCCCGCGCTCCTCATCGGCGGCCACCATATCCAGCAGAGGCTTGATCGACTGCTTCTTCGAATCGATGTCGGCCCACGGATCGTCGCGCCCGGCAAGGAAATCGGGCACGGTGGCGATCGTGTAATCGTCGGGGTCGGCGGTGCGTAGTTCATCCCAGGACAAGGGTGTCGACACGGTCGCGATCGGGGTCTTGCGAGCCGAATAGGCCGACGCGAAGGTACGGTCGCGAGCGTTCTGGTTGTAGTCGACGAACAGCCTCTCGCCCCGCTCTTCTTTCCACCACGACGTGGTCACCGCGTCGGGCGCGCGCCGCTCGATCTCGCGGGCCAGGGCGATGCCGGCCCGGCGCACCTCGATGAAATCCCAGTCGGTCGCGATTCGCAGGAAGATGTGCACCCCACGGCCGCCGGAGGTCTTCGGGTAGCCGACCAGGCCCAGCTCGTCGAGCAGGGGCTTGAGCACGTCGCAGGCGATCGTGCGGGCCTCGGCGAATCCGGTGCCCGGCTGCGGGTCGAGGTCGATCCGCAACTCGTCGGGATGCTCGGTGTCCGGGCAGCGAACCTGCCACGGGTGCAACGTGATCGTGCCCATCTGTGCCGCCCAGGCGATCGCCGCCGGATGGGTCACCTTGAGCGCGTCGGCGGTCCGCCCGGACGGGAACGTGACCGTACAGGTCTGCAGGTAGTCGGGATGCTTCTGCGGCACCCGCTTCTGGTAGATCTCCTCGCCTTCGATGCCGTCGGGGAACCGCTGCAGGTGCGTGGGCCGGTCTTTCAACAACGCGACCATGCGGTCGGCGACGTGCAGGTAGTACTCCATCAACTTGCCCTTGGTGCCGTCCTTACCCAGCTTCGGGTAGTACACCTTGTCCGGGTTGGTGAACCGGACCTTGACCCCGTCGACGTCGAGTTCGGTTGCGGGCGTTGGCACTATCGCGTCTCCAGTACGTCGTAGAGGTCATAGTTGAGTGGCGTGTCGAGCTGGTCGAACGTGCAACTCGACGGTTCCCGGTCGGGACGCCAGCGCAGGAATTTCACGGCATGCCGGAAACGCCTGCCGTGCACGGTGTTGCCCTCCATCTGGTCATACGCCACCTCACATACCCGTTCGGGGCGCACCGGAATCCAGCGTTTGTCGGCTGCGGAGTTCCACCGGCTCGGATCGCCCTCGCGCACTTCGTCGCCCAGCCGCAGCGGCTCGAGATCGGCCAGCAGCTTGAGCCGGGCCTTGGCGGTGAACGACGCTGCGCCACCGACCATCTGCAGCTCGCCGTCGGACCGGTAGAGGCCCAGCAGGATCGACCCGATCCCTTCCCCACTCTTGTGGATCCGGTACCCCATGGCCACACAATCCGCGTCGCGGTGGTGCTTGACCTTGATCATCTCCCGCTTGCCCGGCAGGTATGGCCCGTCGAGCCGCTTGGCGATCACCCCGTCCAAGCCCGCGCCCTCGAACGTCTGCAACCACTGGGCACCGAGCTCGGGGTCGGTGGTGGTGCGGGTGACGTGACACCGAGCCTGGTTCTCCTTGACCGCCTCGACCAACGCCTCACGCCGCGTCCGGAAGGGCTCGCCCATCAGAGATCGGTCGCCGGTGGCCAGGGCGTCGAAGCCGATGAAATGCGCGGGGGTCTGCTCGGCGAGCATCGTGACCCGGCTGGCGGCCGGGTGCAGCCGCAGTTGCAGCGCCTCGAAGTCCAGGCCGTCGCCGGTGGCGATGACGATCTCCCCGTCGACAACGCAACGCGGCGGTAGTTCGGCACGGGCCGCTGCCACCAGTTCGGGAAAGTAGCGGGTCATCGGGCGTTCGTTGCGGCTGCCGAATTCGACCTCGTCGCCGTCGCGAAAGCAGATGGTGCGAAAGCCGTCCCACTTCGGCTCGTACGACATGCCCGGCGGGATCTCACGCACCGGCTTCGAGAGCATCGGCGAGACCGGCGGC
>NZ_MBEJ01000012.1 GCF_001953975.1 Mycobacterium sp. NS-7484
GCTACCGCGTCCACAAATCCGCGGACGACGCCGTCGGCTCGCTGCTGCTCGGGCTCTACACCGAAGACGGCGAGCTGGCCTCCGTCGGCGTCATCGGGGCGTTTCCGATGGCGACCCGGCGCAAGCTGTTCACCGAATTGCAGCCGCTGGTAACGAGTTTCGAGGATCATCCATGGATCTGGGCCGCGCAGGTGGCCGCCGACCCGGATGCGGCCCGCAGATACGGCGGCGGCTCACGCTGGAACGCCGGCAAGGATTTATCGTTCGTACCCCTGCGACCCGAGCGGGTGGTGGAGGTGCGTTACGACCACATGGAGGGGCGGCCCGGGGCGAGCGCAGCGACGGGGAGAAATCTACGATTCCGCCACACCGCGCAGTTCAACCGGTGGCGGCCCGAACGCGACCCGCATTCGTGCACCTATGGCCAGTTGGAGCAGCCGGTGACGTTCCGGCTTGACGACATCGTGCCGGGCCTCATCTGAGCCGACGGCTGCAACCACACCGCCAGATTCCGGACGTAATCCTTGAACACCGCCAATCGCGACGGATCGGCCTTGATCTGGCATCCGGGCCGGTCGGTGACGAACGACGGCGCCCCGCAGTCCAGATCCCAGTTGTAGTTCGCGAAGTGGTGGAAGGTCGACTCGGCCACGGCCCGGCCCATCAGCGTGCCGTCGGCGTTGCGTTCCCCATCAAGGGCAACCGCAAGGTTGAACTGCCGGCCCGTCGCGGTGCTGCGGCCCTGTGCCACCACGGTGGCGAACGGCACCGTGGCCGAGACCGCACCCTCGTGCGGATGGGCCGGGAACCACTCGATCCGTCCGCTGGCGGTCCTGGCGGTGCGCAACAGTGCGTGCGCCGGCGGCGGCGCCAGCACGGGCTGATAGTCGCCATTGGCGCCCGAGTGGTAATTGGGCCAGGAGATGTCGGGGTTGTCCTGGTCATCACACCGAGACACCGGATCGAGGCCCGGGTCGTGGAACTCGTTGACCAGTCCCAGCGAACCCAGGCCCAGCAGGCAGCTGCCGAGGTCCTGGTGGTCACGCGCGGTGAGCACGCCGCCGCCGAGCTCCCGGAACCTGCCGATCGCCGCGCACTCATCGGGAGTCAGGCCGTTACCGACCTCCACCGCCATCAGCCACAGCTGGTCGAATCCGAGTGTGTCGAGATGACCGAGCACCGGATCCTGCTCGCCGCGCTCGGTCCGGTTGCGCGCGAGCACGTCGTGCCCGGCGGCCCGGAGCTCGGCGGCCAACATGGTGAAACGGCTGACATCCCAATCGTCGGGGTCCGCCGGGATGGTGGTCTGCAGCAAGATCGTCGCCATGTGACGAGCCTGGCGGTTGCGATGACGCTGCGGACCCTTGAAACCCCGTGGTTCAGGCAGTCCACGACGCTGATCGCAGCTGCCTGCGCGAGCTCACGCCGAGCTTGACGAACACCTTGCGCAGGTGCCATTCGACGGTGTGCGTGCTGATGAAAAGTTGGGCACCGATCTCCTGATTGGTCAGCCCCTCACTGGCCAACTGCGCGATCTGCGCCTCCTGCGCCGTCAGGTCGTCGCCGCTGCCCACGGGTTGCTTGCGCACCTTCTCCCCGGTGGCGGTCAACTCACGACGGGCACGTTCGGCGAACGCTCGGGCACCCATCTTGGTGAACATCTCGTAGGCGGTGCCGAGATGTTCCCGCGCCTTGGTGCGCTGCTTGCGACGGCGCAACCATTCCCCGTACCGCAGGTGGGTGCGGGCCAGCTGCACCTTGACCCGACTGCGGCCGAACCGCTCGATGGCCTCTTCGAACAGCGCGTCGGCCTCCCCGTCACCGGCGAGCATGGCCCGCGCGGCAGCCACAGTGCCCGAGCCCCAGTCGGTTCCGCTGGACCCGGCACCCGCCTCCAACCGGCGCACCGCATCTTCGGCCACCGCGCGCTCCCCCATGCGGGCCGCGGCCTCGGTCAGCTCGAGCAGACACCACCCGTAGAAGCCGAGATCGTGGTATTCGCAGGTCTTCTGCGCCGCGGCCAACGCCTCCTCGTACCGGCCCAGGCCGTTGTAGAGAACCGCGGCGGCGTATCCGGTGACCCCGAGCAATCGCCCCTCACCCTTGGCGGTGCCCTCTGCCGTGCCGGCCTCGATCAGATCGCCGGCCTCACGCAGATCGCCGCGCCACGCCGCCAACTCGACCCGGTGGTATTTCATCGGACGGTGACCGATCGCCTCCGAGATGGATTCGGCCTCCTCCAGAAGCCTTGCTGCGGTGACGAATTCACCTTCGTGGACGTGCACACCGGCCTCGAAGGCGATCGCTGACGGGAGGAGGGCCAGCGCTCCGCCGGCGCGCGCGTAGGCGACCATGTCGGTGGCGAGCCGAGCGATCAACTCGTCGTCCCACATTTCACCGGCAACGGATTCCTGTACCACCGGGAAGGCAAGCGACAGCCACCGCAACGCCCGGCCGTCGTGGCGACGGGCGTGTTCCGACCAGAGTTCGAGCGCGGTGCGCAGGTGGCCGACGGCGGCTGGCAGGCCGTCGGTGACCAGGTTGGCCATGCCGATGAGCAGGAAGTCGATGGGCCGCGTGGGTGCGGTGATCTTCGCGACCGCGATACCGGCGGCCGCTGCGGCCACCTCAAGGGCCTCGGGCTGACTGCGCGAGGCATACATCGCCGCGGACAGCGCCTCGATGTAAGTCTCGCGGGCCAGGTCGTCGTCGAGCGTCTCCAGCCGGCCGGCCGCGTCGAGCAGCAGGGCCGCCGCGTGCCGCACCGGTGGTGCACCAGGCTGGCCGCCGCGGCTGCGGGTGAACTCCATCTGCGCCCGCAGCCGGCCCACCTGCGCCCGCTGCAGTTCGGACAGCGGGTTCAGTTCCGCAAGGGCCAGCAGTTCGTAGGCCGCCTCCGAGGCGGCCGCATCGCGCTTGGCCTCGGCGGCCGCGATCGCCCGGGCACCCCGCAGGCCGGAGTCGGCGGTCAGGACCGCGGCGCGTTCCAGAAATGAGGCCGCCGCGGCGATTCCACCACGCGCCTGTGCGCGCCACGCCGAGGCCTCGAGTTCGGCGGCCACCGCATCGTCGGGACCGGCGGACGCATTGGCCGCATGCCAGGCCCGGCGGTCTGGGTCCAGCTCCGGATCGGTCGTCATCGCCAACGCCTGGTGTGCCTCGCGACGCTCCGCCACGTCCGCCGCCCGGTACGCCGCCGACCGGACCAGCGGGTGGTAAAACCGCATGCGGGAACCGAACTCGATCACGCCGGCGGCCTCGGCCGGTGCCAACGCCTCCAGATCGATGCCCAAATGACTTGCGGCACGGGCGAACAGCACCGGGTCGCCGACCGGGTCGGCCGCCGCCACCAGGACCAGCCGGCGGGTGTCGGCCGGCAATGCCCGGATGCGGTGGACGAAACTCTCCTCGACCTGCCCCACCGAAGGGCGGGTCCCGACGTTCCAGAATCCGCCGGCCAACTCGGCGGCCGAGACATTGTGCGGCACTTCCAGCAGCGCCAGCGGGTTGCCCCGGGTTTCGGCGATGACGCGGTCGCGCACCCGCTCGTCGAGCCGGCCGAGCACCACCGAATCCAGCAGGTCCCTGGCGTCGCTGTCGGCCAGCCCGGGTACCCGCAACTCCGGCAGGCCGGGCAGCGCGTCCGCGGCGCCGTCGTGGCCGTCACGCACCGCGAACACCACCACCACCGGCTCGGCCAGCAGCCGCCGCGCCACGAAACCGAGGGCCTGCACCGAGACCTGGTCGAGCCATTGCGCGTCGTCGATCACGCACAGCAGCGGCTTCTCGTCAGCGGCGGCGGCCAGCAGGCTCAACACGGCCAGGCCGACCAGGAACCGGTCCGGGGCCGGCCCGACCCCGCGGCCGAAAGCCACCTCGAGCGCATCCCGCTGCGGCTCGGGAATCTCACCGAGGCGGCCCAGCAGCGGTGCACACAGGTGATGCAATCCGGCGAAGGCCAGTTCCATGTCGGACTGGATCCCGGCGACCTGCGTGACCCGGAATTCGGACGCCTGTGCAACGACATAGTCCAGCAGCGCCGTCTTGCCGACCCCCGCCTCGCCGCGCAGTACCAGCACCGCGCTGCTGCCCGAACGGGCCGCCGAGAGCAGCCCCCGAAGTGCCGTACATTCGCTGGCGCGGCCACGCAGGGGTACGCCTGCGCCCGTCATCACCATCAGCACCACCAGGTCGGATTTTTGCCGAAACTTTATCAAGTCCGCCGTCAGTCGAACACCAAGGGACCAGCCGGTAGGGATTCGGTCCCGCGGTGCGCGAATTGCGTCCAGCGGGTGCGCAATTCGATTCCCAGTCGCTCATCGATCGATCGCGCCGGCCCCAACATCGGCGCATCCGACCAGGCCTGGGCGGACCCCATCAGGAACGGCAGTTCCATACAGTGGCCCACCCTGGGACCGCGACTGAGCGTGGCGGTCGATAGATTGCGGGCGTGAGCCCGACCCGCGCCGGGCGGTTCGCGCCGAGCCCGTCGGCCGACCTGCACATCGGCAACCTCCGTACCGCGGTGCTGGCATGGTTGTTCGCCCGCTCGACCGGACGACGGTTCTTGGTGCGGGTCGAAGATCTCGACGACCGGACGTTTCCGGAGATCGGGCACCGCCAGGTGGCGGATCTGGCCGCGATCGGAATGACCTGGGATGAGCCGGTCCAATGGCAATCAGCGCATCCCGATCACTACGACGCGGTGATCGGCCAATTGTCCGACCGCGGCTTGTTGTACGAATGCTATTGCAGTCGAAGGGATATCGCGCAGGCCCCGCGGGCGCCACATGCTCCCGAAGGCGCGTATCCGGGCACCTGCCGGGACCTGACCGAAGCCGAACGTGTCGCGCGCCGCGCGGAAACCGGCCGCCCGCCGGCGCTGCGGCTGCGCACCGACACGTTCGTCGGCACCGTCACCGATCTGGTGCACGGGCAGTACACCGGAATCATCGACGACTTCGTGGTGCGCCGCGGTGACGGCGTACCCGCCTACAACCTGGCCGTGGTGGTCGATGACGCGGCCGGCGGCGTCGACCAGGTGGTGCGTGGCGACGACCTGTTGAGCTCGTCCCCGCGCCAGGCCTATCTGGCCCGGCTCCTGGACTATCCCGAGCCCGTCTACGCGCATGTACCGCTGGTGCTCAACGAAGACGGCGCCCGGCTGGCCAAACGCGACGGCGCCGTCACCCTGGCCGAGATCGGCGTCGAGACCGCGCTGGAGCAGATCAGTGCGTCACTGGGCTGGCCGCCCGTGGACCTCGACGGGATGCTGGACCGGTTCGACCCGGCACGGCTGCCGCGCCATCCCTGGATCTATCGGCCGGCCGCTCAATAGTGGTACCGGGCCTTGAGAATCTTCACTTCGGTATCGGTGGCGCGGTAGATGAGCCGATGTTCGTCGTCGATCCGGCGTGACCAATATCCCGACAGATCGCCTTTCAGCGGTTCGGGCTTACCGATCCCGGCGAACGGATCGCGTTGGATCTCATCGATGAGCCGGGTGATCCGTCGCGCGACCTTGCGGCCCGAGGCCAGCCAGAACAGAAAATCGTCCCACCCGTCAGGATCGAAGTGGATACTTCTCACTCCTGGCCGCCGGCCATCTCCCGGAGTGTGTCTATCGACGTGGTGTGATCAGAGGTGGCCGCGCCCGCCCTGTCGCGAGCGACCGCCTCCATGAGACGACGGGCATTTTCCGGTGAGCGCAACAGATAGACAGTTTCCTGCCAGGAGTCATAGTCATCAGCCGACATCAGCACCGCTTCACCCGATTTCGATGTGATCCGCACCGGTTCGTGATCGGTGTTGACCTGTTCGATAAGCGGAAACAAGCGTTTCCGGGCCTCGCTGGCACTGAGCGTCATATCCGGGCCTTCCGTACCACTGTGGTACAAGATTACCGTACAAGTCCGGCCGCGCGACCCGCGTGAGCAGAACCCTTCGCCCCACCGGCGGATATTGCTACGTTGCCGCAGTGAGATTCCCCCCGAACAGCCTCCCGAAGAGGATTCTGCTCGCCTTCGTCTTGCTCGCCACTCTTCTGAGCGCGGCGTGCGGATCGAAGGGCGACAGTGCCGACAAGGCCGACGGACCGCTGAGTTCCGGTGTGCTGAGGGTGGGCACCGAGGGCGTGTACGCCCCATTCAGCTATCACGACGCCGCCACCGGGCAGCTCACCGGCTATGACGTCGACGTGGCCCGTGCGGTCGCCGACAAACTCGGTGTGCGCGTGGAATTCGTCGAGACACCATGGGATTCCATCTTCGCCGCCCTGGAGGCCAACCGGTTCGACGTCGTCGCCAACGAGGTGACCATCAACGACGAACGCAAGGCGAAGTACGACCTGTCCGAACCGTATTCGGTCGGCGAGGGAGTGATCGTCACCCGCGCCGACGACAACTCGATCACCTCCCTGGCCGACCTCAAGGGCAAGGTGGCCGCCGAGAACGCCACCAGCAACTGGTCGGAGATCGCGCGGGCGGCCGGCGCCCGGGTGGAAGCCGTCGAAGGTTTCACCCAGGCCATCAAGCTGCTCAACCAGGGCCGCGTCGACGTGGTGGTCAACGACAGCATCGCCGTCTACGCCTACCTCGCCGAAACCGGCGACACGACCGTCAAGATCGCCGGCAAGGTCGGTGAGAAGGCCGAACAGGGCTTCGCCGCCCGCAAGAACAGCGGGTTGCTGCCGGAACTCAACCAGGCCCTCGACGAGCTACGCGCCGACGGCACGTTGGCCGCCATCTCGCAGCGTTACCTCAAGGCCGACGCCACGGGTGCGCCCGCGTCGGCGGAGAACCCGAAGCAACCTCGGTCGACGTGGCAACTGGTGCTCGACAGCTTGGGCCCGCTGCTGAAAGCGGCGATCACCATGACGATCCCGCTCACCATCGTCAGCTTCGTCATCGGCCTGGTGATCGCCCTGGCGGTGGCGCTGGCCCGGCTGTCGGGCAACCGCGTGCTCAGTTCCGTTGCGCGGTTCTACATCTCGCTCATCCGCGGCACGCCGCTGCTGGTGCAGTTGTTCATCGTGTTCTTCGCGCTGCCCGAGTTCGGGGTGAAGATCGATCCGTTCCCGGCCGCGGTGATCGCGTTCAGCCTCAACGTCGGCGGCTATGCGGCCGAGATCATCCGCTCGGCGATCCAGAGCATCCCGAAGGGGCAGTGGGAGGCCGCTGAGACGATCGGCCTGAACTACACCGGCACGCTGCGGCGCATCATCCTGCCCCAAGCCGCCCGGGTGGCGGTGCCACCGCTGTCGAACACCTTGATCTCCCTCGTCAAGGACACCTCGCTGGCGTCGACGATCCTGGTCACCGAACTGTTGCGGCAGGCCCAGATCATCGCGGCACCGACCTTCGAATTCTTTGCCCTCTACGGCACGGCCGCGATCTACTACTGGGTGATCTGCCTGGTGTTGTCGTTCGGCCAGAGTCGTCTGGAACGCCGACTGGAAAGGCACGTTGCGCGATGACCACAGAACGCGAAGACCGGATCGTCGCCACCGACGTGCACAAGGCATTCGGTGACTACCAGGTGCTCAAAGGCGTGTCGTTCACGGTGCCGCAGGGTTCGGCGACGACGGTCATCGGCCCGTCGGGGTCGGGCAAGACCACGCTGCTGCGCACCCTCAACGCACTCGATGTGGCCGATTCGGGCGTGATCCGGGTCGGTGACACCGAACTGGACTTCTCCAAGCCCGTGGCCAAGGACCAGCTGCGCCGCTACCGGGCACAGAGCGGGTTTGTGTTCCAGTCCCACAACCTGTTTCCGCACAAGACGGTGTTGCAGAACGTCACCGAAGGCCCGCTGGTGGTGCAGAAACGTCCACGCGACGAGGTGGTGGCCGAGGCGGCCGAACTGCTCGGGCAGGTGGGACTGGCCGATCAGCAGGACAAGTACCCCTACCAACTCTCGGGCGGACAGCAGCAACGGGTCGGCATCGCCCGTGCCCTGGCGCTGAAACCCAAGGTGGTGCTGTTCGACGAGCCGACCTCGGCCCTGGACCCGGAGCTGGTCGGTGAGGTGCTCGGCGTGATCCGCGACCTCGCCGTCGAGGGCTGGACCCTGGTGATCGTCACCCACGAAATCCAGTTCGCCCGGCAGGTTTCCGATCAGGTGCTGTTCACCGATCGCGGGGTGATCCTGGAGCAGGGGCCGCCGGCCTCGGTGATCGGTGATCCGAAAGAAGAACGCACCCGCCAGTTCCTGCAGCGGATTCTCAACCCGCTCTAGTCCGGTCGACCGCCCAGGCGACCAGGGAGCGCAAATGGCCGAGCACCGCCTCGTCGGGATGGGCTTTTGGATCGTCCAGGTGGATCCGCGCAAGTTCTTCGATGGCGGCCAACAGGATTCGCACGGACGCGCCGTCGGGGTCGATGTCGGCCCCGGCGGCCCGGGACAACCGGCGGGCGCTGATCTTCCTGGCGTAACTGCGGCCCAACTCGATGCGCTCGCGCACCTGCGGTGGTGCACCGTCAGGCGGGCGCAAGATGATGCGCCAACTCGTCGGCGCGGCATGCAGGTAGTCCAGAACACCGCGGCCGAGATCATCTGCCCCGAGATCGGGGTGGTCGACCGTGCTCATTCCCGCGAACGCGATGGCCGATTCCCGGTCGAGCAGCGCGGTCATCAGGCCGGACAAATCGGTGAACTGTTGGTAGACCACGGTTCTCGTCACACCGGCCTGGCTCGCCACCCGCTCGATGGTCAACGCCGGGTAGCCGTCGTCGGCGACGATGTCGCGGGCGACGTCGAGCAGTTGCGCCCGACGGTCCGCTGCGCTGAGCCGGCGCCGGGTCATCGCCGGAGTTCCAGCAGCAGGTCGACGGCCTTGGCGGCGCTCTGCACGGCGCTTTCCATCGTGGCCGACCAGTCGGTGGCCGTCCAGTCTCCGGCCAGTACCAGCGACGGCACCGAGGTGCGTTGCGACGGACGCAGCGCGTCGGTGCCGACCACCTGGGAGAACGTCGCCTTGGGCATCTTGACCACTTGCGCCTGAAGCACTTTCGCTTCGCGGGCGGCGGGATAGTACCGACGCAGCAGGGCCATCTGCTCGTCGACGATCTCGTCGTTGCTCTTGTGGATCTGCTCGTACGCCCCGCTGGTCGTCAGGCAGTACAACCACGCCTGGTCGGTGTTGCGACCGTGCATGATCTGCCGGTCGAACACCTCGTCGATGACGCCGGTGCCGCCGATCAACCCCTCGAACGCCGACTCGGTACCCAACGGGCGGTCGAGATAGAGGTTGGTGCTTACGATCGGCGTGTAGCCCAACTTGTCGGCGGCGGCATAGATTTCGGGGTGCTCGGGCAGATCGTCGAGCAGCCCACCGATGTTCGAGTTGGGTACCGCGCACACCACGGCGTCGGCTGGGACCTCGGTGCCGTCGGCCAGCAGCACACCGGTGACGGCGCCGTCCTCGATGCGGATCCTGCGGGCCACCGCGCGGTAGCGGACCTCGACACCCCGCTCGGCGAACACCTTCAGCGCACCGGTGACATACAGCGTGTCGAGATCGACGGTGGGATAACCGATGGTGACCGGGGTGCGGTGTTTGATGCCCAACCGGATGCCGGTGGCCATCACGTTGGCGAACACCTTCGCCGATTCCCGGGACACCGGCTCGGCGGCGATGCCCAGGGCCAGCCAGTCCCACAACGCTTCTCGGGCCGGGGCCGGCATGCCGACCCGCTCGAACCACTGCTCGGTGGAGATGTCGGCCAGGTCTGCCGGCGGCCTCAGCGCCTGCCAGCCCAGCAGAACCGTCGCCCGCGCCGCCCGAAAGCGATCGGCCCAGCCGGCGTCGGGATGGACCCCGAACAAGGTGCGGATCGCTCCGAGACCCGTGGTCTGCATGGTGACCTTGCGCCCGTCGGGCCAGCGCAGCGTCGAGCTCTTGGGAAATTCGAGGTACTGCCGGGTGCCCACACTGGTCAGATACCGGTACAGGTGTTGATACCCGCTGGCGATCACGTGCTGCCCGTTGTCGGGGATGTCGTCGACCGCGTCGGCCCGCATCGCGTGGGTGCGCCCGCCGAGTTGACCGCGTCGCTCCAGCAGGGTGACGTTCTTGCCCGCCTCGCTGAGCCAGACCGCGGCAGCCAGGCCGGCGAGGCCGCCGCCGATCACCACATACCGGTCGGTTTCGCCCATGGCCGCCTCCCCCGCGTTCAACTTACGATTTGTAAGTTAAGTCGCGGTCGGCGGTGCGGTCAATACCGCGCTCAGCTCACCGAGGCGCCGTAGTAGCGGCCCAGCACTTCAGCACGCAGCTCGTCGAACTCACCGGCGACGATCGCCGCGCGGATCTGATCGACCAACCGGATCACGAACCGCTCGTTGTGGATCGTGCACAGCGTCGCCGACAGCATCTCCTTGGCCTTGAACAGATGCCGGATATAGGCGCGCGAGTAGTTGGCGCAGGTGTAGCAATCACATTCGGCGTCGATCGGGGTGAAATCCCGCTTGTACTTCGCACCGGTGATGTTGAACCGCCCGGTCGCCGAGTACACCGCGGCGTTGCGGGCAACCCGTGAGGGCGACACACAGTCGAAGGTGTCCGCGCCCGCGGCGATCGCGTCGAACAGATCGTCCGGCTCGCTGATGCCCAGCAAGTGCCGGGGTTTGTCGGCGGGCAGCTCACTGCTGACCCACCCGACGATCGTGGCCAGGTTCTGTTTCTCCAGCGCGCCGCCGATCCCGTAGCCGTCGAAGCTCAACCCCTCGGCCGGGCCGGCCTGCTCGCCGATCGTGGCCAGGCCGCGCGCGGCCTGCCGACGCAGGTCCTCGTACTGGGCGCCCTGCACCACCCCGAACAGCGCCTGGCGTGGCCGTTCCGGTGCCAGCGCCTGCAGGCGATGATGCTCGGCCACGCACCGCACCGCCCACTCGTGGGTGCGCTGCATCGAACGTTCCTGGTAACCGCGGGTGTTGACCAACGTGGTGAGCTCGTCGAACGCGAAGATGATGTCGGCACCGAGCTGGTTTTGGATGCCGATCGAGACCTCCGGGGTGAACCGGTGTTTCGAACCATCCAGATGCGAGCGGAACGTCACACCGTCGTCGTCGACCACGGCCAGCCGTTCCTTGCCCTCGGCGATGATGTCGTCGGCCTGCACCCGGCTGGTGTCCATGGCCAAAACCTTCTTGAAGCCGACACCCAACGAGAGCACCTGGAAACCACCGCTGTCGGTGAACGTCGGGCCCGGCCAGTTCATGAACGCCCCCAGGCCACCGGCCTCGGCCACGATGTCGGGGCCGGGCTGCAGGTAGAGGTGATAGGCGTTGGCCAAAATCGCCTGGGCGCCAATCTGTTTCATGGTCTCGGGCAGCACCGATTTGACGGTGGCCGCGGTGCCGACCGGGATGAAGGCGGGCGTGTGGATGTCGCCGTGCGGAGTGTGGATGGTGCCGACCCGGCCGAAGCGGCCGTCCAACTCGGCCTCCACGGTGAAATACGGCTGGTCCACACCCGGTATTCAACCGGATGCGCGTCCGATTTCCGTCATGGGGGCGGACGCACCATACTGCGGACGTGAATTTGGTCATGAGCCGCGGGATCGTCGCCGCCACCGGATGTGCACTGTTTCTGGCCGCTATCGCCGGATGCTCGTCGCAGGACTCGAGCTCGTCGGAGAAGACCGGTGAAGGCCGGGTGACCTTCGGTCCCAACGACGCCGGTCCGGTGACCAGCGTCAGCTGCGAAACCAAGGACGGATTGACCACCATCGGCATCGAAGGCAAGATGCCCACCTCCGTCGTGCTGACCGAGGGCGAGGCCCCCGTGGTGCAGTCGGTGAACATCGGTGACGTCAACGGTGAAGGCGCCTCACTGACGTATCTCGCCGGACTGTCCAGCGCACCCGTGGTCGCCGCGCGCGACGGCAAGGGCTACACCATCACCGGCACCGGCATGGGGATCGACCCCAACGACCCGGGCACACCGGTGGACATGCCGTTCGACATCGCCGTCACCTGTCCCTAGCGGGGTGACCGACCGGAGTCATTGCACATGCAATGACTCCGGTCACCGCATCGGGCCGGCAGCCACGGCGCTGATTCAAGATCGGAACACCTTGACCTGTCAGGGAATTCACAGCATCCGGTGCGCTCACCGCTGCCGCTGACACCGCCCGTCCCAGCACGGCAATTCATCCAAACTCACGCCCACGACCTGCGCAAACCCCATACTTCTGGCTGACAGTCCGCCATCGGAGACGGGCTGCGCAACCGTGAGGAGAGCAGTGGTGAAGCGTGAGTTCCTGGTCGCCGTCAGCGGCGCCGCGATCGTCGTCGCAGGCCTGTCCGGCTGTTCGTCGAGCGACAAGAAAGAGACCTCCGGTGAGACGACGGTCAGCGCGTCGCCATCGGCAACGACGTCAATCGAATCCGGCGACACCACCGCCACCACCGGCTCCGGCACGGCCCGGGTCACCATCGACGGCAAGGACCACCAGCTCGAGGGCAGCGTCATGTGCGCCACCGTCGCGGGCAACGTCAGCCTCAACGTCGGCCAGGGGATGTCCGGCGTCAGCGCCACCCTCAGCGAGGGCGACCAGCCGTCTGTGACCGCGCTGGCACTGGGCAACATCGACGGCGTCAGCCTCGGCTACACCCCCGGTGTGCCCGGCGGCAGCGCCGACGTGGTCAAGGACGGCAAGAAGTACACGATCAAGGGCAACGCGACCGGAGTCGACGGGATGAACCCCGTGACCAAGCCTTTCGAGCTCGAAGTGACGTGCCCTTAGCAAATCCGCAAATCTGTGTGTGGGCCCGGCCGATGCCGGGCCCACACGTTCTCCGCCCGGCCGGCGCGGAAGGCAAATCAGTCCGCCATCGCTTGCCCCGACCAGACCCGGACCGGGCGATATCCCCTAGCAGGCAAACCATTACAGTTCTGCTACACCGCGCAGATTCTTGGTGCAAAATGCTGTGCGGACTGGGGAGACGACACCGAAGCCGACGCGGATCGGTGTCCGGGCAGCTTATTAGGAGACGTCGCGGATGCGTTGGAAGATGAGTTCGCTGGGCATGGCCATCGCGGCACCGATCGGAGCGGCCACCATCGCTTGGTCCGGCGCCGGACCGATACCCCTGCCGATCGTGCCGGCTCCGACGGAACTGCTCGCCCAGTCGCTGTACATGCGGGGCACGAAGATCGGCAGCTACACGGACAACGACGTGTCCTTCGTGGATTTCGCCAATGGCGTCATCACCCAGACCACCGGTTCGGCGGGCGATCTTGCCGTCGACAACGGCGATGACTGGATGACCGGCGATCAGGTCGAGTACAACGGCGGCTTCTGGCCCATCTCGCAAGGTGGGTTGAACGATCTGACCTATGGGGCGTCCGTCGGGCAAGGCCTCGAACGGCTCGGCCAACGCGTCGCCGCCGAAGACCCGGACGAACCACTGGTGCTCGTCGGATATTCGCAGAGCGCGGTGATCCTGAGCCAGTACAAGGCGAACACCACCAACGGCAACATCGTCTATGTCATGGTGTCCAACCCGACTCGGCCGAACGGCGGCATCCTGTCCCGCTTCCGCGGCTTCACGATTCCGGTCCTGGACATCCCGCTCTCCGGGCCGGCACCGACCACCAGTCCGGGTTGGGAGGAAGGTGACCCGCCGACCACCTATGACGTCGCCCAGCAGTACGACGGCTGGGCCGATTTCCCGCTGTATCCGCTCAACGTGTTCGCCACGGCCAACGCGGTGCTCGGAATCGTCTATCTACACGGTAATTACGAGACCACGGTGGATCCGGGGACCGACCTGGCCCCGGGCGCCCCCAACACCGACACCCGCACCTACCGCGACACCACCTACTACACCGTCGGCACCGACCTGCTGCCGCTGTTGCGTCCGCTCGAGCAGATCGGCATCCCGCGGCCGCTGCTGCTGGCCCTGGACGCACCCCTGCGCGTCGTGGTCGAGCAGGGGTATGACCGCACCTTGAGTCCCGGCGCCGACGCCGCGGCCCGCCTGTTCCGGATCTCCAACCCGATCACCGACCTCGCCAACTTCATCAACGCGATCCCCGTCGGGCTCGACGACGGCTTCGAGGCGGCTGGGATGGGACGCCCGTTCGGCACCACCTCGGCCGGTATGTACGGCGTCGGTGGGCCCGCGGTGCAGCCACCGACCGAGACCCCGCAGCAGCAGACGACCCAACCGGATGAGTCGTCACGGCAACCGGCGTCGACCCCGGCCAAAACTCCGCTCAAGGGCTTGACGCCGGTAGAGCCTCCCCGGGACGACAGCACGGTGCAGGACCCCGACGTCCCCGAGGACGTCGACGAACCGGCCGACACCGCGACGCCGGCCCCTGCCGTCACCGTGGCGCGGACCAAGCTGCGCAGCTCGGTGGGCCTGACCGACTCGACCGTGACGTCCGCGACCGAAGTTGACGCCGACGAGAGCGCCGACAAGTCGGAGACCGCGGAGACCTCCGAACAGAACGGCAAGATCACCCGATCAACCGCCAAGCATGCCGCCGCCACCGAACCCGCCACCGACAAACCCGACCGGATCCGCGGATACGTCGGCAAGCACCGCAAAGCGGCCACCGACAAAGCGCAGGCCAAGACCGCACCCAAGACCCGCGCACACGCCGAGAAGAGCGCCGATCAGAAATAGGGCACGCCCAGCTGGAAAGCTGGGGGCATGATTCGACGGCACCGTCCCGCCAGCATCGTGCTGCTGTTGCTCGGCTTGTTGCTCTCCATCGTGGGATGCTCGTCGGCGCCGGACCCGGCTGACCGCTTTGCCGCGTTCGCCGACGCGTTGCAGCGCAAAGACGCTCACGCTGCCGCCGCGCAGACCGATGACCCGGCAGCGGCAGAGGCGGCAATCACCTCGATGTTCGACGGCATGGGCGAGGCGGCCGCGGTGAAGGTGGGTGCCGATACCGACGACGACGAGACCGGCGCGACCCTCAAGTACCAGTGGTCGTGGGGTGAGGGACGCGGGTTCGACTACGACACCACCGGCACCGCCGCCAAAACGGGAGACGACTGGCTGATCACCTGGTCGCCGACCCTCCTACACCGAAAGCTGCAGGACGACTTGACGTTCCAGTACAGCACCGACAGTGATCTGCAGACCCCCGTGCTCGACCGCACCGGCCAGCCGCTGATGACGTGGCAGACCGTAGGGGTGATCACCCTGGACCGCGCGCACCTGGAGTCCGCGGCGCCGCTGGCCGCGCTGCTGGCCCCGTTCGACGCCTCCACCACCGCCGAATCCATCGGCGCACAGTTCACGTCGACCTCCGATGACCGCGTGACGGTGATGAAGCTGCGCCAAGAAGACCTCGCCACGGTGCGTGACCAACTCGGCCAGCTTCCGGGGGTCACCGTGGCCGAACAAGGAGAACTGCTGACGGCGGACCGGCAGCTGTCCTCGCCGGCCATCGGCGGTCTGCAGCAACTCTGGCATGACCGGATCACCAAGGGGGCGGGTTGGTCGGTCTACCTGGTCGACGGGAAGGGTGCGGCGGCGCAACGGCTGGCCTCGCAGCCACCGGCGGAGACCGACCCGCTGCGCACGACGCTGGATCTGCGGCTTCAGCTGCTCGCCCAACAGGCCGTCGCCACGGAGACCCGCCCCGCGGTACTGGTGGCGATCTCCGGATCGACGGGCGGTATCCTGGCCGCCGCACAGAACGCCGCCGCGGATCCACAAGGCGCCATTGCCTTTTCGGGTTTGTATCCGCCGGGGTCGACGTTCAAGACCATCACGACCGCGGCCGCACTGGAAGCAGGGCTGGCGACGCCGGAAACCCCGGTGGCCTGCCCGGGCCGATTGACCATCGAGAACCGCACGATCCCCAACGACGACGAGTTCGACTTGGGCACCGTCCCGTTGGCGTCGGCCTTCTCCCATTCCTGCAACACCAGCATGGCGGCGCTGTCGGACAAGCTTTCCGGTGATGCACTGACCAACACCGCGCGGCAGTTCGGTATCGGCGTGGACTTCACAATCCCAGGCCTGACCACCGTGACCGGCCGAGTGCCCAACGCGGACAACGCTGCCCAGAAAGTGGAGAACGGCATCGGTCAGGGCACCGTGACGGTCAGCCCGTTCGGTCTCGCGGTGGCCGAGGCCAGCTTGGCGCACGGCTCGACGATCCTGCCGAGCCTGGTGGACGGCGAAAAGGTCACTGCCGACGCCGAATCGGTGACGCTGCCGGCCGACGTGACCTCGGCGCTGCGCGACATGATGCGCAAGACCGTGACCGAGGGCACCGCCACGCAGCTGCGCGACATCGCCGATCTGGGCGGCAAGACCGGGACGGCGGAATTCGGCGATAACACCCATTCGCACGGCTGGTTCGCCGGCATCGCCGGTGACATCGCCTTCGCCACCCTGGTGGTGGGCGGCGACAGCTCGACACCGGCGGTGCAGATCTCCGGGGACTTCTTACGCCCCGCGCTCGCCGGCTGACTCCGCACAGAGATGGACCAACCCCGAGGCCACCGCGAACCGGGGACCGTGCACGCCGTCGATGTTGGCTCGTCCCACCACCACGTTGACGCTGCGCAGGGATTCACCGACGGTGCGCAACAGCTCGTCGTCGAGGGCACCGCCACCGGCGAGCACCAGCGCGGTCGGCATCTTCTCGAAAACCCTCAGGCAGCGGGCGATGTTGGCGGCCACGGTCTCCTGTTTGATCGCCAGCCGGAGGCTGCGCCATTCCTCGGCGGCGAGTTTGGTGGAGAACGGCACCAACCCGGCGGTGCCGCGGGTACATAGGCGGCCGATCGCGTCAGCAGGCGCCGGGGCGTCAAGAAACAGGCGCCGCCCGTCCTCCTCATGCGCGAC
Source organism: Mycobacterium sp. NS-7484 (assembly GCF_001953975.1). Classification (GTDB taxonomy): domain Bacteria; phylum Actinomycetota; class Actinomycetes; order Mycobacteriales; family Mycobacteriaceae; genus Mycobacterium. The sequence goes on from NZ_MBEJ01000012.1 coordinate 16,828, forward strand.
GTGTGGGCCTTCGACGCGGATCGCCGGGTTGCGCTTGACCCGCTCGGCCAGCGCCTTGGGGATGTTGAGCATCCGGGCCACCGCCACCGTGATGGTCTCCCCTGCGCCTGCGGCCGTCACCGCGTGCTCGGTGCCGACGAGATCGATGGTGCCACCGCCGATATCGCACACCACCGAGTCCGGCGGCAGGCCAGGCGTGGTGCGGGCACCACGGGCCGCCGCTTCCGGTTCTCCGGCGAGGGTGCGGGCCGGCCGCCCGGTCAATTCGGCGAGGGTGGCCGCGGCGTCCTCGACGTGGTCGGCGGCCAGCAGCGCCACCACCGTGCCGCGGGCCTCGGCGATGCCGCGTCGTAACCAGGTTCCGTTGTCCAGCGCGGTGAGGTCAGTGAAAAAGGCGTCGTCGACGGGCATCTCGTGATCAGCGGTCGGTATCGACCGCAGCCGTACCCGCACCACGCTGCCCGGCGGTTCATGGCGCAGCAGGGTGTGGGCCTGCGCGGGCGAGTAGCGCGTCACCTTGCCATCGGTGCGGAACTCGACGTAGTCGTCATCCATTGCGGGCGGTTCCGGCGGCTCGGTGCGTGGTGTCACCGCGATCGCCGGTGAGTCGGACAGCTCCCTGGTGAACGCGGCCACGTCGTGAATCTGCTCATGGCCCAGTTCCAATGCGGCGCACAGCGCAATCGGATCGGCCAGGGCGCGGTAGGCACGGCCCTCGGCCACCACCTCCACCGCCACCAGCGCATCGGGGGCCAATCCGTCCACGAGCACCTCGTCGACCACCGGCACGTCGAGGTGAATGCGGTTGCGAATCAACACTGCATCGTCCTGGGCAGCCAGCACACCGACGACGGTCCACCCCCGATCGACGGCGTCGGTGATCCCGGCGGCGGCCACTTCGAAGTCGGTGTCGGCATCCACCGAGACGATCACCGGGCCCTCGTAAGGCTGCCCGGTGAGGTGCTGCATCGGGACGTGCCGGCCCACCGCGAAACCGGTGCCGGCCGGGGTGCTGGCGTCGGGTTTGCGCAGGCTTCGTACCGGTGCGCGTGGCGATGGTGCGGGAGCCAGCGGCGCGGTCTCGGTGTCGACCGGCCGGATGGCCGAGAGCACCAGTTCGTCGGCGACGATCCCGGCGTCGACCTCGATGCGGTGCAGCAGCGCGGCCGCCCCCTCGAGCGACTCCCGAGACCCCTTGCGGCCCCGGGTCGGCGCCTGGCCGTGGGTGATCGGCTCGACTCGACCATCGACAATCCGGGCCAGGACGATCTCGGTGGTGTGGTTGCCCACGTCGATCCCGGCGACCACGCGTCCGATCGGGGTCACCGCAACAGGCCTCGGCGGGCGTAGACCGCAGCCGCCTGGCGCACGAGTTCCGCACAGCGGGCTGCGCCTCGGCTCTCCAGCGAGGCCTGCAGCGCGTCGAGTTCGGCGGCGGTGGAGCGGTGCGGCCGCAGCGCCTCGTACAGGCCCATCACCTCTTCGTCGTCGATGATCGCCAATTCGGCTGCGCGCAGGAAGTTCTCGGCGAGTTGCGGATTGCCGTGCTCCTCGGCCACGACGGCCTGGTGCGCGAGCACCGCCGGGTCCATCCGCAGATCCGACAGGTCGAGCTTGCCGTCGACGGCGGCGGCGACGGTGAATCTCTGCTCGCTCATGCCCGTCGCACCTCCACGGTCACCGGGAGCTGTCCCGGCTCGCTCGCCTCACGCTCCAACGCCACCAGAGCCACCGCCCGGGCGTGATAGCGGGCCGAGATCGACTCGTCGGTGCCGCCGGTGAGGATGGGCACCGGCGCCATGCCCTTGGCGTGCCGGGCGGCGTTCCGGCCGAGTTCGCGGTAATTACGCGCGGTCAGCAGCGGGGCCACGCTGAACAGCTCAAGGTTGGCCAGCGGCGCCAGATCCCGCCGGTGGATGAGTGCGGTTCCCTTGCCTTGCAAGCCGATTCCGATGCCCGAGCCAGACAGCTTGGCCGCGGTCAGGCCGATGAGTCCGACGTCGATGGTCGAGCGCACCCGGACGAACCGGGGCACGCAGCCCTCCTCCTCCAGGCCGGCGCACAGCTGTCGGATGACCTCGCCGATCGGCAGGCCGCACAGGCTCAGCCAGACACTGCGGCCCAGTGCCGGTGACAGCCCGATGACCACCTCGCGGGGGTCGCTGCCCTGTCGGGCGGGTTCGACGTCGGTGACCACGAGATGGCCGGCATGCTCGGCCTGATCGGTGGTGAGTTCGGCGGCGCTGCGCTGCTGGCGGATGTTGTCGATTTCGGCGCGGCGCTCGTCGGTGAGCGTGTAACCCGTTCCCGGACCGGCATAGTCATTCGGATCGGTGATCTTCGACAGCACCCGGAAGCTCTCGTCGAAGATCGCCGACGTCTGCAGCTGATCGCCGCGCAACCGTTCGGCGGTGAGCCGCATGATGGCCTCGGCTTCTTGGGTGTAGCCGGTGCGGTGCAGCGACGCGACGACGTCGAACACGGTGAGCTGCTTGGCCTCGATCGCGTTGGCTGCCTCCGCGACGGCCTTCGGATCACCGGGCGGCAGATCACGCGAGCCGTTGGCGACCACCACTTCCTCGATGTGACTGTCGTCGAAATCGGCCAGGCCGAGGTCGCGGTACACCGCCTGCACCGCCGTCGCCGCACGTCGTCGCACCGTGGCCAGATGCCCCGGCGTCACGGTGCGCAGTCCGCCATCGGCACCCCAGTCCCGTTGCAGGACAAGGAAATCGTCCATGTCGTCGGAGTTGAAGTTGGACAGCGCGAACGCGTTGTCGTAGCGCGGAATGGAGCCGAAGCCCGAGAAGATGAAGTCCGCACCGGCCAGCAGCACCGGCAGGGTGTGCGCGCTGCGGCGGATGTCCGATTCGGAGATCAGGTTGTCGTTACCGGCGCAGGACTCCAGCTCCCGCATCATCACCATCAGGTTCTCGGCGAGCAGTTCCTTCATGCCCTCGGGTACCGAGGCCACTACCCCGACCCCGTCGATGCCGCCGTTCTGCACGCCTTGCGCGCCCAGAGCGCGGGCCAGCGACACGCAGCGCGACTCCAGGTAGAGGATCGAGCATTTCTCGGCCGCGCCCATCAACACCTCGGCGCCACCACCGCTGGTGACGCGCATCTTCAAACCGCGCGAGGCGTAGGCGCTCGTCAGGATCGCCTTGGAGAACGGGGTGTCGTCACCGTCGACGAACACCTGCTCGGTGCCGTAGATGGAGATAGTCTCGGCGTAGCTGGTCAGCCCGCGCATGCCCAGCCGCAGCTCCAGCGCCTCCTCGATCGCACACTGTGCCATCGCACCCGGAACCCCGACCTGCGAACCGATCAGCAGCGCAACGGCATTCGACGACGCGTCGCCGAGCACCGGCACCGTCGTCTCCACCTCACGGAATCCGTAGGCCACCGCACTGGCCGCGTCGGCGGCGATCAGCATCGGATCGTCGAGCTGATTGGTGACGTGTGCCTGGTTGCTGGGAGTGCGCCGGACCCGCATCTTGGCCATCGCCATCTGGATCTCGACCGGACTGAGCAACGCGATGACCTTGGCCAGCTTGGCCGGGGTGGTCCCACCGATCAGCCGCACCACCTCGGCGCGCGGCACGTTGAGGTCGACGGTCATCCGGGCCAGCTCGACATCGCTGAGCGCCATCGCTTCCGCCGCGACATCGAGGTCCAGGCCGTAGCGGGCGATGAACTCGTCGATCACGTCGAAGTCCACCACGGCTTTGCCGTCCATCTCGACGACCTGTCCGTCGACGATGACCAGCGACGGTTCCGGATCGTTCGGACTGGCCATCGCGGCCAGACCGAGATCGGGATTCGCGACGCTGAACCCGTCGAGGTTCACCGGTTTCGCATCCAGGATCCGCATCCTGCCGAGATAGGCACCACCGTCGTCCGTCACGGGAGACCATTTTGCGCGAGGAACACTATTTGGTCTAGCCATTGCGCCTTTCGGTCAGGAGCCCGTCGCCACCTCGAGGGCCTTGAGGGAATCCTCCAGATGGCTGAGCATCCGCTGCAGGTGCGGCACACTGCGCCGGCAACCGACCAGACCGAAATCCAGATTGTCGGCGTTGGTGGCCAGCGTGATGTTCATGGCCTGCCCGTCCAGCGCGATCGACAGCGGGTAGTTGCCGTCGAGCCGGGCGCCCTTCCAGTACAAGGGGTTTCGCGGGCCCGGCACATTGGAGATGACGAGGTTGAACGGCGGCGACGTGGCCTTGACGAAACCGGGGAACGCATTGAGGCCGAGTGGGGCGATCATCATCGCCGACAATGCCAGGGCCTGAACCCGCGGCAACTCCGAGAACACTTCCTTGTTGCCGCGCATCGACTCGCCGACCGCCGTGAGCCGATCCGCCGGATCCTCGAGGTCGGTGCCCAAATTGCACAGCACCGTGCCGACCATATTGCCTCCGGCGTCGGCCTCGTGCTCGGCGCGCAGACTCACCGGCACCATCGCGATCAGCGATCGGTCGGGCAGTGCATCCTGCTCCAGCAGGTAGGCCCGCAACGCCCCGGCGCACACCGCGAGCACCACGTCGTTGACGGTGAAACCGGCGGCCCGCGAAATGCGCTGGAACCGCTCCAACGGCCACGACTGCGCCGCCACCCGGCGCGCGCCACCGATCTTGACGTTGAACATGGTCTTGGGTGCCGCGAACGGCAACGTGAGCTGCTGCTCCAGCAGCGCCGAGCGGGCCAGCTTGACCGTCGACGGTGCCAACCCGGCGACCGAGCCGAGCGCATCCGAGGCGGTTTGCCTCAATGACGCACTCTCGCGCGGACGCTTCTTGCGTGGCACCGCCCACGGCACCCGCACCTCGGTGTCGGCCGGATCTTCCGACAGCGTGCGCATCAGCAACTTGAGCGCCGACACCCCGTCGATCAGCGAGTGGTGCATCTTGGTGTACACCGCGAACCGGCCGTCGGCGAGCCCCTCGATCAGGTGCGCCTCCCACAGCGGACGGTGCCGGTCGAGCAGGCCACCGTGCAGCCGCGACGTCAGCTCCAGTAGATCCCGCACCCGGCCCGGGGTCGGCAGCGCCGAGCGGCGGAGGTGGTAGTCCAGGTCGACGTCGTCGTCGTAGGTCCAGCCGACGTTGGCGATGCCGCCCAGGATCGTGGCCGGGTGCTTGCGGAACACCGGCTCGAATTCCGTGTGGGCCACCATGTCCTCGTGCAACTCCCGCACGAATTCGCGGTCCGCGCCGGCCGGAGGTTCGTAGAGCGCGAGGCCGCCGACGTGGAACGGATGCTCCCGGGTCTCGGCGATCAGAAACATCGAATCGGTCGGCGACATCAGTTCCATGAACACATTCAACGCGGCCAAAACCAGGCAAAACAAGTAGCCGGCTACTCATGCGTCGACGCCGTGAGGCGCTCAAGATCTATCCATGCCGGGCCCTACTTCTCGCCAACCCGTTCCCGATCGCGGCGGCATGACCGGCTCCCTCAACGGCATCCCCCGGGTCGACCTCCGGGCTCGGCCCCGCTGGAAACGGCAGCTCGCCTGGTGGACCGGCGGCAAGGTGTTCACCACCGAAAAGGCCGCGGCGCTGTGGCGACGGTTCGTGGTGCCGCTGGAGGCGCCGGTGATGAAGGCGACGCATGGGCGGGTGCGGTTGAGCGTGGGCATCCCAGTACTGGTCCTCACCTCGACCGGAGCCCGCAGCGGCAAGAAGTATGAAACCCCGCTGGCGTATTTCACCGACGGCGACGACGTCGTGCTGATCGCCTCGAACTACGGCGGTGGCAAGCACCCAGGCTGGTATCACAACCTGCTCGCGCATCCGGAATGCGAGCTGCACATCGGGCCACGTGGCGGGGCGTTCATGGCGCGAGAGGCCACCGGCACCGACCGCGACCGGCTCTATGCGCTGGCCGCTGACCGGCTGAACAAGGGTTGGGACACCTACGAACGACGCACCGAAGGGATCCGGACCATCCCGGTGTTGCGGTTGTCGCCGGTGAGCGGGACGTGAGGGAGAGTCCGCCGAGGAGGTCCAGCGCCACACACAGTCCGCAGGATCGTGGTGCCACCCCGAAGCCGCCGCACCGCTAAAAACCCGCTACCTGCGAGAACAGGTGCGGGTTTCTATGGCGGTGGCGGAGGGATTTGAACCCTCGGACGGGGGTTACCCGTCACACGCTTTCGAGGCGTGCTCCTTAGGCCGCTCGGACACGCCACCGTGTGGCAGCTTACCGGGCGAGGGCCGTCAAGCCCTAATCGTGCCTCCGGCGCTCACACTCGGTCCGTGAGTGCGAAGAAGATGGCGAAGAACGGGCGAAAACTCGCAATCAACTTCACCCTCGGCGAGGGTCTCACCGCTGGGCCGCGAAGAACTCCTCAAGCAACCCCGCGCACTCGTCCGCCAGCACCCCGCCGACCACCTCGGGACGGTGGTTGAGCCGGCGATCACGCACCACATCCCACAGCGAGCCGACCGCTCCGGTCTTGGGTTCCCACGCGCCGAACACCACGCGCGCCACCCGGGCCAACACCAACGCGCCCGCGCACATCGTGCACGGTTCGACGGTCACCGCCAGCGTCGCACCTTCCAACCGCCACCCGTCGCCGAGCACCCGGGCGGCCTCGCGCATCGCCACGATCTCGGCATGCCCGGTCGGATCCCCGATGGCCTCACGGACGTTGGCGGCCCGGGCCAGCTCGGTGCCGTCGGCCGCGAACACCACTGCGCCGATCGGCACATCGCGCGGGCCGGCGGTACGGGCAGCTTGCAGCGCGCTGCGGATCAAGGCCTCGTCTGAGGCCCTCACCGTCCCAGCCGGTCGAGCACCGCGGCCAGTTCATCGGCGAAGCCCATCTCACGGGCGATCCGGCCGATCTGCTCATCGGCGTACAGGTCGATCTCGGACAGGATCACGCCGAGCACATCCTCGTGCAGACCGATGTCGGACAGCACCGACAGATCGCCCTCCTCGAACGGGTCTGTGTCCTCGAGGTCCTCTTCTTCGAGGTCGGCGTCGAGGTTCTCCAAGGCCTCGGCGGCGATGTCGTAGTCCAGCGCGGCGGTGGCATCCGACAGCAGCAGCCGGGTCCGCCCAGGTGCCGGCCGCACGATCACGAAGAATTCGTCATCGACGTCGAGCAGCCCGAAGACCGCACCGGAGCTGCGCAGTTCACGCAGCTCGGTCTCCGCGGCAGTCAAGCTCTTCAGCGAGGAGGACCGCATGGGGGCACACCGCCACTTGCCGTCCTCCCGAACAACGGCCACCCCGAAGCCATCGGGCAGGTCTGCCGGCGCACGCTGTGCTCCCATGCCCGCCTACGGTAGTCGCCGACCAGCGTTTTTGACCAGGGATCACCCTCGGCACCACCAGCACCGGTATGCCAACCTTGAAGCGTGACGAACACACCCGTGTGCGTGCTGGGTCTCGGCCTCATCGGCGGTTCCCTCATGCGCGCCGCCGCCCGGGCCGGCCGTGAGGTTTTCGGCTACAACCGGTCGGTGGAAGCCGTCGCGGCCGCGAAGTTCGACGGTTTCGACGCCACCGAGAACCTCGGCGAGGCGCTGCGCCGGGCCGCCGACCGCAACGCCCTGATCGTGCTGGCCGTGCCGATGCCCGCGCTGCCGCAGCTGCTCGAGCACGTCCGCGATACCGCGCCGCAGTGTCCGCTGACCGACGTCACCAGTGTCAAGGGCGCAGTCCTGGAAGAGGTCGGCAGGTTCGGATTGCTGCCGAACTTCGTCGGCGGCCATCCGATGGCGGGCACCGCGCACTCGGGCTGGGCGGCCGGCGACGCGAAGCTGTTCACCGGTGCACCGTGGGTGGTCAGCGTCGACGATCACGTCGACGCGAAGGTGTGGACACTGGTCGCACAGCTGGCGCTGGATTGCCACGCGGTCGTGGTGCCGGCCCGCTCCGATGAGCACGACGCCGCCGCGGCCACCATCTCCCACCTGCCGCACATGTTCGCCGAAACGCTGGCCCAGATCGCCGGCGAGGTGCCGCTGGCCTTCGCGCTGGCGGCCGGCTCCTTCCGTGACGGCACACGGGTGGCGGCCAGCGCACCCGACCTGGTGCGCGCCATGTGTGAGGCCAATGCCGACCAACTACTGCCCGCCTTGGAGCACGGCATCGAACTGCTCACCCGCGCCAAGGACACGTTGGCGGCCACGGGCTCGGTGGCCGATCTGGTCGAGACGGGTCACGCCGCCCGCATGCGTTATGACAGCTTCAGCCGGCCCGAGATCATCACCACGGTGGTCGGCGTCAACAACTGGCGCGCCGAGTTGGCGGCCGCCGGACGCGCCGGCGGGGTGATCAGATCCGCTCAGCCAGTCCTGGGTAATCCAGGATGAAGCCGTCGGCGTCCACCGTGATGGTGGTGTCGGCGATCGGCGAGTGCAGCTTCATCCCGGCCCCGGGCTCGCCGGTACTGCGGTACGTGATGTTGGCCGGCTCCACCGCGAAGTCCGGCAACCGCACATAGACCACCGGGACGGTCACCGTCTCAGCTTGCTGATGCAGGCCGGTCCGCCGGATCGGCAGTGCGTTGAAGAACGGGCTGAACACGACGTCGACATCGAGCGCACCACCGAAGTCCGACCGTTTGGTCTGGTTGTGATCCTGCACCAGCCACATGTTCTCCTCGTCACGCGCGATGGAGAGCTGACGCTCGCGCTCGGCCAGGGTGACCGACAGCGAGAGCCGCTTGGTGGCGCCCGTCTCATCGGTGACCAGGTCATAGGAGGCAGAGAACGCCGGGTGAGCCTCGGTGGCGGCGGCCACGATCCGGCCGTACGCCTTGATCCGGTTGCCCGACAACTGAACCCGAACCGATTCCATCCGAGGTTCCTCGTGCGCCCGCCACGTCAACACCGCAGGCCAGGCACTGTCCTTCTGGTCACTCACCCTCCTACCGTATGCGACGCCGCTCGGCCGTTGTAGTCGAGTCCAGAACTCCCGCGGTCGGCCCGCGCGGACCTCGAGTCGCGCACCACCTCGTCGTCGAGCAACGGCTGCGGCATCCGGCGCCATCCTCCCAACCGGCCACGACCGGGCACCGACAGCCACACCGCGAACGCAAGTGCGGCATCGAGGATCAGGGCTAGCGCGGTCACCATGAGCGCGCCCACCAACGCGACGTGGAACTGGCGCACCTTGATCCCGTCGATCAGATACCGGCCGAGCCCACCGAGGCTGGCGTAGGCAGCCACCGTCGCGGTCGCCACGATCTGCAACGTCGCGGTGCGCAGCCCTCCCAGGATCAGCGGCAGCGCGTTGGGCACCTCGACCCGCAGCAGCACCCGGCGTTCGGTCATGCCCATCGACCGGGCCGCGTCCACCACGGTGGGATCGACATTCGCGACGCCGGCATAGGTGCCGGCCAGCAGCGGCGGGATACCCAGCAGCATCAGCGCGACCGTCGGCGGCACCAGCCCGAGCCCCCACAACAGCACGCCGAGCAACAGCACACCGAGGGTGGGTAGCGCGCGCAGCGCATTGACCCCGGTGACGACGAGGAAGGTGCCCCGCCCGGTGTGCCCGATGAGCAGGCCGACGGGAATGGCGATCAGCGCCGAGGCCACCACCGCGACGACGGTGTACTCGAGGTGCTCGAGCAGACGGGCACCGAGGCCGGCGGGCCCGGCCCAATTGGCGGCGGTGAAGATGAAGTCGAGGGCCTGCTGCAGAAAGTTCATGCCGCGGCCCGAATCCGGGGAGTTCGCGGGCCGCGGGCGGTGCGGGTCCACGGTGTGATCGCCCGGCCCGTGAGCATGATGAGCGTGTCGATGACGATGGCCAACACGAAGATCGCGATGATCCCGGCGACGATCTGGTCGCTCTTGTTGGACTGATAGCCCTCGGTGAACCAGGTGCCCAGACCCCCGATGCCGATCACCGAACCGACCGACACCATCGAGATGTTGGTGACGGCGACCACCCGCAAGCCCGCCACCAGCACCGGGATGGCCAGCGGAAGTTCCACCTTGAGCATCCGCACCAATGGCCGGTAACCGATCGCGGTGGCGGCGTCACGCACCGGCTCTCCTACCGCGTCGAGCGCCTCCGGGACTGCTCGCACCAACAGGGCCGTGGTGTAAAGCGTCAGCGCCACAATAACATTGGCCTCATCCAGGATGCGGGTCGGGATGACCAGCGGCAGCACCACGAACAATGCCAGCGACGGGATGGTGAAGATGATGCTGGCGGTCAGGGTGGTCAGACGCCGCAGCGTCGTGGTGCGCTGAACCGCCGCGCCCAACGGGACCGCGATCAGCAGACCGAGCACGATCGGCACGAGCGACAACCGCAGGTGCACGACCGTCAGTGTCCACAGGTCGTCGAGGTGGTTCAGCAGGTACCGCATCACGGCTCCAATGCCGGGATCTGCCGTTGAGTCTTCAGGGCTGCCAGCACGTCTTCAGCCCGCACGCCGCCGATCACCTGCCCGTCGGCGTCGACGGCGACACCCAGGCCCGAGGGTGAGGACAGTGCCGCGTCCAGCGCCTGACGCAGGGTGCCGTCCGGCCGAAACAGCGAACCTCCGGCAATCGTGCTGTCGTACAACGATTTTCCGGCCCGATGCACGGTGACGCCCTCGGCGTTGACCCAGCCGTACGGGGAGCCGTCGGGCCTGGTGATCAGCACCCAGTCCGCAGGACCGAGCTGCAGCCCGTCGAGTTCGGCCTCGGCGACATGACGAATGATGTGCAACGGCAGCCCGGTGGCATGGAAGAACTGCAATCCGCGGTAGCCGCGGTCGGCGCCGACGATCCCGGCCACCAGATCGTTGGCCGGATTGGACAACAGCCGGCCGGGCGAATCGTATTGCTGCAGCACTCCCCCGCGACCGAAGACGGCCACCAGGTCGGCGAGTTTGATCGCCTCGTCGACGTCGTGCGTGACGAACACGATGGTCTTGCGCAATTCGCTCTGGAGCCGCAGGATCTCGGTCTGAAGATCCTCCCGCACCACCGGGTCGACGGCGCTGAACGGCTCGTCCATCAACAGGATCGGGGGGTCGGCGGCCAAGGCCCGGGCCACCCCGACGCGCTGCTGCTGCCCGCCGGACAGCTGCGCCGGGTAACGGTCAGCCAGTTTCGGGTCCAGCCCCACCCGCTCCATCACCCCGATCGCGGCCTTGCGGGCGCTGCGCCGGGATTCACCCCGCAGCACCGGAACCGTCGCGACGTTGTCCACCACCCGCAGGTGCGGCATCAACCCGGCACTCTGGATCACATAGCCGATACCGAGCCGCAGCTTGACCGGGTCGACGGTGCTGATGTCGTCCCCGTTGACGGTGACGGTGCCCGACGTCGGATCGATCATCCGGTTGATCATCCGCATCGAGGTCGTCTTGCCGCAGCCGGACGGTCCGACGAAGACCGTCAACGTGCCCTGTGCCACTTCGAGATTGAGATTGTCGACGGCGACGGTGCCGTCCGGATACTGCTTGGTGACGTTCTCGAAGCTGATCATCTGGTCACCGGCTTGTCGAAACCGTTGTCCCGCACCCACTTTTCGGCGGCCTCGTCCGGGTCGACGCCGGCGTTGCCCTCTACCGCGGTGTTCAGTTCGATCAATGCTTTGGTGGTGAGTTTGGCCGACACCGCGTCGAGCACGGTCTTGAGTTCGTCCGACTTCTTCTGCGAGGCGACCAACGGCACCACGTTGGCGGCCAGGAAGGCATTCTTCGGATCTTCCAGGACCACCAGATTGTGCTGGTCGATCGCCGGTGAGGTGCTGAAGATGTTCGCCGCGGTGACGGCGCCGCTGTTGAGTGCCTGCACGGTGGCCGGGCCGCCGCCATCGCTGATCGCGACGAAATTGGCCGGGGCGATGTCGAGGCCGTACCGCGACTTCAGGCCGACCAGACCGGTCTGACGGGTCTGGAATTCCGACGGTGCACCGACTTTCACCTCGGCCGAATGGGCGGCCAGGTCCGCGATCGTCTTCAGATTCCAGCGCTGGGCGGTCTCGGCGGTGACGGCCAGGGTGTCCTTGTCCTCGGCCGGTGAGGGCGACAGGATCGACAGATCCCCGGGCAATGCCTTGAACAGGGCCAGCAGCACGGCGTCCGGGGTGGTGGCGGTGGTGTGCTCGTCGAAATACTGCAGCAGGTTGCCGGTGTATTCGGGGATCAGATCGATCGAGTGATCCTGCACCGCAGGCACATACGTCTCCCGGCTGCCGATGCCGAACTGTCGGCGGACCTGAAAGTCGTTGGCCTCCAAGGCCTGAGCGTAGATCTCGGCGACGATCTTGGACTCCGGGAAGTCGGCAGACCCGACGGTGATCGTCAACAGATCACCCGAGATCTCTCCACCACCCAGCGGATTCGCGCTGCCGCACGCCACAGCCCACGGCAGCACCAGGGCGAGCAGGGTCATCGCGGTGGCCAGGGTTCTGCGCGGCACAGGCGCGTCCTTTCGGCGACGGCGGCTCGACGATCAGCCACTGACGACCCTAACGCCCACACCCGACATGCCGCCCGCTTTACCTCGGGGTGTTTGCTTTGCCGCCGTTAGGGGCAAAGATGGCAGAATGACCAGCGATCAACCTGTATCGCCCGATTTGCCAGAGCCGGCGCCGTACACACCGGGTACGCCACTGCCCGACGACGGCAAACCCGAGCCCGGCAAAACGCCTGCCAAATCCGGTAAGGCCACCGAACCCAAGCTCACCCGCGCCGCGGCCTTGTGGACAGCACTGATCCTGGGTTTCCTGGTGCTGATCGTGCTGTTGATCTTCATCGCGCAGAACACCGAGCCGGTGCCGCTGACGTTCCTCGGCTGGCACTGGTCGTTGCCGACGGGCGTGGCCATCTTGGGCGCGGCGGTGGCCGGCGGGTTGTTGACCGTGGCCGCCGGGTCGGCGCGGATCTTCCAGTTGCGCCGGGCCGCCAAGAAGAATTTCAAGGCCGCCCAGCGCGGCTGAGGCTAGCTCAGGGCGCGCAGGCCCGCCGCGATCAGAGGTGCCACGGCCTCGCCGACATGCTCGGGGCCGTCGGCCCCCTCGCGTCGTCGATAGTCGATGCCGGCGGCGATGATGGCCAGCTTGAAATCGGCCAGCGCCATGTAGAAGTCCCAGTGCGCCAGCTCGCGCCCGGACACCTTGGCGTACCGGTTGGCCAGTTCGTCGGCGGTGGGCAGCAACTCGGAGGTCCAGGCGGCGTCGGCATGGACGTGGCCGAACATCGGGTCGCGGTACACACACATCAGCGCGGTGTCGGACAGCGGGTCACCGAGGGTCGACATCTCCCAGTCGAGCACCGCGCGCACCACGGTGGCGTCCTGGGCGTCGAGGATCGTGTTGTCGATCCGGTAGTCCCCGTGCACGATCGAGGTGCCGCTCTGCGGCGGAACCGCCTCGGACAGCGCCTGGTGCAGGCGTTTGACATCGTCGTCGCGCGGATCGTCGGGTAACCGGACCAGGTCCCACTGCGAGCCCCAGCGGCGCACCTGGCGGGCCAGGTAGCCGTCGGGTTTGCCGAAGTCGCCGAGGCCGACCTCGGCCGGATCGACCGCGTGCAGATCGGCCAGCGCCTGGATCAGCGCGTCGACGCAGCCGTCAATGACGCTCTGGTCCCCCAGCGCTTCGAGTTCCGGAGCGGTGCGCACCACCCGGCCCTCGACGTGCTCGACCATCTGGAACGGCGCCCCCAACACCGAGTCGTCGTTGCGCATGGTCACCGCGCGGGCGACCGGGACGGCGGTGCCGGCCAAGGCCGCCACCACCTTGTACTCGCGGGCCATGTCGTGTGCCGAGGGAGTCAGACCGTGCAGCGGCGGACGGCGCAGCACCCACGCCGAGGCGTCGTCGTACACCCGGAAGGTGAGGTTGGAACGGCCGCCGGCGATGAGTTCAGCGCGGAGCTCACCGCTGCGGGCGATGCCCTCGGCGCGCAGGTGCCGGTCCAGGGCGATGAGGTCGAGCCCCTCGAGATTCGTCACGGTCTTTGTTTACCAGGTTAGATTTCTCGGCAGCAGATCCCATACATGTTCGGTGCCGTTGACCGACGCGACGGCCAGCCGCCCCGAGCGCGACGACAGCACCCGCGTCACCGAGGCGTAGTCCACATGGAACGACAGCAACCGCTCGGTCTGCAGGATCTGGTGCAGCAACACATTGATCACCCCGCCGTGGCTGAACACCGCGACCGTCTCGTCATGGCTGCCCGCGGTGACCAGGTCCTCGACGGCGGCACCGATGCGCGCCAGAAAGGCCGTCTCGTCCACGCTGCTGGGCAGGTGACCGCTGGCCAGGCGGGCCAATTCCTCGGGGTTTTCCTTGGCGATGTCCTCGATCGGGACGTAATGCGACATGTCGCGGTCGTACTCGGCGAGCCGCTCGTCGACATCGACCGGCAGGCCCAGTGCCTTCGACAGCGGTCCGGCGGTCTGGATGGCGCGCCGCTGCGGGCTGCTGACCAGCCGGCTGATCGGGAACCGGGACAGCGCGGCCGGCAGGCGCTCGGCTTGGGCGAGACCGTCCGGCGACAGGTCGGGGTCGGACCCTTGACCCGGCTCGCTGCGCAGCGGTAAAGCATGTCGGACCAGAAGCAGTTGCACCGTGCCACCATAGGGCCGCGGTGCGCGACGGCCGGAGAGGGTCAACATGGGATACGCCGACGAGTTGTTCGATCTGAGCGGCCGGGTCGTCCTGATCACCGGTGGCAGCCGGGGTCTCGGCCGGGAGATCGCGATGGGGGCGGCGCGCTGCGGCGCCGATGTGGTGATCGCGAGCCGCAACCTGGATTCCTGTGTCACCACGGCCGAGGAGATCGTGGCCGCCACGGGGCGGGCCGCCCTGCCGTATGCCGTGCATGTGGGCCGGTGGGATCAACTCGACGGGTTGGTCGAGGCCGCCTATGACCGATTCGGCAAGGTCGACGTATTGGTCAACAACGCCGGGATGTCACCGCTGTACGAATCGTTGGGCACGGTGACCGAGAAACTCTTCGACTCGGTGTTCAACCTGAATCTCAAAGGGCCGTTCCGGCTCTCGGCGTTGCTCGGTGAGCGCATGGTGGCCGACGGCGGCGGCGCGATCATCAACGTCAGCTCGTCCGGATCCCTGCGCCCCGACCAGTACATGCTGCCGTACGCCGCGGCCAAGGCCGGGTTGAACGCCATGACCGAAGGACTGGCCAAGGCCTTCGGTCCGACCGTGCGGGTCAACACCCTGATGGCCGGACCGTTCCTCACCGACGTCAGCAAGTCCTGGGACATGACCGGTGAGCCGTTCGGCCACCTGGCTTTGCAGCGGGCCGGCAATCCGGCCGAAATCGTCGGTGCCGCACTGTTTCTGATGTCGGACGCATCGAGCTTCACCACCGGTTCGATCCTGCGGGTGGATGGCGGCCTGCCCTGAGCCGCGCACGGTATGGTGACTCAGACAGCAAACTTGTCATGACAACCTGACCGGAGGGTGGAGCGATGTCGGAGCCGCGGTCGCGCCACGAACACGTCGCGGCCGAACTTCGCCGGCGCATCAGACGGCGGGACTACGCCATCGGTCAGCCGCTGCCCGCCGAGAGCGCGCTGTGTGCCGAGTTCGACGTATCCCGCGGGCCGGTGCGCCAGGCCCTGGCCACGCTGAAGAACGAAGGGCTGATCCGGGTGTCCCGCGGCAAACCCGCGGTGGTGCGCAGCCACGACGCCACCCAGACCCTGGACACGTTCACCCCGTTCACCCAGTGGGCCGAGCGCGCCGGACGCACCGCAGGTAACCGCACGATCGAGGTGGCCCGGCGCCGCCCGTCCGAAACCGCAATCGAGGCTTTGGGTTTGACGGCTGAGGACTTCGTGGTCGACGTGCTGCGGGTGCGGCTTCTCGACGGTGAACCGGCGATGATCGAGCGCAGCACGTTCATCGACTCCGTGGGTTCGATGCTGTTCGAGTTCGACACGGACTCCGGCTCGATGACCGATTACCTGGCCAGCCGTGGCGTGTACTTCGACTCGATGGAACACGTGCTCGACGCGGTGGCCGCCGGGCCCGAGGACGCCGCCAACCTCGGAATCCCGCTCGGCAGCCCGCTTCTGCGTGAGCGTCGGGTCTCCCGCGATCAGCATGGCGTGGTGTTCGAATGTGCCGACGACCGGTACCGCCCCGACATGGTCACGTTCAGCATCGTCAACGCGCGCACCAAGTTCTCGCCCGCCGGTTAGTCCGCGGCCGGCATCCGGTTCCAGTGCGGCAGGAGCAGCAGCATGGAAAGCAGTGCAGCACCGGCAAATCCGTAGAACAGGGCCGAGGTGCCGAGGTAGCCGGGGAGCAACCCACCCAGGATCGCGCCGACCGAACCGCAGCAGTTGATGAACCCGGCCGCGGTGCCGGCATGCTTGGAGGTTCCGAAGTCGACCGCCGCGACGCAGGAGATCATCGCGTCGGCGCCGTAGACACTCAGGCCGATCACGCCGAGCACGATCACCATGACCCAGGCGTTTCCGGTCGCGGTCAGCGGGCCGAACAAGGCCAGCACCGCCACCAGGATCCCCAGGCTGATCACGCAGGCGGGCACGCGCCGTGCACTGAACACCCGGTCGGAGATCCGGCCCAGCAGGATCGGGGCGACGACGCCGGCGACGCCGAATGCCACCGGGATCGTCACGGCCTGGAACTTGTCCCCGTCGGCGAGACGTTCGGCGACGATCACCGGGCCCCACAGCAAGATCGCGTACCGCGCCGGTTTCAGCAGAAAATACGACGCACCAAGGGTTCTCACCATGCGGTCACGCAGCACGACCGACAGCGAGTCGCGCCAGGACGCCTTCGGTTCGGCGACGGCCTCCGCGTCGGGCGAGTCGTCGAGTTCGACGCCTTCTCGGGCATCCTGACCCGCGCGGTACTCCTCGATCGGCGGCAGCCCGACATCCTGCGGCCGGTTGCGCTGGAGCATCAGGACGAGGACGAACACCCCGGCCACCACGGCAGCCCCGGTGAAGAACGCCGCCCGCCATGAGCCGAAGACGTCATAGGCGGCCCACCCCAGGACCGGAGCGGCCACCAGACCGCCGAATGCGTAGTTGGTGCTCCACAGGCCCAGCACGCGGCCGCGTTCTCCGATCGAGAAGAACTGGGCCATGTTGCTCAGCGTCGGGGACCAACCGGTGGACTGGGCCAGTCCTTGGACGATCATGAGCGGCAGCAGGAACACCAGCGCGGGCAGCAAGCCCATGAACACGGTGGCGACCGCCGAGATCGCCAGACCACCGAGGATCACCACCCGGGGACCGAACCGGTCGGAAACCTGGCCCCAGACGAACTGCCCGGCTGCATACGCCGCGAGGTAGGCGGCGTCGAGGTTGGCCAGGGTGCTCTTGGTCAGGCTGGTGCTGAGAATCGGGTCTTCGAGAATGCCCAGTTTGGCCACCGAGAAGGCCTGTCGGGTGAAATAGAAGCCGGCATAGGCGATCCAGGTGACGGCGAAGATCTGTATCCGCCAACGGCGGTAGCGCACAGCGGTTGACGGGTCGGTGGAAGTCGTTGCTTGGGTCATGAGAATGCACCTCTGGTGGGTGTGCTGCAGACGGTGTGCTGACGGGCCGGGGCAGATAGCCGAGTGAGTTGGCCGAACGTCACACGCAGGTTTCTCGGATGAGAACGACGTGAAGAAGCGTTGCGGCGGTCGGAAGGCGGGGCCTGCGACCGACCGCCGCGCGATCAATGAGCTACCGCAGTGCAGCCACCAAAGACGGCAGATCGGCGACGCTGTCGAGGATGTGCGTGGCACCTGCCTCGGACAGTTGTGCCCGGTTGTGGGCACCGGTGAGCACCCCGATCGAGGCTCGGGCCCCGGCGCGCAGCCCGCAGATGACGTCCGAGGAACTGTCGCCCAGAACGATCATCGAACGCACCGAATCGGTTTCGGTCTGCATCAGCGCGGTCAGTGGCATGTCCGGATACGGCCGGCCCCGCACGCCCGGGGACGGGCAGAGCACCACGTCGGCGAGATGATGCCAACCCAGCGCGTCGATGATGGCCGACTGGGTTTCTTTGGCGAAGCCGGTCGTCAGTGCGGTCTTGACCCCGGCCGACCGCAAGGAGGTGATGACGTCTTCGGCTCCGGGGATCGGACTGCAGTTACCCTCGGAGACCAATTGGGCGTAGCAGCGCTCGAATTCCTTGTTCGCGGCCTGGGCTTGCTCTTCGTTTCCTTTGGCCAGGTGACGGAACACCATGATCTTGGACTGCCCCATGGTGTCGGAGACGTAGCGCAGCATCTCCTGCCGATCGGCTTCCGTCTTCGACAGGCCGGCATGGCTGTCGGCGGCCAGGAATGACTGCTGCACGAGCCCGCTGTCCTCGACAGTGGTCCCGGCCATGTCGAACACGACCAGACCGATTGAATCAGTTGCTTTGGCACTCAATGGTTTAACCTTTCCTTTTGATCGTTCAGGCGGGTGCGACGACTTTGTCGCGGGTCAGCGCGTTCTCGACGCTGTCGTAGGCGAGGCCCATGCTGGTGGTCATGCCGATACCGGTGGTGACGGTGACGACATGGGTGCCCTCGATGGGCTCTTCGATCAGGAACTCCTGCCCTGGCGCCGACGTGTATACCCCCTGCCAACGCTCGGAGACGTCGATCTCCTTGGTTCCGAAGAGTTTCCGGGCTTCTTCGAGGAGAACGGCGAACCCCTCTTCGGATTGGAAGGGCGGCGCGGAGACGTCGCGGTAGTGGGTATCGCCGATCAGCAGCGAGCCGTCGGGCTGCGGGGTGTACATCTGGTGCAGATCGATCGCGACATACTCGGGATGCTCGGCACGCAACCGCTGGGCGACGGCCTCAGTGGAGGGCAGGTTCTCGAAACCGGAGTAGCGCAGCAACGACCACCCGGTGAACAACGGTGCGGGCAGCGCGAAAGCCAGCGGTAGGCGCGCCCGCAGCATGTGCAGGCGGCAGCGCAGCAGGCCGTCCCGTTCGGCGAGGTGCGGGAAGAGGCGGTCGATGTCGTAGTTGACCGTGACGAAGGTCGTCGTCGCCCGCAACGGCCCGCGTGAAGTGTGCACGACACCGGGTTCGAAACCGACAGCCGCAGTGCGCCAATGGAAGTCGACACCTTCATGTTCGAGCCAACACGCGATCGACGGGGCCGCCGTGCGGGGGTCGACCTGCAGGTCGTTCGGCAGGTACATGCCACCGGTCACGCGGTCACCAACTACCGGGATTCGCTCCAGGATCTGATCACGGCTCAGCAACCGCACCTCGGACGGCTCACGGGTGGTGGCGAACTCGCGCATCACGGCAAGTTCGTCGTCATGACGCGCCACCACGAGAGTGCCGGATTCGGCCGACCAGAAGCCGGCTTTGCGCGACAGGTCGAGCCAGTGCTGACGCCCGTTGCGGCCGTAGTCCCGCGCGACACCGGACTGCGCAGTGATGCAGGCATGGCCGAAGTTCTGCACCGACGCACCGACGATGCCGTCGGCGTGGTCGACGACGGCGACGCTGAGTCCGCGCTGATGCGCGTGGTAGGCGTGCGCCAGACCGACGATGCCGGCGCCGACGACCACGACGTCGTAGCTCTGATGATTTCCCATGCGGATACTGTGGTCCGCATCACCGCACTTGTCAATACAAGTGGGGAATTTTTACCTGGTGTCTATATATGTAAGGTTTCGTTCACCTCACGGCGTGACGATGTCGAAGTCGGGATCCGGCCGGTCCAGCGCCGACAGCAGGGCCTGCAAGGCCTCAGCGTCACCGGTGACCTCCAGGCCGGGTGAGGTCGCGTCACCCGCGATGACGGCCAGCAGCCGCAGCTTGTTGGCCAGCGTCACGGTGACGTGCGCACTCGCTCCGTCCGCCGTGGTTTTGCGGTAGACCAGCACTCCGTTGCGCACGGTCAGCCGGTAGTTGACGGCGCTGTCCAGGAAGGTCACGTCGATGGCCAGATCGAGATCCCACGCGCGCGGACCATTGATGCTGATCGCGAGGACGTCGAACATCTGCTCCGGACTCAGCTGGGCCAGCATCGTCGGCGCGGTCACCTGACCGACGGTGCCGACCTTGCCGTCGCGCAGTTCCTTGGCGCCGGTGAGGAAGAAGTTGCGCCACGTGGCGTTCTCTGCGCCGTAGGCCAGCTGGTCAAAGGTGTCGGCGTACAGCGTCCGGGCGTCGGCGTGATCGGCGTCGGTGAACATCACGTGATCCAGAAGCGTTGCCGCCCAGCGGAAATCGCCCTCGTCGAACGCCTTACGGGCCAGCTCGACGACCCGGTCGATTCCGCCCATCGCCTCGACGTAGCGGGGTGCGAGCGCTTCGGGCGGGTGCGGCCACAGCCGGCCCGGGTTGCCGTCGAACCAGCCCATGTAGCGCTGGTAGATCGCCTTGACGTTGTGGTTGACCGACCCGTAGTAACCGTGGGCGTGCCAGGCTTTTTCCAGCGCGGGCGGCAGCTGGAACTGCTCGGCGATCTCCACTCCGGTGTAGCCCTGGTTCAGCTGACGCAAAGAGCCTGCCACCTCAGGGTGTCCGCGTCACGAACGTTCGAGTGGGTGCAGACTGACCTCGGACAGCACACCGGCACCGATACGCGCCGTCATGTACGTGCAGTACGGCTGGCGTCGACGATCGGTCGGCGACCCTGGATTCAGCAGGCGCAAACCGGTTTTCGCGGTGGTATCCCACGGAATGTGGCTGTGGCCGAAGACCAGGACATCGGTTCCGGGATAGTCCCGCGCCATCCTGGCCTCCCGGCCGGTCGCTGCACCGGTCTCGTGGACGACGGTCAACCGCACCCCGTCCAGCGTCACGTCGGCACGCTCGGGGAGCCGCCTGCGGAGTTCGGCCCCGTCGTTGTTGCCCCAACAGCCGATCAGGCGGGCCGCACGCGCGCTCAGCGCGTCGAGCAGGGCGACGTCCACCCAATCACCGGCGTGGACAACGACATCGGCCCGATCCACCTCGTCCCACACCTGAGCCGGCAGATCTTTGGCGCGCTTGGGTACATGAGTGTCGGCAATGAGCAGCAGCCGCATCCAGCCGACCCTACGTGACAGACGTGTCTGCACGTGGGAGGCCGGCGCCACGTCCTACACTCCCCCCATGGAGCTACTACGCAACGTAGTTGTTTATGCGCATCTGATCGGTTTCGCCGTCATGGTCGGCGCCTGGGTGGCCGAGGCGGCGGCCCGCCGTTTCGAGATCACCCGGGTGATGGATTACGGCATCACCCTCTCGCTTGTCACCGGTCTGGCCCTGGCCGCGCCGTGGCCGGCCGGCATCGAGCTGAACTACCCCAAGCTCGCCACCAAGCTCGTCATCCTCGTCGCGCTCGGCGCGGTGCTGGGCATCGGGCGGGCACGGCAGCGTCGTACCGGTCGGCCGGTCATGCCGCTGTTCGTCGCCGCCGGCATACTGCCGCTGCTCGCAGCCGGGATCGCCGTCCTCTGGACCTGAGGTCACGGCCGAACCTGAGCTGAAGCTGAGACCGTCCCGTAAAGTTAACTGGCAAACCACATGTCGGCAGGTACGGGAATCGATGGGTCACAGACACGCCATGGCAACCGCCAGGGTCATGCGCACGGCGGCATTCACCGGGTGCGATTCACCGCACGGTGACGATGGCGTGCGGGCCAGGACCCGCCGCAGCGACCGGTCGCGCCAAGTTCATCACGGCGTCTTCGCGCAACGGCGGCAGCGCCGCTACGCCGGGCAACTGAAGTCCACGGCGGCCGCGGCCATCGACCGCTCTCCCTGGATGAACGATCGGGTGACCGTGCTGCGCCGTTTCCTGTCCGAACAGCACGGGCTGCATCTACCGCCGGAGCTGGCCCGGGTTCAGGTGGCCGGCCACGTCGAACTGCTCATCTCGGTGCTGCGGCTCGACCGCCAGGCCGCACGCCAGCTTGTCACCGACGACGTCCTGCGGGAGATCGCCATCGACATCGCGACCGCGGTCGCCTCGGAGTAGGGCGCCGACGTCGCGGCGCCGAGATCGACGTCAGGGTCGTCGCTGCGTACGAATCACAGCTCTGGTGTCGATCTCGATGGAAATCGAGGCCTACGACGCCGCGAACTCGACCGTACGAGCATCGCGTGCACAGGCCGGGTGCCCATTGCGGCCGAGACCTGCACTCCGTGCGGCCGACGCACAACGTATTCAAGAAACATCCCGACCGTGGCGTCGGCTCCAGGCGCGT
The DNA here is from genome assembly GCF_001953975.1 of Mycobacterium sp. NS-7484. Classification (GTDB taxonomy): domain Bacteria; phylum Actinomycetota; class Actinomycetes; order Mycobacteriales; family Mycobacteriaceae; genus Mycobacterium. Next base: position 38,956 of record NZ_MBEJ01000012.1, read on the forward strand.
CGTCACCAGTCAAAATGTCATCAGGCTCAGGTTCGCCGATCGCGCAGGCAGTTCCGATCACTGAGGCGGCCCACACTTTTCCACCCTCAGCTTCGACGAACAGGTTGGCGTACCCACCAACTGCGCGGATTCGGCCGAGCACGGTCGACCATCGCTCCTCGCTGAGCGCGACGATGACAGGAAACTCTCCGTCATCGTTCGTGACCTCAAGATCCACCTCAGCCAGCGCGCCACACGCCAACTGCCAGTTCACCTCACGCCGGAAAGCGTCGAGCCGGGATTCGCTCATCAACATGCTCCCTTATGGACCTTCCGCCCGGATGATACGCGCACGAGTGTGAGATTCCCCCCTCAACCTGCGCAAAAGCCCGCTGCACGTCGTCGATCGAATCTAGCCGAACCAAGCTTCGCGGGACTTCGCCGTTTTGCGTGTGTAGATGGCAGTGGCCGTGGCCGTGGCAGCAATCGAAATACTCGACTGTCTCCCAACCCTCTGAGGTGAGGACTTGGACATTGATCACGAAGTCGGCAAGCCGACCGTTGAATCTCCACAGGAAAAATTGCAGACGGACGGTATTGGCTTCGTCGTAAGGAGATTCCCACTGCCTTGGAGGCCCGCACCGTCGACGCATCTGCTTTGCGTCGTACTGTCCCTGGGAAGACTCAATCTGACGGATGGTTTCCCGCTGTGCCTTGCGCAGCTCGTGCCGACCCTGTTGCCCCCGCCGAACCATGCGGACACGATAGTCACAGCGATTTCCGGCGAAGTCGGCAAGCGAACATGCCCCGAAAGCAGCGACTCCCGGGCGTATTACCTAGGCCTCGGGAGTCGATACAGGTGATCAATTGTGCGCCCGAAGGGATTCGAACCCCTAACCTTCTGATCCGTAGTCAGATGCTCTATCCGTTGAGCTACGGGCGCCTAGCGCTATTCAGTTGTGCGGTTGACAAGTCAACCGTGGCGGAGGCGAGAGGATTTGAACCTCCGGTCCCCGGTAAGGGGGACAACTCATTAGCAGTGAGTCCCATTCGGCCGCTCTGGCACGCCTCCTTTGAACTTCTGTGAGGGTACCGGACTCCGTCCTGTCGCCCGAAACCGCCGAGGGCACACAGTACACAGCCTCCCCTATTCTGGCCAAGTGAGTATCCGTCTGCGCCCCGAAATGGCCGACCTTCCGGCGTACGCACCAGGCAAAACAGTTCCGGGCGCAATCAAGATCGCGAGCAACGAAACCGTGCATCCGCCGCTTCCCAGCGTGCGCGAGGCAATCCTGAAGGCCACCGAGAACATCAACCGCTACCCCGACAACGGCTATCTTGACCTGCGCGAACACCTCGCCAAGCATGTCGATTTCGCGCCCGAGAACATCGCCGTCGGCTGCGGTTCGGTGAGCCTGTGCCAGCAGTTGATACAAATCACATCCACCGTGGGCGACGAAGTCGTGTACGGATGGCGCAGTTTCGAGATCTATCCGTTGCAGATCCGCACCGCGGGAGCGACGGGCGTGCCGGTCCCGCTACGTGACGAGACTCACGATCTCGACGCGATGCTCGCGGCCGTCACCGACCGCACCCGGCTGATCTTCGTGTGTAACCCGAACAACCCGACTTCCACCGTCGTCGACCCCGAGGCCCTGGCCCGATTCGTGGCGGCGGTGCCCGACGACATCCTGATCATCCTCGACGAGGCCTACGTCGAGTACATCCGCGACCGGTGGGTCCCCGACAGCCTCGGGCTGGTGCGGGCCCACCGCAATGTGGTTGTTCTGCGCACCTTCTCGAAGGCCTACGGTCTGGCCGGTCTGCGGGTGGGCTACGCCGTGGCCGACCCGGAGATCGTCACCGCCCTGGGCAAGGTGTACGTGCCGTTCAGCGCCACTACCGTGTCGCAGGCCGCGGCCATCGCCAGCCTGGAGGCCGCGGACGAACTTTTGTCCCGCACCGATGCCGTCGTCGCCGAACGCACCCGCGTCAGCGACGCCTTGCGCGAGGCGGGTTTCGAGCTGCCGCCCTCGCAGGCCAACTTCGTCTGGCTGCCGCTCGCCGAACGCACCCTCGACTTCGTGGCCAGGGCCGCCGACAACCGCATCATCGTGCGCCCGTACGGTGAAGACGGTGTGCGGGTCACCATCGGTGCGCCGCATGAGAACGACGCCTTCCTGGAGTTCGCCAAACGCTGGAATGCGCCCGGTCTGGCCGGGCCTCGAACAGGAGACACCAAGTGACCGACGCACGCGGCACGTTCGATGGATTCGTCAGCCGCGAGGGGCAGATCCCCGACGCCGAACTCGACGCCTTCTGGGCCCTGCTCAAGCCGGCCGGCATCGACTTCATGCTCGGCGAGTGGAAGGGCGGCGAGTTCCAGACCGGGCACAAGGCCAACGGGTTCATGAAGAAACTCAACTGGTTCGGCAAGACGTTCCACTCGGCCGGCGACGCCAAGCCCCTCGTGTGCCTGGACGCCGAGGGCAACAAGTTCTCCAACACCGAGGCGATGAAGGGCGAGGCCAGCCTGTGGCTGGAGGAGTTCCGCGGTGAGGTGACCGCCACCATGGTGTACGACGGAGCGCCCGTGCACGACCACTTCAAGGTGGTCGACGACAACACCGTGGTGGGCATCATGAACGGCAAGGGCGCCGTGGTGGATGGCCGCTACCTGTACTTCTACCTGCAGCGCGTCTAGGAGATACCCATGGCTGACACGTACGAGTCCGTCTCCGTCGAGATCAAAGATCACGTCGCACAGGTGACGCTGCTCGGCCCCGGCAAGGGCAACGCGATGGGCCCGGCGTTCTGGGCCGAGATGCCCGACGTGTTCGGCACTCTCGACGCCGACCCCGAGGTGCGTGCGATCGTGCTGACCGGGTCGGGCAAGAACTTCAGCTACGGCCTGGACCTGCCGGCGATGGGTGCCGAGATGCCCGGGCTAGACGCGGGTGCCGCCGATCGCGCCGGGTTCCACAAGCGGCTGCTGAAGATGCAGGGCGCCATCACCGCCGTCGCCGACTGCCGCACCCCGACCATCGCCTCGATCCACGGCTGGTGCATCGGCGGTGGCGTGGATCTGATCAGTGCGGTGGACATCCGCTACGCCAGCGCCGACGCCAAGTTCTCGGTGCGCGAGACCAAACTAGCCATCGTCGCCGACGTGGGCAGCCTGGCGCGACTGCCGCTGATCCTGTCCGACGGACACCTGCGCGAGCTGGTGTTGACGGGTAAGGACGTGGACGCGGCGCACGCCGAGAAGATCGGTCTGGTCAACGACGTGTACGACGACGCCGACGCCTCACTGGCGGCCGCGCACGCCACGGCCGCTGAGATCGCCGCCAACCCGCCGCTGACCGTCGCCGGGGTGAAGGACGTGCTCGACCAACAGCGCACCGCCAGGGTGGCCGAGAGCCTGCGGTACGTGGCCGCGTGGAATTCGGCGTTCCTGCCGTCGAAGGATCTGGCCGAGGCGGTCACCGCGATGTTCCAGAAGCGCCCGCCCCAGTTCACCGGGGAATAGGCGTCCAGCCGAGCTCGGCTTTGGCCTTCGCATTCGACAGCGGCAGCCAGGTGGAGCCGAAGGCGGTCGCGGCGTACGGGGCGACGAGTTTGACCACCGACCGCGGCAGCGGCCACGGGCGGGGCCGGTTCCGCTTCGCGTTCAGTTCCCGGATGTAATCGCCGAAGGACTGGGGCCGGTCGTCGACGACGTTGTAGATCTGGCCGCCCCGGCCCTTGTCGAGGGCATCGGCGGTGACGCGGGCGACGTCGTCGATGTGCACCCAGGACAGCATCCCGTTACCGGTCATCGCCGGCATCGCCCACCAGGTGGCCAACCGGTGGAACATGTCGTCATGAGTGACGCCGGGGCCGTAGAAGACGCCGTAGCGCAACACGATTCCGTCGGTCCCACTCGTCTGCCCCGAGGCCAGCACGTTGCGTTCCATCCCCCGCAACGCCTCCAGCATCTGTTCTCCACGCGGTGGCGGCCGACCGAAGTACGGGTCGGTTTCGTCGATCCGGTCCGGCCCGGCCGTCGGGTAGCCATACGCGAAGATCACCGACTCGGCGACCACCCGGCGCACCCCGGCCCGTTGCGCTGCGGCGACGAGATTACCGGCACCGCGGCGCCACAGCTGCTTGGCCGGATCGAAGTCCTTGATCCGCATGGGGCCCAGCTTGGGCAGGGTGGTCAGCAGGCTCACCACTGCCTCGGGCTTGAATTCGCCCACTACCGAGTCGATCTGATGGGCGTCGAGCACGTCGGCCACCACGGGTTCGGCGCCTTCGGCGGAGATCTGCGCGGCCTTGCCCGACGAGCGCGTCACCCCGATCACCTCGTGACCACGCGCATTGAGTTCCCGTAGCAACGGGATTCCCGGGACGCTCGTCGCACCGGCCACAAGGACACGCATCTATCGCTCCCTGTCGTCAGACAGGCTGGCCCGCAAGGCGATTGCCAACAGCACCGTGGTGAACACCAGGCCGCCGGCTTCCAGCCAGCCGACCCAACTGCCGGCGGCATGGTCGGTGTCGACCAGATGGCTCAGCGCGTGCAACGCCCAGTGCGCGGTGGCGAAGGCTAACGCCGGCACCCGCCAGCTACGCCATCTGAGCGCGGCCAGCATCAGTAAACCGAGCGGCAGTTCGAAGGACGCATTGTCGAAGATGTAGTGGTCGTTGCGCGTGCCGAATGCACCGAGGGTTTCGAAAAACACGCCGGGGGCCACGAGCATGAACACGCCCAGCGCCACCGAGTAGACGCCGAACACAGCGAGGACCACTTCTGGGTAGCGCCGGGTGTGGGTCACCGGGCCCGCGGCGTTGGCCATGTCATCACGCTAACCCTGCGGTGGCCGCCGGCGTAGCGCGTCAGTGCGGCCTATTTGGCCGACTTGCGCTCAGCGAGCTTGTACTTCACAAGAGCGACCAGCGCCTTCGGATTACGGGCGAACGCGCCTGCAGCCTGCAAATACAACTTGGCCTTCTGCCCGAACGTCAGTTGCTGCTCTTGTTCCGTCACTAACTCTCCCCTATCCGACAGATGTGACCGAACAATAGCGTGCGCCGTCAGGAGGCCGCACCGACCTCCTGGCGCTGGCGCTTCTCCTCGTAGAACCGCGCCCGCTCGTCGAGTGCGTCGAGGAACTGGGCGAGCTCCTCCCGGGCCTTCTCCCCCTCGGGCCCGAAATCGGTTCTGTCGAACACGCGCCAGAAGCGCAGGACGGGCTGTAACACGTCGTCGTGATGGACCCGCAGATCGTAGATCCCGGCTTTGGCGATGGTGATCGCGTTCGAGGCGAAGTCGGTCATGCCGATGCCCGGCATGGCGAAGTTCAACACCTCGTCGCGGATGGCCGCCATCGCGGCGTCGGGCGCGATGTCCAGCGCGGCCGCCATGAGGTTGCGGTAGAAGACCATGTGCAGGTTCTCGTCGGTCGCGATCCGGGCGAGCAGCTGATCGGCGATCGGGCAGCCCGAGGCTCGCCCGGTGTTGCGATGCGACACCCGGGTGGCCAACTCCTGGAATGACACATAGGCCATCGCCGCCAGCGGCGTCTTGTCCCCCGAGTCGTACCCGGCGACCGTGTGCTCCATCCGAAGACGTTCCAGGGCAACGGGATCCACGCCACGGGTGACGACGAGGTAGTCACGCAACGCGATACTGTGCCGGCCTTCCTCTGCCGTCCACTGCCCGACCCAGCTGCCCCACGCGCCATCACGAGAGAAGCGGGTGGCGATCTCCCGGTGATACGACGGCAGGTTGTCCTCGGTCAGCAGGTTGACCGTCATGGCCACCTTGGCGACCGGGTCCAGCGGCGAATCCTCCGGCCGCCAATCCTCGCCGCCGAGGAAGCCGAAGTCACGTCCACGACTCCATGGCACATAGTCGTGCGGGAACCATTCCCGCGCCATCGACAGATGCCGGTCGAGGTTGCTCGCGACAACCGGTTCGAGTTCGTGGAGCACTCCGCTCTGGGCGTCCATTCCTGTCCTCCCATTCGTTCAACGCGTCCGATCCCAACCTACGCTACCGTAGGTTACGGAACCGTAGGTTAGGTTTCGCGTCGATTTCTACCGCAGGGTCGCTTGACCTCGACGAGTACCGCCCAGACGTAGGACACGGCGCAGCGATCCTCGACCTCACGTAGACCGAACCTGGTGTGCTGCCGTCGCATCCACCTGCGAGTGGAACTCGATCGATAAGGTCACTCGCATGTGCACACGAGTCATCTGGCCGGACACCGGCGGCAAGACCGGGAACTCCGTCTTGGTCGGCAGGAACATGGACTTCCATAAGGATCTGATGAGCAATCTGTGGAAGCAGCCCCGCGGCGTAGAGCGTGACGACGCCGTTTCGGGCAAGCTCACCTGGACCTCCCAATACGGCAGCGTCGTGGCCACGGCCTTCGACATCACCTCCGTGGACGGGATGAACGAAGCGGGACTGGCGGGGCACATCCTGTGGCTGGCCGAGTCCGACTACGGCAAGCCGGATGACTCGAGACCCCAACTCGGCCAAGCTATCTGGCTGCAGTACTTCCTCGACAACTTCGCCACCGTCGCCGAGGCCGTCGCTTGGATCGCCCAGACCGATGTGCAGGTGGTGCAGATGGACGACCCCACCGGCGGCGCCCGCCCGGGCCTGCACCTGGCACTCGACGACGCGGCCGGCGACTCCGCGATCGTCGAGTATGTCGACGGGCACGCACGGGTGTACCACTCGAAGGAGTTCACGGTGATGACGAACTCGCCGACCTTCGATCGGCAGCTCGAGCTGGTGAAGTCGTTCACCGGTCTCGGCGGTGACCAACCGCTCCCCGGATCCACCCTGGCCAGTGACCGATTCGCCCGGGCGAGCTACTACGCCGAGCGGCTCCCCACCCCGAACACCCAGGTCGAGGCCATCGCCGGCATGTTCTCGGTGATCCGGAACGCCGCACAGCCCTTCCGCATCCCCGACCCCGGCAAACCCGATGCCTCACAAACCATTTGGCAGACCGTCCTGGACCTGACCAACAAGCGGTACGTCTATGAGTCCACCACCAGACCCAACATCGTGTGGGTCGACCTCGCCGATCTCGACTTCTCCGAGGGCAGTCCACAGCTCAAGCTCGACCTCACGAGCAAGCTGTCCATCGAGGGCGGCATCGCGGGAAACGTCGCCGACAAGTTCGAGGACGACGGCCCCTTGACGTTCCTGTCCGTGAAGATCATGGAGGCACTGGAGGCCTCCGCGAAGCACGCAACCTGATGGCGGTGGCGGAGGGATTTGAACCCCCGGACGGTGTTAGCCGTCTCTCGCTTTCAAGGCGAGTGCATTAGGCCGCTCTGCCACGCCACCGCCGACAAGAGTACGGGGTGTCAGACCCGACCGATGTGAGCGGGCGGCGATCCGTTCTTCAACGCGACGCTGATGCGCCGGCAGTTCTCCCCCATCGCGGCGATCTGCGGACGGGAGAGCCGGCCGAGAAAGTGCGCGCGGACGCCTTGTCCGTAGGTCACCATCGCCTCACGCACAGCAGCTCGGCCTTCTTCGGTGATCGAGGCGACCACCCCGCGCCCATCGTCGGGACTGGCGCACCTGGTCACCAGGTTCTGCACTTCCAAGCGGCGGATCTGGCGAGTCACCCGGCTGGGCAGCGACATCAGGCGTTCGGCCAGATCGCCCATGCGCGCAGAGCCGGTCGGTGACTTGTCCAAGATGTCGAGCAGGCGCACATCGTTGAGTGTCAGGTGATGCGCGTCCACCAGCGACCGATTCAAGGTCGCGTACATACGTAAGGCCGAGTCCAGATAGTTCTGCCACGACCTCTGCTCAGCGATGTCCAGGCCCGGCATGTCGCCAGCCGTGCGCCCCGCAATCATCCCCACCATGGGCGCAATCGTAAGCGACGTAAGTATTGCTGCGCGGCCGAAACCGGATGCTTGTAGCGTTGAATAAATGCATGCAATTGTGGCCTCCTCGGAGGGGCATCTGACCTGGGAAAACGTCGCTGATATCGCTCCAGCAAACAATGAGGTTTTGATCAGGGTCCATGCAGCGGGCGTGAACCGGGCGGACTTGCTACAGGCCGCCGGCAAGTACCCGCCCCCACCAGGGGCCAGCGAGATCATCGGGCTAGAAGTAGCGGGCACCATCGCCGCTGTCGGCGCGGACGTCGCCGACTGGTCAGTTGGGCAACCGGTATGCGCATTGCTTGCCGGTGGCGGCTACGCCGAGTACGTCGCGGTGCCGGCAGCGCAGGTGCTGCCAGTGCCAGATGGCGTTGCTCTGACCGCCGCTGCGGGTCTGCCCGAGGTGGCCTGCACGGTGTGGTCGAACCTGGTGGACACCGCGGGATTGTCGGCAGGTCGTCTTCTGCTGCTGCACGGCGGCGCCAGCGGTATCGGCACCCACGCCACCCAGGTGGCTCGCGCACTCGGGGTCCGGGTCGCCGTGACCGCCGGCTCGACCGAGAAACTCGCGCTGTGCAGCGAGCTGGGCGCCGACGTGACGATCAACTACCGCGACGAGGATTTCGTCGAGCGGATACGCACCGAGAGCGGCGGGGCGGGCGCCAACGTGATCCTCGACATCATGGGTGCGGCCTACCTCGACCGCAATGTCGACGCACTCGCCGACGGCGGCCGGCTGGTGATCATCGGCATGCAGGGCGGGATCAAGGGAGAACTCAACATCGCCAAGCTGATCGGCAAGCGCGCGGGGGTGATCGGCACGGCTCTGCGGTCCCGCCCGGTCGACGGCCCCAGCGGTAAGGCCGGGATCGTCGCTGCGGTGGTGGACAACGTCTGGCCGATGATCGCCGACGGGCGGGTACGCCCGATCATCGGCGCCGAACTTCCCATCGACCAGGCCCAGCAAGCCCACGAACTGCTGGCCTCCGGCGAGGTGGCGGGAAAGATCGTGCTGACGGTGGGTTGACCCTGCGGCTACGGCGCAGCCCTCTCGCACTTTTGCGCCGTGGACGCAGAATGAACGACGCCGGGGCGGGCTCAGCCCAACGAGGCCAGGGCCCGCACCAGCTGATCCACCTCGGCACCCGTCGAGTAGTGCGACAGCCCGACCGTCACCGCGCCGCCGATGTCGTTCACACCGATCACGTCGAGCACCCGCGAGCTGGCATTCGAGATCGCCAGGATGCCGTTGTCGGCCAACCGCTGCACCACCCGCTCGGCGGGGATGTCACGCACGACGAAGCTGAGCACGGGAATCTGGGACTCGGGCCTGCCGATCACCATCACCAGCGGCAGCGAGCGCAGCGAGGCGACCAGATACTCGAACAGCCGGTCCAGGTACGCGCCGGCCGACTGCATCGACACCGCGAGCCGTTCACGTCGCGAGCCGCTGGCCGTGTCATCCAGGTTGGACAGGTACTCGATGCTGGCAACCACCCCGCCCAGCAGCCCGTACTGATGCATCCCCACCTCGAGGCGGGCCGGACCGGTGGCCTGCGGGTTCAGCGATACCGAACCCAACGAATCGATGGTCGACGGATCGCGGAACACCAGGGCCCCCACCGGCGGGCCTCCCCAGGGCACCGCGTTGAGCGCGACGACGTCGGCATCGATCTCGTTGATGTCGATGAGCCGGTACGGCGCCGCCGCCGAGTGGTCGACGACGACCATTCCGCCAACCTCGTGGGTGAGCTTGGTCACCTCGCTCAGATCGGTGACCGTGCCCAGGGTCGACGAGGCCGAGGCGATCGCCACCAGCCGAGTCGGCTTGTCGATCAACCCCTCCCACTGCCACGACGGCAGTTCGCCGGTTTCGATGTCGACCTCGGCCCACTTGACCTTGGCGCCATAACGATTCGCCGCCCGCAGCCACGGGGCGATATTTGCCTCGTCGTCCAGGCGGGTGACCACCACCTCGTAGCCGAGCCCGACGCGGCTCGAGGACGCCTCGGCCAGAGAAGTCAGCAGCTGTGCACGATCTGCACCCAGCACCACGCCGCGAGGATCGGCATTGACCAGATCCGCCACAGCCTGGCGGGCGGCGGCCAGGACTGCCGCGCTGCGGCGGGCCGACGGGTGCGGTCCCACAGCGGTGGGCATCGAGCCGCGAAAGGCGGTAGAGACCGTCGTCGCGACGGAATCGGGCACCAACATGCCGTTCTGGGCATCAAAGTGAACCCACCCATCGCCCAAAGACGGGTGCAGACCCCGCACCCGGGCGACGTCGTATGCCATGCCAGCCACCTTAGAGCGTCCGCAGATATCACAAACCGACACGATTTGGGGAGCGCCCGACGGCACGTTTGCACTTGGCGAGACCATGCTCGGACCGGGTCACCCTGGGCAGCCATACTAGTCCAGTGGGCTTCGGGTTCGGAGTGCTAATCGCACTGTTGTTGCTGGTGATCCCCGGGGCGCTGATAGCCAGGGTGGGCGGGCTGCCCGTGCCGATCGCGGTGACGGTGGGCCCAGCCTTGACCTATGGCACCGTCGCGTTGGTGATCGTCCCGCTCGGAGCGGTCGGCGTGCCGTGGAACGCGTGGACGGCTTTGTTTGCTGTGGCCCTGGTTTGCGCAGTTGCCGCCGGGTTGCGCAGGCTCCTGGCCCGCTATCGCGACCCGGACGCCGAAGCGTCGGGAGTGGCAACGCGTCCGGCCTTGCTGGTGGCGGCCGGCGTACTTCTCGGTGCCGCACTGATCGGCGCGGCGGCGCTCACCGGACTCGTGCACTGGCAGTCGATCCCCAGCACCTGGGATTCGGTGTGGCACGCCAACACCATCCGGTGGATTCTCGACACCGGCCAGGCCTCGCCCACCCACATGGGTGAACTGCGTAACGTCGAGACCCACGACGCGCTCTACTACCCGTCGGCCTTCCATGCCTTGGCCGCGGTCTACTCCCAGCTCACCGGCGCCGCCGCGACCACCGCTTACACCGTCAGTTCGGTCGCCGCGGCGGTATGGCTGTTCCCGGTCAGCGCCGCGGTGCTGACGTGGAAGATCGTCCGCCCGCGCACCAGCGAGGTGCGCTCAGCCGTCGCGGCGGCCACTGCCGGGGCGCTGGCCGCCTCGTTCACCGCGCTGCCCTACGTCGAGTTCGATGTGGCGGCGATGCCCAACCTGGTCGCCTACGGGCTCGCGGTGCCGGTGTTCGCGCTGATCGTCTCGACGCCCGCACACCGCGACCGCATCGGCTTGGCCGTGCTGGCCACCGTCGGCGTCTTCTCCGTGCATCTCACCGGCGGTGTGGTGACCGTGTTGCTGGTCGGCATCTGGTGGCTGGCCGACGCCCTGTGGCACCCGGTCCGCGGTCGGCTGACCGACTTCCTGGCCTTGTCCGCAGTCGCCATACCCGGCCTGCTGATCCTGCTCCCGCAGTTCCTCAGCGTGATCGGGCAAACCGACATCATCGTCGGGCACGCCTTCGTCAACCACCTGGGTAAGAAGTTCTCGCTGTTCGCCGCGGTCTTCCAGCACACCCGTCACCTCAACGACTTCCCGAGCCAGAACGCGATCCTCGCGTTGGCCGCCATCGGCGGACTGGTCCTGCTGTTCAAACGGATCTGGTGGCCCGTGGTGGTCTGGCTGATCCTGATCGCCTCGATCGTGCATTCCGGCGCGCCCTTCGGCGGGCCACTCGGGGTGATCACCGGCACGTTCAGCGATCTGTTCTACAGCGATCCGCGCCGGCTGTCGGCCGTGGTCGCGATGCTCTACGCACCGATGGCCGCGATCGGCCTGCGCACCGTGGTGCTGCTCGCCGCGATGCTGGCGCGGCGGGCCGGGGCACGCCCCACGTGGATCAGGGCGACGGCCGCCGTGGCGCTCGTCGCCACCGCCGTCGGGCTGGCCTGGCACTACTTCCCCCGGCACCAGTACCTGTTCGGCCAGAAGTACGACTCGGTGATGATCGGTGCCAAAGACCTGGAGGCGTTCGCCTATCTGGCCCAGCTGCCCGACGCGCACACCACCTTGATCGGCGACGCCAACACCGACGGCACCGCCTGGATGTACGCGGTTTCCGGGCTGCACCCGCTGTGGACCCACTACGACTACCCGGTGCAGCAAGGGCCCGGGTATCACCGGTTCATTTTCTGGGCATACGCAGATGATGCCGACACCGATCCGAGAGTTGCTGAGGCAGTCGACGCGCTGAACATCCGCTACGTGATCACCAGCACCCCGGTGGTCCGAGGTTTCGTCATGCCGGACGGACTAGTGTCGCTAGAACGCTCACGGTCGTGGGAGAAGATCTTCGACAACGGTGAGGACCGCATCTACCGCTGGCATGGCGAGAACGCGGCAACCAGGGCGACGAACTGACGAGCCAAAGGAAAGGCCATGACCATCAACCCCGACGACGACAACATCGAGATCCTGGCCAGCACGGCCGGTGAGTCCGATGCCGACGCTGACGGCAAGTCGCTGACCGACCTAGTCGAACAACCGGCGAAGGTGATGCGCATCGGCACCATGATCAAGCAATTGCTGGAGGAGGTGCGGGCAGCTCCGCTCGACGAGGCCAGCCGCAACCGGCTGCGCGACATCCACCGGACCAGCATCAGTGAGCTCGAGGACGGCCTGGCACCGGAGCTGCGAGAGGAACTCGAGCGGCTGACGCTGCCGTTCACCGACGACAGCGTCCCCTCGGACGCCGAGCTGCGCATCGCCCAGGCACAGCTGGTCGGCTGGCTGGAAGGGCTCTTCCACGGCATCCAGACGGCATTGTTCGCCCAGCAGATGGCCGCCCGCGCCCAGCTCGAGCAGATGCGTCAGGGCGCCCTCCCGCCGGGGCTGCAGGGCCCGGGCGGGCAGCGCGGCGGCCCGTCGCACCCCGGCACCGGCCAGTACCTGTAGGTCTGCGTTGTCCGATCCGTACATCTCGACGCACCAAGCGTGGGTTGAGTTCCCTATCTTCGATGCCAAGACGCGCTCGCTGAAGAAGGCGTTCCTGGGCAAGGCCGGCGGCGCCATCGGACGAAACGAGTCCAACGTCGTCGTGATCGAAGCGCTCCGCGACATCACGATGTCACTGAAGATGGGCGACCGAGTCGGTCTCGTCGGCCACAACGGCGCCGGGAAATCCACACTGCTGCGGCTACTTTCGGGAATCTACGAGCCGACGCGGGGCTCGGCCACGGTGAGCGGCCGAGTGGCCCCGGTGTTCGATCTGGGCGTCGGGATGGACCCGGAGATCTCCGGATTCGAGAACATCATCATCCGCGGACTGTTCCTCGGGCAGACGCGCAAGCAGATGCTGGCCAAGGTCGACGAGATCGCCGAGTTCACCGAGCTTGGCGAGTACCTGTCGATGCCACTGCGCACCTACTCGACCGGTATGCGCGTGCGCCTGGCGATGGGCGTGGTGACCAGCATCGACCCCGAGATCCTGCTGCTCGACGAGGGCATTGGTGCAGTCGACGCGGAGTTCCTGAAGAAGGCACAATCGCGGCTGCAGAGCCTGGTGGAACGGTCGGGAATCCTGGTGTTCGCCAGCCATTCCAACGAATTCCTGGCCCGCCTGTGCAAGACCGCGATGTGGATCGACCATGGCACGATCCGGATGACCGGCGGCATCGAAGAGGTCGTCGGCGCCTACGAGGGTCCGGACGCAGCGCGGCATGTGCGTGAGGTGTTGGAGGAAACGGCTCGTGGCGCCTGACATCGTCATCGCCGTCATCGTCACGCACCGGCGGCGTGAGCTGCTGGCCAAATCACTGGCCGCGGTGGCCGGGCAGGACCGCAAGCCCGATCATTTGATCGTCGTCGACAACGACGACGACGACGCGGTGCGCGAGCTGGTCACCGGACAGCCGGTGCCCTCGACGTACCTCGGCTCGCGTCGAAACCTCGGTGGCGCAGGCGGTTTCGCGTTGGGCATGCTGCACGCATTGGCCTTGGGCGCCGATTGGATCTGGCTGGCCGACGACGACGGCCGTCCCGCCGACGACACCGTGCTGTCGACCCTGCTGGCCTGTGCGGAGCAGTACAGCCTGGCCGAGGTGTCCCCGATGGTGTGCAACCTCGACGAGCCGCAGCGGTTGGCCTTCCCGCTGCGCCGCGGGCTGGTCTGGCGGCGGTTGGTCAGCGAACTACGCACCGAAGGCGAGGGCGACCTGCTGCCCGGCATCGCGTCGCTGTTCAACGGCGCCCTGTTCCGGGCCGCCACAGTGGAGGCCGTCGGGGTGCCGGATCTGCGCTTGTTCGTCCGCGGTGACGAGGTGGAGTTGCACCGGCGCCTGGTCCGCTCCGGCCTGCCGTTCGGAACATGTTTGACCGCAAGCTATCTGCATCCGTGTGGCACAGACGAGTTCAAACCGATCCTCGGCGGACGGATGCACACCCAGTACCCCGACAACGACACCAAGCGGTTCTTCACCTACCGCAACCGCGGCTACCTCCTGGCCCAACCCGGGTTACGCAAGCTGGTCCCGCAGGAGTGGGTGCGCTTCGGCTGGTACTTTCTGGTGTCCCGCCGCGACCCCGCAGGTCTGCGTGAATGGATTCGTCTGCGGCGGTTGGGCAGACGCGAAAGGTTCCAGAGATGAGCTTTACCGACGCGGCGTCCGACTCCAAGACGATGACCCGGGCGGTTCGCGACCTCACCGAGGGCTTCGGCAAACGTGAACTGTGGCTGCACCTGGGTTGGCAGGACATCAAGCAGCGCTACCGACGCAGTGTGCTGGGGCCGTTCTGGATCACCATCGCCACCGGCACCACCGCGGTGGCCATGGGCCTGCTGTACTCGAAGCTGTTCAAGCTGCCGCTTGAGGAGCACCTGCCCTACGTCACGCTCGGGCTGATCATCTGGAACCTGATCAACGCCTCCATCCTCGAAGGCTCCGAGGTGTTCATCGCCAATGAGGGCCTGATCAAACAACTTCCGACACCGCTGTCGGTGCATGTGTACCGCTTGGTGTGGCGGCAGATGATCCTGTTCGGACACAACATCGTCATCTTCGTCGTGATCGCGATCATCTATCCCAAACCGTGGAAATGGGTTGATCTGGCCGTCATCCCGGCGCTCGGGCTGATCGTGCTGAACTGCGTGTGGGTGTCGATCTGTTTCGGCATCCTGGCCACCCGTTACCGCGACATCGGTCCGCTGCTGGCGTCAGTGGTTCAGTTGTTGTTCTTCATGACTCCGATCATCTGGAACGAATCCACACTGCAGCAGCAGGGCGCCGGTTCCTGGGCCAAGATCGTCGAGATCAATCCCTTGCTGCACTACCTCGACATCGTGCGGGCCCCGCTGTTGGGTGCCGATCAGGAGGTGCGCCACTGGCTGGTGGTCCTGGTGCTCACGGTGGTCGGGTGGGGGTTCGCCGCGATCGCCATGCGCCAGTACCGTGCCCGCGTCCCGTACTGGGTGTAGGCCACTACACGTCGCCAGGCGTGGGGCCGAACACGAATCGGCGGCCGGAGATCTCCCTCGGCTCGATACGCACATACCGACGCTTCGTCGTGGACAGCCAGGACAGTAGTTGGGCCTGTTCGGCTTCGGCGATCTCGGCCGGCGTCTCAAGGAGGTGCGGCACGCCGCGCACGATCACGCTCCAGCCGCCGACGACAGTGTGATCGTCGACTTCGAACATCACGCGGTCGCTGAGCAGGGCGCTGATCAACTTGGTGCCCTCAGCGGTCCGGAACAGCACGGTGCGACGCTGCACGACGAAGTTGACCGGGAAGATCTCAAGCCGGGTGCCGATCGTCGAGACCAGACGGCCCAGGGTCACACTCGACAGCAGTTGCCAACACTCATCTTCCCCGAGCACGGAAACCGGGCCCTGCGGCGTCATGGGGCAACCCTAACCGCCAGATAGCAATCGGCGCGCCAGGCTTCCGCAGAAGCAAGACGCGCCGACTGATTGTTTCTGTTGGTTATGTGCTCATTTCATGTGCTCAGTTCATGTTCCAGGGCTCGCCGTAGGTGGTGACGCTGTCACCGGTAGAGGCGATCAGCCGGGCGAACGGCCGCAGCAACACACCACCGGCCGCACCGGTCACCGTGCCGTGGGCGTTGGACAC
>NZ_MBEJ01000013.1 GCF_001953975.1 Mycobacterium sp. NS-7484
GAAAACAGGGCTTGTCCGAGCGTGCAGTCACGTCTGTACGGTACCGGGCCCTCGCGCCGTCGAGAGCGACGGCCGGGGGGCGATTCGGCGAGATTCACAACCCTCACGTCGATCTCGGCGGCTCGGACGACGCGTGGACAGACCGGGATACTTGGCCCCGTGACCGACCACCCCTGCCCGTGCGGTACCGGCCGCGCCTACCCCGACTGCTGCGGACCGCTGCACTCCGGCGCCCCGGCTCCCACGGCCGTCGCGCTCATGCGGTCACGGTTCAGCGCATTCGCTGTTGGTGACGACGCTTACCTGTTGGCTTCCTGGCATCCCGACACCCGTCCCGACGAGCTGGACATCGACGAGACCATCACCTGGCGTCGGCTGCAGATCGTCGACACCGACGCCGGCGGCCACGAAGACACTGTCGGTGTGGTCGAGTTCCGTGCCCAGTACGTCCATGACGGGAAGCGGCACATCCTGCACGAACGCAGCCGGTTCGAGCGTGTCGAGGGTCAGTGGCGCTACCTGGACGGCGAAATCCACGAATAACGGCCGTACACCTTGCCCGGTTAGGCTCATGCCCCGTGCGTGCCGTGCTGATCGTCAACCCGAACGCCACCTCGACCACACCGGCCGGTCGTGACCTGCTGGCCCATGCGCTCGAAAGCCGGGTGACGCTGACCGTCGAACACACCAATCACCGAGGTCACGCGATCGAGATCGGCCGTGAGGCGGCCCGTGACGGCGTCGATGTGCTGATCGTGCACGGTGGTGATGGCACGGTGAACGAGGTGGTCAACGGCGTGTTGGGCGATTGCGGATCCCGCCCCGATGCCGCTTTGGCACCCGCAGTTGCCGTGGTGCCCGGAGGTTCGGCCAACGTCTTCGCCCGGGCGCTCGGCATCAGCCCCGACCCCATCGAGGCCACCAACCAACTTGTCGACCTGCTCGGCGGCTACCGGTTGGGCCGGCCGTGGCGCCGGATCGGCTTGATGGACTGCGGCGAGCGTTGGGGCGTGTTCACCGCGGGCATGGGTGTCGACGGCGATGTGGTGGCCGCCGTGGAGGCCCAACGCGCCAAAGGACGCAAGGTCACCGCGTCGCGCTACATCCGGGTGGCCGTGCGGGAATTTCTGGCCAGCGCCCGTAAGGACCCATCCCTGACGGTGCAGTTACCGGGTGCCGAGCCGGTGTCCGGGGTGCACTTCGCGTTCGTGTCGAACTCCAGTCCCTGGACCTACGCCAACAGCCGCCCGGTGTGGACCAACCCGGATACGACGTTCGACAGCGGCTTGGGAGTGTTCGCCACGACGAGCATGAACATCTGGTCAAATCTGCGCCTGGTACGGCAGATGGTGTCCCGCAACCCGCGCCTGGCGGCCAAGCATCTGATCCGGGAAGACGACGTGTCGTCGGTCACCGTGACGAGTGACACGCCTGTCGCGTGCCAGATTGACGGGGATTACATCGGCCCGCGTGAAATCATGACGTTCACGTCGGTACCGGAGGCGTTGAGCGTCGTCGCTCCGCCGATTAAAACTGATTGACCTGCGCAAACACACCGCTTATGGTGGAATTAGGGCGCAGCTGGATCTGAGTGTAGTACACAGGAGTGAGGGGTCCAGGAACCGGCCCCGGCAGTGACGTTGCCCACGTGTTAACTGAACACTATTGACATCTGTTCAGGCTGTGAAAGCATCAATGCAACAGTGCAGAAACATTCGTGTGCACGCGTTAACAGCCGAAGAAAATCTGGTGCGCTTCGCCGCGCACACATACATGTCTACGAGGAGTTTGATCTTATGGATTGGCGCCACAAGGCCGTCTGTCGCGACGAAGATCCGGAGCTGTTCTTCCCCGTGGGAAACAGTGGCCCGGCGCTCGCTCAGATCGCTGATGCCAAGCTGGTTTGCAACCGTTGTCCGGTCACCACCGAGTGCCTCACCTGGGCCTTGGACTCCGGCCAGGACGCCGGCGTCTGGGGCGGAATGAGCGAGGACGAGCGTCGCGCCCTCAAGCGTCGCAATGCCCGCACCAAGGCCCGCACCGGAGTCTGATTCAGCAGACCTCGACGCAAAGCTATGGCCCTGACGAAAGTCGGGGCCATAGCTTATTTTTCGGGCCTTTATCGACAGCAAATTGCGTAATTGTCGTCACATTTCACATTTCGCGCCATGCAATTCCTTCAGTGGTACTGATGTCCCACTGTGGAGGTGCTGGGAACGGTGCCGTGACGCGCGGGCCTAGGTCGCATCGGTAGTCGTTCCCGATTTCGCCGCGGTGTCCGATGTGCCCGCCTTCGCGCGACAATCGAGCGACAATCGCCTCACACACAACTCCAGCCTCACCAAACCCATTGGCGCCGACCCATTCTCTCACTTGAACATCTCTGGCCCCATGGACCTCACCTGTCCAGTGCCCGGCTGCCAGCGACTCCGTCGCTGACAGCTGGACAAGCCGAAATCCGTGGCAGATGAAGCTGTCTGGCTCTTAGTGACAGGAGTGGTGAGCGGCGGTGTGATCCACGGTGCCACAGAGGCTGATGCCGCGATTGCCACTGAAAAGTCGCTGATAAGCGGGCAGAACGCCACCCGCTTCGGCAGCGCGTCACGCAGGCCCGCGCGACGCACCCGAGACCTCACTGGATGCCGCGGCTGCGCCGTCCGATCGGCACCCGCAGCACCACGTCGGTTCCTCCTGAATCGACGTCGTGCATGCCCAACGACCCGTCCAATTCCGCGGTCACCAGCGTCCGGACGATCTGCAGACCCAGCCGGTCCGACTTCTCCAGGCTGAACCCGTCGGGCAGCCCGCACCCATCGTCGTGCACCACGACATCGAGCCAGCGGGCCGACCGTTCAGCCCGGATCGTCACGCAACCCTGTTGGGTGTCGACGTCGAAGGCGTGCTCGATGGCGTTCTGCACCAGTTCGGTGATGACCATGATCAGCGCGGTGGCCCGGTCGGCATCAAGGACGCCGAGAGCACCCTCACGGTTGATCCGAATCGGGGTGTCCACCGAAGCGACGTCGTTCATGATCGGCAGGATCCGGTCGATCACCTCGTCGAGGTTGACTTCCTCGTCGACAGACATGGACAACGCGTCGTGCACCAGTGCGATCGAGGACACCCGCCGGACCGATTCGATCAAGGCCTCGCGGGCCTCCAGATTGTTGGTCCGGCGCGCTTGCAACCGCAGCAGGGCCGCCACGGTCTGCAGGTTGTTCTTCACCCGGTGATGGATCTCGCGGATGGTGGCGTCCTTGCTCAGCAAGGCACGGTCGCGTCGTTTGACCTCGGTGACGTCGCGAATCAGGACCGCAGCACCGGCAGAGGCGCCGTGCACGACCAACGGCAGGGTCCGCAACAACACCGCCGCACCACCCGCGTCGACCTCCATCCGCATGCTCGAGCCGCCGGCCAGCGAGTCGCGCACGTGGTTGGCCAGTTCCTGGGCCTCGAACGGGTCTGAGATCAACGGACGGGTGACGGCGACCAGGTTGTGTCCGTCGAGCTCCGAGGCCAGGCCCATCCGGTGATACGCCGAAATCGCGTTGGGACTGGCGAACACCACATCACCGACCTCGTCGAGGCGGATGAACCCATCACCCGCCCGCGGGCTGGATCGTGACATCGCCAAGTCGCCCACATTGGGGAAAGTGCCTTCGGACAACATCTGCAACAGATCGCTGGCGCAATCCAGATACGCGCCTTCGAGCGGGCTGGCCATCGGGCGGGCCGCCAGTGCGGTCTGGTGCGTCAGAACCGCGACCACATGATCGCGGTGTCGCACTGGTACCGCTTCCACGTTCAGACCGGGCAGATCCGGCGAATGTCGTTGCGTCCCACCACTTCCCCGACCGATCACGCCTGACTCGAAGGCTGTGGTGACGACGGGGAGATCTCCGGCGGCGGCCAGGGTGCCGACCGAGTCGGCAAGCAGCACGGTGGGCGCGGTGTTGGGCCGCACCTGCGCGACGCACACCAGCACGCCGTCATCACGGCGCACCCACATCAGATAATCGGCGAACGACAGATCGGCCAACAGTTGCCACTCCCCCACCACCGCGTGCAGGTGGTCCACGGCGCTGCCGGGCAGCACCGTGTGCTCGGCGAGGAGGTCACCGAGGGTGGACATCAGTCAACTTCTTTCCGCGGGCGTGGGGAGCGAGAACGCTCCCCGTCAGTCGATCACCGCAATGAGATCGCCGGCCTGGATCACATCGCCCTCGGCGACGTTGACCTTGGTGACGGTTCCCGCCACCTCGGCGAGCACCGGGATCTCCATCTTCATCGATTCGAGCAGCACCAGGGTGTCCCCCGCGCCGATCTGATCGCCCTCGTGAACCACGACCTCGAGCACACTGGCCACGATTTCTGCGCGAACGTCCTCGGCCATCTTCACCCCACTTCCGGCTGCTAACCCGACTACTTCTGCGGCCTATATCGAACCACAACCCCGGGTGGACAACGCTGCCCCCAGGCCATGAGACACTAGGGAGCAAGCTCTTACACCATCTGGAGGAACATCATGGCCAAGCGTGGCCGCAAGAAGCGGGATCGCAAGCACTCGAAGGCGAACCACGGCAAGCGTCCCAACGCCGGTTCGAAGTCAGTGCGCTAGCCGCTTCGGCAGACTGTGACCGCCCGACTCCTCTTCGGAGATCGGGCGGTTTGTCGTCGGGCCAGGCAGGCTGAGCGCCTGGTCAGCCCCGAATGATCGTGGTCTGGCTGATCTGGATGCGCAGGCGCTCGCGCAACCCCTCCGGGGCCTTCTCACCACTGCACTTGTTCGCGATCAGGCGCTTGACCCGCTCCTCGACCCCATAGTGCCGCAGGCACGCCGGGCATTCTTCGAGGTGGTGCTTGAGCTTGTCGCGGCTTTCGGGGGTGCATTCACCGTCGAGGAGCGTCCACACCTCGGCGATCACCGCAGCGCAGTCCGGGTGTTCTGGATCGACCGGACCGATCGGCGGGGTCCAGCGCTCGTCGTCCATCGACTCGCGGCCGTCACTCATGAGGAGACCTCCTCCGGTTCACCAAGTTGCTGACCTCGGATGAAGCCACGATCCCTGGCCACGTCGGCCAACAGGTCACGCAACTGCTTGCGCCCGCGGTGCAGACGGGACATCACCGTCCCGATCGGAGTATCCATGATCTCGGCGATCTCCTTGTAGGGGAAGCCCTCGACGTCGGCGTAGTACACCGCCATCCGGAACTCCTCGGGCAGCGCCTGCAGCGCCGCCTTGATCTCGGTGTCGGGCAGCGCTTCGAGCGCCTCCACCTCAGCCGAGCGCAACCCCGTCGACGAATGTTCGGCATTGGCAGCCAGCTGCCAGTCCGTGATCTCGTCGGTGGGGTACTCGGCGGGTTGGCGCTGCTTCTTGCGGTAGCTGTTGATGTAGGTGTTGGTCAGGATGCGGTACAGCCACGCCTTGAGGTTGGTGCCCTCGCGGAACGACCGGAACCCGGCATAGGCCTTGACCATCGTCTCCTGCAGCAGGTCCTCGGCATCAGCGGGGTTGCGGGTCATGCGGAGTGCGCCACCGTAGAGCTGGTCCAGCAATGGGATGGCATCGCGCTCGAAGCGCGCGGTCAGCTCGGCATCGGTCTCGGCGGGAGGCTGCGGCGCGTCAGGCTCGGCCTGCTCGACGTCAGTCATCGTGGGAAACACCTTCCCTTCTGTCGCGGCGCCACCAAGGCGTCCGGAATACCACCGGGTATCCGCCGGCCGTTCCAGGCATACGGTTGGCACCAGAATCCTCCTCACGATCCTAGAGCGTGCTACCGACAAGTAGCGCTGAGCAGGTGTCGAGAGCAATAACAGCGGGCACGTGCTGCTGTGTTCCCGGCATGCCCGGCTACCCTGTGCCGATGGCGCGCGCAGCAACCCCGGCCATCGCCGCCCTGGTCGCCGCGGACATCGACCATCGCGTCGTGCAGTACCGCCACGACCCCCGCAACGATTCCTTCGGCGCCGAGGCGGTCGCCGAACTGGCTGCCGACGGCTTCGTCGCCGAACAGGTGTTCAAGACGTTGATCATCGCGCTGCCCAAGGGGCTGGCAGTGGCGGTGTTGCCGGTGCCGACCAAACTGTCGCTCAAGGCCGCGGCCGCGGCGCTGGGAGTGCCCAAGGCCGAGATGGCCGATCCGGCGGCCGCGCAGCGCTCGACCGGATACGTGGTGGGCGGCATCTCACCGCTGGGGCAGCGCAAGCCGCTGCCCACGGTCGTCGACGCTTCTGCCCTGCAGTTCGACACGGTGCTGTGCAGTGCCGGTAAACGAGGCTGGGACATCGCGCTGGCCCCGGGCGACCTGATCCGGGCCACCGGCGCGGTGACCGCCGAAATCGCCGTCTGATCCCAAGCAGACAGATCGAGTTGCTGGAGGCTTTGGAATCGCTGGCGACTGGGCGGCCACAGTAATGTGGGGCCGGTGATGCCGATGACGGTGGGGACGACGGTGGCCTCGGGCGTGGCCGCCGTGGCCGCGCTAACTGTCATGTTCGGCACGTCCGCGCCGGCACCGCAGATCCGCCTGGCCGACGACACCGTCCCGATGACCCAGGGTGACGGATCACTGGCCGACGGGCAGGTCCTGACGCCGTTCGACGTGCAGAACCCGGCGATCGGCCGGTTGGAACCGCGGCTGCTGGTCGCCATCCAGAACGCCGCAAATGCCGCGGCCGCCGACGGCGTGACCATGACGATCAACTCGGGGTGGCGGTCGGCCGCATTCCAGCAGTCGCTGCTCGATCAGGCGGTGCAGACCTATGGCAGCCTGGCCGCCGCCCGCCAGTACGTGCAGACCCCGACCGCATCCCGGCATGTCACCGGCGAGGCGGTCGACGTCGGCGGGCCGCAGGCCGACCAGTGGCTGATCGCCAACGGCGCGCGCTTCGGGCTCTGCCAGATCTACGCCAACGAGCTGTGGCATTTCGAGCTGGTCGCCGACCCGGCGGGCAACTGCCCGCCGCTGCTGCCCAACGCCGCGGGCTGACGTATCCAGTGCCTATTCGGTGACGGGCACCATGTCGGCGCCGCAGGTGCACTTGTAGCTGGTCTCGGGCCCTTTGCAGTGACACTCCGACTCGACGCGGATCCGGCACCCACAGCCTTCGTGTGCACAGGTCAGGACAGTTCCGGCAGGAACGGCGCTCATGGTTCTCCTCCAGGTGTGGTGCGGTTCGGTGACGACGTCCCCCATCGTCCCTCTGGCACAGCCCGGAACCGTCGATTTCACGACAACTCGATCGGCCTATCGTGTCTTCATGACACTGTCCGGGAAGACCATGTTCATCTCCGGCGCCAGCCGCGGTATCGGCCTGGCGATCGCCAAGCGGGCCGCCGCCGACGGCGCCAACATCGCGCTGGTAGCCAAGACGGCCGAGCCGCACCCCAAACTCGAGGGCACGGTCTACACCGCGGCCAAGGAAATTGAGGAGGCGGGCGGGCAGGCGCTGCCCATCGTCGGTGACGTCCGCGACGGTGACTCGGTGGCTGCCGCCGTCGAGCAAGCGGTGGCCCAATTCGGTGGCATCGACCTCTGCGTCAACAACGCCTCGGCGATCAACCTCGGCTCGATCGAGGAGGTTCCGCTCAAGCGGTTCGACCTGATGAACGGCATCCAGATCCGCGGCACCTATGCGGTGTCCCAGGCCTGCATCCCGCACATGAAAGGCCGCGAGAATCCACACATCTTGACCTTGTCCCCGCCGATCCGGCTGGAGTCGCAGTGGCTCAAGCCGACCGCGTACATGATGGCGAAGTTCGGAATGACATTGTGCGCGTTGGGTATCGCCGAAGAGATGCGTGAGGCCGGCATCGCCTCCAACACGTTGTGGCCGCGCACCCTGGTGGCCACCGCGGCGGTGCAGAACCTGCTTGGCGGTGACGAGGCGATGGCCAAGGCCCGCCGCCCCGAGGTCTACGCCGACGCGGCGTACACGATCTTCAACAAACCCGCGCGTGAGTTCACCGGGCAGAGCCTGCTGTGCGAGGACGTGCTGGTCGACAACGGCGTCACCGACCTGTCTGTCTACAACTGCACGCCAGGCGGCGACCTCGGCGTGGACCTGTGGGTGGATACGCCCAACCCGCCGGGATACATTCAGCCCTGACCCCTGAACTTCAGGGATTTGCCCACCTGGTTCCCACGAACCACTGCTGCAAGCTGATTCGATAAAGCCTGCCCAACGTCTGATCGCAGGCGTCCCACTGCTGACCTCGCCGGACGCACCGGTAGACGGCGCCGTTTGGGGCATTCCCAAGCCGCTCGCCTCGTCGTGCTCAGGAAAGACGTTGAGGTGGTTGTGGATTCCTCCGCGTTCTTCACCGGGGATCGCGTCGCCGTCCGCGTGGTGATGCGTGTCGGGTTCGCGTTCCCGCACGAGGGCGCGCTGTTGAAGGTGCTGGAAGACGTTGCACCGTAAGACGAGACTGGCGGTCGGACCGGGACGTGCCATCACGAAGTTGAGCAGCCAGCTCCGCGCCGGCCTGACCGCCACCCCACGGCAGGACTGTGGGGGCCTGCCGTGCCCCTACGGGGTTGCCCACTGCCGGGGCATGGGTGGCTCCCGGTCGGCGTTGCTCCTTTGAAGGCGCCCGGGTCTGGGATTTTGAGCCCCAATGGAAAGTGGCTAGTGCTTCAATGTGCGTGCTACTGCGGCTGCAATTGTAGTGACCAAGATCCAGCCCGAAAGGGTAAGAAACACGGCCACCCACGCGGATATTCCGGTTAGGCGCCACGCATTATCCTGGCCGAAGGCTGCGAATGGGCTCAGGAGATCTATGGACAACAGCGCCGGATTCCATGTTGGGATATTCGCGCTGCTGACCGGGCAAGCTCCGGAATGGTCTAGTCCACCATAGTTACAAGTACCTGACCCGTAAGCAAACCAGAGGGTCCCAGCCAGCCATAGGCCTATGATCCAAAATAGAGCCCGCGAAGGCCTATATCCGTATCCGACCACAATATTTTGCAAGAGTCCCCAAGCGCGCTGCCAGTTGCCGCGTGCTTCGAACATCCGCTTCGTCGCTTGTAGTTTGACTTCACGCTCTTCGTCAGCGTTACCGCTGTCGCGGTACATCGAAGCCAGCTGGCCATAAGGCTGGGGTGAAAAATTAGAAGTCGCTGCGGCCAACCACTTTAAGCGCTCAATGTTACTGAGTTTCGAATCAATTCGTCGATATTGTAGACCCTCGATATTTGCAAACCCCGGAGGAGGCCATGATTTCTCACTATCAGCCAAAACCTCAACCTGTGCATTTCGTAAATCAAACGGGCGTTTGGGGTGCTCGCGCAATTGAAGTCGCAATTGGTTTATACGCGAGTCCGTCGCCACTAGGGCATCGCCATCCTGAGCGCCCAGTGAAGCGCCATCGAGATTCACTACCTGACCTACGGTCGATGTTGTCAAATCCAGTTTATGGGAGATATTTGCACCTCTGAGATCTACATCGCCCAGAATGTGCGCTCCGCGCAACCGTAGCGACACCCCCCGCCATTGGCCACCACGACGCTGATCGAAGGGGGTCCCGCGCGAAGCATCCTGCGCCGGGGTACCGAGAAGCTTGGAATCGGCGAGGCGGAGATCGCCGTCGATCACTGTTTGTGGCGCATCGAATACTCCGGTGAGATCGGAGCGGTGGGCTATCACGTCACCTTTTATGTGGCTTCCGCCGAGATCAATAGACTTTCCGGCTGAGGAGCCGACAGACGACTCTACCAAGTCGATCGGACCGTTAACGGTGGCCTCGGCAATAGAAATGGAGCCTTCGCAGCTGAGGCCCTTCGCTGAATCGAGACTGTTAATAGTGGTTCGATCGAGGATGATGCTTTTACCACTGAAAGGCTTCGACCAATTCCCGCCTACCGCCACTCGACCACCGATCTTCGCAGAGTCGAGTAGAAGCGTGCCGGCTACACTCTTGACTAAAGCGATGACATCGCCGCCGATTTTCGCAGCATCCGCCATGATTGCAAATCTGCCGGCATCTTCCAGCTCAATCTGGAGCCCCCTCATGTTGAGTCCGCACTCTATTTCTGCGCCGTGGAGCAACACGGGAGCATTCGTCTTCAGCCCCCCCCTTGAGTATTAGCGATCCTTGAATTATGGCGTGATCCGCACGAATCGCGTATTCAGCAGAGGTGGTAATAGTTGCTTGAGATAAGCTGAGTTGACACGAAACTGTGGCGTGATGCAGGGACACTGTGCCAGTGGCAACTAGCTTTGATGCGTGAACCCCCAGCTTTATGATCGAATGGTCGAGATTCAATGATTCCTTTTCGTCCCCAATCTTTGCGCTAACGAAATAAGCTGCACCATCAATTTCTGCGCCTTCGATATCAAAACGTCCCCCGAATGCGCCTTCGTCACAAAGGAGATCTCCGCCAACGTGTAACAGTCTGGCGAGGAATGCCCGTCCGCTACCCGGAGTGAGAATGGATTTATAGAGCGAAAAGGATCCTTTAACGTGACAGCTCCGCGCTACCAATGTGCCGTTAATCTCGCACCTGGATAGATTAATGTCATGCTCGACACGCATCCCGCTTACCATAAAGCCAGAGACCATCGGATTTGCTGTCTTGAGAAGAATGTGATGCGCGACCAGATCGATCACTTGCGCGTCTTCTAAAGTAACCGACTGTGAGAATTCACTACCATGAAGCCACACGGGCCCGTTGCAGTGTAGGCGACTGGCGCTCAGGCCTGGCAAACTGCAGTCGACGAACCCGACGAAGTCCGCCTTGGCATCGTTAAGCATTGGTTCGCTATCGAATGTGCAATTTTTAAAGAGGAATGGAACAAGTGTGGCGCAGCCCAGATCTAATAGGCCAGTGACATGTGCCCCCGCTATGATCAGCCTGGGCGGCGCGTCATTGCCCGGCGCAGACAGGATGAGCCTGGAAAGAACCTCGGCTCTTAATTGTGGCTTTGCTTCCGCGGGGTCGGATTCTGGCTGTGAAAGGTCGCACTCGCGACCGGCCCGATAAGCGGCGAGGACGGCACGTTCGTGCTCAGTCCAATTACTGGTGTCCAACTGTTCCCCCTGACGGCAAGCACAGCCCTCTCATCGGACTGTTGCGAACTGGCAAGAGATTACATCTCGGGTAGGTACGCATTTCTATGGCGATGCCTAAAGGGGATAGCTTCGCCCAATTCACTGCAGCTCTGTGCTCCAGATTTCAGCGGATGTGCCCGACCGCCGACCCGTTATCGCCACCTCGGTGGCTGCCACCCCCACGCCGTCGGGTCCTCGGTCAACGTGTCGATGAGGTTCTCGGTGTGGATTCCGTCAAGGAACACCTCGTACCAGCCCCGGGCGGGGTCGGTGATCCGGATGACGAGGCCGTCGCCGCGCGGTGACCGTGATACTGGCGACGGGGTGGCCGCCGGCTGTGAGGGTCCGTCGTGCCTGGAACAGTCGCTTTCCGTTCATAGGCGCCTCCGTCCGCCCGCTCAGAAACGCTTTTCACAGAATCGTTGAGACCACCTGATCAGAACGTTCGAGACCGGTGAAAACGGCTGGACCGACATCCAACACCCCGACGGCAGCCACACCTGGACCTCCCACCGGCAACACATACCACACCACCCCCTTCAGCCAGATCCTGTTCATCGCGGACCTGGCCGCACAACAGGCCAAGTCCGCCCAGTACTCGTTCATGCTCGCGGGAATGCG
>NZ_MBEJ01000014.1 GCF_001953975.1 Mycobacterium sp. NS-7484
CCGGTGCGGCGAAGTTGGAAGCCGCCCGCGCCGAGACCGCGGCCCTGCGCGCGCTGGCCAACGCCGGCAAGCTGCTGGACGCCCACCCGGCACTGGCGCAGCTGCGGCTGATCCAGCAGGTGCCGTACGGGTCGAAGGTGGTGCTGGCGATCGGTGGTGACGTGGCGTCTGACCCGGAGTGATCCCGGGTCAGGCGTCACGCCTGTTCAGTACCACCGCGGCGGCGACGAAGGCGATCACCACCCACACCAGGAAATACAGCAGCGAGCCCACCTCACCCCATGGGATGTCATAGGCCGGGAACAGCCACTCCACCTGAAGGAACCGGAACATGTTGGCGAACGGCAGCCACGGTCCGAATTCGGCGCCGTTTCCCGGCAGGTTGCCCAGCAGCGGTTCGGCCACCAGCGGCCACAGCAGCAGCACCGCCACCGCACCGGCCGCAAACCGCAGCAGTGCCCCGACCGCGACGCCGAGGACGGCGGCCAATGCGGCGTACAACGCAAACCCGCCGGCCACTCGCCAGGTCGCCGGGTTGGCCATCGACAGTTGGGTGCCGACCACCGGGTCGGCGACGAACCGGGCCACCAGCACGGCCGCCAGCACCATGATCACCGCACACACCGAGGAGAACGCCGCACACACCACGGCCTTGGCGGCCAGCACCTGCGTCCGGTTCGGGGTCGCCAACAGCGTGGTGCGGATCAGGCCGCTGCGGTACTCCCCCGTCATCGTCAACGACGACAGCACCATCAGCACCGGAACCCCGAACACCGCGACACCCAACGCGGCCCGGCCCGGGGACAGTGCCGTGTAGTGATCGGCGGTCATGCCCTGCATCGCGGCCAGACCGAGGCTGAGTACCGCCACCCCGATCACCGACCACAGGGGCGAGCGGGTGGTGGACAATTTGATGCGCTCGGCGTCGAGCGCGGCGAGCGCGCTCACTTCGGTGCCGCCTTCGGTGCCGCCCGGTAGTCGACGGCATCGTCGGTGAGTTTCAGATATGCCTCCTCCAACGAGGCCTGCCGCTGGCTCAACTCGTGCAGTGCGATCGCATTGCGGGCGGCCAGATCACCGATCACCTCGATGGCCGCGCCGTGGACCGCCAGCGCGTCACCGTCGGCGGCGGCGTCGACTTCGAACCCGGCGTCGGTCAGCACCTCACGCAGCGTCTCCAGCTGTGGGCTGCGTACCCGCACGGTGTCGGCCGAGGTGCCGCTGACGAACTCACGCACGGTCGTGGAGGCGATCAGCTTGCCCTGCCCGATCACCACCAGCCGATCGGCGGTGTTGGCCATCTCGGCCAGAAGGTGACTGGAGACGAACACCGTGCGACCCTCGGCGGCCAGACTGCGCATCAGCGTGCGGACCCAGTGGATGCCCTCGGGATCCAGCCCGTTGACCGGTTCGTCGAACAGCAGCACCGGCGGATCGCCCAACAGCGCCGCGGCGATCCCGAGCCGCTGGCTCATGCCCAGCGACAGCGTGCCGGCGTTGCGGTCGACCACCGACGTCAGACCGACCATCTCCAGCACCTCGTCGACACGGGCCGACGGAATCCGGTTGGCCGCGGCGATCCAGCGCAAGTGGTTGCGGGCCGAGCGGTTGGGATGGGCCTGCCGGGCATCGAGTAGGGCGCCGACCGAGCGCAGCGGATCGCGTAAATCCCGATAGGGCTTGCCGTCGATGGTCGCCGTCCCGGCGTTGGGATGGTCCAGGCCGAGGATCAGCCGCATGGTGGTGGTCTTGCCCGCACCGTTGGGCCCGAGAAACCCGGTGACCACGCCCGGTTCGACGGTGAAGGTCAGATCGTCGACGGCGCGGTGGGTGCCGTAGAGCTTTGTCAGCCCGGCCAGTTCGATCATGGCTCCCACGCCACCACCATATCGGCGACCGCCCGCATACCGGCAGCGTTGGGATGCAGCGGCGCCGGCCGGCCCGGCCAGGGCAAACCGGGCCGAGTGGTCCAGGGCTCGGCCGACCAGGCATGGTGCCCCGCACTGGCCGCCGCCGCGCGAACCCATCCGCACCCGGTCTGGGCGGCAGCCTCCCCGGTGAGTCGTTCGAGCGTGGCGGCGATATGACGGCCCAGCCTGGCGTCGGCCTCCGACAGCGGCTTCGCCCCGATGCCGGCCGGCGGCAAGATCGTCAGATAGTCGACGAACAACACCCGCGCCTCGGGAGCGCGCCGGCGAATCTCACGCCCCACACTCACCAGTGCGCCGGCCACCTCGCTCAACGCAGTCTCCCGCGCGTCGAGGTTCAGCAGGTTGCGCGCCCACGACCCGAAGACCGGCAACGACCGGGTGACCCGCGGCAGCCCGGCGGCCATCAACGACGGCACATAGCCGACGTCGTTGCCGCCGATGGTCACCGTGACCAACGCCTCGGAGCCGTCCAGCGCCTGCAGCTGCGGTGGGGCACCGTTCTGCCGCTCACTCAGTACGTGCGCGGTGGTGGCCCCCGAATACGTCACGTCGACGAGATTGAGCCCGAGTGCGTGGGCCACCAGATGGGGATAGTTGCGTGCCGAGCGTCCGGCCGGAAACGGTGCACCCGCGGCTCGAGGCATGATCCCGGGCCCGGCAGCCATCGAACTGCCCAGGGCCACATACCGTTTACCGTGCACGTCGAGTTACCGCGCCGGACTTGACGCCTGTGCCCAGAATCGCTTCGGGATACGGCCGGCCTGACGGGCCAGATACCCGGCGGTGACGGCCGCGGACATCGCGGCGGCCATGGTCGGTGGATCGGAGGCGCGGGTGACGGCGGTGGCCAACAGCACGGCGTCACAACCCAATTCCATGGCCAGCGCGGCGTCGCTGGCGGTGCCGATCCCGGCGTCGAGCACCACCGGCACCCCGGCCTGCGCCACGATCATCTCGATGTTGTGCGGATTGGAGATGCCCAGGCCGGTGCCGATCGGTGCACCCAGCGGCATCACCGCCGCACAGCCGGCATCCTCCAACCGCCGGGCCAACACCGGGTCGTCATTGGTGTAGGGCAGCACCGTGAACCCGTCGTCGACCAATTGCTCTGCGGCCTTGACCAATTCGATCGCATCGGGCAGCAGCGTGCGTTCGTCGGCGATCACCTCGAGCTTGACCAGGTCGGTGCCCAGCGCCTCCCGTGCCAGCTGCGCGGTGAGCACGGCCTCGGCCGCACCACGACATCCTGCGGTGTTGGGCAGTGCGGCGATACCGAGCCGGTTGAGCAGATCGAGTACCCCGGTACCGGTTTCGGCGTCGACGCGTCGCATCGCCACCGTCGTCAACTCGGTGCCCGAGGCCACCAGGGCCTCTTCCAGGACCGCCAGGTTCGGGGCACCACCGGTGCCCATGATCAGCCGGGAGCCGAACTCCCGGCCGCCGATGGTGAGAGTTGAATCAGCCACCCTGCACCGCCGTCACGACCTCGACGCGGGCACCGTCGCACAACGTGCGGTCCCATTCGGACCGGGGCAGCACCGCCCAGTCCAGTGCGACGGCGATGCCCTTGTCCGGGAAACCCCGGTCCTCCAGCAGTCCGCCGATGGTGGTCTGCTCGTCCACTTCGAGGGTCTCGTTGTTGACCGTGATGGTGATCATTGCACTCCCACACTCATCTTGAGCTCCGCCGCGATCCGCTCAGCGGTCCACGGCGCCAACAGAAATCCGTTCCGGCCATGTCCGACGGCCACCAGCGTGCGCTCGTCGACCCGTTCGACGATCGGCAGCCCATCGGGCGTCATGGGTCGCAGCCCGGCCGCGGTCTCGGCCAGTTCGTACTCGCCCAGCGCGGGCATCACCGCGCACGCATCCTCGAGCAGATCACGCACGCCGCTGACCACCGGCGCGGTGTCGCGGCCGTGCTCGTACTGGGTGGCGCCCACGACGACACCGTCGGCGCGCGGCACCAGGTACACCGGGCGTCCGTGCACCCGGGCCCGAATCACCCGCTGCGGCACTGGCATACACCCCTTGCGCCAACGCAGCCGCAGTACCTCACCTTTGACCGGGCGAACCGGCAGGCCCGGCCACAAGGTCGGGGCGTCGATGCCGTTGGCGATCACGATCGCGTCCGCGTCCACGCCGGCCAGGTCCTCGACGGGACCGGCCCACCGCACGGCCAGCCGCTCGCAGTGCGCGGCCAGCCCGTCGACCACGGCCCGGTTGTCGACGGCCAGTTCGGTGGTGGCCCGGAACCCATGCCGGATACCTTGGGCCAGCAGCGGTTCCACGTCGCGCGCCGCGGTGGTCAACTCGACCGGCTGCCCCTGGGCGGACAACCATTCGGCGACCGTACGCAGATCGGCCACATCGGCCCGGTCCACGGCGACCACGAGCGACTCACGCGCCGTGACCACCTCGGGCGCCAGGCCTTCGAGGAAACCGGAGTGCCACAGCTTGAGTGACTCCAGCCCGATCTGCAGGATCTGCTCTTCGCCGGGCCAGCCTTCGCTGTGCGGGGCCAGCATGCCGCCGGCCACCCAGGAGGCGCCGTGCTCACGCCTACAGTGCAGCCGCACGGTCCAGCCGTCCAGCGCCGCCCGGCGGGCGATGGACAGCCCGATCACCCCGCCGCCGATGACGGCAAGTGTTCGCGCTCCTCCGAGTGCCATATCCGCTCCCTTCGCCGGCATGACCCGGATCAGGTGTGACGGTCAGGGCCGGTTCGTCTGCCCACTCTCAGCCCCACGTCCCAGGGACTCCCGTATTGCCAGTCCAGGGTACTCGGAGACCGACCAGCTACCGTCGCGGTGTGGAATCACCCGTCGACCGTTTGCAGCGCGCCACCCTGTACCTGTGCACCGATGCTCGCCGAGAGCGTGGTGACCTGGCCGAATTCGCCGACGCCGCGCTGGCCGGCGGGGTGGATCTGATCCAGCTGCGCGACAAGGGCTCGGCCGGGGAGAAGACGTTCGGCCCACTGGAGGCCCGCCAGGAGCTCGAAGCGCTTGAGGTCCTGGCCGACGCCGCCCGGCGCCACGGCGCGTTGCTGGCGGTCAACGACCGCGCCGACATCGCGCGGGCGGCCGGGGCCGACGTGCTGCACCTCGGTCAGGACGATCTGCCGTTGGACGCCGCGCGCGGAATCGTCGGGGACCGTCCGGTGATCGGGCGTTCCACCCACGACGCCGCGCAGGCCCGCGCCGCCGTCGACGAGGCCGTCGACTACTTCTGCGTCGGCCCGTGCTGGCCCACCCCGACCAAACCGGGCCGGACCGCACCCGGGCTCGACCTGGTCCGCTCGACCGCGGCGCTGAACCCGGCCAAGCCCTGGTTCGCCATCGGCGGGATCGATGCGCAGCGGCTGCCCGAGGTGCTGGCTGCCGGCGCGCGACGGATCGTGGTGGTCCGGGCGATCACCGCGGCCGAGGATCCACAGGCGGCCGCCCAAGAACTCAAGAGGACACTCAGCGCGGCCGATTGAGTTCCAGCGGAAGCGACGCCGTCACCACCCGCAGCTGCTGCCAGCTCGCGGCGAACCCGGGATGCAACGGCAGGTCGGCCACCTCGTCCTCGGCCACCCAGCGCAACTCCGAGCTCTCGCGGTTCGGGATAGTCTCCAGCGGTTCGGGCACATCGGCGATCACGGTGGTGTAGGACCAGTGCGTGCCACCGATGCCGGCCACCTCGGCGGTCACCACCGTCGTGCGCACGGTGAGTTGCTCGGCCGTCACCCCGGCTTCCTCGTGGGCTTCGCGGACCGCGGCCTGCTCGGCCGTCTCGTGGCTGTCGCGGGCTCCGCCGGGCAACGCCCACGTCCCGCCCTGATGACTCCACGGCGCGCGGTGCTGCAAGAGCACGGCCGCCGATCCGCCCGGCCACGGGGCCCGCAACAACAGGCCGGCCGCCCCGTGACGCCCCCAGTATCGGGCGCCGTTGTCGGAGAACACCCAGCCGTCACCGTCGCCACGCACCCGTACAGAATAAGGAACCCGGCCGATTTCGCCTGCCCTCGATTTCTCCGCGAGCCTTAGCGGCCGCTCTTAGAAACTTTTTATAGTGTTGAGGCAGCCGTAAGCACCGAAACTAAATGAGGTCCCTGCGCAGGTGACTGTGGAGTTGGCACATCCCTCGACCGAACCGCTCGCGTCCCGGTCGCCGACCACTCCTGCCCACCCACGCTGGTGGTTTCTGTGGACCACCCCCGGACGCATCCTGACCATCGGTCTGGTCCTGTCGGCGCTCGTGATCGCCAGCGCGTTCGCCACGTCCACGACGATCAATGATCGTCAGCAGGCGTTGACGACGGTCCTCGACCACACCGAACCGCTGGCCTTCGCCGCCGGGCAGCTCTACACCACGTTGTCGGTGGCCGACGCCGCCGCGGCCACCGCGTTCATCGCCGGGGCCGAGCCCCGCGATGTGCGGCAGCGCTACGAGCAGGCCATCACCGATGCGTCGGTGGCGGTGACACGGGCGTCGAGCGGGCTGACCGACGAAACCCTGGTGCAGCTGCTCGGCCGGATCAACGCGCGGCTGGCGGTCTACACCGGGTTGGTGGAAACCGCGCGCACCAACAACCGGGCCGGCAACCCCGTCGGCTCCTCTTATCTGTCGGAAGCCTCGGCGATGATGCAGTCGCAGATCCTGCCCGATGCGCAACGGCTCTACGAGGAGACCTCGGCCCGAGTGGATGCCGAGACGACGGCCTCGACCCGGATCCCGGCCCCGGTGATGCTGGTGGTCCTGGCCACCTTGATGTTCGGGGCGTTCGCCAACCGGTGGCTGGCCCGACGCACCCGGCGCCGGGTGAACATCGGTTTCGTCGCCGGCGGCATGGCCGTGCTGATCATGCTGATCTGGGTGACCACCGCCTTGGTGATCTCGACGTCGGACAGCCGCAGCGCCAAGGACACGGCCGCCGAATCACTCAAGACGGTGACCAATCTGGCCATCACCGCGCAGCAGGCCCGGGCCGACGAGACGCTGGCCCTGATCCGGCGCGGCGACGAGAATCTGCGCAAGCAGTCCTACTACCAACGCATCGAGGCCATGCAGCAACAGCTTGCGCAGTACCTGGCCCGCGAGTCCGACATCGACAAGAGCGATCTGAACGGCGCCGAAGAATTGCTCACCAAATGGCGCGCGGCCGATGACCGGATCAACGCCTACATCGCAGTGGGCAACTATCAGGCCGCGACGCAGGTGGCGCTGGGGACCGGAGAGGACGACTCCACGACCGCATTCGACAAACTCGACGGCGCGTTGTCCAAGGGCATCGAGCAGAGCCGCAGCCAGTTGCGCAACGACATCGCCAATGCCCGCCGCGTGCTGTCCGGCGCGACGGTGGGCGCCGCGCTGCTCAGTGTGGCGGCGGCGTTGGCGGTGGCGTTGGGGTTGTGGCCTCGGCTAAGTGAGTACCGCTGATGAGCGCTTGCGCGAAGAAGAGAACAGCACTGATGAGCGCTTGCGCGAAGAAGAGACAGCAGATGACCGTGCGCAAGTTGGTGGCGATCCTGGCCACGGTGGTGGCGGTGGCCGGCTGCGGCCAGAGCGCGCCGCCGTTGACGGTGCCGACGATGACGCTGGCGCCGCCCAGCCCGGCCGGTATGCAGGAGCTGGCCCCGCAGCCGGTGCGGGTGCCGTCACCGGAGACCGACGAGTGCAACCGCACCGCCAGTCTGCGGCCGTTCAGCAACAAGGCCGACGCCGAGGCGGCCGTGGCCGACATCCGCAAGCGGGGACGCCTGGTGGTCGGGCTGGACATCGGCAGCAACCTGTTCTCCTTCCGCGACCCGATCACCGGGCAGATCAACGGATTCGACGTGGACATCGCCGGGGAGGTGGCCCGCGACATCTTCGGCACCCCGTCACAGGTCGAGTACCGGATCCTGTCCTCGGCCGACCGCATCACGGCGCTGCAGAACCATCAGGTCGACATCGTGGTGAAGACCATGACGATCACCTGTGAACGCCGCAAGCAGGTGAACTTCTCCACGGTGTATCTGATGGCGCATCAACGCATCCTGGCCGCGCGGGATTCCAACATCTCGCAGGCTTCGGACCTGTCGGGCAAACGGGTGTGCGTGGTGGACGGCACCACCTCACTCAAACGGATCCAGCAGATCAGCCCGGCGCCGATCATCGTGTCGGTGGTGACGTGGGCCGACTGCCTGGTGGCGTTGCAGCAGCGTCAGGCCGATGCGGTCAGCACCGACGATTCGATCCTGGCCGGGCTGGTGGCCCAGGATCCCTACCTGCACATCGTCGGTCCGAGCCTCGCCGAGGAGCCCTACGGCATCGGGTTGAGCCTGGACAACGACGGACTGGTCCGCGTCGTCAACGCCACGCTCGAACGCATCCGGCGCGACGGCACCTGGAACACGTTGTACCGCAAGTGGTTGACCGTGCTCGGGCCGGCACCTTCACCCCCGGTGGCGAGGTACGTGGACTGATGGAACAGTACGACGACACCACCGGCCCCGACCCCGATACGGATGCGGGGCCGGGGACCCAGCCGGCCAGCCTCGAAGAACTCGACATGGATTCGTTGTCGACCATGCGGCCGATGGCGACCCAAGCGGTGTTCCGGCCGGAGTTCGATGACTCCGACGACTCCCCGTTCGGTGGAGACGACACCGAGCCGCAGAACCACGCCACGATCGCGACCCGCGCCCTCTCACCGATCCGGCGGCTGGGTGGCGGGCTGGTCGAGATCCCACGCGTGCCCGAACGGGATCCGTTGACCGCGTTGATGACCAACCCGGTGGTGGCCGAACAGAAGCGGTTCTGCTGGAACTGCGGCAGGCCGGTGGGCCGGTCGTCGCCGAACGGGCACGCCCAATCCGAGGGCTGGTGCCCGCACTGCGGTAGCGCGTATTCGTTTCTGCCGCAGCTGTCCCCGGGTGAGATCGTCGCCGACCAATACGAGATCAAGGGTTGCATCGCCCACGGTGGGCTGGGCTGGGTGTATCTGGCCTTCGACCACAACGTGAACGAACGGCCGGTCGTGCTCAAGGGTCTGGTGCATTCCGGCGACGCCGAGGCGCAGGCGATCGCCATGGCCGAGCGGCAGTTCCTCGCCGAGGTGACGCATCCCGGGATCGTGAAGATCTACAACTTCGTCGAACACGATGACAAGCACGGCAATCCGGTCGGCTACATCGTGATGGAATACGTCGGCGGAACCTCGCTCAAACAGGCCAAGGGAACCAAACTGCCGGTGGCCGAGGCCATCGGCTACATGCTGGAGATCCTGCCCGCCCTCGGTTACCTGCACTCGATCGGCTTGGCCTACAACGACCTCAAGCCCGAGAACATCATGATCACCGAGGAACAGCTCAAGCTGATCGACCTGGGCGCGGTGTCACGGCTCAACTCCTACGGATACCTGTACGGCACACCGGGATTCCAGGCCCCCGAGATCGTGCGGACCGGCCCGACGGTGGCCACCGACATTTACACGGTGGGCCGCACGCTGGCCGCGTTGACCGTGAAGCTGCGGACCCGCCGCGGCCGCTACGTCGACGGGCTGCCGTCGGAGGATCCGGTGCTCGACACCTACGATTCGTTCGGACGGCTGCTGCGCCGCGCGATCGATCCCGATCCGCGTCGCCGGTTCAGCAGTGCCGAGGAGATGTCGTCTCAGCTGCTCGGTGTGCTGCGCGAGGTGGTGGCCGCCGACACCGGAATCCCGCGGCCCGGTCTGTCGACGGTGTTCAGCCCGTCCCGTTCGACGTTCGGCATCGATCTGCTCGTGGCGCACACCGACGTCTACGTCGACGGGCAAGTGCATTCGGAGAAACTGACGGCGCAGGAGATCGTCCGGGCGTTGCCGGTTCCGCTGGTCGACCGCACCGATGTCGGAGCCCCGTTGCTGGTGGCCAGCGTGCTGAGCCAACCGGTCCACACCCTGGACCAGTTGCGTGCGGCGCGGCACGGCGCGATCGACGCCGAAGGCGTGGACGTATCCGAATCCGTGGAGCTGCCGCTGATGGAGGCACGAGCCCTGCTGGATCTGGGCGACGTGGCCAAGGCCACCCGCAAGCTCGACGACCTGGCGGTCCGAGCCGGCTGGAGCTGGCGGCTCGTGTGGTTCCGCGCCGTGGCCGAGATGCTGTCCGCCGATTACGACTCGGCGACAAAGCATTTCACCGAGGTGCTCGATACCCTGCCGGGCGAGCTGGCCCCGAAGCTGGCGCTGGCGGCGACGGCCGAACTGGCCGGTACCGCCGACGAGCTGAAGTTCTACAACACCGTGTGGGCCACCGACAACGGCGTGATCTCCGCCGGGTTCGGCCTGGCGCGGGCCGAATCGGTGGCCGGCGAGCGGGACAACGCGGTCCAGACCCTCGACCAGGTTCCGCCCACCTCACGGCATTTCACCACCGCCCGGTTGACCAGCGCGGTGACCCTCCTGTCCGGGCGCTCCAGCGGTGAGATCACCGAGCAGAACATCCGCGATGCCGCCCGCCGGGTGGAGGCACTACCCGATTCCGAACCCCGGGTGCTGCAGATCAGGGCATTGGTGCTGGGCACCGCAATGGACTGGCTGGCCGACAACTCGGCCAGCAGCAATCACATCCTCGGATTCCCGTTCACCGAGCACGGCCTCAAACTCGGTGTGGAGGCGTCACTTCGGGCACTGGCCCGCGTCGCGCCCACGCAGTCACACCGCTATGCCCTCATCGACCTGGCCAACAGCGTGCGGCCCATGAGCACGTTCTGATCAGATCGCGTCGGCACAGGCACGCGCAATCGCCAACTCCTCGTTGGTCGGCACCACCAGCACCGTCACCGCAGAGCCGGGGGCGGAGATACGCCTGGCCTCGCGTGACGGCGCGGTGTTGAGCGTCTCGTCGATCTCGATGCCCAGCCCGGTCAACCCGGCCAGGGTATCGCGGCGCACCACGGCGTCGTTCTCCCCCACCCCGGCGGTAAAGCTGATCACGTCGGTGCGCCCCAGCACCGCGAGGTACCCGCCGACATACTTACGCAGCCGGTGGATGTAGACGTCGTAGGCCAATTGCGCGTTCTCGTCGCCCGATTCGATCAGGGCGCGCAATTTGCGGAAGTCGTTTTCCCCGCCGAGACCACGCACACCCGAACGACGGTTGAGCAGCGTATCGACCTCTTCGACGCTCATATCGGCCGTGCGGCACAGATAGATCAGGATGCCGGGGTCGATGTCACCGCTGCGGGTACCCATCACCAGGCCCTCCATCGGCGTCAGCCCCATCGAGGTGTCCACGGGCCGGCCCCCGGCGATCGCCGAGGCCGACGCACCGTTCCCGAGGTGCAGCACAATCTGATTCAGCGACTCGTAAGGCCGGTCCAGAAAGACGGCGGCCTGCTGGCTGACGTACTCGTGCGACGTCCCGTGGAAGCCGTAGCGTCGGATGCCCCAGCGCTCGGCCACCTCACGATCGATGGCATAGGCGGCCGACGCCGCGGGCAGGTTGTGGAAGAAGGCCGTGTCGAACACTGCAATGTGCGGCACATCGGGCAGCAGCTTGCGGGCCACCTCGATACCGAGGATGGCGGGCGGATTGTGCAGCGGCGCAAGCGGAGACAGCTCTTCGACCTTGGCCATCAGGGCGTCGTCGATCAACGTCGGCCGATAGAACGTGGTGCCACCGTGAACCACCCGGTGCCCCACCGCCGTCAGCCCGAGGGTGTCGAGGTGCAGGCCTTGATCGGCCAGCGCCTGATGCGCCGCCTGCAGCGCGGCATCGTGATCGGGCATCTGCGCCGATCCGATCTGCTCGATGATGCCATCGGCCAGGAACTCACCCGAGTCCGGTTTCACCACGGCGTATTTCAGGGACGAGGACCCGGAGTTGATCACCAGGACGGTCATTTACTGCCCCTGCCCCTGCGCCTGAATCGCGGTGATCGCCACCGTGTTGACGATGTCCTCCACCAGCGCTCCCCGGGACAGATCGTTGACCGGCTTGTTCAGGCCCTGCAGCACGGGGCCGATCGCGATGGCCCCCGCGCTACGTTGCACGGCCTTGTAGGTGTTGTTGCCGGTGTTGAGGTCGGGGAAGATCAGCACGGTGGCCTGCCCGGCCACGGCGGAATCGGGCATCTTGGTCTTGGCCACCGACGGTTCCACCGCGGCGTCGTACTGGATCGGGCCTTCCACCAGCAGGTCGGGTTCGCGTTGCCGCACCAATTCGGTTGCCGCCCTGACCTTGTCGACATCGGCGCCGGTACCCGAGGTTCCGGTCGAGTACGAGAGCATGGCCACCCGCGGATCGATGCCGAACTGCGCGGCGGTGCGGGCCGAGGAGATCGCGATGTCGGCGAGTTGCTCAGCGGTCGGGTCGGGCACGATCGCGCAATCACCGTAGGCCAGCACCCGGTCGGCCAGGCACATCAGGAAGATGCTGGACACCGTGGAGATACCTGGTGCGGTGCGAATGATCTCGAAGGCCGGGCGCACGGTGTGCGCGGTGGTGTGCGCGGCGCCCGAGACCATGCCGTCCACCATCTCGTTGTGCACCAGCATGGTGCCGAAATACGAGACGTCGTGGATGATCTCGCGCGCCTGCTCGACTGTCACGCCCTTCTTGCGGCGCAGCTCGGCATACTGCTCGGCGAACTGATCGCACAGTTCGCTGGTGCGCGGGTCCAGGACCGTGGCCGCCTCGATGTCCACACCGAGTTCGGCTGCCCGGGACCGGATCTGGCCTTCCTCACCGAGGATCGTCAGCTCGGCCACCTCGTGCTGCAGCAGCCGGCCCGCGGCCTTGAGGATGCGGTCGTCGGTCCCTTCGGGCAACACGATGCGCCGACGGTCCGAGCGGGCCTGGTCGAGCAGCTGATAAGTGAACATCTGCGGCGTGGTGACCGCCGGGATCGGGATACTCAGCTGGGCGATCAGATCGTTGACGTCGACGTGTTTGTCCATCAACGCCAGTGCGGTGTCGATCTTTCGCTGTGATTTCGCGGTCACCCGGCCGCGCGCCCCCGCGACGCGGCTGGCGGTCTCGAAGGTGCCGTACTTGGTGGCCACGATGGGCAGCCGTTGCCCGAGCCCGTCGACCAGCGCGGCGATCGCCGGGTGCAGCTCGAGCCCACCGTTGAGGATGATGCAGGACAGTGACGGAAAGCCCTCGGCGGCATGGGCACTCACGACAGCCAGGACCACGTCGGACCGGTCACCGGGGGTGATCACCGCAACGCCCTCGGTCAGCCGCTCCAGGCAATGCTCGGCCGTCATACCGGCGACCATCACGCCCAGCGCCTCCCGTGACACCAGCTCGGGATCCCCGGCGACCAGGGTGCCGTCGACCGCCACCTGCAGCTCGGCCACGGACGGAGCCACCAGCAACGGCTCCTCGGGCAGCACGTAGGCGGGTGGGCCGAGCGGTGTGAGCGCCTCGGCCACCGCGGCCAGCTGCGCCGGATCGCATCGGTTGGCGACCACCGCCGCGGCATGGGCATGCTGATGGTTCAGCTCGGCCAGACACACCTCGACCACGTGCACGACCTCGTCGGGCGTGCGGTCGGCGGCCTTGACCGCCAGCACGACGGGTGCCCCGAGGTTCACCGCGATGCGCGCGTTCATGCTCAGCTCGCTGGGCGTGGCGATGTCGGTGTAATCGCTGCCAACGATCAGCACGGCGTCGCACTGCTCGGCCACCCGGTGGAACCGGTCGACGATCTCGGCGATCGCGGCGTCTGGGTCCTCGTGTACCTGCTGGTAGCTGACCCCGACGCAGTCGTCGTAACTCAGGCCGGCCGTGGCGCCGGCCAGCAACAGTTCGAGGATGTAGTCCCGGTCCTCACCGAGCCGGGTGATGGGTCGGAATACGCCCACCCTGGGCACGGTCGCGGCAAGCCGATGCAGAATCCCGAGCGCAATGGTCGACTTACCGGTGTCCCCCTCGGGCGACGCAATATAGATCGCGGTGGCGACGTCTGCCTCT
This sequence comes from Mycobacterium sp. NS-7484, assembly GCF_001953975.1. GTDB lineage: Bacteria > Actinomycetota > Actinomycetes > Mycobacteriales > Mycobacteriaceae > Mycobacterium. The sequence goes on from NZ_MBEJ01000014.1 coordinate 13,868, forward strand.
GGCACTGATACAGCTTCCCTCATCAGGGTTTGGACAGCCAGATGCTCTGCTTTTGCTCAGCGCAGGTCCCGCAGCGCATCGGCGAATTCGGTGCAGAACCAGTCCACATCCGACAGAGAGAATACCAGGGGTGGTCTGACCTTCAGCACACTGCCCTGCGCCCCGCAAACCGAGATGAGCACGTTGCGGTCCCGCATCGCGTTGACCAGATCGTGCGCCGCGGCCCGGTCCGGGACTGCGCTGTCGCGGTCGGTCACCATCTCGACGCCCACGTAGAGTCCGGCCCCGCGAACTTCTCCGACGCGCGGATGGTCGGCCGCCAGGCCGGTGAGCTCCTCACGCAACGCGGCGCCGACCCGGGCCGCATTGGCCATCAAGTCCTCGTCCTCGATGACGTCGAGCACCGTCGCCGCGGCGGCCATCGACACCGGGTTGCCGCCGAAGGTGTTGAAGTAGGGCACCTCGCGGGCGAACGCCTCGAGCACCTCGCCGCGGGCCGCCATCGCCGCCACCGGCAACCCGTTGGCCATGGGCTTGCCCATGGTGACCAGATCGGGCACCACGCCGTGGCGCGCGAATCCCCACATGCTCTCCCCGGTGCGGCCGAAACCGGGTTGCACCTCGTCGGCGATGAACACCCCACCGGCGGCGCGCACCGCCGCCACCGCCGGAGCCAGTGCCGAGGGATCGGGATAGATGCCGTCGGAGGCGAAGATCGTGTCCACGATCAGGCAGCTGACGCCGTAACCCGAGTCCTGCAGATCCGCGATCGCAGCGGTGACGTCGAGCGGCCGGGCGGGCACCGCCCGCACGTGCGGACCGATCGACGTGGCGCCGCCGATCGACGGTGAAATCGCCGTCACCGCTTCGGTATTGCCGTGGTAGGCCTCGCTGGTGACGATGACGCCGCGCGCACCGGTGTACATCTGGGCCACCCGCAGCGCCAGATCGTTGGCCTCGGATCCGGTGCACGCGTACATCACCTGGTCGAGGCCCAGGGTGTCCAGCAACCGCTGTGAATAGTCGAGGATGCCCTCGTGCAGATACCGGGTGTGGGTGTTGAGCGTCTCGGCCTGACGCGTCATCGCGGACACCACGCGCGGGTGGCAGTGTCCGACGCTGACGACGTTGTTGTACGCGTCGAGATAACGCACGCCGTCCGCGTCGAACAGGTGGCTACCGCTGCCGCGGACCAGATGTACCGGCCGTTCGTAGAACAGCCGGTACGCCGGTCCGAGTAGGCGGGTGCGGGCCTCGATCAGCTTGGCGGTCTGCGGATCGGCCGACCGACCGGTGTAGCTGTTGGAGTCCATGATGTTCGAGAAACTCATGCCCTGCACCCCCCTGCTCAGCGCTCGTGCGCCTCCTCCAACACTGTGCGGCCCAGATCGGAATAGCGTTGCGGATCCCGGAATTTCAGGAAGACCGCCCAGAGCACACCACCGATCCCGGCGATGCCAACAACATACGGGATCGACGAGAAGATCCAGTCCGATGCGGCTGAACCGGCAGCAAACGACGCGTTCTGTGCGAGCAGGTAGATGACGTAGAGCATGCCGAGCCCGCCCAGTGCCGGGGCCAGCAGCGTGGTGAACCAGTTCGCCGTCTCCGGGTGACGCTTCTGCACGTGGAAGTACGAGACCACCGAGAACGCCGCCAAGGCCTGCACGATCATGATGGCCGTGGTGCCCAGCAACGCCATCAGGCCGTACAACCCGGTGTAGGGGTCACGTCCGGTGAGGTCGAAGAACAACACCACGACGGTGGCAAAGCCGGTCTGCACGAACCCGGCGATGTGCGGTGACCCGTGCACCGGATGGGTAGCCCCGACGGTCCTGCGCATGCCCGGGATGACGTTCTCCCGGCCGATCGCATAGAGATAGCGCGCCGCGCAATTGTGAAAGGCCATGCCGCAGGCGAACGACCCCGTCATCAACAGGATCTTGAACAGATCGACCGCCCACTGGCCGAGATGCTGGTGCACCGGGTTGAAGAAGATGTCACCGGCGGTGGCCGAATCCTGCGCCAGCGCAACGGCATTCTGCGGACCGGTACCGACGATGGCCAGCCAGGACACCAGGACGTAGAAGGCGCCGATGCCAACGACCGAGCAGATCACCGCAATCGGGATGATCTTCTTGGGGTTACGCGACTCCTCCCCGTACATGGCGCTGGACTCGAACCCCACCCACGACCAGAACGCGAAGAACAGCCCGACCCCGGCCGATCCGGCCACCGCGATCATGTTGCCGTCGACGCCGGCCACCTCACCGGACAGGCTCTGAAAACCGTTGAGCGGGTTCAGCGATCCCAACGACCAGCCCTGTGGGCCACCGCCGGTGAACACCACAGACAGCGCCATCATGGCCAGCATGACGATCTCGGTGATCAGGAACACCGCGAGAACCTTGGCAGCGAGGTTGATGTCGAAGTAGGTCAGCACCGCGTTCACTGCCAGCATCACCACGGCGAAGATGATCCATGGAACGTCGAGGCCGAAGAATGATTTGAACAGGTCGTTGCCGAAGAACGAGAAGATGCCGATCAGCGACGCCTCGAACACCATGTACGCCAGCGCCGTCAAGAATCCGGCACCGAGGCCGACGACCCGCCCCAACCCGTGGGAGATGTATCCGTAGAAGGCCCCGGTGGCCGTGATGTGCTTACTCATCGCCGCATAGCCGATCGCGAACAGGGTCAGCACGATGGTGGCGACGAAATATCCGGCCGGGGCATAGACACCGTTGCCGAAGCCGACGGCGATCGGCACATTGCCGACCATGGCCGTGATGGGGGCGGCCGTCGCGACCGCCATGAACATCACGCCGACGAGTCCCACGGCGTTGGGTTTGAGGCGTTGGATGGTGGCGTTCGACGGCGCCGGTGGATCGATGATCTCGCTCATTTTTGGTCCTATCTGAGGAGGACGTCTGGACCACGATTTGGTCTGGTTTCTGGGCGTCGCCGACGGCGCTGTGGCGCGACGCTGCACATTGTTATCCCGTCAGGTCGGCCGGTCAACTCGGAAGCTGTTGCGGGTCAAGGCATTTGTTACCGCAATGTTTCGAACCTGGGAGTTGTGCAACGGCCAGGTGAATCGGCGCGTTTTGGTCTGCCCGGTGCAGCCGATTTGGTCCACACTCGGAGCATGTCCATGACACCGGGCGGCCCAGTCGCCGAGGACGTGCGTCGGCGCATCCTGTCCATGCTGGCGGTGGGCACCCTGCATCCCGGATCGCGGCTCGGCACCGAGCGGGAGATGGCCGAGAGTTTCGGGGTGTCGCGCTCGACCCTGCGCAGTGCGCTGCTGCCGTTGAGTCAGGCCGGTGTGCTGGAACGGCGCACCGGCCGAGGGGGTGGCACGTTCGTGCGCGCGGACATCGTCGAACGGAATGCCGCGGAGTTGGTCGGTCTACCGGCACGGCTGCACCGCGGCGGCCACACCAGCACCAGTCGGGTGCTGGCGACCGACCGCCGTCCGGCCACCGCCGTAGAGGCCCAGTCACTCGAAATCGCCGAAGGCACCGAAATTTTCACGATCCGCCGGTTGCGTTTCGCCGACGGGGTGCCACTGTCGGTCGACCTGTCCTGCTTCGTCACCGCAGACATGGAGGATCTGCTGGAGCAGCCGCTCGGCGGTTCGCTCTACGAGTTGGTGCGGGTGCGGTACGGCCTGACCCCTGCGGTCACCACCGAGACCATCGAAGTGGTCAGCGCCAGTGCCCGCGAAGCGCAGTGGCTGGACATCGCCCAGCGGAAGCCGCTGTTGGCCATCACCCGCGTCACGCGTGACGGCGACGGCCGGCCATTCGAATACGCCTACGACCTGTTCCGGGCGGACCGGGTCCGGCTCACCGCAACGAGCCACGGCGCGGCGGGCGCGGTGCTGCGATCGGTGCGCACCGCCTGACGTCGCCGAAAGTGAAGAAGATGGCGAGGTTTTCGAAAAATCTCGCCATCTTCTTCACAATGGGTCAGCTCTATGGGGCCAGAATCAACCCAGCTTGCGCAGCCTGGGTTCCAGGTCCTTCTTGAACAAGTCGAGGAACCGACGCTGATCGTGGCCGGGGGCGTGGAACACCAGGTGGTTCAGCCCCCACTTGACGTACTGGCCGACCTTCTCGACGGCCTCGTCGGGATCGGAGGCGACGATCCAGCGCTTGGCGACCTGCTCGATCGGCAGCTCGTCGGCCGCCTTCTCCATCTCGATCGGATCGTGGATGCTGGTCTTCTGCTCGGCCGTCAACGACAGCGGCGCCCAGAACCGGGTGTTCTCCAACGCCAGCTCGGGATCGGTGTCATAGGAGATCTTGATCTCGATCATCCGGTCGATGTCCTCGGCGTTGCGCCCGGCCGCCTCCGCACCCTCTTTCACCGCGGGGATGAGCTTGTCCTTGTACAGCTCCTCACCCTTGCCCGAGGTGCAGATGAACCCGTCACCGGCCCGCCCGGCGTACTTGGCCACCACCGGACCACCCGCGGCGATGTACACCGGGATGCCACCCTCGGGCACGTCGTAAATCGAGGCACCCTTGGTGTGGTAGTACTCGCCCTCGAAATCGACGCGGTCGCCCAGCCACAGCTCGCGCATCAGCTTGACCGACTCACGCAACCGGGCGAAGCGCTCCTTGAACTCCGGCCACTCGCCGGCGTAACCGGTGGCAATCTCGTTGAGCGACTCCCCGGTGCCCACCCCCAGGAAGATCCGGTCGGGGTACAGACATCCCATGGTGGCGAAGGCCTGCGCGATCACCGCCGGGTTGTACCGGAACGTCGGCGTCAGCACCGAGGTACCCAGCACCAGCCGCTGCGTGCGCTCACCCACCGCCGTCATCCACGCCAGCGAGAACGGCGCATGCCCACCCTCATGCCGCCACGGCTGGAAATGGTCACTGACCGTCGCACTGTCCATGCCTGCCGCCTCGGCGGCAACCGCCAACTCGACCAGTTCCCGGGGCGCGAACTGCTCCGCCGATGCCTTATAACCAAGTTTGAGTTCAGCCACGGTTCTGTTCTACTCCTATGCCTAAACTCGCGGCATGGCAGCAGCCCTGACCGCGATCACCGATCACGTGCATTTCGCGCACACCGATCTGGTCAACTGGACGCTGGTGACCGACGGAAACCGAGTCATGCTGATCGACGCCGGATTTCCCGGCCAGCGCGAGGACGTGCTGGGCTCGGTGCGCCAACTCGGGTTCACGGTCGACGACATCGCTGCCGTGCTGCTCACCCACGCCCACGTCGACCACTTCGGCACCGCCATCTGGCTGGCGAAAACCCATGGCACACCGGTCTTTTGCCATGACAGCGAAGTCGGTCACGCCAGACGTGAGTATCTGGAGCAGGCCGCGCCCGCCGATGTGGTGCGCAACATCTGGCAGCCCCGCTGGATGAAGTGGGCGGCCACCATCACCGCCAAGGGCGGGTTGAACCATGACGGCATCCCCACCGCCCAAGCCCTCAGCCCGGAGATCGCCGCCGGGCTGCCCGGAGCACCACAGGCGGTGCCCACACCGGGCCACACCGGCGGGCACTGCTCGTTCGTCGTCGACGGCGTCCTGGTCAGCGGCGACGCCCTGGTGACCGGGCATCCGCTGCTGCGACGCACCGGCCCGACGTTGTTGCCGGCGCTGTTCAACCACGACGAGGACGGGTGCCTGTCCAGCCTGACGACGCTGGCCAACGTGGAGGCCGACGTCATGCTGCCGGGCCACGGGCCGGTGTGGCGCGGTCCGATCGCCGACGCCGCTGCTGCGGCGGCCGCCCGGCACGCCTAGTGCTGCAGAATCCGGTAACCGAGCAGAAAGAAGCCGGTCAGGCACAGTCCGCAGGCCAGCACGATCGTCGGCATCAGGACCATCTGGTCGAGTTCGTCGGGGTCGAACACCTCGTCGTCGTACACCGCTCCGAACAGCACCCGGGCAAACTTCGTCCGGCGAAACGCGTGCATCCGCCGGCGTGACTGAGCCGATTCCGTCCGACGGCCGATGAAGATCCGCAACGCCACGCCGACCGCAAACACCACCGCAGCCGCTGCCAGTAACAGCGATCCCACCACTACCTGCGGACTCGGCAAACACACCCCTAGCGGATACGACAGTTCCGGGGTCAGCCTAGCGGCTACCGACCCCACCGCTGGGCCAGCAACCGATGCGAGTGCAACCGGTCGGAGTGTCGATGGGTCACCGAGGTGATGACGAGTTCGTCGGCCCCGCTGAGCCGTTGCAACGCCTCCAAACGGGTGACCACCTGATCTGGGTCGCCGACGAATTGTGTTGCGGTACGGTCCCGGACCACCTCCAGCTGCTCGGGGGTCAACGGTTGCGCGTCGGCCGGATCGGGGTAGGGCGCCGCCCCGCCGCCAGCCCGGATCGAGTACACCCAGTGGCCATAGCTGGAGGCCAGATGGCGCGCCGTGGCCTCGTCATCGGCCACCACCACGTCGGCCGACACCACCACGTACGGCTCTGACAAATACTCCGACGGGGTAAAACCGTTGCGGTACACCTCAATTGCTTCCAGCGCGGTCGCCGGGGTGATGTGGTAGCTGGCCACGAACGGCAGCCCGCGCGCTGCGGCGACGCGGGCACTCTGCCCCTTGCTGCTGCCGAACACCCACGGCGTCAAACCAGCGCCGGCACCGGGAACGACCGTGCCGACCTCGTAGCGGCCGGCAAGCATCGCCAGGATGTCGTCCACCTGGTCGGCGAAATCCGGCGTGAGCGCTTCAGGCTGCTGCAACACCGCCATCCGGGCGCGCAGCCGTGGATCCCGCATCAGCGCGGAGACGTCGTACGGTGCGGGGATCACCACACCGTCGATCTCGTGCCACTCCCGCGGCGGTCTCGGCGCACGCGGTTTGTCCCGCACCGCCTCGGCACGCTTCTGCCCGGAACGGCCCACCCCGAGATCGATGCGATCGGGGTAGAACGAAGCCAGGGTGCCGAAACTCTCGGCCACCGCGATCGCGGTGGTGTGACCGAGTTGCACGGCCGCGGTGCCGACCCTGATCCGCTCGGTGGCCGCGGCGATCTGCCCCACCAGCACCGCCGGCGACGAACTGGCCACCGATACAAAGTGATGCTCGGCAACCCAATACCGTTGGTAGCCCCACTGTTCGGCGTGCCGGGCCAGATCGATGGTGTTGCGCAACGCGGTCGCGGCGTCGCTGCCCGCGCTGATCGGGGCCAGGTCGAGAATCGAGAGCGGGACCGGCGTCATGTCAGGCCCTTCTCGAACGCGATCGGGAAGACCGTGTCCTCGCCTTCGGCCGGCAACGGAGCGCTCAGCCGGGTGTAGCCGGCCGCTTCATAGAGCGCCTCGGCCTCGGGTTGCAGATGCCCCGTCGTCAGATAGACCCGCCGATATCCCCGCCCAGCGATCTCGCGTTCCAGGTGGTCGAGCAATGTGGTGGCGTAGCCCCGCTGCCGATGCTCACTGCTGGTCCAGATGCGTTTGAGTTCGGCGGTCTCGGCGTCGAACCGGGTGAAGGCGCCACCGGTGACCGGCTCGCCGTCGAGCAGGCCGATATACAGCCCACCATCGGGTGCCGAGAACTGCTCCGGCGCGGTGGTCAGCCAGACCATGGTGCGTTCGGCGGTCCCGCCGTAGCGTCCCGAATATTCCACCGCCAGCTCGTCGAGCAGCGGTGCGGCCAAGGGGTCAGCCAGGCCGACCGCAACGAAACTCAGCCGATTCACGGAGGTGGACATCACCACCGTTTCTATACCCACGATGGGTTCAACGCCGATCGGGACGCAGTGTTCCACCCACGATCAGCGTGATCGAAACAGTCTGCAGCGTCGCGACACCCTCTTCCCCACCAAACTTGACACGTGTAAAGTTCGCCGCCATGGACAACATCAGGGGTAAGACGATCGCGATCACCGGCGCGGCGCGCGGTATCGGCTACGCCACCGCAAAAGCGCTGCTCGCTCACGGTGCCCGCGTCGTCATCGGCGACCGTGACGTCGCGCTTCAGGAGTCTGCCGTCGTCGATCTCAGCAAGCTGGGCCAGGTGTCGGGCTACCCGCTCGACGTCACCGACCGGGAATCGTTTGCCACCTTCCTGGACAAGGCCCGCACCGACGGCGGCGGCCACATCGATGTCCTGATCAACAACGCCGGCGTGATGCCCGTCGGACCGTTCCTGGAGGAAACCGAACAGTCGATCCGGTCCTCCCTGGAGGTCAACGTGTACGGCGTGCTGACCGGCTGTCAGCTGGCGCTGCCCGACATGGTCAAACGCCGCAGCGGCCACGTCATCAACATCGCCTCTCTGTCCGGGCTCATCCCGCTGCCCGGCCAGGTGGTCTACGTCGGCGCCAAGTACGCCGTCGTCGGGCTGTCCACCGCACTGGCCGACGAGATGGCCCCGCACGGCGTCAACGTCTCGGTGATCATGCCGCCGTTCACCAACACCGACCTGATCTCGGGCACCAAGGCCACCGGCGCGATGAAGCCGGTCGAGCCCGAGGACATCGCCGCGGCCATCGTCAAGACACTGAACAAGCCCAAGACCCATGTGTCCGTGCCGCCGCCGTTGCGGTTCACCGCGCAGGCCGCCCAGATGCTGCCACCCAAGGGCCGCCGCAAGCTGAACAAGCTCCTCGGCCTGGACCGGGTGTTCCTGGAGTTCGACAAGGCCAAGCGCAAGAGCTACGAGGACCGTGCCCGGTCCGCGCAGGGCGTGATCGACTCGGACGGCGGGTCGGCGTAGACCTGCGATCAGGAAAAGCGGCCCAACAGGTCGAGCGGCACGATCCGCACCGGGAACGGCAACTTTGCCTCGTACCCCTCACTGCCGCTGACCGCCGCAGCCTGGACATAGGCGCCGTCGCGGAGTTCAAACACCGTCAACGTGACCTGCTGCGGGTCGATCACCCAGTAACTCTGAACGCCCAAAGGTCAGCCGAATTGAGGCAACGGCTGACCGGCGCGGTAGCCCTCGATCACGTCGAGGGCACCGTCGCGCAGTTCCTCATGGGTGAACTCGTAGCGCTCCACACTGCCGACGAACACCACCCGCACGATCTCGCCGTCCTCGGCCGCATCCAGCCACAGTGAGGTCACCGGCAGACCGTCCTCCACGGGCGCGCCGGACGGTTCGTAAAACCACACCGCGTAGTCGTCGTTGGATTGTTCCTCGTCAAATGTCCAGCCCCGCGCGGTGATTCGCTCGTCGAACTCGGCCAGATCGGCGACGACGGCGTCGGGGATGTCGGCCAGTTGATCGACCATCTCCTGCGGCACGATCCGCGTCTCACGTGCGGCCTGCCGCTTCTTCCGGCGAGCCTTCTTGGCATCGGAGCTCTTGGACACGGGCCTAGCTCAATGCCTGGTCCAGATCGGCGATCAGATCTTCGGTGCCTTCCAGGCCGATCGAGATACGCACGACGCCATCGCCCAGTCCGATCGCGGCACGGCCCTCCGGACCCATGGCCCGGTGCGTCGTCGTCGCCGGGTGCGTGATCAGCGTCTTGGCATCACCGAGGTTGTTGGAGATGTCGACGACGTTGAGCTTGTCGAGCACCTCGAAGGCGCGGGCCTTGCCGTCCTTCGCGTCGAGTTCGAAGGTGATGACCGTGCCGCCACCCCGCATCTGACGCTGGGCCAGCTCATACTGCGGATGCGACTTCAGGAAGGGGTATTTCACCCAGCTCACCGAGGGATGGTCCTCCAGGAACTCGGCGATCTGCTGCGCCGAGCGGTTGGCGTAATCCACCCGGATGGCAAGCGTCTCAAGGCCTTTCAGCAACGTCCAGGCATTGAACGCACTGATCGCCGGGCCGGTGTGGCGCATGAGCTTCTGCACCGGGCCGTCGATGTACTCCTTGTCACCCAGGATCGCCCCGCCGAGCACCCGGCCTTGCCCGTCAATGTGTTTGGTGCCCGAATACACGACCACGTCGGCCCCCATCGGCATGCCCTGCTGCAATAGCGGCGTGGCAAAGACGTTGTCCAGCACCACCTTTGCGCCGGCAGCGTGAGCCAGCTCGGACACCGCGGCGATGTCGACCAGCGACTGCATCGGGTTGGACGGCGTCTCGAAGAACACCGCGGTCGTCGGGACCGACAGCGCCTCTTCCCACTGCGCGAGGTCGTCACCGTCGACGAACACCGTCTCCACACCCCAACGGGGCAGGATCTCGCTACACACCACGAAGCACGACCCGAACAGGCTGCGCGCGGCCACCAGGCGGTCACCGGCCCCCAGCAGCGCACCCAACGCGGTGAACACCGCGGCCATTCCGGTGGCCGTCGCGAAGCACGCGGGGGCACCCTCGATGAGGCGCAACCGCTCTTCGAACATCGCGATCGTGGGGTTGCCGTAGCGCGAGTAGACGAACCGGTCGATCTCCCCGGTGAACGCCTTCTCCGCCGCACCCGCCGACTCGTAGACGTAACCCGAGGTCAGAAACAGGCCCTCGGCGGTCTCCTCGAACTCCGAGCGCAGCAGGCCGCCCCGCACGCCGATGGTGGCCTGGCTGACGCCCTCGGGCAGGGCAGCCGGGATCCGGACGGACGGGACCCCGTTGTCCGGAGCGCTCATGACTGTTTCCAAGGCAGACCGACCGCTTTCCAACCGGTCCCACCACGGTGGCGGTTCTCGTCGAGATTGCCCTCGAATCCGTCGAGGATGTTGTACGACGGCGCGATACCGGCCGCGGTGGCCGCCTCGGCGGCACCGATCGAGCGGTTGCCGGAGCGACACAGGAAGACCACCGGCCGCTCACCCGGCGTCACGCCTGACGCCTGGAGATCGTCGACGAAGGCGTCGTTGTGGCTGCCGTCGGTCCGGTTCCATTCCACGTATACGACGTCACGCTCAAGGGTGGACAGATCCGGCACGCCGACGAAGCGCCATTCGGCGTCGGTGCGACAGTCCACCAGCACGGCCTCGGAGTTCTCACTCAGAAGTTTCCAGGCCTCCTCAGGCGTGATGTCCCCTGCATAGCTCACGGGCGTGAGTCTCCCATACCCGAGCAGACGCGCCATTGGCCGTCCTCACGCACGAACGTCGTCTCGGTGTTGACCTTGGTGTCCGGCGCCTTATCGAAGTGGTACACCACCGTCGCGGTGGCCCGGTCCCCGTCGACGTGCACCCCGGTCACGTCGTCGACATACCTGGCCCCCTGCTTGGCCACCGAATCACGCTGCCGGGCAAGGAAATCCGCCTCGGTGCCACGCTGGGCAACGCAGGTGTAATCGGAGAATTCACCGAAGTTCTCCCGCTGCAGCGCATCGTTCTGGCCGACCGCCGCGAGGCTCACCTTCTGCTCCTCGCTGCGCCCGTCGGTGCCGAAGGTGTTGAGCAGCACGACCACGATCACCGCGAACACAATGACGGCGAGCGCGCCGAGGAACGGCGCCATCGTGGGCCGATCCACTGGTTCGTCAGCCGGTTGTCCGTTTTCGGCCATGGGGGCTACCACAGCTTGCGCAGCGCGCTGCCGACCCGACGGGCGCGGTCGCGGGCGATGATCACGTCGGGAGCGGTGGCCAGCGCCACCCCGAGACGACGCGGCGCTTCGGATTCACCGGGATGCCCGAACAGGCGCACGTCGCTCTCCGAGGTGGCCAGGGCATCGGCCAGGACGCCGCTGATGTCGGCCGGCAACTCGTGGGCATCGGCCCCGCCGTAAGTCACCTCGGCGGCCGCCGGGGAGATCATGATGGTGTCCACCGGCAGGCCGAGGATCGCCCTGGCGTGCATCTCGAACTCTGAGAGCCGTTGCGAGCGCAATGTCACCAGGCCGCTGTCGTGCGGCCGGATCCGGACATCGGAGAAGTAGACGTCGTCACCGGTGACCAGCAACTCGACGCCGAACACCCCGCGTCCACCCAGCGAGTTGACGATCCGCGCGGCGATCGACTTCGCGGCGTCCAGGGCCGCCGGCGTCAGCGGCTGGGGCTGCCAGGACTCCAGCACGTCGGTGCCGGCCTGACGGTGACCGATCGGCTCGCAGAACTGCACCCCGGGACCGGACGGCCCGGTGGTGCGCACGGTCAGCATCGTGATCTCGTACTCGACCTCGACCACCGACTCGGCCAGCACCCGGTTGTGCGCGATGTGGCCCGCAGTTGTCGCGCGCTGCCAGGCCGGTTCGACGTCGTCGGGACGCAACAGCACCGACTCGCCGTCGCGCTGCGCCCCCACCACCGGCTTGACCACCAACGGGAAGCCGGCGTGCTCGGCCACCGCGGTCAACTCCTCGACCGAGCCGGCGAACCAGAACGGCACCGTGGGCAGGCCCAGCTCGTCCGACGCCAGCCGCCGAAGACCTTCGCGGTCCTGGGAGAGCCGGATGCTGCGCGGGGACGGCAGCACCTCGATGTCACCCCGTTCGGCGACCGCCACCAACGCATCGGCGGCGATGACGCCGGACTCGGCGACGACGTAGCGCGGCTTCTCCCGATGGATCAGCGCGGTGAGTTCCTCGGCGTCGTTCATCTTGATCACCGCCGAGCGGTCGGCGACGCCGTGCGCCGGGGCGTAGTAGCGGTCCGCGGCCACCACGACACCGCCCAGTCGCTGGAACGCCAGGGCGAGCTCACGGCTCAACTCCCCCGAACCCAGCAGCAGCACCGTCGCCGCGGGTTCGGGTGCGGCATCTTCTACAGCCTCTTCGGCGCCATCGACCTGGTCATCGGCCAGGTCAGTTGCCTCCCGGGCGGGCTGCGCATCTTCTATCGGTTCACTCATCGCACGCTCCACCCTGCCAGATCGTCAACCGACCCGATGGTCGATATAGCACCAACGCCACCTCTCCCCGGGTTCCGCCGAACGCATGACCGGATGACCGCTGGAATGAAAGTGCTTGGTGGCATGCTGATGCGGGCTTGAATCACAGCAACCGACGTGACCGCACGTCATGCACATACGCAGATGCGCCCAGTTGGTCTCGCCGTCTTCCTCGCATTCCTGGCAGCGCCCGGGGGTCAGCGGTTGCGGCTCGGCGACCTCGGCGGCGAGATGCTCACAGGTGCGAGGAGCCGGATCCGGCTCACGCCGACGTGATCTCCTCAACATGTTGATCAAGGATAAGCACCGACACAAAGGAGGGCTGACAACGTGGGTGCCTCGCTCTTGGCGGCACTGGTCGCCGCGATCCTGCTCGCCGCGGTGGCCCGCCGGTTCGACGTCTCGGCACCGCTGGCGCTGGTGGTGGCCGGGCTGGCCGGCAGCGCGCTGCCCGGCTTCCATGACGTCAAACTGGACCCCGAACTCGTGTTGTTCGTCATCCTGCCGCCGCTGCTGTGGTCGGCAGGGCTGGAGAGCAGCTACGTGGCGCTGCGCCGCAATATTCGACCCATCGGATTCCTGGCGATCGGGCTGCCGCTGGCCACCACGTTCGTCGTCGGCCTCGTCGCCTTCCACACGGTGCCGGAACTCACCATCGCCGCGGCGCTGACCCTCGGCGCGATCGTGGCCCCACCCGATGCGGTGTCGGCCACGGCGGTCGGACGCCGGCTCGGCCTGCCCCGACGCACCATGACGCTGCTGGGCGGGGAGAGCCTGCTCAACGACGCCACCGCACTGACGGCCTACAAGGTGGCCCTCGGCGCTGCGATCGGCACGGCGGCGAGTTGGGGCAGCGGCTTGAGCACGTTCGCCCTGGCGGCGGTCGGCGGCGTGGTGGTCGGCTGGGTGCTCGGCATGGTGGTGCACTTCATCCGCACCCGGCTCGACGATCCGCTGGTCGAAAGCGCACTCGGCCTGGTGGCGCCGTTCTTCATCTACCTGATCGCCGAGGAGATCCACGGCTCCGGCGTGATCGCCGTCGTGGTGGCGGCGCTACTGCTGGGGCAGCGCGAAACTCAGGCCAGCTACGCCACCCGCCTGCAGGACAAAGCGGTGTGGAAAGCCCTGCAGCTGATCCTGGAATCGTTTGCCTTTCTGTTGATCGGCCTGCAGCTGCCGAAGGTGATCAGCGAACTGGCCGGTATCTCGGCCGCCACGCTGGCCATCTCCTCGGCGGCCGTGCTCACCACGGTGATCGGGGTGCGCATGGTGTGGGTCTACGCCTCGACCTACCTGCCCCGGCTGCTGTCCAAGAGACTCCGCAACCAGGAGACGTCCCCACCCGGCGCCCAGGTGTTCGTGGTGGCATGGGCGGGCATGAGAGGCGTGGTATCGCTGGCCGCCGCGTTCGCCGTGCCCGCCACCACGCTCGCCGGCGATCCATTCCCCGGCCGCCCGCAACTGGTGTTCCTCACCTTCGTCGTCGTGGTCGGAACATTGCTGCTGCACGGTTTGACGCTGCCCTGGTTCATCCGCGTGCTCGACGCCCAGGGCAACGAGGCCCACAGCGATGCCATCGCCACCGCCGCGGCCCAGGACAAGGCGGCCCGGGCCGCCGCCGAGCGGCTCGATGAATTGCTGGCCGAAGAATCGGCCGGCGCCGACGTGCCGCAACGGGCCGCCGACGTGTTGCGGGCGTGGAACACCCGGCGCCGCAATACCGCTTGGGAGCAGCTGGGCCGCGACGACGCCGACATCGGTGAGAGCCCGACGTCAGCGTTCCGCCGATTGCGCCTGGAAATGCTTGCCGCCGAACGCGACACATTCATCGCCGAACGCGATGCCGGACACATCGATGACGAAGTGCTGCGTACTGTGCTGCATGGGCTCGACTTGGAAGAGGCGACACTGAATCGTGATTAAACGCTTGGCCTGGCTGGCTGTCCTGGTCGTGATCGTCTCCGGCGGCCTCCTGGGCCTGCTGAGTGGCGGCGACGCCGCCTCACAGTCACCGGTCGCCGTGCCGGCGGACGCCGAATCGGCGCGGGCCGACGCGCTGCGTGCCGAATTCCCCGGCGGCGACCAGGTTCCGGCGATCCTGGTGGTGACCCGCAGCGACGACGGTCCCCTCACCATGGCCGACGTCGACGCCGTCGCCAATGCACGCAACCGGCTGACCGACGCGCCGGGCCCGCCGGTGGTGGTCTCCGACGACGGCAAGGCCGCGATCGCCACCGTGCCGATGAAAGGCGACCTGTCCGGCTTCGGGCTCAACGACGCCGTGAAAGATTTGCGCACCCGCACCGCCGACGGATTGCCTCCCGGGCTGACGGCCGAGATCACCGGCGGGCCGGCATTCGGTGCCGACATCGCGAATTCCTTTGCCGGAGCGAACATCACGCTCCTGGCCGTGACCGCGACCGTGGTGGCACTGCTGCTCATCATCACCTATCGCTCACCAGTGCTGTGGCTGGTCCCGCTGTTGGTGATTGCCTTCGCCGACCGGGTCGGCGCGGTCGTGGGCACTGCCGTGGCATCGGGTTTCGGGCTCAGCCCGGACGGTTCGACGTCAGGCATCACCAGCGTGCTGGTCTTCGGCGCGGGCACCAACTATGCGCTGCTGCTGATCTCGCGTTATCGGGAAGAGCTCGGCCGGACCGAAAGCCACCGCGAAGCCCTGGTGATGGCGGTGCGCGCGGCTGCCCCGGCGATCGTGGCCAGCAACGCCACCGTGGTGCTGGCCCTGTTGACCCTGCTGTTCGCCTCCGCACCCAGCAACCGCAGCCTCGGATTGCAGGCCGCGTCCGGTCTTGTGGTCGCGGCCATCTTCGTCCTCGTGGTACTGCCACCGCTGCTGGCCCTGTGCGGCAAACGACTGTTCTGGCCGTTCATCCCAAAGGTCGGCGCCCAGCCCCTGACCGAAAGCGGAATCTGGCACCGAATCGCCGACGCCGTGGCGCGCAAGCCTGCTCGCGTTTCGATCGTGGCGCTCGCCGGCCTGACCCTGCTGTGTACCGGCCTGCTGTCCACCCCGATCGGATTGACCCAGACCGAGCAGTTCCGGGTTCAGGCCGAATCGGTGAGCGGCTATCAAACCCTGGCCGCCCACTTCCCGAGCGGCCTGACCGACCCCACCCGCGTCATCGCCTCCACCGCTCGTGGCGGTGCGGTGCAGCGGGCGATCACCGACACTCCCGGCGTCGTCTCGGCCACCCCGGCGGGCCAGTCCCCGACCGGACTGAGCCAGTGGTCGGTGGTGCTCAAAGCCGAGCCGGCCTCTGATGAGGCCTTCGAAACCATTGACGCGCTGCGTGATTCGGTGCATGCTGCCGATCCGTCCGCCGTGGTGGGCGGCGCCGACGCTCAGGCCAGAGACACCGCCTCGGCGGCCCAACGTGACCGGCTGGTGGTGATCCCGGCGATCCTGGCGGTGGTGCTGGCCGTGCTCTACCTGCTGCTGCGCTCGGCTTTCGCACCGCTGCTGTTGGTCGGGGTGACGGTATTGAGCGCCCTGGCCGCGATCGGTCTGGGCGGCTGGGCCAGCGTGCACGTGTTCGGCTTCCCGGCCCTGGACAACAGCACCCCGCTGTTCGCCTTCCTGTTCCTGGTGGCCCTCGGCGTGGACTACACGATCTTCCTGGTCACCCGGGCCCGCGAGGAGACGCCCGAGTTCGGCACCCGGCAAGGCATCGTGCGGGCAGTGTCGGCCACCGGCGCGGTGATCACCAGCGCCGGCGTGGTGCTGGCAGCGGTGTTCTGTGTGCTGGGAGTACTGCCGCTGATTGTGTTGACCCAACTGGGCATCATCGTCGGACTCGGCATCCTCCTGGACACGTTCGTGGTCCGCACGGTGATCATCCCCGCGCTGTTCACATTGATCGGCCCACGCATCTGGTGGCCGGGGCTGCACGCCGACCGGTAACGTCGTGGCATGAGTGGGCCGACGACACTGCCGCCAGTACACATGCGGCGCAATGGCTTCGACCCCACCCCTGACCTCGGCGAGATCCGCGAGACGGATGGTGTTCGCGCCGTCGTCAGCTCGTTCGGCAACCGCGTCTACCTGGTCACCCGCCACGAAGACGTCAAGGCGGTGCTGTCGGACCACGAACGGTTCTCCAACGGCAGACCACCCGGTTTCGCGCTTCCCGGCGCGCCGGTGATGTCCGAGGAAGAACTGGCCAGCGCGCGGGCCGGCAACCTGCTCGGACTCGACCCGCCCGAGCACCAGCGATTGCGCCGCATGCTCACCGCGGAGTTCACGATCCGCAGGATGAAGCGGCTGGAACCCCACATCGTGGAGATCGTCGATGCACACCTGGATGCCATGGCCGCCGCGGGACCGCCGTCCGATCTGGTGGCCGACTTCGCATTGCCCATCCCCTCGCTCGTGATCTGCGAACTGCTCGGGGTGCCCTACACCGACCGCGAGGACTTCCAGCACCGCTCGGCACGTCAACTCGATCTATCCCTGCCGATCGCGGAACGCTTTGGGCTGCAACGTCAGGCTCGCGACTACATGCGGCAGCTGGTGGGTGGGGCCCGTCGCGATCCAGGTGAGGACATCCTCGGCATGCTGGTGCGCGACCATGGTGACGAATTGTCCGACGACGAACTCGTCGGCATCGCCGGGCTACTACTGCTCGCCGGTCACGAAACCACGTCGAACATGCTGGGCCTGGGTGTGCTGGCACTGCTACGCCACCCAGAGCAACTCACCGCGGTGCGTGATGATCCGGACGCCGTCGGCCCCGCCGTCGAGGAACTGCTGCGGTGGCTGTCCATCGTGCAGAACGCGATCCCCCGCTTCACCACCACCGACGTCGAGATCGCCGGGGTGCGGATCCCCGCGGGCGAGTTGGTGTTTGCCTCACTGCCGGCCGGCAACCGCGACCCCGACTTCATTCAGGATCCCGACATTCTCGACATCCGCCGCGGCGCACCCGGGCATCTGGCCTTCGGACACGGCGTACACCATTGCCTCGGCGCGCCGCTGGCCCGCATGGAAATGCGGATCGCCCTGCCGGCCCTGCTGCGGCGCTTCCCGGACCTGGCGTTGGCCGAACCCTTCGACGATGTCGCCTATCGGTCTTTTCACTTCATCTACGGGTTGAAATCGTTGGCGGTAACGTGGTGGTGCCATGAGGGTAGAAGCAGATCGTGACGCATGCATCGCGTCGGGGAACTGCGTGATGGTCTCCGACGTGATCTTCGATCAGGACGACGACGGTATCGTCGAGGTGCTCGTCGACGAGGTTCCCGACGACGGGATCGACCATGCCCGCGAAGCCGTCAAGCTATGTCCCGCTTCGGCTTTGAAGCTCACCGGACAGTGAGCTCGGGCGTCAACACGATCACCGGAATGGGTCGCGTCGTACGCTTCTGATAACCGATGTAGCGATTCTTGTTACCCGGCATGTCATTGACGATCCGCCACAGCCTCGGGTAGTCGACATCCTCTGGGAGCACGGGTTGTGCTGTGACGGTGAACCGCTTGGGGCCGACGTTGATCTCCGCCTGAGGATTGGCCTTGAGGTTGTGGTACCAACCCGGGGCCTTCGGCTCCCCACCCTTCGACGCCACAACCAGGTAGTTGTCGCCGTCACGGGCATAGGCGAGCGAGCTGGCCCGGTGCAGACCGGTCTTGGCGCCCACGGTGTGCAAGATCAGCGTCACCGGACCGCCCGGGATGCGGTGCCCGATTCGGCCATCGGTGGCCTTGTAGACCTTGTCGTGCAGCATCAACATCGGCAGGCCGATGCACCTCTCCCACCACGGCATGCTCATGCTGTCGATCTTCTCAGAATGGAGGTGGTGGCCCGTATTCTTCGGCGAGCCAGATTTGGTATTGGCGTTCGACGTCGAGGTCGTTGTTGATTTCGGCGCGGAGGTGTCGTTCTTCGGCGATGCGTTCTTGGCGTTCTTGTTCGCGGGTGTGGCTGCGTTTGGGCATTCGCATGCCACGGTGCGGGTTGGGGGTTTCGGGTTCGGGTTTGGGGAGGTTGAGGTCCCCGGTGGGTTGGCCCAGGATGGGAAACAGGGTGGCGCCGTGGGCTTCGGTGGTGTAGGTGTGCCCGGTGGGTGTGTTGAATTCGACGGTGCCATCAGGTGATTGGCGATCGGCCCAGCCGGGGCAAAACGTTTTGACGAGATGGTGTGTGCGGCAATACATTTTGGTGTTCGACGGATGGGTCGGCCCGGCCGGATAGGGCACGGTGTGGTCGACATCGCAGTACTGTGCGGGTTTGTCACAGCCGGGGAACCGGCAGGTCAGATCCCGCCAGAAGATGAACTCCCGCAACGCCACCGACGGGCGATACCCAGGCTCACCAGCCGGGGTCTCAGCGGTGGTGGCCGGGGCGGCAACAGGAGAATCCATGGTGGCAGCGCCCCCGGCGCCTCCGGCGCTAACGGTCTCCGCGGTGTTGCCGGTCGCGGCCTCACGAGAGTCAGCTGCCTCGCCGGTATCGGCGGCCACATCCACAGCGTCGCCGGTGGTCTGGGGGGTGGGGTTGTCGTCGGGTAGGCGCACCGGTTTGCGGGTGGCGTTGGCGGCCAGGTCGCGCACGCTTTGAGCGGGCACGATCCCGTAGCCGGGTAGGTAGCCGGGGGTGGGACTGTTGGCATCGAGGGTGGCTTGCTCAGCCAGCAGGTGCACCACCGCGGCATCGGCAGCAGCCCGGGTGCCTGCTGCCGGGCAGTCTGGGGTGCGGCACAGGCAGGGCAGGTGGTCTTGCAGTCGGGCCAACGCCCCGGCGGCATCGGCGCGGCGCTGATCGAGTGTGCGGGGATCATCAGGGCAGACGGTGGCCGCGAGGGCGTCGAGGCGTTGATCGAGGGCGGCGGCATCCCCGACCCGTAGATTGCCCCACACCGTCGCCATACCGGGGATGGTGCCGGCCTCGACGCTGAAATGCCGGCCCTCATCGATCTGCGGGGGTACTCGTTCACCGTTGGGATCCAGTCGGGCCACCCATTGGTCGATGCGGTCGCGCAGTTTGCGTTTCGACAACCGCATCCAACTTCCGGCGCGGGCGGCCAGGGCTTCGTCGACAGCAGCCCAGGCGGTGGGGTCGACGGTGTCGGTGCGGTTGATGATGACCAACACCATGCGCATGTCGATGGCCCCGGAGGCGAACAGGGCCGCCACCTGGGGGAGCCGGTCACGCAGGACGCGGGCGTGGCGGATCTGTTCACCGGCGCGGTGGCGGCTGATGTTCAACGCCGCGGAGATTTCGGCGGCGACCGATTCGAATGGGTCGGTGCGCCAATACACCGTGTCGGCCAGTTCGTGTTCGCGGCGGGTGTCCAACGCACCGATGGCGGCCAACCGCGCGGCGATCGCCGCGGATTCTGCCCGCGCGGCAGCGCTCATCGCGTCGATGAGGGCCGCATCAGAATCAGTGTCGAACACATGTTCGATTATGCCATCACCGACCGACAACCACAGGATTTCTCAGCACATCGGTGACATTTCTGCATCAGGACATCGGTGACACTGCTGGTGGTGGTTGACACTTCTGGTCCCAGGCTCGAGCGATGGTGCTTCTCGCGGCAGGCCATCCGGTCAACCGGCATCGCCAGAAACCACCGACCGCGACGAGGGCTTCGACGATCGACGCCAGCGTCGTGGACGCCTTCTCGTCAGCACCGGCGACGCGACATCATCACCGACCTGCAAGGCGAGGCCCTCGCCGAGCGCATCCGCCCCGCACCCTGCATCCAATACGTCGGCAACGGCCGACACGCGCACTCATTCTCATCACATCGGTGATGGCTGGCCGCTGGCCCACAGACTCACGTCTGACAGCTCGGGCACCAGTACGTCACCCGTTCACCGCCCCAGTCGGTCTGGATCAGGGTTCCGCAGCGTCGGCATGGCTCGCCGGCGCGGCCGTACACCCACAGTTGCCGCCCGGTCCGGGTGTCACCGGTAGTGGTCCGATTCCAGCGGGACCGGTTGAGCCACAGCATGTCCCGCGCGCGCTGCACGACGCGTAGCGGGTCGGTCAGCGTGCTGACGGGAGAGGTCGGCAGCCGGCCGAACACGAAACACAGTTCGTTGCAGTACACATTGCCGACGCCGGCCATCACCCGCTGATCGAGCAACGCCTGGGCCAACTCGCGGTCCGGGTCGGCAGTGAGATTGGCGGCCGCGGTGCGTGGATCCCAGTCCGGGCCGAGCAGGTCTGGGCCCAGGTGCTCCACGGCCGCCATATCGTTGTCGCGGTCCAGCACTTCCAGTACACCCAGATCTATCCCGGTGGCTCGACTGTCTGCGGTCTCCAGCACAGCACGGATCCGGTGCGGTGCGGCTTTGGACCACCCGATACGCCAGCTGCCCTCCATCTTCAGATGGGAATGGATGCTGGCCGGGCCTACGCGGATGAACAGGTGTTTGCCCCGGCTGAGGACTTCGTCGACGGCATGTCCGCTCAGGTCGACAGTGGCGTACCGCGGCACACGGATGTCGCAGCGCGTCAACGCCTTTCCTTCCAGGGCGTCGCGCAGCGCCGTGGCGGTGTGGAAGACGGTGTCACCTTCAGGCATGGCACCACGAACCTACCGAAGTCGCAGCCCACGCGGGGTACGGGAGAATCCGGCACCGGTCAATGCATCCTGCACGGCGGCGCGGTCGTCGTCGACCCCGGGATCGAGCACCGCGACACCGTTGATCCGTTCCACCAACAGTGACGGGATCCGTCGGGTGCTCACCAGATCGGCCAGCGCGGCCGCGGCCGCTCGTTGGGTCTCGGCATCGGAGGTGAAGCTCAGCAGGGTCCGGCCACCGCGTTCCAGGAACCACACCAACTGCCCGTCGACCAGTGCGACCAGGGCTCCGGCTTTTCGGCCGGGCCGGTGGGTGTCGTCGCCGGCGCGCTCGGGCCAGGCCAGCGCCGCTCCGTAGGGGTTGGCCGGGTCGGTCGCCGCGAGCACCACTGCGTGGTATTCCGGCCGCTGGGGGTCGACGCCGTCGAGGTACGAACGCAATCGGTCAACCGTCGATGCGGCGGCGAACTGAGCCCCGCCCAGCGATTCGACGAAATAGCCGCGCTGGCAGCGGCCGGCGTCCTCGAATGCACTCAACACCTTGTACAACGTGGCGAACCCGCCGGGCACCCCCTCGGCGGCCGCCGCTCCCTTGGTCAGCACCCCGTGCCGGTTGAGCAGCAACTCCGCCTGGAAATGCGCTCGCACCGTCGAATCCGGTTCGGCAGCAGGCAAAGCCGACCACCGGCCGGACACCAGCGGATCGGCCGCGCGGCTCTGTGGGCGTGCGACGCTGTAGCGGCTGAGCCGTGGCGGGCGCTGGCGCTGTCGGTGCGCGGGCGTGCCGGATCGTCTTGAACCTGCCAGGCCGGACAGCATCGCCCGCACCGGGGCAAAGGTGTCCCCGGTGACCCACCCGGCCCAGATCAGTTCCCACAACGCGGTTTTCAGATCAGAGTCAGCGGCCTGATCGGTCAGTTGACGGAAGAAATACGCCCCGCCGTGCCCCAAGGTCTCCATGATTGCCCGGTGGGTATCGGTGAACTCGATCTCGGCGGGGGCGGCCAGTGTGAGCGGCGCGGAGTCAGCCAGGTGGAACGCCACCCAGCCGTCGCTGGCGCCGATCTGGCCGGTGCCCGACCACATGACTTCGCCGGAGGCTAACAGTTCGTCGAGCATGGCCGGCTGATAGTCGCGGACGCGTTGGCCGAACACCAGAGACTCCACCGCCGATGCCGGGACGAGCGCCCCGGCCAACTGCTCGATCACCGCAGCCAGCCCGTCGATCCCGGAACTGTGGGAGGAACCGACATGCTGCCACGACGGCAGGAACCGGCCGAATGCCGCGGTGCTCACCGGTTCGACCTGAGCGCGCAGGGCGGCCAGGGAACGACGACGCAGGATGCGCAAGACCTCGGCGTCACACCACTGATCGCCAGGGAGATCGTCTACGAATTCACCGCGCACCAGCCGGCCATCAACGGCCATGCGGCCCAGCACATCTGCGGTCACCCGCAGGCCCAACCCGAAGCGGGCGGCCACCTCGGTGGTGGTGAATGGCCCGTGCGTGCGGGCGTAGCGGCCGATCAGATCCCCGAGTGGATCGTCGACGGATTCGGTGAACGCGGCAGGAACCCCGACGGGCACCGGCGCACCGACCCCGTCCCGCAGCAAGCCGATGTCCTCGACTGCGGCCCACCAGGTTTGCCCGGCATAGGTCACCGCAAGTGCGCGCTTGGCGGCATGCAACCCCTCGAGCCACCCTCCGATGGTGTCGGAGGTGGAACGGTCGGTGATCTCGGCCTCGGTGAGCGGGCCGAGCATCCGCAGCAGATCGGTCACTGCCTCGGCGTCGCGGGCTGCCCGCTCCTCGGTGAGGTGTTGCAGCTGCGCCGACGTCGAGGCGACCACCGCCGGGTCCAGCAATTCGCGCAGCTCGACGCGGCCCAAGAGTTCGGACAGCAACACGGTATCCAGCGCAAGCGCCGCGGCTCGTCGCTCGGCCAACGGGCTGTCGCCCTCGTACATGAAGGCGCCGACGTAGCCGAACAGCAGTGAAGCGGCGAACGGTGACGGGGTGGCGGTTTCCACCTCCACCACCCGCAGCCGGCGCTGGGCCACCCGGCGCATCAACTCGGTCAGGGCCGGGACGTCATACACGTCCTGCAGGCATTCGCGCACTGTCTCCAGAATGATCGGGAAGTCCGGATACTTGCGGGCGATGTCGAGTAGCTGTGCAGCGCGCTGTCGTTGGTGCCACAACGGAGAACGCTTGCCGGGATGCCGGCGAGGCAGCAGCAGGGCCCGCGCCGCGCATTCGCGGAACCGGGACGCGAACAGTGCCGAACCGCCCACTTCCGCGGTCACAATCGGCTCGATCTCGTCGGCCTCGAACACGAACAGATCGGCGCCTGGAGGGTTCTCGCCGCTGTCGGGCAACCGCACGATGATGCCGTCGTCAGAGGCGGTGGGCTTTTCGTCGATGCCGTAGCGTTCCCGCAGCCGGCGGCCCACGGCCAATGCCAACGGTCCGTGCACCCGCAGGCCGTATGGAGAGTGCAGAATCACCCGCCAGTCGCCGAGCTCGTCCCGGAAGCGCTCCACCACGAACGTGCTGTCGCTGGGGACGACGCCGGTGGCCGTACGCTGATCGTGCAGCAGCTGATAGAGGTTGTCGGTGGCGAACCCGGCGAAACCCATTGTCTGGCAACGTGTATCGAACTCGCTGCGGTCGAGCGCGGCCAGCTCCCCGGTGAATGCACCGACTGCGGCGCCCAGCTCGGCGGGCCGGCCGACGCTGTCACCGCGCCAGAACGGCAGCCGGGCCGGCTGCCCGGGGGCCGGGATCACGAGCACCCGGTCATGGGTGATCTCGGTGATCCGCCAACTGGTGGCACCCAGTGAGATGACGTCGCCGGGCCGGCTTTCGTAGACCATCTCCTCGTCGAGTTCACCCACCCGCGAAGGCTTTTCGGAGTCGGTGGCCAGGTAGACGGTGAACAGGCCACGGTCGGGGATCGCCCCGCCGGAGGTGACGGCCAGGCGTTGCGCGCCCGGGCGCCCGGTCAGCGTTCCGGTGTCGCGGTCATACACCAGCCGCGGCCGTAGCTCGGCGAACTCGGTGGACGGATACTTGCCCGACAACAGATCCAGCGTCGCCTCGAACGCGCTGCGCGGCAGCGTGGCGAATGGCGCACTGCGCCGCACCGCGTCGAACCAGGCGTCGGCGTTGACCGGTTCCAGGGCCGCCACCGCCACGGTGTGCTGGGCCAGCACGTCGAGCGGATTGGCCGGGACGTGCATGGTCTCGATCTCACCGGCGCGCATGCGCTGCACCGTCACCGCACAGCCGATCAGGTCGGTCCGGTGCTTGGGGAACAACACGCCCTGGGAGATCTCGCCGACTTGATGCCCGGCACGCCCGATGCGTTGCAGTCCACTGGCCACCGACGGCGGTGACTCGACCTGGATCACCAGATCGACCGCGCCCATGTCGATACCGAGTTCCAGGCTGGAGGTCGCGACCACGGCGCGCAGCCGGCCGCTCTTGAGATCGTCTTCGACCTGGGCCCGCTGCTCCTTGCTGACCGAACCGTGGTGGGCCCGGGCCAGCAGCGTCGGTGCGCCGTTGGCCTGGCCGCTGGCCATGAGTTGGGCCGGTGCACCGCCTCCGACCTGTGGATTGTGGTCTAGCGCGAGCTCGATCCCACACCGCTCGGCGTGGATCTCGTTGAGCCGTGAGGTCAGCCGTTCGGCCAGCCGGCGCGAGTTCGCGAACACGATCGAGGATTGGTGCGCCTCGATGAGATCGACGATGCGTTCCTCGACGTCGGGCCAAATCGATTGGTTGTCGGGCGCGGCCATGTCCGGTACCGGGACCTGGACCGACAGATCGAAGGTCTTGGCGGTCGGCGGCGCGACGATCGTGGTGGGGGCCTGCCCGGACAGGAACCGGGCCACCTCCTCGGGTGGGCGCACCGTCGCGGACAAGCCGATCCGCTGGGCCGGCTTGTCGAGCAACTGGTCGAGCCGCTCCAGCGACAGGGCCAGGTGGGCGCCGCGTTTGGTGGCGGCGACGGCGTGGACCTCGTCGACGATCACGGTCCGCACGTTCGCCAATGTCTCGCGGGCTGCCGACGTCAGCATCAAGAACAGTGATTCCGGGGTGGTGATCAGGATGTCGGGCGGCTTGCTCAACATCGCGCGGCGTTGGCTGGGGGTGGTGTCCCCGGAGCGGACGCCGACGCTGATCGACGGGCCGGGCACTCCGTGGCGCTCGGCGACGCGGGTGATGCCGGTCAGCGGGGTGCGCAGGTTGCGCTCGACGTCGACGGCCAGCGCTTTGAGCGGTGACACGTACAGCACCGTCGTGCCCGGCCGAGGATCAGGCGGCAACTGGGCCAACTCGTCGATCGCCCACAGGAACGCCGCCAGGGTCTTGCCGGAGCCGGTGGGTGCGATGACCAGGGTGTTGTGCCCCTCGGCAATGGCTGACCAGGCCTGGCCCTGCGCAGCTGTCGGCGCCGGGAAGGCAGCAGTGAACCACTCCCGGGTCAGCGCACTGAACCGGGCCAGTGGATCGGCCGGCGCGGAGGGCACTCAGCCATACTGCCGCGCGCCACCGACAAGTGGTGTCAGCGGTGCTCAGGGGCGGCCGCAGAGGCCAGTTCGGCGGGCAACCCCGATACCCGCCCGAGGGCGTCCAGAAGGGCGTGTGCGCAGCTGTCGGCGACGAAACCGGCGTCGATCGACGGGTCGATGAGCCGTTGCCGGCACATCTCGAAGGTCAGGGCCAGCCAGCCGTAGACGGTGGCCCGCACATCGCGTTCGACTTTGGCGTCCAGCGGCTCGGATACGGCCTCGGCGATCCGGCTCATGATGCGGTCGGCTTGGCGGTCGTTGTCGACGTCGTCGACACCACGCAGCACCGGATCGGTGCGGCCCATCCCCATGTAGGCGGCCCAGGCGCCGTGCGGATGTTCCTCGTCGTAGCGCAGATAGGCCAGCACGCCGGCGCGTAGTTGACCGAACAGGCTCAGCCCGGGCTCGGCCGGGGTGCTGGTGGCCTCGAACAGGAGCTCCGCCTCGGCGCGCACCACGGCGGCGAAGAAAGCCCGCTTGTCGGGGAAATAGTGGTACATCAGGGCCCGTGAGACCCCGGCGCGCTCGGCGATCTCGTCGATGCGGACCTCGTCGTACGGACGCTGACCGAACACCTCGGCCCCCAGCGCCAGCAGCTCGTTGCGTCTGTCGGCGGGGGACAGCCGGCGTCTCGACTCGGCACCCACGGGTGCAGCCTAACCCGCAGCGCCCCGAGGCTTACTTGACACATGTATAACAAGGCCGGAATCCTGAAGTCATGACCGTCGTGGGGACCCTGCCACATCCACCGCGCCGGGTGCCGTTGCTCGGGGATGTCTTGAGTCTGCAGTCGGATTCGTCGATGCAGGCCGCGATGGGCATGGCCGAGCTCGGACCGATTTGTGAATTCACGTTCCTCGGGGCCCGCTATGTGGTGGCCGCCGGTGCCGACGCAGTTGCCGACCTCAACGACGAAACCCGGTTCTGCAAGCATGTCGGCCCGGACATCGAGGCGCTGCGAATCGTCGGAGGCGACGGGCTTTTCACCGCCTACAACGACGAGCCGAACTGGCTCAAGGCCCATCAGCTGCTGATGCCGGCGTTCAGCCAGGCCGCGATGCGGCGCTACCACGCGACGATGTTCGACGTCGCCGGTGAGCTGACCGACCGGTGGGACCAGCAGGCCGGGAACGGGGCGACCGTCGACGTCTCGGCCGACACCACCCGGGTCACCCTGGAGACCATCGGGCGCTGTGCGGCCGGTTATTCGTTCGGGTGCTTTCAGTCCGACGCCACGCACCCGTTCGTCACACACATGGTGTCCGCGCTGCTGGGAGCCGACCGCCTCGGCGTGCTGCGGCAAACCTTCCTGCCGAGCCTCGCCTACCGGCGCTACGAGCGCCGGATCCGCCGCGACGCACAGTACCTGCACGCACTGGCCGACGACATCGTCTCCGAGCGCCGGTCTGAGCGGTCGGGCGACCACCACGATCTGCTGCAGATCATGTTGGAGTCGGATCTCGACGCCGAGAACATCCGTTACCAGCTGATCAACTTCCTGATCGCCGGGCATGAAACGACCTCGGGCGCACTGTCATTCGCGCTCTACTTCCTGTCGCGGCATCCCGAGGTGTTCGCGTTGGCCCGCGCCGAGGTCGACGCGGTCTGGGGTGACGAACCGCGGCCGGGGTACGAGAAGATCGCCAAACTGCGGTACGTGCGGCGGGTCCTCGACGAGTCGCTGCGGCTACAGCCGACGGTGCCGGCGTATTACCGCGCGGCCCGTGAGGACACCGTGCTGGCCGGAATCCTGCCGATGCGCAAGGGCGACTGGGCATTGGCGCTCACCTCGACCCTGCACCGCGACCCCCGATGGGGGCCTGACCCCGAGGCGTTCGACCCGGACCGCTTCTGTCCGGAGCAGATGCGGTCGCGTCCCGGCGGGCTGTACAAACCGTTCGGCACCGGTGAAAGAGCGTGCATCGGAAGACAGTTCGCGCTGCACGAGGCGGTGTTGCTGCTGGCGGTGCTGATCCGGCGCTACGACCTGATCGCCGATCCGGGCTACCGGCTGCAGGTTCAGGAGCGGCTGACCATGATGCCCTCCGGTTTCCGATTGGGCCTGCGCCGCCGCTGATTCGGCAGCGGCAGGCGTGAAGGCGCCCGATTCGGGGTACCGTCATCGTGGACAGACCGCATCGTTGACAGGTCCGCGTATGGAATGGTTCATCGCAGACGAATACTGGCTGGCCCGCCAGGTATTGCAGCGGGGGACCGCCGCGATCTATCTGGTCGCGTTCATCGCGGCGGCCCGGCAGTTCCGCGCCCTGCTCGGCACCCGGGGGCTGCTGCCGATACCCCGATTCCTGGCGGCCACCTCGTTCCGGCAGGCGCCGAGCCTGTTCCACTTCCACTATTCGGACCGATTCTTCGCCGCGGTGTGTGGGGTCGGAGCGCTACTCTCGGCGGCCCTGCTGGCGGGGTTCGGAGATGTCGTTCCGTTGTGGGCCGCCATGCTGACCTGGCTGTCGGTATGGGCGTTGTACCTGTCGATCGTCAACGTCGGGCAGACGTGGTACTCGTTCGGTTGGGAATCGCTTCTGCTGGAAGCCGGGTTCCTGATGACGTTTCTGGGCAATGACGACGTCGGACCCCCGCTGCTGGTGTTGTGGCTGGCCCGCTGGCTGTTGTTCCGTGTCGAGTTCGGCGCGGGGTTGATCAAGCTGCGCGGGGATCCATGCTGGCGCAACCTGACCTGTCTGTACTACCACCACGAGACTCAGCCCATGCCCGGGCCGTTGAGCTGGTTCTTCCATCACCTGCCCAAGCCGTTGCACCGGATCGAGGTGGCCGGCAACCACTTTGCCCAACTCGTCGTGCCGTTCGCGCTGTTTGCCCCGCAGCCCGTGGCGAGCATGGCGGCGGCCATCGTGATCGTCACCCAACTGTGGTTGGTCATATCGGGCAACTTCGCCTGGCTGAACTGGATCACGATCGTCCTGGCGTTCAGTGCAATAGCGGTCTCGCCACGCCAATCCGGGCCGACCCCAGTGTGGTTCGTCGTCGTGGTGATCGCGTTCGCTGCCGCGGTGGTCGTCTTGAGCTACCGGCCGGCGCGCAATCTGTTCTCCAAGAGGCAGCGGATGAACGCCTCCTACGACCGCTATCACCTGGTGAATTCCTACGGGGCGTTCGGCACGGTCGGACGCACCCGCGACGAGGTGGTGTTGGAGGGCACGACGGATTCCGAGCTGGGTGAGCACACGGTGTGGAAGGAATACGAGTTCAAGGGCAAACCGGGTGATGTTCGACGGTGGCCTCGGCAGTTCGCGCCGTATCACCTGAGGCTGGACTGGCTGATGTGGTTCGCGGCCATCTCGCCGGCATACGCCCAGGGCTGGCTGCGGACATTGCTGACCCGACTGCTCGAGAACGACCGCGCCACCCTGAAACTCCTGCGGTACAACCCATTCACCGACCAGCCGCCCCGCTACGTGCGCGCCGTGCTGTACCGGTACGAGTTCAGCACTTGGGCCGAACTGCGCCGCGACCATGTCTGGTGGCGACGCATCTCGCTGGGTGTGTATGTTCCGCCGCAGTCGTTGCCGTCGGCGGGGCGTTCATCGGCCGGCGCGCAGTGACCGCTGGTAGCGGCGCATCCCGGCGATCCAGCGGTCGTAATCCGAGCCCTTGTGGCGGTACATGTCGAGGACCTGTGGATGGGGGAGTACCAGGAACCGGTCTGCCTTGACCGCGTCCACCGTGGCTGCCGCCACGTCCTGGGCACTGATCACCTCACCGGACCCCACGATCGACGCCGCGCCGGCCGCGACGTCGGGATCCGTGGCGCCGCGCACCGCATCCAGCAGTGGCGTGTCCACCCCGAGCGGGCACACGCAGCTGACCCCGACGCCGTCGTCGCCGTAGGTGATGGCCAGCCATTCGGCGAAGCCGACCGCGGCGTGCTTGGTCACCGCGTACCCCGCCGCCCCGATCTGAGACAGCAGACCGGCTGCCGAGGCGACCGACACGAAGTAGCCGCCACCTCGCGACAGCCATTGCGGGACAAGCACTTGGGCGGCCCGGACATGGGCCCGCAGGTTGACGTCGAGAATGACGTCCCACTCCTGGTCCGTGGCCAGACCGGGCGCCCCGATGATGCCGGCGTTGGCGACGTAGATGTCCACCGGGCCGAGCGCGGTGGCGCTCAGCGCTTCGATGTCCGCGGAGGCGGCGGCGTCGGCCCGCACTCCGAGGGCCTTGCCGCCGGCCGAATGGATCTGTGCGGCAGTCTGTTCGGCCGACTCGCCGTCGAGGTCGGCGGCGATCACCCGGGCGCCGGCGGTGGCGAACGACGCGGCCAGGGCCCGGCCGATTCCCGATCCGGCGCCGGTGACGACAACCACCTTCTGTTCGATGTCCATGAGCAGTTCTTATCCGAAATGCACGCCCTGGGCCAACGGCAGTTCCGAGGAGTAGTTGATCGTGTTGGTGGCGCGACGCATGTAGGCCTTCCAGGCATCCGAACCGGATTCGCGGCCACCGCCGGTGTGCTTCTCACCGCCGAATGCGCCGCCGATCTCGGCGCCGGAGGTCCCGATGTTGACATTGGCGATGCCGCAGTCGGATCCATCGGCGGCCAGGAACCGTTCGGCCTCCCGCACGTCGGTGGTGAAGATCGACGACGAAAGGCCCTGCGGTACCGCATTGTTCAGTGCGACGGCGTCATCGAAGGTGTCGTAGGTCATGACGTAGAGGATCGGGGCGAAGGTCTCGGTGTGCACGACGGCCGTCTGAGCGGGCATCCGC
The DNA here is from genome assembly GCF_001953975.1 of Mycobacterium sp. NS-7484. Taxonomy (GTDB): domain Bacteria; phylum Actinomycetota; class Actinomycetes; order Mycobacteriales; family Mycobacteriaceae; genus Mycobacterium. The sequence continues at coordinate 44,496 of NZ_MBEJ01000014.1, forward strand.
ACCACCGCGGGGGCGACGTAGAACGCGCCCTCCATGCCGAGGTCATGGCGCTCACCCCCGAACACCTCACCGCCGTCGGCCTCGGCCTGCTCCAGGGCACCGACCATGTCCCGGTAGGCGCGGGTGTGGATCAGCGGCCCGACCAGGGTGCCCTCGGCGCTGGGGTCACCGATCGGCAGGCTGCGATACGCCGCGACGATGCGCGAGACCACCTCATCAGCGATCGAGGAGTGCACGATCAACCGGCGCAACGTCGTGCACCGCTGCCCGGCAGTACCCGCGGCCGAGAACACGATGGCGCGCACCGCGAGGTCCAGATCCGCCGAGGGCGTCACGATCGCGGCGTTGTTGCCACCCAATTCCAGCAGCACCTTGCCGAACCGGGCCGCCACCCGTGGCCCCACCTGTTGGCCCATCCGCACCGAACCGGTAGCGCTAACCAGGGCGATCCGCGGATCGTCGACCAGTTGCTCACCCAGCTCGCGCTCACCCAGGATGAGTCGGGCCACGCCCGCCGGCGCACCCACGTCCGAGGCGGCCCGCTCGATCAGTGCCTGGCAGGCGATCGCGGTGAGCGGGGTCAGCTCGGAGGGTTTCCACACCACGGTGTCACCACAGACCAGTGCGATCGCGGTGTTCCACGACCACACCGCGACCGGGAAGTTGAACGCGGTGATCACCCCGACCACGCCCAGCGGGTGCCAGGTCTCCATCAGCCGGTGTCCGGGCCGCTCGGAAGCGATGGTGCGGCCGTACAACTGCCGCGACAGGCCGACGGCGAACCCGCAGATGTCGATCATCTCCTGCACCTCGCCCAGAGCCTCGGAGGTGATCTTGCCCGCCTCGATCGTCACCAGCGTCGCCAGATCGGCCTTGTGCTCGACGAGCAACTCGCCCAGGCGGGCCACCAACGCGCCGCGCACCGGCGCCGGTGTGGTGCGCCAGGTCGAGAATGCCTGCGCCGCATCGGTGATCGCGGCGTCGACGTCGTCCGCACCGTGTTCGGTAAGCGTGAAAAGTACGTCTCCACTGATCGGGGTGCTGGCGGTCAGGCCACTGCCCGCGGCGGTCGGTTCACCCAACTCGGCGCGGGCACCAACCGCATCCAGGGCGTGCCGTACCCGTCGTCGCAACTGTTCGGCGGTGGGGAGCTCGGTCCGTTCGGTGGTGGTCATCGGCTGCCTTTCTGGGGTCAGTTCAGGCTGGGTGAGGGGTTACAGTGCGGGCCATGGGCGAAGCCGACGGACACGTGCTCGACGACACCGACCGGATCCTGGTCCGCGCGCTGGTCGCGGACGGCCGGGCGACCCTGGCGCAGCTGGCGTCCGCGGCCGGGCTGTCGGTGTCCGCGGTGCAGGCCCGGGTGCGTCGACTGGAGTCGCGGGGCGTGGTGACCGGATATGCAGCGCGGCTCAATCCCGAAGCGCTGGGCCACATGCTCTCGGCGTTCGTCGCCATCACCCCTCTCGATCCGTCCCAACCCGATGATGCCCCCGCCCGGTTGCAGCACATCCCCGAAATCGAATCGTGCCACTCGGTGGCGGGCGAAGAGAGCTACGTCCTGCTGGTCCGGGTCGCCTCGGCCCGGGCCTTGGAGGACTTGCTCCAACGCATCCGGACGGCGGCCGATGTCCGCACGCGCAGCACGATCATCTTGCAGACATTTTACAGTGGTCGGGACTATATTCCGTAACAGTTGCGGTCATAAGTGGGAATGGCCGTAAAAATTTCGCTAAAGTGGCGTCATGACTGCAGTGCTGACGTCCCCGGTACAGGTGAGCCCCGACCAGGTGCATGCGGTCCTGGCGCGCAGCATCCTGACCGACGGCTTCGACTTCGTCCTCGACGTGGACCGCTCCCGCGGCTCGCACTTGGTGGATGCGCGCAGTGGCGAACATTTCCTGGACATGTTCACGTTCTTCGCTTCGTCGGCGCTCGGGATGAACCACCCCGCGCTCGCCGATGACGAAAGTTTCCGCGCCGAACTCGCCGCGGCCGCGGTCAACAAACCCAGCAACTCCGACATCTACAGCGTGCCGTTGGCCCGGTTCGTCGACACCTTCCGCCGCGTGCTCGGTGATCCGCGGCTGCCGCACCTGTTCTTCGTCGACGGCGGGGCGCTGGCGGTCGAGAACGCGCTCAAGGTGGCATTCGACTGGAAGAGCCGGCACAACGAGGCCCGCGGGATCGACCCTGCCCTGGGAACCAGGGTGCTGCACCTGCGTGGAGCGTTCCATGGGCGCAGCGGATACACCTTGTCGCTGACCAACACCGATCCGGTCAAGGTGGCCCGGTTCCCGAAGTTCGACTGGCCACGGATCGAGGCTCCGTATCTTCGGCCCGGCGTGGACATCGCTGCGCTTGAAGCCGATTCGCTGCGCGCGGCGCGGGCGGCGTTCGAGGCCTACCCGCACGACATCGCCTGCTTCATCGCCGAACCGATCCAGGGTGAGGGCGGTGACCGCCATCTGCGGCCCGAATTCTTCGCCGCGATGCGTCAGCTGTGCGACGAGTTCGACGCCCTGATGATCTTCGACGAAGTGCAGACCGGCTGCGGTATCACCGGAACGGCCTGGGCCTACCAACAATTGGGTGTCACACCGGATGTGGTCGCCTTCGGGAAGAAGACACAGGTGTGCGGGGTGATGGCCGGCGGCCGCACGGACGAGGTCGCCGACAATGTCTTCGCGGTGAGCTCGCGGATCAACTCCACGTGGGGCGGCAACCTGGTCGACATGGTCCGTTCACGGCGCATCCTGGAGGTGATCGAGTCCGAGGATCTGTTCGGCAACGCAGCGGTGACAGGCAGTTACCTGCTCGGTCAGTTGCGGCAGTTGGCCGACGATTTCGCGGGCGCGGTACTCGACCCACGCGGACGAGGTTTGATGTGTGCGTTCAGCCTTCCCTCGACGGCTGCGCGTGACGAGCTCGTGCGCCGGTTGTGGGACCGCCGCGTGATCATGCTGCCGAGCGGTACCCATTCGGTACGGTTCCGGCCCGCACTGACGGTGACGCCCGGCGAGATCGACGCCTGCCTCGACGCCATCCGGGACGCGCTCAGCCGTCGTCTGGGAGGCTAGGGGCGGCGGAGGCAGCCCGCCGCAAGATCGATTTCAGCCGGGGTAGATCTGCCCCGGCAACCAACTCGCAGCCGTGCAGCTCGGCGAGTTTGCGTGCAGCCGGGGTGAATTCGTTGTTGGTGACTACCATCGTCCGGGCGCAGTCCTGCATCGGCGCGCCCGCGACAACCTCCTGGACGGCGGCGGTGCCCACCGGACGGGACAATCGTTTACATTGCACGGCAACCCGGTTCGGGCGATGTCCGACGATCAGATCCACGCCCCAGTCACCCGTGAGAGGCGTCATGATGACCGGCAACCCGCAGCGTCGTGCCACATGGGCCACGTGGTCCTCGAACTGCAATCCGGTCATCTCGGTGGCCGCCTGTTCCCGCGCGGTCGGGGTACCTGCCCCCGCGAAGGCCCCCCGCACAAAACCCGGGGCGCAGGCGATCCCCAGGGAAACCGCCGCGCCGGTGGCCAGGCTCCACCCGGTCTCCACGCCGGCCAGGTGGCACGCCATCGCCGCCGCCACCCCGGCTGCGAGGTAGAGCTTGATCCGAAGCCGTCTCACAGCCGGAAATGCTAGAGACCGGCGCTGACAATTCGCCCCACCTACCTCCAGCTAAGCGCGCTACTCTCGACCCGTGACCAGTGAACCGGCCGCGGAGGACTTCGAGTCGCCGATTGAGCATGCACTTGCCGGCGGCGAACCGCAGCGCGTCGGATGGTTCCGGTTCTATTTCGCCGACGAGCGCTGGGAATGGTCGCCGCAAGTCGAGCGGATGCACGGGTACGAGCCGGGCACCGCGCATCCGACGACCGACCTGGTGCTCTCGCACAAGCACCCCGAGGACTACGGTCAGGTGGCCGCCACGCTGGAGGAAATCCGGCGTACCTCCGGTGCCTTCAGTACGCGGCACCGCATCGTCGACACCACGGGCGATGTCCATCATGTCGTCGTGGTCGGCGATCAGTTGTTCGACGACGCCGGTGCGGTCGTCGGCACCCACGGCTTCTATGTCGACGTCTCGCCATCGGTGGCGCAGGCACACGAGCGGGCCGTCACCGAGGTGGTTGCCGAGATCGCCGAGGCCCGCAGCGCCATCGAGCAGGCCAAAGGCATGTTGATGTTGATCTACCGGATCAACGCCGACGCGGCGTTCGAGCTGCTGAAGTGGCGTTCACAGGAAACCAACACCAAGTTGCGGCTGCTGGCCGAGCAGTTGGCGAATGACTTCCTCGACCTCGACTACACCGAGGTCTTTCCCAACCGTGTGGTGTTCGACCGGCTGCTGCTGACCAGCCACTTGCGGGTCGCCGAGGTTTAGAACGCCCTCTTGCAGGGAAAACCCCCTCCGCTGAGTCGTAGCGATGCGGGGAGTTGTGCAATGGCGAGAGGACCGGGTCGATGACCGCTCCAACCTTGTCGGCACTCGCCCTCGTTTGCAGCCTCAAACGCTCTCCGGCCGAGTCCAGCAGCTCGCTGATCGCTGATCAGGTCTGCCAACACCTCACCGTGCTCGGCGTCGGCACCGAATCGTTGCGGTGCGCCGACTACACGATCGAACCCGGGGTCGAGCCCGACATGGGCGGGGATGACCAATGGCCGGAAATCCGCAAGAAGGTCCTCGACGCGGACATCCTGTTGCTGGCGACGCCCGTGTGGCTTGGCCACCCGTCGAGCATCGCGCAGCGGGTTCTGGAACGGCTCGACGCCGAACTGTCCAACACCGACGACGCCGGACGCCCGGTGCTGGCGGGCAAGGTGGCCCTGGTGGCGGTGGTGGGCAACGAGGACGGCGCGCACAAGACGGTCGCCGATCTGTTTCAGGGCCTCAACGACGTCGGCTACAGCATCCCGGCTCAGGGTTGCACGTACTGGAACGGTGAGGCGATGCACGGCACCGACTACAAGGATCTCGACGAGGTACCCAGTGCCGTCGCCGATGCCACCGGCGCTGCCGCGCGCAATGCGGCACATCTGGCCGGGCTGCTCAAGACCGGGCAATACCCGCGTTACCAATGAGAGGGAGTGAATGATGAAAGGCCCTGACGATCCTGTTGACCACACCAGGACGACCCGGCCGCACGCCGGGGAGACGATGAAGGACAACCGCAACATGCCGGCGCTGGCAATGATCGGTGTCGGCGTGGTGCTGTTCGTCGCGTGCCTGTTTGCCTTCGCCACCGGCAACAGTGGGGTGGCGGTGTTGCTGGCAGTGCTGGCGGCCATCGGCATCCTCGGTGGCGGGCTGTGGCTGGCCATCGCACACCAGCGTGTCCGGCGAATCGAAAAGCAGTGGTACGCAGAGCATCCGGATGTCATAAGGCAGACGCCGAACAGTTGAGGCGCACAAAGAAGATGGCCCAGCCCCGGTGGGCTGGGCCATCTCTTCAACCCGGTATGAGTCGTGCGACCTACGGCCGCTGACTGGCCTGCTCGCGCTTCTCCGCTGCCTTGGCTCCGGCCCGGGCCGAGTCGGCTTCGGCCTCCTTCTTGGCGGCGTCCTGCTGGGCATCGGCCTTGTCCTGCTGAGCTTTACCCTCTCGAACGAGATCTTCTCGCCCGGTGACGGTACCCACGGCTTCCTTGGCCTTACCCTTGACATCCTCGACGGTGCCCTTGATGGCTTCTTCAGGTCCTGAGTTCTTCTCGGTCATGCTTACCTTTCCGCTACTGGAGTGGATTGGTGGTTCCACGCGGCTTCTCCACGCAACCGCTGGGTTCCCGGATACCTCGCCGCTAAACCTGGCGGTTTGCCCTTCCCCGGTATGGGTATCGAATAGGAGTTACTCCGGGAAGGGAGCAAGAATGGCCGTTGAGACCATTGCCGTTGGCGCCGAGGATGTTTACCAACCACAGCACGATTCGTGGCTGCTCATCGACGCGCTCGAACGTAGCGACGCGGTGGCGGGCCGCCGGCTGGTGGACCTGTGCGCCGGCAGCGGCGTCGTGGCCATCGCTGCGGCCGAGTTGGGTGCCGCCCGGGTGACCGCGCTGGACGTCTCGCCCAGCGCGATGCGATGCACTCAGGCCAATGCGCTTGCCGCACAGGTCGATGTCGAGGCCAAGCTCGGCTCGTGGACTCAGGCATTCGAACACGAGCCGTTCGACGTCGTGGTGTGCAATCCACCCTACGTCCCCGTCGGCCCGGACACCCCCGCATCGATCCCGTTGGCCGGTCCGATGGTCTCGTGGAACGGTGGTCTCGACGGCAGGCTCGTCCTGGATCCGTTGTGCCGCTCGGCGGCGGCCATGTTGGCCGACGGCGGCTCGCTGTTCCTCGTGCAGTCCGAGTTCTCCGATGTCGAAGAGTCGCTCACCTTGTTGCGCGACGGTGGTCTGGACGCCGACGTCTGCGCCACCCGGCAGATCCCGTTCGGCCCGGTGCTGCATTCTCAGGCCCAATGGCTGCGCGAGACGGGGCGGTTGACGCACAGCAGGGCCGAGGAAGAACTCGTCGTGATCCGGGCGGACAAGCGATGACCGACCGGCGGGAGGTGCGGGTCGTCCAAGGCGGCCCGATCCTCGTCGAGGGGCCGGTGCGGATCGAACTGCCCGATGGGACGACCGTCGAAACGGACCGGTTCATGGTGGCGATCTGCACGTGTCGCCGGTCCAAGACATATCCGTTGTGCGATACCAGCCACCGTAAGGTGCTGCGTGGTGGAAAAGGGTCAGGCAAGCGCTCGGCATAGCGAGCTGCGGTCGGCCGACCAGCATTTCATCAGGTGGTCGGCCAGCCTGCCCTCCAGAGCGTTGAAAGCCCGGATGCCGAACACCACGTCGGCATCCAATTCGGGCTCCCGCCGAACCAGATCGCCGACCACGTCATGGCGAACCACCTGCTCATGGACAGCGTCGGCTTCGACATGTTCCCGGTAGAAGTGCACGCACTCTTGGGGCGCCGCCATCCGCTGCAGTGCGGCCATCAGCCGCTGTGAGCCGGGGGAGGAGGTGATCTCGGTAGCGGCGAAATGCCCTGCGGCCGCGCCGCGCAGCCGACGGTGCAGCCCGAACATCGACATCAGGTTCACCACCGCGAGGGACTCGGCGGGGACCACATTCAGATAGCCCAGATAGCTACAGTCCAGCCCGGCGGCCGTCAACAGGTCGCCGAACAGTCGTTGGTGCAGACGGGCACCCGAGCCGGCCCCGTATTCGTCGAACTCGACCGCGACGAAGGAGGCCTTCGCCTGGCCGCCCAGGCGGGGGATCAGCCAGGCATGCGGATCGCCCTCTTTCAGGTGATACAGCGACCGATGCACGAAGTATTCGCGCATCTGGTCCCAGCTGCCCTCGTCACGCAGGTAGTACGACGGTCCCGTCCCGCCCGCCGGTTCCACCGACAGCCGGGCCATTTCCTGTTCGGCAGTGTCTTCGGGATCGATCGGGCCGACCTCGCGACGGACGGCGGCGAGAAAGATCCGTTCGAACTGCGACCGTAGGTGCAGCAGACCTGCGTTCCATTCCCAGTCGGAATCGACGTCGGCGAAGCCGCGGTAGTGCAGCTCGTAGCAGATGTACAGGGCCAGCTGCACATCGAGGCCGAGCGGATCGGAGTCGCGCAGCGGAACCCACACCGGTTCGAGGTGATTGTGGGGTGCGCGGTCGCCGAGTCGTTCGATCACCGCGGCAGAAACGGGTCCCTGCGCATGCGGGAGCCGAGGCTGGGTGCTGGACGGGAGTCCGGATGGAACAGTAGTCATTTCGTCGCAGTTATTCCCGGTCGTGGCGGTAGGTAAACGGTTTGTCCGAAGGGTCGGGCGGGTATCAGCTATCCATTGGATGCGAGGTGAGCCATGACAACCCAACGTAGGCTCGACGGCCTGTTCGGGCGTATCTCCGAGATCATCGAAACCCAGTGCCGGCGCGCCCTTGGCGAGCAAGCCGTCGCCGAACTGGTACGGCAGTGGCTGGATGGCGACGAGCGGATCACTGCGTGCGTAACGCCGCAGAATGACGCGTATACCCCGCGCGCAGCGTGACGCGTTCTGATCCGATCCGGGCCACGTCCTCCCACGCGGCAAGAAATGTGTCGCGATGCCGCCACGCGGCGATGGCGGCGATGAGCGCCGGGGCGTTGATGCCCCTGCGTTCATAGCCCAGGTAGGACGATCGGGTTCGCGGGCTCACCACCAGCCCGACGACCTCGGGGCAGGGCGGATGATCGCCACGCGCCTCGTCGAGCCACAGCCGTACGTCGATCACCGTCCCGACCCGGTGGTGGCCGGCGTCGACCACCCGCAGCCCCAGGAGGTTACTCAGCTGCATGACGTCCTCCGGGAATGCGCGAGACGATGTGATCGCGGAGCCAACGTTCCACCCAGTCGGCGTCGGACGGCAGTTCGACCGGGGTCAACTGCACCGTCACTCCGACGGAATCGACCAGCTCCCATGGTATTTCGTGTAACAGCGACCGCGGGGGCGCGCCACCGAGGATTCGGGTCATCACCACTTGGCCCGACAACAGGGACACCACGCGCGGCGGTGGGCTTCCTGGTTTGATGTCGACCTCGAGTTCCACTCCGTCGAGCTCGAGGTCGTCGACGATGCCGGCGGGATCGCCGTCATGGTCGAGCAACTGGTGGCCCAGCAGGTGTAGCCGTGCGTCCAAGGGCCTCATTGTCCGGCTCCCGTTACGATCATCAGCGGTATGGCGGCCAGCGAGGCGGCCAGGATGATCACCAGATACACCGATCCAAACACGTTGAGCAGCCTTCCGTTTGTCTTGTCGCCCATGTACTCCGGGTCGTTGGCCACGATCAGGATCGGCAGGTACGTCAGCGGCAGGGCGATGGCCGAGAACACCACCGAGTACTCGGTCACCATCACCGGGTCCACGCCGGTGAACAGGACGGCGGCACCCACCACGATGCTCACGAACATCACCACGTGGAAGCGCGAAGCCTCGGCGGGACGACGGAACTTCCCCCACGTCCAGCCGAAGAACTGCGCCAAGGTGTAGCCACTGGACAGCGTCGTCTCAAGGGCTGCACCGAACGTGGCCGCGACGATGCCGACGATGGCGAAGGCCAGCGCGAGCTTGCCGCCGGCCTCTACGACGGGCATCACCACCTGTGACAGCGAGGTGACCTCAATCCGCTCGGGCAGCAGCACCAGCGTGGCGCCGGCCGCGATCGCCACCGACAGGATGCCGCCGAGCGGGAACCCGATCAGGACGTTGATCCGTGACTTTCCGAGATCCTTTACGGTCCAATGTTCTTCGACAGCGCCCGAAGAGAAGAAGAACACCTCGTACGGGGTCATCGCGGCGCCGAACAGTGCGATCGCGTAGTACCAGTAGGTCGCCGAGGACTCGGATTCTGGGATCACCGGTTGGACCGCCTGGTGGGCCAGCTCGCCCCACTGAGGTTGCAGCGCGAAGACCGCGACGGCGAAGACGATCAGGCACAGCCCCATGAGTCCTGCCGTGTTCTCCATGACCGAGAACTTGACTCGCCAGATCACCAGCCACACCGCCACTGCTGCCACCGGGATCCACATCATCCGCCCGACGTCGGTGGCCAACTGCAGTGCCAGCGCCACACCACCGATTTCGGCGGTCAGTGTCATCAGGTTGATCAGGAACGACGCCGCCAGGTTTGCCGCCGCGGTGCGCGGACCGAGCCGTTCGCGAATGATCTCGAAGGTGGCGCGGCCGCTGACCGCCGCCACCCGACCGGCCATCTGGGCAAACAGACAGATTCCCACGACACCGACGAGGATCACCCAGGCCAGCGCCAAACCGAACCGCGAACCGACCACGGCGTTCATCACCAGGTCGCCGATGTCGAGGAACCCGCCGATCGCGGTCAGGATGCCCAACGCCACGGCAAAGAATTTCTTCATCAGCGGTATCCCGCTTCCAGGGCGTCCGCCGATGCCAACAGCTGGGAGCGCAGGGCGCTCAGCTCGGGTTCGGCGGCGACCCCGCGGACCCGAGCCGATGCGGTGTTCAGCTGGGCGATCATCGTGGTCATGGCTTCGGTGAGGTATTTCTGCCGTTCGAGGTCGACGGGATCCTCGGCGCGCAGATCGGCGATGCCCTGATACGCCTTGGCGATGTCTTCGCGTGCCGCCGATATCTGGACACTGACCAGCTGTGGGCTGGACCGGTCACGCATCCTCAGGTCGAGCGCATACGCGCCGCTGCGCGCGGCGGCCGCGGTTTCCGCCATCGCCTGGGCAAGCTGCCCGGGCATCCCGTCGCGGTTGGCCGGGCAGCACGTCAGCAGCAGGCCCAGTCCGGCAAGCAGCAGGGCGACCGACACGAGCGCCTTGGCGCTCCGTGGTCTGTCTACCCTTGTTTCTTCTGCCTCTGGGTCACCGGTCACGGTCGAACTCGTCGAGTTCGGAGTCGTCCGGGACCGCCTCCCGCTGCTCCTGCCAGTCCTGATCAGTGGCTTCCAGTGGAGGACTGTCCCGATCTGTCACGGAGACTTCACGGTCGACAACCGGTTCGCCGTAGTCGCGTCGCTGTTCGAGCGCGTCGGCCACCGGGACTTCATCGGGTACGTCGTCGCGGGGCATCTGGCGGGAGTACCACGCAGCCATCTCGATCAAACTCTTCGAGTGTTTAAGTGACTTCTGCTCGGGTACTTCCGCGGCATGAACCCAGACCCACCACGGTCCGTCCTCGCGTGGCACGTGCACGGTTCCTGGATGGAGGCCTTTGTCGCGGGTCCGCACCGCTATTTGATCCCCGTCAACGACGCCGGGGACGCTGACGGCCGGGGTCTTTGCGGACGCAATTGGCCAGGGGCCCAAGAGGTTCCGGTGGGCGAATTGCGGGATGCCGATGTGGATCTGGTGGTTCTGCAGCGACCCGAGGAGATCGCACTCACCGAGAACTGGTTGGGACGGCGGCCGGGCATCGACGTTCCCGCGATCTATGTGGAGCACAACGCGCCGCGGCCGTACGCCGCCGAGAGCAGCCACCCATTGTCGGATCGCAGCGACATCCTCCTGGTACACGTCACCGACTTCAACCGCCTGATGTGGGACAACGGGGCGGCGCCGACACAGGTCATCCAACACGGGGTGGCCGACCCAGGCCATCTCTACACCGGCGACGTGGCCTCGGCGGCCACCATGATCAACGAGCCGCTGCGCCGGTGGCGGACGGTGGGTGCCGACCTGCTGTCCGAGCTCAGCCGCGAGGTGCCCATCGACGTGTGGGGCATCGACACCCTCGAACTCAACGACCGCAGCTGGCGAGGCACCGTACGCGGCAAGGGGGACGTGGCGCATGCCCGCCTGATGCGTCAGGTCGCGCGGCGACGCGTTTACCTGCACACCGCACGCTGGACATCGCTGGGGTTGTCGCTCATCGAGGCGATGCTGCTGGGTATGCCGATCGTGGCGGTCGGATCCACCGCTGCGCCGCTGACGGTACGGGCCGACGCCGGCGTGGTGAGCGCAGACGTCAAGACGTTGGCGTATGCGCTGCAGGGATTCGTCACCGATCTGTCGGCCGCCACCGTCGCCGGTAAAGCCGCCCGAGAGTACGCACTCGCTCATTTCGGTCTGGAGCGGTTCGTGCGCGACTGGGAACAAGTGATCGCCGATTGGTGTGCGTGAGGTTCGAGGAGGAGTGAATGAAGATCGCAATGGTTTCCGAGCACGCCAGCCCGTTGGCGGCACTTGGCGGCGTGGACGCCGGTGGACAGAACGTGCATGTGGCCGCGCTGTCTGCCGCCTTGGCCCGGCGGGGTCATCGGGTCACCGTTTACACGCGCCGAGACGATCCTGACTTACCCGGGCGGGTCAAGACTCCCGACGGTTACACCGTGGTGCACGTGCCGGCCGGGCCGGCCGAACACATCCCGAAAGACGAACTGCTCCACTACATGGGCGAGTTCGCCCGGTTCCTGGACGCCAGCTGGACAGAGGATCGCCCCGACGTCGTGCATGCGCACTTCTGGATGTCCGGCGTGGCCAGCCAACTCGCCGCCCGACACCTCAATCTGCCCGCGGTACAGACCTTTCACGCCCTCGGTGTCGTCAAGCGCCGGCATCAGGGAGCCGATGACACGAGCCCGCCCGAGCGTCTCAAGTTGGAAGCGATGGTGGCGCGTGGGGCCACCTGGGTGGCGGCGACATGCACCGACGAGGTCTTCGAGTTGATGAGGCTCGGGCGGTCCCGGTCGCGGACGTCGGTGGTGCCGTGCGGGGTCGATCTGGATTTGTTCCACCCCGAGGGGCCACACCTCCGTCGCCGCGCCGAGCACCGCATCGTCAGCGTCGGCAGATTTGTTCCGCGCAAAGGCTTCGACCTGGCGATCCGCGCCCTGGCCACCGTGCCCGAGACGGAATTGGTGATCGTGGGCGGTCCACCACGAGCCGAACTGGCGCGTGATCCCGAGGCCTGCCGGTTGCGTCAGCTCGCGGAGCAGGTTGGCGTCGCGGGCCGGGTCAAGCTGTGTGGCTCGGTCGACCGCGCAGAGATGCCGGCGGTGTTGCGATCGGCGGACATCGTGGCGTGCACGCCGTGGTATGAGCCGTTCGGCATCGTGCCGCTGGAGGCGATGGCCTGTGGGGTTCCGGTCGTCGCCTCGGCGGTGGGCGGGATGTTGGACACCGTGGTCGACGACGTCACCGGGCGTCTGGTGCCGCCGAAACGGCCGGACCTACTGGCCGACGCGCTGAACTCGTTGTTGCGCGACGACTTCCGTCGGCAGGGGCTCGGCGCGGCCGGACGCGATCGGGCCCGGTCGCGCTATTCCTGGGACCGGATCGCCGCGGACACCCTGCGGGTCTACGACCGGCTGGAACCTTCGGCGTATCTGCCGCCTGCGGCCACCGTCTCGTCGTCGGGCTGACGGAGTCAGCGATGACCGTGCTCCAGAACCGCCAATGCCTGCTCGACCGTGGATGGCAGACGCCGCCGGTGCGTCAGCACCGCGGGCAGTCGCATGGCGGCCTCGACGGCGGCGCGGGCATGCTCGGTGTCGCGAGTGGCCGCCGTCAGCAACTGGAGCGAGGCGCGGGCACAGTGGGGCAGTGGCCGTCGCAGCCAGGTGGTCAGGACCGCATTGCGTACGCTGCGTGCATCCTGGGCCGCATTGGGCGGCCGGTGCACCGACGGATGGTGAATGGCGGTCAGCTCCGGGCAATAGCAGAGGTCCCATCCGGACGCGGCGAGATCCAGCGCCAACAGCGTCTCCTCGCCGCGGAAATGCAGGATCGGGCTGAATCCACCCGCGGCCTCGAACGCGGACTTGCGCACCATGGCCGAGCAAGCCAGAAAGCCCAGGATGGACGGACCCGGCAGGTCGGCCCGTTGTCCCAGCGGGCTGTTGGCCAGCTCCGCCACCATCGGATCGTCGCGTCGCTGCGGCCACACCTCGGTGCGTGCGGCCAGAACCGCGGTCTGGGGGTACCGATCGAAGATCTGCGCGCCGAGCGCCGGGGCGGTGGGCTCCCACCACGAATCATCGTCGCAGAACGCGACATACGGGGTGCGGCAGGCGGCCACCCCGACATTGCGGGCCACCGCGCCGAGGTTGGTTCCGAGTTCGAGCAGCGTCACCCGGTCTGCCGACCGTGCCGCGACGGCTCGCATCGCGGGCACCGAGCGATCGTCGGAGTCGTTGTCCACCACGATGATCGGGCACTCAGTGGTCTCGAGCAGTCGGGTGACCACCGTGGTCAACTCGTCGGCGCGATTCCGGCTGGCGATCACGAACGACATCTTTGCCTGGAGGCCGGTGGCTTCTGGAGCAGTCATAACCGGGCGAACTACCCGTTACGGCGAGAGGAAAACGCGCATGCGTGAACTCAAACGGGTTCTGGTCACCGGCGGTACCGGCTTTGTCGGCGGCCACCTGTGCCGGCGGCTGCTCGACGACGGCGTCGAAGTGCTCGCCGTCGACGATCTGTCCACCAGCGCACCGGGCGCCGACAAGCTGCTGGCCGAGGAGACCGGATACCGGTTCCTCCGCCACGACATCACCAGCCCGCTCCCCGACATGCCCTACGTGGACACCGTGTTTCACCTGGCCTCCCCGGCGTCCCCGGTGGACTACCAGAGAATGCCGGTGCAGACCATGCGCACCGGTGCGTCGGGTACCGCCAACGCCCTGGATATCGCCGATCGATGTGGGGCCCGGTTCGTGCTGGCCTCCACCAGCGAGGTGTACGGAGATCCGCTGGAACATCCACAGCGCGAAACCTATTGGGGCAACGTCAATCCGGTCGGCCCGCGCAGCATGTACGACGAGTCCAAGCGGTTCGCCGAGGCGTTGACCTTCGCCTACCACGGTGAGCGGTCGACGGACATCGCGGTGGCCAGGTTGTTCAACACCTATGGCCCGCGGATGCGTGGTGACGACGGGCGGATCGTGCCCACCTTCTGTCGTCAGGCGCTGGCCGCCGAGCCGCTCACAGTGCACGGCGACGGCCGGCAGACCCGCTCGTTGTGTTACGTCGACGACACCGTCGAGGCGATGGTCGCACTGGCCAGAAGCGACTGCACCGGGCCCATCAACATCGGCAACCCGCGGGAGTTGTCGGTACTGGAGATCGCCGAGATCATCAAGTCCCTGGCGCACAGCGATTCACCGATCCAGTTCATGCCTGCGGCCGCCGGCGATCCACGACGGCGCTGCCCCGACATCACCGAAGCGCACCGGAAACTCGGCTGGCAGCCACGTATCGACTGTCAGGACGGGCTCGCGACAACACTCGAATGGTTTGCCCGGCAAGGGCTTTAGGAGGATACGTGCGGATACTCGGAGTCAATGCAGTTTTCCACGATCCGGCTGCAGCGCTCGTGGTGGACGGGCAGGTCCTCGCCGCCGCCGAGGAGGAGCGGTTCACCCGGCGCAAGCACGGCAAGGAAGCGGTGGCGTTCTCGACCTGGGAGTTGCCGGTGCAATCGGCACGCTGGTGTCTGCAGCAGGCCGGTCTGTCACCGTCGGACATCGATGCCGTCGGATACTCCTACGACCCGCGGCTGATGGCCGAGGACGACTCCGACACCGCCGGACTGGACCGCGACTGGGAATACCTGCGCACGCTCTATGCCGAGCGGGCGCCGCGGTTCCTGCAATCGGCGCTGCCCGGTCTGGATTCCTCGGTCGTGCAATTCGTGCGCCACCACGTCGCGCATGCCGCCTCCAGCGCGCTGGCCTCACCGCATCCGGACTGTGCGGTGCTCGTGGTCGACGGCCGTGGAGAACGCACCTCGATGCTGGCCGGCGAATACACCGACCACAAGCTCGATGTGCTGGCCACCCAAGCACTCCCGCATTCGCTGGGCCTGCTGTACGAGGATCTGACGCAACACCTGGGCTTCAAACGCTCCAGTGACGAGTACAAGGTGATGGCGATGGCGTCCTACGGGAAACCGCGATTCGCCGACCAGTTCCGCGAATTGGTCTATGCCACCGGTGACGGCGGTTTCCGTACCGAGGCGGTGGACTGGTCGGCGTTCGGCAGCGAGTGGGATGACCGGGTGGATCTGGCGTGCAGCGTGCAGCAGGTGCTCGAGGACGTGCTACTCGAGCTGGTGGACTGGCTGCGCTCCCGCACCGAACACGAAAACCTCTGTCTGGCCGGGGGAGTGGCGCTTAACTGTGTGGCGAACTCCAGGCTGCACCGCAGCGGCCTCTTCCGCGACATCTGGGTGCAGCCGGCCGCCGGTGACTCGGGCACCGCACTCGGTGCGGCGTTGGCGCTGGCCGCCGAGGCGGGCGAGCCGATCACCCCGATGCCCTCGGCGGCGTTGGGCCGCAGTTGGTCCGATGACGAGATCGGTGCCGTGCTGACCGAGGCGGCCGTCCCGCACGAACGGCCCGACGACCTGGCCGCCGTCGTGGGGGACGCGTTGGCCGACGACCAGGTGATCGGCTGGTTCCAGGGCCGCTCGGAGTTCGGACCCCGGGCGCTGGGCCGTCGGTCCCTGCTCGCCGACCCGCGCAACAAGAACAACCTCGACCGGCTCAACGCCGTGAAGGGCCGCGAGCAGTTTCGCCCGGTGGCGCCGATGGTGCTGGCCGACCGGGCCGCCGAAATCTTCTCCGGCGGGCCGATTCCCAGTCCGTACATGCTGTTCGTGCATGACGTCTCGCCCGAGTGGCAGACCCGGATCCCGGCGGTCACCCATGTCGACGGCACCGCACGCATCCAGACCATCGACCCGGCCGACGAACTGATGTACGCCACGATCGACCGGTTCGCGCAACGCACCGGGGTGCCGGTCGTGGTCAACACCAGCTTCAACACCGCGGGCCGCCCGATGGTCGACAGTCCGCGGGATGCGCTGGAGTGCTTCGGCAGTGCGCCGATCGACCTGCTGGCGATCGGACCGTACGTGGTGCGGAGGCCGCGATGAGCTTCACCATCGTGATCCCGAGCATCGGCCGACCGTCGTTGCAGCGGTTGCTGACCGCCCTGGAGGGTTCCGGAGGTCCCGCGCCGGAGGCCGTCGTCGTGGTGGACGACCGGCCTCGGGCCGACCCGCCGCTTGTGATCGTGACCCGTCTTCCGGTCACGGTGTTGCACAGCGGCGGACGGGGTCCGGCCGCGGCGCGCAATGTCGGCTGGCGGCATGCGAGATCGCGATGGATCTGTTTTCTCGACGACGATGTGCTGCCCCATCCCGGTTGGCTGGCCGCACTGGCCGAGGACCTGCGTGCCGCCGAGGAGTGCGGTGCTGCCGGTTCGCAGGCGGTGATCGATGTGCCGGTGCGCTCCGGCCGGCGCAGCACCGACGACGAGCGGCGCACCCAGCGCCTGGCCGACGCCCAGTGGATCACCGCCGACATGGCCTACCGGCGCTCCGCCCTGGTTCAGGTCGGCGGGTTCGACGAGCGGTTTCCTCGTGCGTACCGGGAGGATTCGGACCTGGGGCTGCGGATCACCATGGCCGGCCATCACATCGTGTCGGGCACGCGGCGTACCCGCCATCCGGTCGCACCGGCGACGTTCACGAGCAGTGTGCGCGCACAACGGGGCAACCGCGACGATGCGCTGCTGCGGCGCAAGTTCGGCCCCGGGTGGCGACCGGCGATCGGTGAAGGCCGGGGGCGCATGCCGGCTCACGTGCTGACCACCGCGGCCGGACTGGCGGCACTCGCGTCGTCGGCGCTGCGTCGTCGTACCGTCTCGAGATGGGCATTTGCCGCTTGGTTGGCCATGACCGCGGAGTTCGCGGTGCGCCGGTTTCTGGCCGGGCGGCGTACGGTCGCCGAAGCCGTGCGGATGCTCGTCACGAGCGTGCTGATCCCGCCCGTGGCGGTGGCTCATCGGCTGGTCGGTGAGTGGAAATTCCGTTCGGCACACCGTGACCCACCGTTGGCCGTGTTGTTGGACCGCGACGACACCATCATCGAGGACGGCCCCTACCTCAGTGACCCCGCCGGTGTCCGACCGGTGACCGGAGCGGCCGTTGCGCTCGATCGGCTGCGTCAACGGGGCCTGCTGCTGGCCGTGGTGACGAACCAGTCGGGTGTTGCCAAAGGGTTGATCAGCACGGGACAACTCGACGCGGTGAACGCTCGGGTGGACGAGCTGTTGGGGCCGTTCGACTCGTGGCAGGTCTGCCTGCATGACGCCGCAGACGGATGCGCCTGTCGCAAGCCCGAACCCGGCATGGTTCGAGCGGCTGCCGCCGAACTCGGCGTCGACCCGTCACGTTGCGTGCTGATCGGCGACACCGGTGGTGATGTGCAGGCCGCGCTGTCGGCCGAAGCCGATGCGGTGCTGGTCCCGACCAAACGAACACTGCCACAGGAGATCACCCACGCCCACCGTCGCGCCCGGGTGGCGCCGACGTTGCAGGCCGCGGTGGCACTTGTGCTCAAGGACGCCCGATGAGGAGCCGAGGATGACGCGGGCACTGGTGGCCAGGCTCGACAGTGCCGGTGACGTGTTGATCACCGGTCCGGCCGTGCGCGCCGTCGCCGCCGTGCACGACTCGGTCACCTTCCTGGCCGGGCCCCGGGGCCGGGCCGCCGCCGAACTGTTGCCCGGCGTGGACGACGTCATCGAATGGCAGGCGCCGTGGGTGGATTTCGATTCGCCCGAATTGACCCCGGATCATGCGGCAGCGCTGATCAAGCAGTTGCGTGATCTGGCGCCGGACCGGGTGTTCGTCTTCACCTCCTTCCATCAGTCTCCGCTGCCGCTGGCGTTGCTGTGCCGAATGGCCGAGATCGGTTGGGTCGGCGCGATCAGTGAGGACTATCCGGGCACCCTGCTCGATCTTCGCCACCACGTCGAACCAGGCATACCCGAACCCGAGCGCGCGCTGTCGCTGGTTCGCGCCGCCGGTATCGAACCCCCCGCCGGCGACGACGGGATGTTGCGGGTCAAGACCCTCCCGTCGCTGCCAGACGAGCTGGCCGAAAAACTCGGTACCGCACCGTATGTGGTGTTTCACCCGGGCGCGGCGGTGCCCGCGCGCCAACCGGGCCCGGCCCGCAGCGCACAGATGGTCCGGGCGCTGGCGCGCGCGGGTCACCGCGTCGTGGTGTCCGGGGGTGAAGGTGAACGGGCGCTGACCGCACAGGTCGCCGACGGCGTCGCGGTGGATCTCGGCGGCGAGACCACCTTGGCCACGCTGGCCGGTGTCTACGCCGGCGCATCCGTCGTGGTCGCGCCCAACACCGGACCGGCGCATCTGGCTGCGGCCGTGGGGGTTCCGGTGGTCTCGCTGTTCGCCCCGGTCGTGCCGGCGACGCAGTGGAGCCCGTACACGCGTCAGATGGTGTTGCTCGGCGACCAAACTGCCCCGTGCCGCGGCACCCGGGCCCGTACCTGTCCGATTCCCGGCCATCCCTGTCTGGACGGGATCAGCGATGCCGCACTGGTGGCCGCGGTGGAACGCCTCGGCGCAACGAGTGGGAGGTAACAACGATGATCACAGAACACATCGCGGCGTTGGCCCAAGCGGTCGAACGTGTCGACGTCGAGGCGGCGAGGTTGACCGGCTGGGGACGCCACCTTGCCGAGGTGCTCACCGGTGACGGTCGTTTGTTGGCCTGTGGCAACGGCGGCAGCGCCGCCGAGGCGCAGCACCTGACCGCCGAACTGGTGGGCCGCTTCCGCGATGAACGAATGCCGTTGTCGGCCATCTCGTTACACGCCGACACCTCGGCGCTCACCGCGGTGGCCAACGATTACGGGGTGGACGAGATGTTCGCCCGGGGCGTGCGCGCGCACGGCCGCAGCGGCGACGTGCTCGTGGCGCTGTCCACGAGCGGGACGAGCCCCAATGTGCTGGCCGCGGTCAAGGCCGCTCACGAATCGGGGTTGACCTCCTGGGCGCTGACCGGTCCGGCACCCAATCCCTTGGCGGCGATGTGTGATGACGCCGTATGCGTGGAGGCCTCGAGTACCGCCACCGTCCAGGAGATCCATCTGCTGTTGGTCCACTCGTTGTGCATCGCCCTCGACGATGCGCTGCGTCAGAACGGCAGCATGCCGGCAACCCGGGGAGGCGCCGATGACTAGGCCGCTGGTGATCGTCGGCGACAGCATGCTCGACGTGGACATCGAAGGCAACGCCACGCGACTGAGCCCCGAAGCGCCGGTACCGGTCGTGGATGCCGACCGGGTCTGGCAGCGGCCCGGTGGCGCCGGTCTGGCGGCAGCGCTGGCGGCGCGGGTGGAATCCAGCGTGGTGTTGGTGACCGCTGTCGCCGACGACAACGACGGTCGACGGCTCACCGAGCTGCTCGCCACCGCCGGGGTCACCGTGGTGGCCCTGCCGATGGCCGGGAGCACGGTGTGCAAGACCAGGATTCGCGCGTCAGGGCAGTCGATGCTGCGCCTCGACCACGGGGATGGGATCGCCGGAGGACAGGATCTACCGGCCCCGGTGGCTGCGGTGCTCGGCGATGCCCGTGGGGTCTGTGTGGCCGATTACGGCCACGGCGTGAGCGCCCACCCCGGATTGCGCCGAGAGCTCGAACGCATCGCCGCTCGGGTCCCGCTGGTGTGGGATCCGCACCCGCGCGGGGCGACTCCGGTTCCCGGGTGTTGGCTGGTCACCCCGAATCAAGCCGAAGCCCAGTCTGTCTCGGCCGAACACCTGCGCCGGCAGTGGGATGCCCGCGGAGTCAGCGTGACGCTCGGCGCCCGAGGTGCGACGGTGTCCACCGACGACGGTCAGGTGACCAACGTTGCCGTGCCCATCTCGAACGTCGGGGGCTCGGCACGTTCGGACACCTGCGGTGCCGGCGACAGATTCGCAGTGGCGGCCACGCTGGCTCTGGCCGAGGGCCGGTCGATCGTCGACGCGGTCGGGGAGGCTGTCGATGCGGCAAGCCGGTTCGTCGCCACCGGGGGAGCCGTCGGCGTCTCCAGCCCCGGCCGGATCGGTGCCGTCGGTGGCGTATCCGCCGAATTCACCGCGATTCTCGGTGATGTCACCGAGGTTCGGGAGCGGTTGCGCCGGCGCGGCGGCAGGCTCGTGGCCACCGGCGGCTGCTTCGACCTGCTGCACACCGGGCACGTGCGGCTGCTGCACCAGGCCCGCCAATTGGGCGACTCGCTGGTGGTGTTGCTCAATTCCGACGCCTCGGTGCGTGCCCTGAAAGGTCCCAGCCGTCCGGTGATGGCGCAGGCCGACCGCGCGCGGGTGCTCTGTGCACTGGCCTGTGTGGACGCCGTGGTGATCTTCGACGAGTCCTCGCCCGAACAGCAACTCGAAGCGCTGCGTCCGGATGTGTGGGTTAAGGGCGGCGACTACACGGAGGCAGACCTGCCGGAGGCACCGGTGGTGCGCAGTCACGGCGGGGAAGTGGTTTTACTGCCGACGGTTGCCGGTTACTCATCGTCAAAGCTGATCGCCGCGATGCGGTCGTGACCGAAAGGGTCTTTCGTGAAACTGGGCAATATCATCATCACCGGCGGTGCCTCGGGTCTCGGTGCCGCCACGGTGGAAGCTGTTGTGCGCCACGGCGGCACGCCGCTGGTCATCGATCGGAATGCACCCGCCGGGGACGTGGACTTCGAGCGCGCCGACTTGGCGGACACCGAAGCGGTCGATGCCGCGGTGCGGGCGTTGGCCGAGCGAGCCGGCGGTGTCGTCGACGGGGTGTTCACCGCGGCGGGTATCGATTCGTGCGGCAAGCTCACCGATGTCCCGGCCAAGGACTGGGAGCAGGTGGTGCACGTCAACCTGTTCGGCACCGTCTCGGTGATCCGCTCGGCGCTGCCGTTTCTGAAGGCCAGCGGTGGACGGATCGTGACGGTTGCCTCGACACTCGGTATCAAGGCCGTCAGCGATGCAACGGCCTACTGCGCGTCCAAGTTTGCGGTGGTCGGCTTCACCCGGGCCTTGGCTGCGGAACTGGCCGGGGAGGTCGGGGTGACCACCTTGATCCCCGGCGGTATGTACACCCCGTTCTTCGACGGACGCGACGAACAGTACAAGCCCCCGGCCGATGCCCTGCTCAACGAACCGGCCAATGTCGCCGAGACCGTGGTGTTCGCCCTGTCGCAGCCCGCCGGATGTGAGGTGCGGGAACTGGTGGTATGTGCCTCCACGGAGTCGTCGTGGCCGTGACGATCGCGCCCGATCCTGCCGCGCAGGCGGATTCGGACGCCGACGAGATCTTTGTGCTACGCGCACTGGGCCTCGGTGATCTGATGACCGGACTCCCGGCGCTTCGTGGTCTGCGACGCACCTACCCGTCCGAGCGGATCGTGCTGGCCGCACCGGAGCGGTTTCGCGACCTGGCGATGTTGTCCGGCGCGGTCACCGACGTCGACCCCACCCCGGGCCTGGGCCACGTGCATCCGCGTCGGGCCCCGGCCATGGCGGTCAACCTGCACGGCAGCGGCCCCGAGAGCATCGCCGATCTGATGGCGCTGCAACCGAAGTCGATGCTGAGCCATCGCCATGCCGGATATCCGGAACTGGCCGGGCCGCCCTGGCGGGCCGATCTGCACGAAGTGGACCGCTGGTGTCATCTGATGGAGTGGCACGGGATCAACTGCGATCCGCAGGATCTGGCGATCGACCGGCCCGCGGGTTATCCCGATCGATCCGGTGTGGTGGTGATCCATCCCGGGGCGGCATTCGGTGCCCGCCGATGGCCCGGTGAGCGCTACGCGGCCGTGGCGACCGCGTTACACGGGGACGGGTACGAGGTGGTGGTAACCGGCGATGCCAAGGAGACGGAGCTGGCAGCCAGTGTCGTCGACCGGGCCGGTCTACCCGAATCCGCCATGTTGGCAGGCACTCTCGATCTTCTCGGGCTGGTTGCGCTGATCAGCGACAGCCGGTTGTTGATCTGCGGTGACACCGGCGTGGGCCATGTCGCCACCGCAACCGGGACCCCCTCCGTGCTGCTGTTCGGACCCACCCCGCCGAGTCGGTGGGGGCCGCGCGGTGCCGGGCCGCACGTGGCGCTGTGGGCGGGGGACTGCGGGGATCCGCACGGCGCTGAACCGCACCGGGGCTTGTTGTTGATCACCGTGCCGCGCGTGCTCGACGCGGTGCACCAGATGCTGGGGGAGTCGACATGAAGGTCGGCGTCGTCGGTGCCGGGTATGTCGGCCTGACCACCGCGGTGTGTCTGGCCGAGCGGGAGCACGACACGGTATGTGTCGACATCGACACCGACCGGGTGGGTCGGTTGGCCAACGGGATCACACCGCTTGACGAGCCCGGGATGGCGGAACTTCTGGAGTCCGGGCTCCATTCGGGCACACTGCGATTCAGCGGGGACTGTGGTGTCTTGGCAGACCGGGACGTGGTGTTCGTCTGCGTGCCCACGCCGAGCGGCAGTGACGGGTCGGCCGATCTGACCGCTGTGGAGGCCGTCGTCGAGGACCTGGCCGGCGTGCTCCGTCCGGGGGCGGTGCTGGCGATGAAGTCCACGGTGCCGGTCGGCACCACCCGCCGGGTCACCGAGCGGCTGGGCCCCAGGAAAGTCCGCGCGGTGTCCAATCCGGAGTTCCTGCGCGAGAGTCACGCCGTCTACGACTTCCGGCATCCGGACCGGATCCTGATCGGCGCGGACGACGACGACGCGGCCGAGGCCGTCGAGCAGCTCTACGGGACCGTCGGCGGCGCGAGGCTGCGGATGAGCCCGGAGAGCGCAGAGTTGGCGAAATATGCCAGCAACGCCTTTCTGG